>NZ_JBIVVS010000010.1:0-278173 GCF_044768625.1 Kitasatospora sp. NPDC091207
CCGGGGGGGGGGGGGGGGCGGGGCGCCCCGGCGGGGGGGGGGGGGGGGGGCGGCCCGCGGGGGGGGGCGGGGGCCCCCGGCGGGGGGGGGGCCGGGGGGGGGGGGCCCCGGGCCCCCCCGACGGTGGTCCGGCGCCGAGGCGCCGCCGGACTGGGACTAGCTGTGGCGGCCGCGGCGGCGGGCGGCCAGGACGGCCAGACCGCCGAGGCCGAGCAGACCGACGCCGGCCAGGCCGAACACCAGCGGACCGTTGCCCGCGCCGGTCGACGGCAGCTCACCGCCGCCACCGGTCGACGAGCCGGGAGCCGGCAGGTGACTGGTCGGCCGGTGACCGGTGGGCCGGTGACCGGTCGGATGCGTGGTCGGGCCGGTCGGGGCCGGGCTCGACGAGCTGGGCGCCGGAGTGGTGGGCGACACGGTCGGCGAGGTCGGGGACGGCGAGGTCGGCGTGGGGCTGGGGGACGTCGGGGTCGGTGAGGTCGGGGACGGCGAGGTCGGCGTCGGGCTCGGCGAGGTCGGGGACGGCGAGGTGGGCGTGGGCGTCGGGCTGGGCGTCACGACGCAGTCCGGCAGGTCCCCGTCGAACGGGTAACTGTGGATCTCGTAGCCGCCGTTGCCGGTCTGGATCAGGTTGCCCGCGAGGTACACCCGGCCGTTCATGCCGGGCTGGGCGATGGTCGTGGTGCCGCCCACGTTGCCCGCCATGACCGAGCCCTGGAACTGCGCGCTGCCGAGGATCTGCGCGTTGGTCGACGTGGGGAAGTTCCACATCAGCCTGGAGCGCATCTCGGTGGTCTGGTCGCCGGGCAGGCCGGTGCCGGTGTAGGTGTTGATGATCGGAGCGGCCCCCAGCATATTGACGACGACGGTGGCGCCGGCCGGGATGTTGGCGAAGACCAGTCCGATCTGCTGGGTGGCCGAGCCCAGGTTCTGGGTGACGTTGAAGACCTGCTTCATGCTGGTCCCGTCGCCCGCGAAGGTCGCCTCGCTGCTGGTCACCGTGACCGTGCCGGTGGCGGTCGCCTTGGCGACGCAGGCCGAGACCTCCTCGATCTGGGTCAGCACCGCCTGGTAGGGCGCGGCGGCGTCCGGATCCTGGATCGCCTGACCGGTGGGGTCGATGCTGACGGTGCCGGTGAGCGTGCCCGCGTAGCGCAGGTTGCCGAAGGCCGGGCCGTGGGAGTCGCTGCCGCCGATGAGGATCTGGTTGCCGGTCCTCACGTCCACGTTGCCGCCGACGGTGACGAAGTCGCTGCCGTTGGGCGGCACCACCCGCGAACCGACCCCGACGACGCCCATGTTGAAGGCGCCACCGCCCTGGCTCTTGTCGATGGTGAGGTCGCCCAGGGTGACGACCTTGCCCTCGGCCTCGGCGGCCCGGCCGTTCACGGTGTAGTCGCCACCGGTGAAGACGTTGATCGAGGCGTCCCGCCCGGGGAAGTCCCCGTTGTGCGGCGGTGACGGCCAGGTGGCCGGGCAGTCGGGCCCGGAGCAGGCCCCCAGCGGCGGGGCCAGCGGTGCGGCCGAGCCCACCGTCAGCGCCGCGGCCATCGGGAGCGCCGCGACGGCGGTCGCCACCGCCAGCCGAACCGTCCGGCGCCTACGGGCGGCCGGCGGCATCGTCGAGGCGGTTGTTCTGAGATCCGACGAGCCAATGCCCTGATCCATCGACACATTCCTCCGCGCAGAGAGAACGCGGCAGGTCGCACAACCTGCCGCGTTTCAGTTGATCCCAGCCGATATCCGATACATCCGGTACATCCAACACCAAATCGGACGATCCACACCCTACAGACCATCAGGACCGATCCCAAGCAGTCCGGGCGACCGCGCTCCCGTCGGCCCCCGCTAGGTTGGCTCCATGACTCCCGAGGACCAGGACCCGCACGCTCCGCTCGCCGCCGTCTCGGCGAGCGCCGATGTCCTGCGGCACCCCGAAGCCGGCGAACACCTGCTCACCACCGTCGAGCGCGAGCGCGCCGCACGCTTCCGCCACGCGTCGGGGCGGGTGGACTTCACCGCCGCGCACATCCTGGTCCGGCTCTGCGCCGCCCGGCTGCTCGGCGTGCCGGTCACCGGGCTGACGCTGGCCCAGAACTGCCCCGACTGCGGCAAGGGCGACCACGGCCGGCCCTACCTGCCGGACCACCCGGACGTCCAGGTGAGCCTCTCGCACACCCGCGGGGTCGTCGCGGCCGCCGCCGGGTACCAGCCGGTCGGCGTCGACGTCGAGCTGACCGACCGCAGCGGGGCGCTCCTCGACGTCGCCGGACGGGTCCTCAGCCCGGCCGAGCTACGACAGGTCGAGGCGCACCCGGAGCCCGGGAAGGCGTTCCTGCGGCTGTGGGTCCGGAAGGAGTCGCTGATCAAGCTCGGACGGGCCGGCCTGGACACCCTCGCCACCGTCGACCTCTCCGCCCTGCCGCTCGACGTGCCGGCGGACCGGCCGCTGCGCAGCCGCCACCAGGACCTGCACCTGCTCGACTGGGCGGACGCCCGGCTGGGAGCGGTCGTCTCGGTGGTGAGCACCACCGAACCGCGGGTCGTGGTGCTGACACCGCCGGCGGGCTGAGCACCCGGCCGGGTCCCACGAACGGGCCCCCCGGGGGCGACCGGCCCCGCGAGAACGGTGGCTCCACCCGGGCGACGGCGGCCCGGATAAGCGGGTGTTAGCGTGCCTGCTCGGGGCGCGGAAACCGGTCGCCCCGGCTGCCCGTGCCGCGTCCCCGGCGCGCAGCCCCCGTTGGATCAAAGGGTGTCCCCGCCATGGCCAAGTTCCTGCTGAGCCTGCACGTCCTCGCCTCGGTGCTGTTCGTGGGGCCGGTGGCGGTGGCCGTGAGCATGTTCCCGCGCCGGGCCAGGGCCGCACTGGCCGGTGGGCCGGACCGCGCCGCCGAGGCCGGCACCCTGCGCCTGCTGCACCGGATCACCCAGGTCTACGCGCTGCTCGGGATAGCCGTCCCGGTGATGGGCATCGGCGTCGCCCAGGTGATGGACGTGCTGGGGCAGTCCTGGCTGATCGTCTCGATGGTGCTCACCGCGCTCGCGGCGCTCTCCCTGCTGCTGTTCGTCCTGCCCGGGCAGCAGGCGGCGGTGGACGCGCTCGGCCTCGACGCCGAGGCCCCGGAGCACGGCAAGGCCGTCCAGGGCCTGCGACTGCTTCCGATGACGGCCGGGGTGTTCAACCTGCTCTGGGCCGTGGTCGTCGTCCTGATGATCATCCGCCCCGGTTCGACCACCGGCGCCTGACCGGGCGACCCCGCCGGGAGTACCGTCCTGTCATGACGACAGCGGGTATCGACACCGGTACGGGGACGGGCGTGGGGGCGCTGCTGCGCGGCTGGCGCGAGCGGCGACAGCTCAGCCAGCTGCAACTGGCACTGCGGGCCGACTCGTCGGCCCGGCACATCAGCTTCGTCGAGACCGGGCGCTCCCGGCCCAGCCAGGAGATGGTGCTGCGGCTCGCGGAGCAATTGGACATCCCCGTCCGCGAGCGCAACTCCCTGCTGCTGGCCGCCGGTTACGCCCCGCACTACCCCGAGACGCCGCTGGACGACCCGGCGATGGACGCGCTGCGGGCCGGCATGGAACGGCTACTGGCCTCGCACGACCCGTACCCGGCCGTGGTGGTCGACGGCACCTTCCGGGTACTGGCGGCCAACCGCTCGCTCGGCCTGCTGCTCTCCGGCGTGGCCCCGCACCTGCTGGAACCGCCGCTCAACGCCATGCGGATCACCCTGCACCCCGAGGGGCTGGCACCCCGCATCGTCAACTTCCGGCAGTGGCGGCGGCACCTGCTGGAGCGGATGGACCATCAGATCTCACGGGTCCGCTCGGAGCCGCTGCGGGCGCTGTTCGACGAGGTCCTCGCCTACCCCGAGCCGGAGTCGGCCTTCGACGAGCCCGAGGAGGACATCACCGAACTGTTCCCGTTCGCCCTGCCCATGCGGGTGGCGGTCGACGGGCAGGTGCTGTCCTTCCTCTCCACCATCACGACCTTCAACACACCCATGGACGTGACCGTCTCCGAGCTGGCCTTGGAGACCTTCCTCCCGGCCGACGCGCAGACGGTCGCGTTCCTGCGGGCGGCGGTACCGGCCGATCGTTAGCGGGCCACCGGGTCGAGGCCGCCGGGCCGGTCACGTCGCCGATCGTCAGCGGGCCGCCCGGTCGAGGCCGCGCAGGGCGGTGAACTGGAGGGCGGCGAACAGCAGCACGGTGCCGGCCTGCGCCGGGATCCAGACCAGCCCGGCGGTGCTCGGCTCCAGCCAGACCGCCATCGCCACCAGGCTGAGCGCCGCCCAGACCACGTTGATGTCGATCACCGCCTGCACGGCGAGGCGGGCCGGGCGACGGCGGGCGGCCAGGACGCCGACCGCGAGACCGAACACCGCGAGGACGGCGCCCAGCTCGACCAGGGTGGAGCTGCCGACACCGAGCAGGTCGCCGAGCGGGCCGGCGAAGGCCAGGTAGGCGAGGCCGTTGCCACCGCTGACCAGGGCGTCGAGGGCGAGGAAGCGGCGCAGGTCCTGCCGGCCCTTCCGGTCGGCGGCGGAGGTGGGGCGGGCGGCGGCGAGGGTGTTCGCGGGCATGGCGGATCAGCCTCCGGAAGAGTGGTCGGATCCCGGTGCGGTCGGCGCGACCGGGTGCTCCACACTCTGCCCGGACGGGCCCGGAGCGTCGATTACCTCCGAGGTAATGGCCCAGGTCAGCGGCTGGATCGGCGTCGGACCGGACGTGGGCCGGGGCCTGGTTCAGGGGTGAACCGGGGCTGATTCAAGGGGTGAGCCGGGCCTGGTTCAGGGCCGTGGCCGTGGACGCTGCAACGGGACGCCCGCCCGCTTCACCGCGCGGGCGACGATCGCCGTCTCGGCGCGGTCGACGCCGAGCCGGCCGAGTGTGTCGGTCAGAAAGCGGTAGAGGCCGCCGTGGTCCGCGCAGAACAGGGTGGCCAGCAGGTTGGTCGGGCCGCTGGTGGCGAAGACCCCGTGCACCTGGGGGTGGCGGGCCAGCGCCGCGCCGACCTCGGCCAGCCGGCCCGGCGGGACGTCCAGCCAGAGGTTGGCGTCCACGGCCATGCCCAACAGTCGCGGATCGACGGTGACGTGGGTGCGGAGCAGACCGGCGGTGGCGAGCCGGTGCACCCGGCGGCGGACGGTCGACTCGGGGGCGCCGACGGCGGCCGCCAGGACGGCGTGGGACTGCCGGGCGTCGACGGAGAGGTGGGCGAGCAGGGCCCGGTCGAGGGCGTCGGGCGGAGGATTCCCCCGGGACCGGGCCGCGGGAGCGGCGGGCTCGGACTCGGGTTCGGACTCGTGCTCGGGTTCGGGTTCGTGCTCGGACTCGTGCTCGGGTTCGGGTTCGGGTTCGTGCTTGGGCGGGGTCAGGGCGGCCACCTCGGCCTGGTCCAGGTAGCCGGCCTGCCACTGCCCCGCGTCGGAGAAGGAGTGCAGCACCGCGTGTGTGGTGGTCTCGGTGACCGCGGCGGTGGCGGGCAACTGCCCGTACAGCAGCCGGTCCCGGGAACCGGCGTCGCTCAGCATCACCGCGCCGACCTCCTGGCCCCCGAGCATGACGTCGACGAACGGGACGTCCGGACGATCGGCCAGGGCCTGCGCGATGGTGTCGACCTTGCCGCGCAGCACCCGCACCCGCAGCAGCAGCGCACCGACGGCCGCGTCCTCGACCTCGGGCATCCGGACCACGCGCAGCAGCCCGGCCTGCCGCAGCCGGGCCAGCCGGCGGGTGACGGTCCGGGCGGAGACGCCGAGCACCTCGGCGATCCGGCCGGTCTCGGCCCGGCCGTCGACCTGCAGGGCGCAGACCAGCCGGCGGTCCAGCAGGTCCAGCTCGGTGTCCGGATCAGCAGTCGAGAGGTCCATGATGTCCGTTCTCCGCCATCAACGGTCAGCTGTCCGTCCTGTTCGGCAGCACCGACGGTACTCCTTGTCCTGCACGGCCGGGGAGAGCCCGCCGGCCCGCGACGGATCGGAGAACGGCCATGGACGAGGTACAGGAGCTCAAGGCACTGCTGCCCGGGGTCGAGGCGGCGGTGCGCGAGGTCGGCGCGCGGCTGGCGGCGACCCGGCCCGCCGAGCCGACCCCCGGACGGACGGTCGAGGAGCTGATGGCGCGCTTCGCCGAGGTGGACGCCCCGGCCGCCGCCCGGCTGCGGGCCCGGCTGGGCGAACTGCGCCCGCGGGCCGGCTGGGTGACGGACGAGCTGACGGGCACGGTACCGGCCGAGGGCGAGTGGTGGCTCTGCGACGCCACCGACGGCGCCGTGCAGTACCTGCTCGGCCAGCCGCAGTGGGCGGTCACCGCCACCCTGGTCCGGGACGGCGTCGCGGTGCTGGCCGTGGTGCACACCCCGGAACTCGGCGGACGGACCTTCCGCGCGGTACGAGGCGGCGGCGCCGAGCTGGACGGGCGGCCCGTCGCGCCGCTGGAGCGCGAGCTGCCGGCGGCCGTCGCCGGGACCGCCCAGCCGCCGCTGGTGGCCGCGGACCCGGTGGCGCTGCGCCGCGCGGGCGAGTCGCTGACGGCGGTCCTGGGCGCGGTGCCGGCGATCCGCGGTCTCGGGCCGACCTCGTTGCAGGTCGCCCAGGTCGGCTCCGGCCAGCTGGCGCTGTTCTGGGAGTACGGGGCGGACGCCGGCAACCTGCTGCCGGGCGCCCTGATCGCGGCCGAGGCGGGCGCGACGGTGACGGACACCACCGGGGCGGCCTGGACAGCCCGCTCCGACAGCTTCCTCGCCGCCGCGCCCGGGCTGCACGCGGACGTGCTGGAGGTCCTGCGGACGGTGCGGTGATCAGCCCGCCGGGTCGAGGCCGAAGAGCGTGGCCGCGTTGTCGTGACAGACGGCCCGCAACCACTCCTCCCCCAGGCCGGCGCCGGCCAGGGCCTCCAACTGGTGGACGTACCGGTACGGGATGTTGGGGAAGTCGCTGCCGAGCAGGACCCGGTCCTGGAGCGCGCGCAGGCGCGGCAGTTCGGTGCGCGGGAACGGGTCCTCGGCCTCGACGAAGTCGGTGAACGCCATGGTGGTGTCCAGCCGGACGGACGGGTGGCGCTCGGCGAGGTCGAGGAAGTCGCGGTACTCGGACATACCGAGGTGGGCCACCACCAGGACCAGCCCCGGGTGCCGGTCCAGGACCTCGCCGATCGGGCCGGGGCCGGTGAACTTGCCCGCCACCGGCCCGGATCCGCAATGGACGACCACCGGGGTCCCGGTCTGTGCCAACAGCCCCCACACCTCGTCCAGCCCGCGGTCCGCCGGATCGTACCCGCCGACCTGGAGGTGCGCCTTGAACACCCGGGCGCCGTCCTCGACCGCCCGCGCCACGTAGGCGGGCGCCCCGGGTTCCGCGAAGAAGGTGGCGGTGTGCAGGCAGTCCGGGGTGCGGGCGGCGAAGTCGGCGGCCCAGGCGTTCAGCCAGGAGGCCATGCCCGGCTTGTGCGGGTACAGCATCGACGTGAACGCCCGGACGCCGAACTCCCGCAGCCGCACGACGCGTTCGGCCTCGGCGACGCGGTAGGTGATCGGCCACGGGCGGTTGACGAGCGGACCGGCCGCGTCGAAGTACGCCCACACCTTGTCGAGGACGTTCTTCGGCATGAAGTGGGTGTGCACGTCGATCAGGCCGGGGAGGCCGAGGGCCCGCCAGAAGCCGCGGACCTCCGCCGCCTCGTCCGCCTCCACCGTCTCCTCCGTGCTCACGCCGGCACCGCCGTCTCGTCCGCCGTTCACGCCGGCACCGGGCGGGCGCGGTCGATGATCGCGCCGGCGTCGAGGCCGGCGGGCAGGGTGCCGAAGGCGGCGCCGTGGTCGCCGCCGAGGCGGGAGGCGCAGAAGGCGTCGGCCACCGCCGGGTCGCCGTGGCGCACCAGCAGCGAGCCCTGGAAGGCCAGCGCCATCGCCTCGACCAGCCGACGCGTCCGGTACTCCAGATCGCTCAGGTCGGTGAGCTGCTTGCGGAGTTCGGCGACGGCGGCGTCGAGCCGGCGGTCCGCACCGGCGGCGGCGTCCAGCTCGCCGAGGAAGGCCTCGACGGTCTCGGGGCTCTTGACCATGGCGCGCAGCGCGTCCAGGGCCGCGACATTGCCGGAGCCCTCCCAGATCGAGACCAGCGGCGCCTCGCGGTAGAGCCGGGGCATGCCGGACTCCTCGACGTAGCCGTTGCCGCCGAGGCACTCCAGCGCCTCCGCGGCGTGCGCCGGACCGCGCTTGCAGACCCAGTACTTGGCGACCGCCAGCCCCAGCCGGCGCACCAGCGCCTCGGTCCCGTCCCCCGCGAGCGCCCGGTCGGTGGCCTCGGCGAGGCGCATCGCGACCGTGGTGGCCGCCTCGGACTCCACCACCAGGTCGGCGAGCACGTTGCGCATCAGCGGCTGGTCGACCAGAGCCTTGCCGAACGCCCGCCGGTACAGGGCGTGCTGGACCGCCCGGGTGGCCCCCAGGCGCATGCCGGCCGCGGCGCCGACGGTGCAGTCGAGGCGGGTCATGTTGACCATCTCGATGATGGTCCGGATCCCCCGCCCCTCCTCCCCGACCGGCCAACCGACCGCGCCGTCGTACTCGAGCTCGGCAGAGGCGTTCGACTTGTTGCCCAGCTTGTCCTTGAGCCGCTGGAGGTGGAGGCGGTTGCGGGTGCCGTCCGGCAGGACGCGGGGCAGCATGAAGCAGCTCAGCCCGCCCGGAGCCTGGGCGAGCGTCAGGAAGAGGTCCGACATCGGCGCCGAGGTGAACCACTTGTGGCCGGTCAGCCGGTAGGTGCCGTCCGCCTGCGGCGCGGCGGTGGTGGTGTTGGTCCGGACGTCCGAGCCGCCCTGCTTCTCGGTCATCGACATGCCGGCGATCAGCCCGCGCTTGCCGCGCGGCTCGCGCAGCCCGAAGTCGTACTCGGTGGCGGCCAGCAGCGGCTCCAACTCGGCCGCCAGCTCCGGGTTCGCGCGCAGGGCGGGGACGGCGGCGTAGGTCATCGAGATCGGGCAGGTGTGGCCGGCCTCGACCTGGCTCCAGACGAAGAACTTGGCGGCGCGGGCGGTGTGCGCGCCCGGCCGGCCGTCCCGCCAGGGGGCGGCGTGCAGACCGTGGCCGACGGCGGTGCGCATCAGGTCGTGCCAGTGCGGGTGGAACTCGACCTCGTCGATCCGGTGGCCGAAGCGGTCGTGGGTGCGCAGCACGGGCGGGTACTCGTTGGCCAACCGGCCCCATTCGGCGGCTTGTTCGGAGCCGGCCAGGCGGCCGAGCTCGTGCAGCTCGGCCTCGGCCCAGCCGGCGCCGGACCGGTGCAGGGCCGCGAGCAGGGCCGGGTCGGCGGCGGTGTCGTGCCCGAACGGCAGGGGCACCTGGTTGGTGACCTCGTGCGTCCGGGGGGCCGTGCCGGCCGTCTCGGCGGGGGTGACCCCGGCGGGGGCGGCCCCGGGGTGGGCGGCCTCGGGGTGGGCGGCCGGGTCGGGGGTGGTCGGGTCAGGCGTCGCTGTCATCGCGTCCTCCCAGGGCACGCAGGGTGAAGGAGACCAGGGCGGGGACCACCTCGGGCAGGGCATCCCCGGAAACGGGTGCGTGGGCCGCGGCGAGCGGGCCGGCCAGTGCCTCGCCGACCGCGCCGACCAGCGCGGCGGCGGTCAGCTCCGGATCCTGGCGGGGCAGCTGGCCGGCCGCCACGGCCGCGGCGATCTCGACGGCGATCACATCGCGGAACGCCCGCCGGAACACCAGGCGTTCGGCGTCCACGAAGGCGTCGGCCGGTTCGACCAGCAGCACATGGGCGAGCCGGGGCGCACGCAGGGCGCGGGCGGCGAAGGTCTCGACCACGGCGGCGATCCGCTGCCGCGGGGTCTCGTGGCGGGCCACGGCCTCGGTGACGGCGTCGATCTCCCGGGTGACCACCCGGCGGAACAGTTCCACCGACAGCTCGGCCTTGTTGGCGAAGTGCTGGTAGAGGCTGCCGGTGGCGATCCCGGCGCGGTCCGCGACGGCGGCCATCGAGCAGCCGCCGTAGCCGCGCTCGGCGAGCAACCCGACCGCGGCCTGCAGGACCGCCTCGCGCTGGGCGTCCAGACGGGCTTGTACGGCGGGGGTGCGTCGGTAGGCCATGAAAGCATTGAAGCACCGATTCACTGCTTCGGGGAGGGGGCGCACAACGCTCTCCGTCGGCCGCTCGCCGCCTTCCGCGTTCCGCCGTCCGCGTTCCGTCGCCGGCAGGGCACCCGGTGGGCGTGGACGCCGAAGGGCCACCCGCCGCGCCTGCGACGGGTGGCCCCGGGTGATTCGGCCCGAGCGGTGCGGCCCCGGTCGGGCCGGCCGCGCTACAGCCGGTGACACTCCAGCTTCAGACCCTCCTCGTCCAGCGGCCCGAACGGCGGGATCTGCTGGGCCTGGGCGAGGGAAGGGGCGGCGGCCGGGTCGGCCAGACCGGCCCACTCCAGCACCTTCGCGGTGGCCTGGGCCGACTCGTCGGCCTTCAGCTTGCTGATGTTGGAGCCGTGGTTGCCCCCGGCCACGGTGTAGACGTAGCTGTCCTCACTGCCCCGGCCCAGCCGGAACGGCTCGGCACCCCACGGGTCGTTCTGGCCGTAGACGAAGATGATCCGCTCGGCGGAGTGCTTCACCCAGCGGTCGATGTCGCGCATCGCGGACGGGTCGAAGCGCATCGGGATGCTCTTCGGCACGTAGGTGCGCGGCGAGTACAGCTCCTTGTAGTCGTAGTGCAGCAGGCCCTTCAGGTCCGAGACGTCGAACGAGGGCGAGCCCAGCTGGGTGCCCGCCTGGTAGTAGTACGCGGTGTACCGGGCGAGCGACTGGTCGCTGTTGCCGGTGATGCCGGACTGGCTGTCGAACCACGCGTACAGCTGGTCGTCGGTGGCGGTGGCCGCCACCGGGACACTGGCGCAGTCCGCCTCGGTGCTGTACTGCCAGAACGTCCAGACGGCGTCGAGCACGCCCGCCTCGTAGGCACGGTCGGCGCTGCCGGTGGTGGTGAAGGTGGAGCCGGCCGCCGCGTTGTCGGCCGCGTAGCGGGCCTCCAGGCGGTCCCGGCGGACGAGCAGCTCACGCTGCGTGGCAGCGAGGGCGGCGCGGCACTCCGGCGTCCCGACCGTCCGGAAGAACTCGGTGTAGGCGGAGTCCTCGCGGTCGTCGACGTCGTTCGGCGCGACGTAGGCGATGGTGCCGTCCACGTCGTCCGGGAAGAAGCGGCGGTGGTAGGTCGAGGACATGCCGCCCTTGCTGGCCCCGGTCGAGAGCCACGCGCGCTGGTAGATCCGCTTCAGCGCGGTGATGATCCGGTGCGAGTCGGTGGCGGCCTGCTGGATGCCGGCCTTGGTCCAGTCGGTGGGCTCCGGGCGGGACGGCGTGAAGTAGCGGTACTCGATCGAGACCTGGTTGCCGTCGGTCAGCCGGGTCGGCTCGGTGCGCGAGGGGTTGGTGCCGAGCGTGTAGCCGTTGGTGTAGAAGACGGTCGGGCGGTCGTAGCCCCGGTGCAGCACGCTCAGCCGCTGCTGGAAGGTGCCCAGCCACGGGCGGAAGTGGTCGATCGGCTGGGTGTAGGTGAGCAGGAAGTAGCGGTGGCCGGTGGTGGTCGGCTTCTCCTCGGTGACGGTCATCCCCGGGATCGCCGCCAGGCGGTCCTTGATGTCGGCCGCGGGGTCGTCGGCGGCCGAGCCTCCGGCGGAGCTTCCGGCCGCGACGGCTTCCGCCTCGGCGCCGGCCGCCAGGGCGGGCGTCGCCAGGCCGAGACCGAGCAGCGGCATCAGCAGGACGGCGACCAGTAGCCTTCTGAGCTTGGTGGACATCAACTCTCCATCGGGTCAACGGAACTGTTCGACACTCTCCGGCAGTCGGTGCCCGACCGCCGGACAGGCGGCCGTCCGGTAGACGGCCGAGTGGGCCACCCGCGGATCGCGGATGGCCCACCGGGGAAAGATGTGCCGGTCAGGGGCGGGGCAGGGTGCAGCCGGACCGGGTGAGGTCGAGGCGGTTGCCGGCGGCGAAGCAGGCCGGGATGCCGTAGGTCTCCTGGGCGTAGTTGATGCCCTGGCGGACGGTCACCACGCCGTTCTGGTCGACCTCGCACGGGTTGTTGTCCGTGCAGCGCTGCCCGTCCTCATTGCCCGTGTTGTTCACGGCGACGACCTGGCCGGTGCCGGCGTCGACCACCGGGGAGCCGGAGGTGCCGCCGATGGTGTTGCAGCTGGAGGTGTAGCGGACCGAGTCCTTCCAGGTCCAGGAACCCTCCTTGAGCCGGTAGACGAAGCCGTCGACCGAGCAGGAGTAGATCTTCTTCCAGTACCCGGAGACCACCTTGATCGAGGTGCCCTGGACGGGGTGGCTCGCGGACACGGTCAGCGGGGCGATCCCGTAGCTCGACTGGATCGCGGCGTAGGTGGTGTTCAGCTGGTAGATCGACACATCGGTGTCGGTCATCGTCCCGTAGACCACCTTGGTCGCGCGCAGTGTGGCGACCTTGGAGCCGGCGCCGTTGAGCAGCGAGAACGTGCGACTGGACGACTGGTTGACGACCACCTCGCCGGGACCGGGGAACCCGCTCTCCAGGCAGTGGCCGTTCGAGAGGATGAGCGCCGGGTCCGTCGCGGCGGAGCTCGGGAGCCGGACGAGCGAACCGGAACAGTTGCTGAGCGCCACCGTCCCGGCGAAGTTCACGGCGGCCAGGGCCTGCTGGTCCTGGGACGGGGCCTGCGACTGGGCGTCGGTCTGCGCCAGGGGCCCGGTCTGCGTCAGGGCGGTCGGCGCCAGAGCGGTCTGTGCTCCCGCCGGCGAGGAGGCGACTGCGGCGGGGGCACCGGCGAGGGCGGTGGCCCCGGCGAACAGGAGCGCGGCGAACATGCCTATGAGCGGCTTCTTCATGAGAGACCTCTCGTTGTGGGGGTGCACCAAAACTGGCGCGGACATGACGAGATGTCAAGAGTCCGACCACCCCGAGGAGGCCAGGCACGGAGGGTGCCCCCGCACCCCGACCCGACCGCACTACGAACGCGCGCCCGACACACCCCGAGGCACCCCCGACGCGCCCCTGGTGCCGTCAACCGCCCTGCCAGTGGCGGCGACCGAGGCTGATCAGGCGGAGCTGGAGCCGGGCGGTGGCCGCGATGCGCCGCTCGCGGGCCGGGTCGCCCTCCTGGGCCTCCAGCAGGGCGGCGGCCGTGGAGACCATGTGGTCGACATACAGCTCGGCCAGCATCCGCAGGTCCTCGTCACTCCATCCGCGTGACACCGGCTGGAGCGCGAGCGCCTCGCCGACCTCCGCGGCGAAGCGTCCGAGCTCGACGTCGATCGCCTCCCGCACCTGCCGCACACCCCCGTGCCGCTCGCGCGCCAGGAAGCGCACATGCGGCCGGTGTCCGCGCACATGCCGCTCGATGACGTCCACCGCCCGGTCGATCAGCTCCTCGGAACCACCGGCCTCGGCCAGCACGGAGCGGATCATCACATGAAGGCTGGCCAGCGACTCCTCGACCAGGGCCACCCCGAGCGCGGCGAGGTCCGGGAAGTGACGATAGAAGGCGGCCGGGGACAACCCGGCGGCCCGGGTGACCTCGCGGACACCGAGGCTCGCGAGGTTCTGATCGGCCAACAGGCGCAGCCCCGCGTCCAGCAATGCGCGCCGGCTCTGCTGCTTCTGGGCCTGTCTGGCCCCAACGGTGTGACTCACGCCATTCAGTAAACAAGTGTTTGCCGAAAATGGCCAGCCCGGCGTAGAGTGGCGGAGGATTCAGCGAACACTTGTAAACCCAAGGCGGTGGCAGCCGCCGGAAGGACCCGCCATGATCCTGCTCACCGCCCTGGTCGCCATGGGCGTCCTCATCGGCGCCGCCGCGCACACCTCGCTCCCGGTCTTCCTCACCGCCTCCGCCGCCATCACCGCCTGGCTGCTCGCGTTCGGCGCCCGCGAGGGCATCGCCCGCCTGCGGCAACGCTGACCCGTCACCGCGTCACCGTCCCGGAAGGACCGCCGCCGTCATGAGCACTGCCACCACCACCTCCTCCTCCATCGGCACCGGTGCGGGGAGTGCCACCGACGCGGGGACTGCCACCGGCACGGCCGCTCGGCGTCGCCGCCGGGCCGCCGAGGCCGACGACCTGGCCGTCGCCTCCTTCCTCCTCGGCCTGCCGGGTCTGCTCCTCTTCAACATCGTCCTGGGCCCGCTCGCCATCACCCTCGGCACGCTCGCCCTGGTCCGCGGCACCCGTCGCCGCGGGCGCGCCGTACTCGGCCTCGCCCTCGGCATCGCCGGGCTGGCCGTCCTCGCCGTCACCACGGTGGCCGGCCACGGCACGCTCTGGCAGATCGGCGACTGAGCCGGCGTCGGCCAGCACGCGCCCGCGAGCTCGGCACCCGCGGCCCGACAGCTCGCTCCGGCCGCCGTGGCCGCCGTGACCACCCGCACAGTCCGCTCCGACGGTCACGCACCCGACCCAACGGCGGAACCGAGCCGCTCGAACGACTGATCCAGCCAACCTGCGGCGCGAAGCCCGTCCGCCCCCGTACTGTGGCGACATCGGCCGGGTGACGACATGGGGGCTGGAGTGACGACCGAGTACCAGAGTGACGCGCAGTCGGGGCGGACGGGAGGCCCCGGGCGGGCAGGCCGGCTGCTCGCGGTCAGCGACCTGCACGTCTCCTACCAGGAGAACCGCGACCTGGTGGCGAAGCTGCAACCCGACTCCCCCGACGACTGGCTGATCGTCGCCGGTGACATCGCCGAGATCAGCACCACCATCGAGTGGTCCCTCGGCCTGCTCGCCGAGCGCTTCGCCCGGGTGATCTGGGCCCCGGGCAACCACGAGCTGTGGACCCACCCCGACGACCCGGTCCAGTTGCGCGGCGTCGCCCGCTACGAGTACCTGGTGGAGCTCTGCCGCCGCCTCGGTGTCGTCACTCCCGAGGACCCGTACCCGGTCTGGGAGGGCGCCGGCGGACCGGTCGCCGTCGCACCGCTCTTCCTGCTGTACGACTACACCTTCCGGGCTCCCGGCACGACCACCAAGAAGGAGTCGCTGGAAGCCGCGTACAACAGCGGTGTGGTCTGCTCGGACGAGCGACTGCTCCACCCGGACCCGTTCCCGGACCGCGACTCCTGGTGCCGCGAGCGCGTCCGGCTCACCGAGAAGCGGCTGGCGGCCTGCGACCCGGAGCTTCCCCTGGTCCTGGTCAACCACTACCCGCTGGTCCGCCACCCCACCGAGATCCTCTGGTACCCGGAGTTCGCCCAGTGGTGCGGCACCGAACTGACGGCCGACTGGCACCGGCGGTTCAACACCGCCGCGATGATCTACGGCCATCTGCACATCCCCCGGGTGACCAACTACGACGGCGTCCGCTTCGAGGAGGTCTCGCTGGGCTACCCGCGCGAGTGGCACCGCCGCGGCCTGCCGGACCCGCTGCTGCGGCAGGTCTTCCCTCAGGACGGCTGAGTACCCGGGCCGAGCACCGGACCTGGCTGGGCACCAGCCACTGCTGAGCACCAGCCCCAGCTGAGCTCCACACCCGGCTGAGCTCCACACCCGGCCGGGTGACCGAACCCGGCCGGGCCCGGGCAGGAGCGGGCGGCCCGGCCCTGCCCCGGCTTCCTCAGTCCGGTTTCCTCGATCCGGCTCCTCAGTCCGGCTCCTCAGTCCGGCTTCCTCAGTCCGTCGCGATCGCCCGGAGCACATCCAACCGTGCCGCCCGGCCCGCCGGGCGCAGACCGGCTACCGCACCCGCCGCCAACCCGGCTATCAGCACCACCGCGAGCTGTCCCGGCGGGATCGCGAACGAACCCGTCCCCGCGCTGTCCGAGGCCCGCACCAGCGCCCAACCGAGGAAGGCCCCGAGGCCGAGGCCGCCGACCGTCCCGAAGGCTGCCACCAGGACCGACTCCCAGCGCACCATGCCCCGCAGCTGGGCCCGGGTCTGACCGACCGCCCGCAGCAACCCCAGCTCCCTGGTCCGCTCGTGCACGGCCAGCGTCAGCGTGTTGGCGATTCCGAGCAGCGCGATCAGCACCGCCAGTGCCAGCAGTGCGTAGACCACCGAGAGCATCATGTCGACCCCGCCGGCCGCGCTCGCCGCGTACTGGTCCCGGTCCTGCACCTGCGGGTTCCCGAACGGCGCGGCGGCCTTCTCGACAGCGGCCCGGCCCGCGGCGAGCGGCACCGAGTCCTTCAGCCCGACCGCGACCATGGTGTCCGCCTCCTGCCCTCGGTGCGGGGCCCATGCCTGGCGGGTGATCAGATAGTCGCCGGCCAGACCCTCGCTCTCGTAGAGGGCGCGGATGGTGAACGGACCGCTCGCGCCGTCCGCGAAGGCGACGTTCACCTGCTGACCGAGCCGCCAGCCGCGCTGGTCCGCCTCACTGCGCGCGACCGCCAGGCCGTCGGTGCCGAGCCCGTCGAGGGTGCCGTCGACGCGCCCGAGATCGACGATCCCGGCCAGTCGTGCCGGGTCGGTGACGTCCAGCACCCGCCCGTGGCCGTCGATCCGCGCGACGCCCCGGCCGAGACCCACCGTCTGCCGCACCTCCGGCAGTTGGGCCAGCGCGTCCGCCAGCTTGGGGCTGACCCCGCTGCCGCCCGCGCCGAACGAGGGCGCGGTGACGGCGAGATCTCCGGCGAAGGACGAGTCCACCGTGGCATCCAGTGTGGCCTTGACGGAGGCACCGAACACCGTGAACAGGGTGACCACCGCGACGCCGATCATCAGGGCACTCGCCGTGGCCGCCGTGCGACGAGGATTGCGGGCCGCGTTGCGCCGGGCCAGTGTGCCGGACACCCCGCGCAACCGGGGCAGCGGCGCACCCAGCACCCGGACGGCGAGGGCGGCGGCAACGGGACCGAGCACCACCATGCCGGCCAGGACGACCAGCGCACCACCGGCGGTCAGCATGACCGACGGCCCGTCCGTCGCACCAAGGACGGCGACCGGGACGCCCACCGCGACCAACAGCCCGCCGAGCACCGCCCGGGCCCTGCCGGACCACCCCTCGGCCGCCCGGTCCACTCCCGTCTCACGCAGTGCCGCCAGCGGCGCGGTGCGGCCGGCCCGAACGGCCGGCAGCAGCGCCGACCCCATCGCGACCAGCGTGCCGACGAGCAACGGCAACACCACCGCGGCCGTACTGATCACCATGCCGCCCGTCGGCAGGGCGAAGCCGAGCGCCGCGAACAGCGCCTTGAGCCCCGCGGCCACGCCGATCCCGGCGAGCAGCCCACCGAGCGAGGCCAGCACACCGACGGCCAACGCCTCCGCCAGCGTCGCCCCGAGCACCTGGCCGCGCACCGCACCGAGTGCCCGCAGCAAGGCGTTCTCCCTGGTCCGCTGGGCGACCACGATCGCGAAGGTGTTGTGGATGGTGAAGGTCGCGACCAGCAGCGCGATCCCGGCGAAGACCAGCAGCAGCATGGTGAACATGCTCAGGAACCGCCCCGACACCATCGCGGTGCTCTCCTGGGTAGCCGCCGTACCGGTGATCGCCTCCAGCCCGCTCGGCAGCTCCGGGGCGATCCGCTTCGCGAGCTCCTGCTGGGAGATCCCGTCCGCCGCGCGGACCTGGATCGAACCGGCCTGTCCGGCGCCCTTGGGCGTCAGATGACGCTCGGCGTCCCCGAGGGTCAGCGCGGTGAAGGTACTCGGCCCCATCCCGTCCGCGCTGTCCCCGAAGGTGGCGATACCGACAACGGTGACGGTCACCGGATCGGGGGTGCGCAGCACGGTGGTGGAGCCGATGCGCAGCCCGCCGGCCTTCGCCGCGCCGCGGTTGACCACGGCCTCACCGGGTGCCTGCGGCGCGCGGCCCTCGGCGAGCCGGTAGGGGTTGAGCCGGCCGTCGGTGAGCCAGTTGCCGGCCAGGGTCGGCGGTCCCTGCCCGCCGATCGGCTTGCCGTCGCTGCCGACGAGTTGGCCGGCGCCCTGGACGGACGCCTCGGCGGCGGCCACCCCGGGGACGGCCCGCAACCGCTCGGTGAGCGCCGTGTCGACGGGCGCCCGCACCCCGCCGGGCGTTCCCGGGGAGTCCAGGACGTCAGCACTGCGGACCACCACGTCGGTACCGGCGTTGGCGTCGGCGAACAGGGTGTCGAAGTTGGAGCGCAGGGTGTCGCCGAGCACCATCGTCCCGGTCAGGAAGGCGACCCCGAGCAGGATCGAGAGGAAGGTGGCGATCAGGCGCCGCTTGTGTGCGCCCAGGGAGCGCAGGCTGAGCCGGGCGGCGGCGGTCGCGGAACTCATGACCGCCCCCGTTCGAAGGCCTTCAGCCGGTCCAGTACCCGACCGGCGCTCGGCTGCTCCATCCGGTCGACCAGCCGGCCGTCGGCAAGGAACAGGGCCTGGTCGGCGTACCCCGCCGCCATCGGGTCATGGGTGACCATGACGACGGCCTGTCCCATCTCGTCGACGGCTCGGCGCAACAGGCCGAGCACTTCGCCACCGGTGCGGGAGTCGAGGTTGCCGGTGGGTTCGTCGGCGAAGACCACCTGCGGTCGCCCGGCGAGCGCCCGGGCCACGGCGACGCGCTGCTGCTGACCGCCGGAGAGCTCGCTCGGGCGGTGGTGCAGCCGGTCGCCGAGGCCGACGACGTCGATCAGCGCGTCCAGCCAGCCCTGGTCGGGCGCGGCGCCGGCCAGGTCGAGCGGAAGGGTGATGTTCTCCCGGACGGTCAGCGTGGGCACCAGGTTGAAGGCCTGGAACACGAAGCCGATCCGGTCCCGGCGCAGCAGGGTGAGACGCCGGTCGCCGAGCGGGCCGAGTTCGGTACCGCCGATGTAGGCCCGGCCCTCCGTGAGGGTGTCGAGACCCGCCGCGCAGTGCATCAGCGTGGACTTGCCCGAGCCGGACGGGCCCATGATCGCGGTGAACCCCCCGGCCGGGAAGTCGACCGTGACGTGGTCCAGCGCCCGGACCACGGTGTCGCCGACGCCGTAGACCTTCACGGCGTCGACGACCCGGGCGGCGGTGTCGCGTACGACATCGAGAGTGCTCACTTCCCCGCGCCCCCTCGGTCCTGCCCGCGCCGTGTCTCGTTGAGGACGGCCCGCTTGGCGCGGTACTCCTCCGCGTCGATGTCGCCCTCGGCGTACCGGCGGCCCAGCACGGCGAGCGGGTGGTCCGCCCCGGCACCGCAGCCCCGGCGCCAGAACGTCCGACGCAGGACGACGACCACAAGGAACACGACGGCGGCCCAGGCCAGCGGGATCAGCAGGATCCAGGGGCCGGGCCAGTGCCCGTCGTGGTCGGCCAACAGGGTGTACATGGTGGTTCATCTCCTCGGCGGTGGACTCCAGCCGCTTCGGGGTGCGTCCCGAAGCACCTTGAGCCTCCCGCCGGGGGTCCTGCTCCCGCGTCCTCCAGGCAGCGGCTCTTGGGGTACTCCCGCGGGAGTACGGCCGGGCGCGGGACGACGCGCGGGAAGTACCCGGCGGACGCGGGACGGTCACGGGACGGGCGCGACCGACCTACCGGGCGGGCCTGGACGCACCGGACGAGGCCCACCGCAGCGGAGCGGGCTCGGACCGGGCCGGACCGGGCAGAAGCCGGTCCCAGCCAGACCGGGCAGAAGCCGGGCTCGGCCGGACCGGGCGGGCCTCAGCCCAGCCAGCCGGGGCGGACCAGCCCCGACTCGTAGGCGAGCACGACGAGCTGGGCCCGGTCCCGCACACCGAGCTTCACCATCGCCCGGCTGACGTGCGTCTTCGCGGTCAGCGGGCTGACCACCAGGCGGCGGGCGATGTCCACGTTGGACAACCCCAGGCCCACCAGTGCCAGCACCTCCCGCTCCCGCTCGGTGAGCGCCGAGATGTCCGGGAGCCCCGCCGGGGTCCGCTCCGGCGCCTTGGAACGGGCGGCGAACTCGCCGATCAACCGGCGCGTCACCCCCGGCGACAGCAAGGCGTCCCCCGCGGCCGCGACCCGGACGGCACGCAGCAGCTCGGCCGGTTCGGTGTCCTTGACCAGGAACCCGGCCGCCCCCGAGCGCAGCGCCTCGAAGACGTACTCGTCCAGCTCGAAGGTGGTCAGGACGACCACCCGCACCTCGGACAGAGCCGGCTCGGCGGCGATCCGACGGGTCGCCTCCAGCCCGTCCGTCCGGGGCATCCGGATGTCCATCAGGACGACGTCCGGGCGGAGTTCGCGGGCGAGGCGGACGGCGGCCTCGCCGTCGTCCGCCTCACCGACCACGGTGAGGTCGTCCTGCTGGTCGAGCAGCGCCCGGAAACCCGCCCGCACCAGCAACTGGTCGTCCGCCAGCAGAACCCGGATCACTCGTCCTCCGCCCCGGCCGTGGGCAGCGTCGCCCGGACCCGGAATCCGCCGCCCGCCGGCGGCCCCGCCGTGAGGGTGCCGCCGAACGCGGCGACCCGTTCCCGCATCCCGGTCAGCCCGCTGCCGCTGCCGCCCGCGTCGCCGCCGGCGGCCGGGCCCGGGTCGTCGACCGTGACGACCAGGGTGGCCGGGTCCGTCCAGTCCAGGCCGACGGTCGCCTGCCGGGCGACCGAGTGCCGGATCACGTTGGTCAGTGCCTCCTGGACGATCCGGAAGGCCGTCAGGTCGACACCGGCGGCCGCCGCGCGCCGGCGGCCCGTCTCACGCACCGCCACAGCCAGCCCGGCCCGCTCCGCCTGCTCGGTCAGCTCGTCGAGCCGGGCCAGCCCGGGTGCCGGGCCGCGCGGCGCCGCCACCCCTGGCCCGCGCAGCGTCCCGAGCACCTGGCGGACCTCGCCGAGGGCCTCCTTGCTGGTCGCCTTGATCGTGGCCAGTGCCGTACGGACCTGCTCCGGTCTGCTGTCGATCAGTTCGAGCGCGACCCCGGCCTGGACGGTGATCAGCGACAGGCTGTGCGCCAGGATGTCGTGCAACTCCCGTGCCATCCGCAGCCGCTCCTCGTCGGCCCGGCGCTGCTCCTGCTGCCGGCGGTACTCCCGGTGGGCGGCGATCTGCTCCCGCCGGAACCGGACGATCTCGGCGACCGACAGCACCAGCAGCAGCCAGGCCACCAGCCCCAGCTCCTGCCACCAGGCGATCGTCGGCGGCGGCGTGCGCAGCCAGCGCGTCGGCACCACGAAGGTGATCAGGACATGCGCGAGGTAGACCCCGCCGAGCCCGGCCCAGGCGGCCCGCCGGTGCCCGGAGGCGACCGCCACGCAGCAGGCGATCACCCAGCTGGCGAAGACCGGCCCGTACGGATACCCGGCGACCAGGTACAGCCCGGTGACGGCCGAACTGCCCGCCACCGCCGCCACCGGCCACCGGCGGCGCAGCACCAACAGGGCCGGGCCGAGCAGCAGCAGCAGATAGCCGAAGGTATCCAGTTGGACCCGCCCGCTCTGGTGCTGCGCGGCCGCCGTGGACCCCACCACCTGCACCGCCGCGACGACCAGCGCCGCGGCCACCGGCCAACCCGCCTTTGCGGCCCGCACCCACGGCGGGCGCCAGGGCTCGGCCTGCCCGTCCACAGGCGTGTCGGGCCCGTGCGCGGGCACGGGGCGCCCGCCGGGGCCGGGCTGCTCCTCCGACGACGGCCCGGGGCGCGCCCGCGGCGGCTGGGGTGTACGCGGCGTCATGCCCGGAAGGCTAGACCCCGGGCCCGCCCCACCGCGTCACCCGGCAGTGGCGTTCGGGCGTACTCCCGCGGGAGTACGCCCGAAGCACACCGGCCCTGAGCGCGCCGAGCCTGAGCACATCGGCCCTGAGCGCGCCGACCGCAAGCACGCCGACCAGGATCGCGCCGAGCCGCGACACACCGCCCGTGACCGGTGACCGGACCGGTCCGACGCGACCGACTCCGCCACTACGACGACGCGGCGGCCTTCGCCCCGGCCTCCTCCGCCGTCGCCGAGGGCTCCGGCCGGGCCAGCGCCACCACCAGCTCGCCGCCGTCCACCTCCGCGATCAAGGTGTCCCCCTCCTGCACCGTGCCGTCCAGCAGCAGGTTGGAGATCCGGTTGTCCAGCTCCGACTGGATGGTGCGGCGCAGCGGCCGCGCCCCGAACTCCGGCTGGTGGCCCCGGTTCACCAGCCACTCCTTGGCCCCGTCGGTGACCTCCAGGCGCACGCCCTGGGCCTTCAGCCGCCGCCGGCTGCGCTCCAGCATCAGGTCGACCACCTTGAGGAGGTCCTTGCGGGAGAGCGCGTGGAAGACGATCACCTCGTCGATCCGGTTGAGGAACTCCGGCCGGAAGTGCGTCCGCAGGTCCCGCATCAGGTCGTCCCTGATCTCGTCCACATCGCCCGCGTGGTCGAGGATCCGCTGCGACCCGATGTTGCTGGTCATGATGACCACGGTGTTGCGGAAGTCGACCGTACGCCCCTGGGCGTCCGTCAGCCGCCCGTCGTCCAGCACCTGGAGCAGCAGGTTGAAGACGTCCGGGTGGGCCTTCTCCACCTCGTCGAAGAGCAGCACGCTGTACGGCTTGCGGCGGACCGCCTCGGTGAGCTGCCCCGCCTCGTCGTAGCCGACGTACCCGGGCGGGGAACCGACCAGCCGGGAGACGCTGTGCTTCTCCTGGAACTCGCTCATGTCGAATCGGATCATCCGGTCCGGGTCTCCGAACAGCAGCGCGGCCAGCGCCTTCGCGAGCTCCGTCTTACCGACGCCTGTCGGCCCGAGGAACAGGAAGGAGCCGGTCGGCCGCTCCGGGTCGCCCATCCCGGCCCGGCCGCGCCGCACCGCCTGGGCGACGGCCGTGACCGCCTGGTCCTGCCCGATCACCTTCTGGTGCAGGTGCTCCTCCAACTGGAGCAGCCGCTCGCGCTCGGTCGCGTTCAGCTCGGCGACCGGGATGCCCGTCCGGCCCGAGAGCACCTGCGCGATGTCCTCCGCGGTGACCGCGACGACCTCCTCGCGGGACTCGGTGATCGCGGCCAGCTCGTCCTCGGTCTGCCGCAGCTCGGTCTTGAGGTTGGCGGCCCGCACGAACTCCTCGTCCGCGACGGCCTCCTCCAGCTCCCGGCGCAGCTTGGTGATCCGGTCCTGCACCGGCATCGACTCGGTGGAACCGCTCAGGCTGCGCAACCGCACCCGCGCGCCGGCCTGGTCGAGCAGGTCGATCGCCTTGTCGGGCAGGAACCGGTCGCTGACGTAGCGGTCGGAGAGGCTCGCGGCGGCGTCCAGCGCCTCGTCGGTGAACCGCACCTGGTGATGCGCCTCGTACGCGTCACGCAGCCCGTGCAGGATCTCGACCGTCTCCTCGACACTGGGCTCGGGCACCAGCACCGGCTGGAAGCGACGCTCCAGCGCGGCGTCCTTCTCCACGTGCTTGCGGTACTCGTCCAGGGTGGTGGCGCCCACCACGCTCAGCTCGCCCCGGGCCAGCGCGGGCTTGAGGATGTTGCCCGCGTCCATCGAGCCCTCGCCCCCGCCGCCCGCGCCGACCACGGTGTGCAGCTCGTCCAGGAAGAGGATCACGCTCTTCTCGGCCGCCGTGACCTCGTCGATCACGCTCTTCAGCCGTTCCTCGAACTCGCCGCGGTACTTGGAACCCGCCACCAGCCCGGTGAGGTCGAGCGCGACCACCCGCTTGTCACGGAGGCTCTGCGGGACGTCCCCGGAGATGATCCGCTGCGCCAGGCCCTCCACGATGGCGGTCTTGCCGACGCCCGGCTCACCGATCAGCACCGGATTGTTCTTGGTGCGGCGGGAGAGGATCTCGACGGTCTGCTCGATCTCCTCGGCGCGCCCGACCACCGGGTCCAGCCGGCCCGCGCGCGCCTCCTCGGTCAGGTCGCGACCGTACTCGTCCAGGGTCGGCGTCTGGCTCGGGTGCGCGCCGGTACTACTGCGCTCACCACCCGTCCCGCGCCCCTCCATCACCGTACGCAGCGCCTCCGGCGAGGGCGCCGCGTTGCGCAGGGCCGTGCCGGCACCCGAGCGCTGCTCCTCCTCCCGCAGCGCGCCGAGGATGTGCTCCGGCCCGATGTACGAGGCGCCGGCCTCCTGCGACCGGGCGTGCGCGGCGAGCAGCGCGCGCTTGGCGGACGGGGTGAGCGCGGGGCGGCCGTCCGCCGCCTGCGTCCCGTCCCCGGAGGGCAGTTCCTTGCCCACGTCCTCACCGAGCTGATCGGGGTCGATACCGGCGCGCTCCAGCATCCGGCGCGACGCGTCCACCCGGGTGGCGGCCCAGACCAGGTGGGCCGTGTCGAGGTAGCCGCTCCCGTCCTCGGTGGCCCGTCGCGCGGCGAGCGACAGCAACTCCTGCGAGGACTCGCTCAACAACCGCCCGATCGGCACCCGCTGCACGGCGGGCGGGGAGGCCGTCGGGCTCATTCCGAAGAACCGGCTGAGCAGGTCGGAGAACGGGTCGTTCGATCCGAACGGGGGCATGGTCACCGTGGTTCACCTCTCCCAAGCAGTCTGGGCCCACACAAACACAGCCTCCCGGCGGTCGCCTCCCGGGCAGGACCGGTCGACTGGCCCCGACCCCGGCCCCGCTCAGGTACCGGTCACTAGCCCGTCACCCGGTCCAGCAGCAGCCCGCCGCTGTAGGTGACGACCATCGCCAGCATCCCGCCCGCCACGTTCCGCAGCACCGCCCGCACCGGCCCGGCACCACCCAGCCGGGCGCTCACCCAGCCCGACGCCGAGAGCGCCAGCAGCACGGCCAGGACCGTCACCCCCAGCCGCCAGGACTCCGGCGGCAGCAGGACCGCGAGCAGCGGCACCAGCGCGCCCAGGGTGAAGGCGGCGGCACTGGCGAACGCCGCGTGCCACGGATTGGTCAGTACCTTCGGATCGATCCCCAACTCGGTGTGCGCGTGCGCGGCCAGCGCGTCCCGCTCGGTGAGCGCCACAGCCACCTCGCGGGCCAGCGCGTCGTCGAGCCCGGCGCCCCGGAAGAAGTCGGTCAGCTCGTCCAGCTCCCCCTCCGGATCCTCCGCCAGCTCGCGCCGCTCCTTCGCCAACGCGGCCTGCTCGGTGTCCCGTTGAGTGCTGACCGAGACGTACTCCCCGGCCGCCATCGACATCGCCCCGGCCAGCAGACCCGCCACACCCGCCACCACCAGCGCCGTCCGCGAACCGGACGCACCCGCGACACCGGTCACGATGCCCGCCGTCGAGACCACACCGTCATTGGCCCCGAGCACGGCCGCCCGCAGCCAGTTGAGCCGCGAGGACAGCTCGGCCCGGCTCTCACCCGGCGCGCGGGCGGCCTCCTGCCCGGCCGCCGGCGCCGCTGGGGTCTGTCCGTCCATCAGCGTTCACCTCCGATCATCCCTCAGAGCTACCCGCCCACCCGATGATCACTCGACCCGCCCACCCCCGCACGCCCACCGACCGGCTCCCGCCCCGGCCGGCAGGCCCCGCAGCAAGCGGCGCGGCCCGACCGGGACCCCGGGAACGACCAAGGGCCAGTTCGCGAGGATCACTCCTCCGAACTGGCCCTTCTCATCTGTGGGCGCGGACGGTTTCGAACCGCCGACATCTGCTTTGTAAGAGCAGCGCTCTACCACTGAGCTACGCGCCCCCCATCGCGGCCCGGTGGGGGCACGACGACTGCCTAGCGTACCTGGTCCGGGGGGTGGTGTGGTGCAGGTGATCGGGGAGTGGAACGGGTAGGGGTGACGGTGGGATGGAGCGATCGGGAACAATGGGCAGTGGATCAGCGGTCGGAGCAGGGAGCGCGCAGTGAGGGTGGCCGGCGGGAGCGGGTGGGGGCGGCGGCGGCCGGGGAGTGCGGTGGCCGAGGTGCTGGTGTTGCCGCTGGTGGTCGCCGGTGCGCTCGGGGCTGCCGGGGCGGCGTCGTTCGGTACGGGCGGGGGGTGGTGGGGCCGGCGCGGCGGTGAGGGGGTGCGGGCGGACGCGAAGGCGGCCCGGGACGCGGCGCAGCAGGCGTTCTACGAGCTGGACTCCACCCAGCGTGAGGTGCGGCTGGCGGTGGAGACGGTGCGCGCGGCGGAGGACGGCGCGACGGCGGGACGGGCGGCGGCGGACTTCGAGGCGATCTCCGGCCGGGTCGACCAGGTCACCGTGAACTACCTGGCGGCACTGGACGCGCACGATCTGGACGCCGAGGAGCTGGAGTCCGGTGCCGCGGCGCGGGCCCGGCACCAGTTGCAGGACGTGCGGGGGCAGCTCGGGGCGGCGCAGGCGGAGCTGAACGACTTCCTGCAGCGGTTGCAGCCGGTGCTGCAGCACGCCGAGTCGCAGCTGATGCGGGTGACGCCGGCGGTGGAGCAGGCGAAGCGGTCACTGCTGAGCGCGACCACCACGCTGGAGGAGGTGCGCGGCGCGGGGCTGAAGGCGGACGACCTGGCGGCCCGGCTGGCCGAGCTGAGCCCGGAGCTGGGCCGGCTGAACGAGGGGGCGGGCCGGCACGGGGTGGCGGCGACGCTGCAGCGGGCGGAGCGGGTGAAGGAGCGGGCCGACGCGATCGCGGCGGACGCGGAGCACCTGCCGGAGCGGGCGCGGGAGATCGACCGGCGGGTGGCCAGTCTGCGGACCCGCGTCCAGGCGCTGGAGACCAAGGCCGGCACGGTGGAGCCGGCGCTGAGTGAGCTGCGGCGGCGGTTCGCCACGGCCTGCTGGCAGGACCTCCAGCGGGTGCCGGACCAGGTGGCGCAGACGGGGCACGCGGCTGAGCAGAAGCTCGCCGAGGCGGCGCGGGCGCGCGACGAGCAGCGCTGGGCGGATGCGACGGGCGCGATCGGCACGGTGCGCGCGTTGCTGGACACCGCGGACGGCTCGGTGGTCGCGGTGAACGAGCGGCTGCGCCAGCTGAACGAGGTGCAGCACGATCCGAACCGGGAGATCGAGCGGACCCGTTTCGCGCTCCGGGACGCCCAGCGGCTGGCGATGGCGGGCCGGCAGGCGCCGGACCCGCGGCACGCGGCTCCGCTGGACGCGGCGGTCGGCCGGCTGGACCGGGCGGTGGCGACGCTGGAGGCCGCAGGCCGGCACCCCGACTACTGGCACTTCCTGACCGAGCTGGCCGCGGTGCGGGAGACGGCGGCGGACGTGGTGGAGCTGATCCGGGAGGATCTGGGCAGCCACCGCTGACGGGGACGGCCTGCGACGCCGGCCGGCACCGGGCTACCCTGCGGGTATGCCACGCTACGACTTCCGCTGCCGCTCCTGCGGCGCCACGTTCGAACTCCGCCGCACGATGGCGCAGGCCAATGACCCCGCGGTCTGCCCGCAGGGTCACGAGGACACCGTGAAGCTGCTGTCGGCCGTCGCCGTCACCGGCGGCGCGTCCGGCGGCGCCGCGCAGCAGGCCCCGTCCGGTGGCGGGGGCGGCTGCTGCGGCGGCGGTTGCTGCGGCTGAGCGGCTGAGGGCCGAACCGCCCAGGGCCGAGCAGCAGGCGACACGACGGACGCGGGACGTCGGGGGGCCGAAGCCTCAGCCGTTGACGACGGCGTCCACCGCACCGGCGTCCACGCCGCCCCGGACGCGGGCCAGGAACTGCCGGATGATCTCCTCCCCCGCCGCCACGCCCACCTGGTCGAGGGCGGTGACGCCGGGGGCCGTCCAGCCGCTGTCGGCGAGTTCGCCGTGTCCGGGGCGCCAGGCCGCGTCGGCGGCGAGCAGCAGGTCCGCGTCGAGCAGCGAGTCGCCGGCGGCCAGCACGGTCGCGCCGCCGACCCGCCGCTCGACCTCGGCCAGGGCGGCGCTCTTGCTCAGCGGCGCGGGCACCGCGTACACCTTGCGGCCCTGCAGCGAGACGGTCCAGCCGCGCTCGGCACACCAGCCGGTGAGTTCGTCGAGCCAGCCGGCCGGCAGTTCGGCGCGTTCGACGACCAGGTAGGCGAACAGCTCGTCGGCGACCCGCCGCTTGTGCGTCCACTCCGGGTCCGCGCAGAGCGCCAGGTGCTCGACCACCTCGGCCAGCGGCACCGACGCGGTGGCCAGCCGGCCGGCCACCTCAGCCTGCCAGTCCTCGTCCGGGACGCCGTCGACGAGCAGCCGGCCGCCGTTGCTGCAGATCGCGTAGGAGGGGACCCACCCCGGCGTCGGGCCGGGCAGGTTGACCCGCTCGTACTGCGTCCTGGTCCGGGTGGTGGCGGGGACGAGGAGTGCTTCGCGGGCGAGTTCGACGAGCAGCTCGGCGGCCTGCTCGGTCATGAACGAGAGCGCCTTGCCGTCGTGCACCTCCACGGAGAGCAACCGCGGTGCGAGACGGTCGGGCACGTCCAGGGCGAGGGCGCGGTTGCTGTAGATCAGGGTGCGGTCGAGATCGCTCGCGACCAGGTAACCACGGGGACTGCTCATCGGGTTCAGGACTCCTTCACCAGGACGGCCGTGCCGGAGGCGCCGGTCGCACCCCGGCTGTAGCGGGGGTGGATCAGGCCGACACAGGAGTACGGCAGATCGTCCACCTCCTCGACGGGGATGCCGCGCTGGGCGGCGAGCAGCCGGACGTGGTCGAGATCGGCGCCGGTGCCGCGCCGGGCGAGCACCCGCCAGGGGACCCGGCGCAGCATGACCCGGGTGGTCTCGCCGACGCCGGGCTTGACCAGGTTGACGTTGTCGATGCCGTACTCGGCGCTGATCCGCTCGACGGCGGCCCAGCCCGCCCAGTCGGGGGTGCGGTCCGCGCCGGCGAGCCGGTCGGCTGCCAGTCGCACCTCGTCCCGGACCTCGGCGAAGTGGTCGGCGACGGTGTCCAGGAAGGCGCCGGAGACGTCCCCGCCGGCCAGCTCGGTGTAGTGCTTGGCGCCGTGGAAGTCGTCCGGTCCGATCAGGTCGGTGCGCAGCACGGTGCGGGAGATCAGGCCGGAGACGGTCGAGTTGAGGCAGGCGGACGGGATGAGGAAGTCGTCCCGGGTGCCGTAGGTGCGCACGCAGCGGCCGGGGTCGGCGAGGACGGCCAGCTCGGGGTCGAACGCGGTGCCGGCCAGGGCCTCGGCGAGCTCGCGGGTGATCGCGCCCTTGCCGGTCCAACCGTCGACGAACACCACGTCGGGGGCGTTGTGGTGGGCGTCCAGGTAGCGCACGGCGACCGGGTCCAGGCCGCGGCCGCGGATGATCGAGACCGCGTAGTGCGGGGTGTCCAGGCCGTGCGCGAAGGCCAGCCAGCGGCGGATCAGGACGCCCACCGGGGTGCCGGCCCGGGCCAGCGAGGCGAGCACCAGGCCGCGGCCGCGCTCGCGCACCAGCGTCTCCGCGACGGTGCCGACGGCGAGCGCGATCCGGCGGGCACTGATCCGCAGCGCCTGGTGGAACAGCTCCTGGTACTCGGGGCTGGGCTGGTACTCGACCGGCAGGGACTCGGCGTAGTGGGCGCCGCCGTTCTGGACGGCCTCCTCGCGCTCCTCGGTGGGGGCCTCCAGCGGGACGTCGGAGAGGTCCTTGAGCAGCCAGGACACCTCGTCGGCGCGGTAGGAGGAGAACTCCGGGCCGTGCAGCGGGGTGGGCAGCGCGGACGCCGGTCGGGCAGGCCGGTGCGAGGGCAGCACGGCGAGAACCACCCGGTCGGTGACCTGTCGCAGCTGGGCGAGCAGGGACCGCCCGCCCTCGTGCAGCTCGGGGGTGTCGGCCACGTCGTCGATCACCAGCACGACCGCGTCGAAGCGGCGGGCCGGGTCGGCGCCGGGGGCGACGTTGTAGACGAAGCGCTCGCGCGAGCCGCCGTCCCGCGGTCCGTCGTGGGCGGGGAACGAGAGCCGGGTGCGGATGGCGTAGCCCGGGTCGTCCACCGCGAGGACGGGCGAACGGGTGGTGGTGGAGTAGCGGACCCGCTCCGCACCGTTCGCGAGGCGGTCGGCGAGGGCACCGGCGAGGCGCAGCGGCGCGTACATCAGCTCCTCACAACCGAGGACCAGCACGCGGCCGTCCTCGGCCGCCTCCGAACCGGAAGCAGGCGCCGGGACCAGAGCCGGGGCCGAGGACGGCTCCGGACCGGAGGTAGGAGCCGGGGCAGGCTCCAGGGCGGCGGCCAGCTGGGCCGCCAACCGCGGGAGCGCCGCTTCGAGTTGCGCCCGGTGTACGGCGTCGAAGCCGTGCCGCCCGCCGTCCGGCAGGCCCTCGGGCCAGTCGAGGGCGACCCGCACCAGCGGGGCGGGGGCGGCGGCCGGCGGTTCCGGCGCCGGGCCGACCTCGGCGATCAGCCGCTCGGCGCGGGCGAGGATGTCCCCGGGCAGCTCGACCCCGCCGCTGGCGGTGGCGACCAGGTCGAGCCGGGTGCCGAGGCGGGCGGCGGTGTCGGCCAGCCGGCGGCGGTCGGCCTCGTCGCGCAGGTCGACCAGGGCGACCACGACGTAGTGCTCCCGCGGGTACTCCGCGTGCAGCTCGCGGATGGTGTTGAGGACGGTGTTGCCGGTGGAGAACTCGTCGTCCACCAGGACCAGCGGGCCGTCCCCGGCCAGCAGCGCCGGGTCGGCGGGCAGCAGCAGGTGGGAGGTCGCGTGCGAGTGCTCCTCCTCGAACCCGCCGACCGGGGTCACCCCCGCCACCGGGCGGCGGGTGGAGTGCAGGTAGGGGGCGTCCAGCCCGTCGGCGACGCTGTGGCCGAGGCCGGTGGCGGTCTCGGCGTAGCCGAGCACCACGGCGCGTGCGGCCGCCTCCTCGCCCAGCAGCTCGCGCACCCGGCGGCCGAGGTCGAGGCCGGCGCCGTGCACCACGGACGGGCGCTGCGGGACGTGCTTGCCGAGCACGGTGGAGACCAGCAGGTGGGCGCGCTTGGGGTTCTCGCGCAGGGCCAGGCCGACCAGTTCGGGGAGGCGGTCCGAGCCGGTCAGGCCGACACCGGCCCGGTCGGCCACCCAGCGGCCGGTCCACTCTTGCTGTGCTGTCACTACTGGTCCTGCCTTCGATGGTGCGAGTCGTGCGATCGGTGCGAGGTCGTGCGGGTCAAGCGGGTCGCTCAGGCCGTGCGGGCCGTACAGAGCGTGCGGGTCAAACGGGCCGCTCAGGTCGTACGGGCCGTACAGAGCGTGCGGGTCAAGCGGGCCGTCCGGAGCGTGAGCGTGCGGGTCACCCGCAGAGGCAGGCCGAGAGCAGCTCGGCGAAGCTGACGTCCTCCCGCGCCACCCCGAACACCTCGGCGCGCAGCATCACCCGCTCCGCCCAGGCCCGGTGCGGCTTGGCCTCGTTCATCTTGTTGGTGTACGCCGAGCGCAGCACCCCGCCGCCCCCGCGCTCCTGGTCCAGGATGTCCCGGGCGTCGCTGTACTCCTCATGGGTGACCACGGAGAGCGCGTGCACGGCGGGGACGTGGCTGGGGTGGATGCAGGTCTTGCCGAGCAGTCCGTTGGCCCGGTCGAGTTCGATCTCGCGGATCAGGCCGTCCAGGTCGTGCTCGATGATCCGCTGACGCACCGCCTCCCCGGAGGGCTCCGCCTCGGCGAAGGGGGTGCGGCGCAGCTGCGGCTTGAACATCCGCTCCTGGACCGGGAAGTACTCCCAGACCGGCCCGGTCACGGTGAACCCGGTGCCGTCGGCCCGGCCGAGCACGTTGACCACGTCCCCGATCACCGCCGCGACCAGGGCGACGTCGTACGCGGTGAGGTCGGGCGAGCGGCGCAACCCGTACGCGGAGCAGAGGTCGGTGACACCGAGGCGGACGGCGAGGACGCGCTCGCGGTACTTGTCGAGGAGCCGGGCGATGCCGAACAGCTGCTCGCGGCGGGTCTCCAGGTGGGCCAGTTCGGGGGACTCCAGGACGGGCATGGCGAACAGCCGCCGCCCGGTGGCCGCCTCGGCCGCGGCGAGGGCCTCCAGGAAGTCGCCGCCGCTCTCGTCGGTGAACTTCGGCAGCACGAAGCCGGTCAGCAGTCCGATCGCCGGGCCGAGCCGGTCGGCGAGGTCGGTGATCTGAGCGGCGGCGCGAACCCTGATGAAGAGCAGGGGCAGATCTTGTGCGCAATCGATGGAGGTTTCGACGGTCGCGGCCGTCTCGGAGGACACTCCACGCACCTCTCCCAGCCACCCGCCGGACGACTCGCCACGGACTCCGTCCCGGCCCCCGTCACCCAGCTCGTCGAACAGCTCACCGAGCCGCGCCACCAGGTTGGCCTCGGCGGCGGTCACCTCGTGGTCGGCGATCGCGTCCTCCAGGCAGAGCACCATCGAGACGACGCCCCGGCCGGCCTGCTTGCGGATGTCGGCAGCCAGCGTGGGCCTGGTGGCGGGGCTGTACAGGGTCGCGCCGAGGGCGGTGGCCAGGACGGCCGCCTCGCTCTCCGCCGAGAAGGCCCGGGGCTGTTCGAGGAAGAGCCGGCCGCGTACGTCGTCGGCGAGGTGGCCGAAATGGCGCATGGTGCTCTCCTCAGGGGTGCGGGGCCGCCGGTCCGGCGGGGCTCGTGCTCAAGGGCGTACGGGGGTACTCGGGGCGTGCGGGGCGTTGCTCGGGGCGTGCGGGGAGGATGCTCGGAGCTTGCTCGGAGGGTGCCGCGATCAGGCGTGGAGTCGGGCTGCGGAAGGTCGGGGTACGGGCCGTCGGGCACCGTTCCGGGGTGCGGGGCGTCACGATGGTTAACCGGTCCACCGGGCCCGGTGGTTCCCGGGCACGCGCTGCTGATCCCCCTCGCCGAACCCCCTGGGGCCCTCTGGCCGCCTATCGTACGGACGACTTCCGGTCGAATGCGGTTCCGAAACATCGAATTCTCGGAAGATTACCCTCCGCTTCACAAAGCGCAAGCATTGGCAAAGTCCCACGGTTTCACCACCTTCGGTCACGTTGTCCGAAGGGGTGGCGAACAGGCAGGATGGTCGGCTATGACGCACGTGATGGCCAAGGGCGCCAACATCGCACTGCCGGTGGCGGCGGTCCGCGCCGTGCTGCGCTGGAGCGCCACGCCCGGTGCGCCGGACGTGGACGCCTCGGCGCTGCTGCTCGGCGCCGACGGCAGGGTTCGTTCCGATGCCGACTTCGTCTTCTACAACCAGCCGAGACACCCCTCGGGGCTGGTGCGCCACCTGCCCAAGCAGCAGACCTCGGCCGGCACCGAGATCGCCGACACCGTGGAGGCGGAGCTCACCAAGCTGCCGCCCGAGGTGGACCGGGTGGTCCTGGCCGGCTCCTCCGAGGGCGGCTCGTTCCGTACGGTGACCGGCCTGCGCCTGCTGCTGTTCGACGCCGGTGCCGGGGAGGGCGCCGCCGCGCTCGCCGAGTTCGCGATGCCCGAGAACGACGACGTCACCGCGCTGGTCGCGGGCGAGCTCTACCGCCGGGCCGGGTCGTGGAAGTTCCGGGCCGTCGGCCAGGGCTACGCCTCCGGGCTGATCGGCCTGGCCACCGACTTCGGGATCACCGTCGAGGACAGCGCGGGCGGGTCCCTGGACGCCGGACCGGCCGACCGGCCGGCCCCGCACGCTCCGCCGACGGATCCGCGCGCCGCCCTGCCGGACCCCCGCCCGACCTCGCGGGCCGAGCCGGGCACGTACACCCTGGCCCCCGCCGTCCCCCTCGCCGCCGCCCCGCAGTCGCCCACGTCGGCACCGGCCGTACCCGCCAACACTCCCCCGCCGCCGCCGGCCCCGCCGGCGATGCCGACGACGCCCCCGGCCCAGCGGCCGGGGTACGGCTACCCCCCGCAGCCCGCCCCGCCGCAGCAGGGCGGCTACGGCTACCCGCAGCAGGCCCCGCGCCCCGGTTACGGCTATCCCCAGCCGTCCCACCAGGCTCCGCAGCAGACCCATCCGCCGCACCAGTCGGCCGCCGGCTACGGGTACCCGCAGCCGCCCGCGCCCCAGCAGCAGGCCCCGCAGCAGGGCGGCTACGGCTACCCCCCGCCGAACACCGCCCCGCAGGCCCAGCAGCAGCCCGCGCCGCCGGCCCCCGCCGAGGAGTTCGCGCTGCCGCCGCAGGGCCCGCAGTTCCAGCCCCGCTGACAGCCACCGACCACCCGGGCGGCCACGGACCCGGCCACGCACCCGCCCGCGGGCACACACACGCGCACGGCCCCGGCCACGCACCCGCCCGCGGGCACAACCGGGGCCGCGGCCCGAACGGGCCGCGCGGCTACTCCGGCCCCGAAGGGTTCTTGTACCCGCGCTGCCACTGCATCCCGAAGCCGTACAGCCGGTCGATGTCCGCCTGGAAGCCGTTGACGTAGCGCACCTCGCGGCGCACCGTCAGCTGGTTGTCCCCGGAGTTCTCGATCAGCACCACCGCGCAGGAGCGGGCCGCCGAGGCACGCTCCTCCAGCTTGATCTCGATCCGCGGACCGGTCTGCGGCACGATCGTCACCACCGCGTTGGCCTGCTCGAACGCGGGTGTGCCGTCGTAGATGTAGACGAAGATGAGCAGTCGCTTGAACTGGTCCTTCTTCTCCAGGTTCACGTACATCGTCTCGCCGGACGGCGCCCCGTACTGGTCGTCACCGCTGAGCTTGACGTAGGGCGCGTGCTGGAGGTCGCCGAAGTAGCCGCCGAGCGGCTGCACCACACCCCGCCTGCCGTCGGAGAGTTCGTACATGCAGGCCAGGTCGAGGTCGACGTTGAGCTGGGCGCTCTGCTGGGCGTCCGGCTCCATCGGGCTGAGGATGCGCGGACTGAACCAGCGCTTGAGCGTGTCCCGGCCGGAGGCGCGCGGCGCTCCTATCCGGGTGGTCCAGTGCAGGTTGACGTAGAGGTAGCCGGTGGTGGCCGCGGCCCCGGTGATGGCGTGCTGCGGGGTCGACTTGGTGAGCGTGATCTTGTGCTGCCCGCCCGGGTCCAGGGTGTTCCGCTCCCCGCGCAGGTACTCCCAAATCGAGGCCATCCCAGTCCTCCCCCAGGGGCCGGTCGGTCGGTCCGACGGTCCCGCCGCTCAATGATCCGGCATCAGCCCGCCCGCCGGGTACCCGAACTCCCTACCCAGCCACATGAACCGGACACCGCCGGGGCGGGTGCGGGGCGGCGCCGGGACGCGCGGGGCGCCCACAAGCACCGAACGCGGCCGGGCCGAGGGGCGGCCGGGCCCCCGCCCGCGGCCGACGGCGGGTCGGCTGGCGGGGTGAAGGTCCCCTCCCGTAACATGCCGCCCCTTCGGACGCGATATCGTCTAGCCGCACAGGTGTCCCTACCGCCCCTGCCCGGGCGTGGTGGGCGCGCCCGGCGGCAAGGACGCACCGTCAGGCCCTGTCCCGGCGACGGGATCTGATCGCCTGTGTCGCACTGTGACCTGTCCCCTGCGGAAACCCGAGGCCCGACCCGCAATGAACCTGACCTCCATACAGCTGGTCTGGACCGTCATCGGCGGCGCAGCCCTGCTGTTCACCGCCATCCTGGTGGCGACGCTGCGCTTCAAGAGCACGACCAAGACCGAGGAGTCGGGCGACTCCTGGGAGCGCACCGAGGAGCGCCGCCGGCGCAAGGAGATGATCTACGGGATCTCCTCCTACGTCCTGCTGTTCTGCTGCGCCGGCGTCGCCGCCGCGCTGTCGTTCCACGGCCTGGTGGGCTTCGGCAAGGAGAACCTCGGCCTCTCCGGCGGCTGGGAGTACCTCGTCCCGTTCGGCCTGGACGGCGCCGCGATGTTCTGCTCGGTGCTCGCGGTGCGCGAGGCCAGCCACGGTGACGCCGCGCTCGGTTCGCGCCTGCTGGTCTGGGTGTTCGCCGTCGCCTCGGCCTGGTTCAACTGGGTGCACGCCCCGCGCGGCATGTCCCACGACGGCGCCCCGGAGTTCTTCTCCGGCATGTCCATCTCCGCCGCGATCCTGTTCGACCGGGCGCTGAAGCAGACCCGCAAGGCCGCGCTGCGCGAGCAGGGTCTCGTCCCGCGCCCGCTGCCGCAGATCCGCATCGTGCGCTGGCTGCGCGCCCCCCGCGAGACCTACGCCGCCTGGTCGCTGATGCTGCTGGAGAACGTGCGCAGCCTGGACGAGGCGGTCGAGGAGGTGCGCGAGGAGCGCCAGTCGAAGGAGGCGGCCAAGCTGCGCGCCCGCAGCGCCGACCGCCGCGAGCGCGCCGAGCTCAAGGCCATCTCCCGCCAGGGCGGCGTGCTCGCCCGGGCACGCGGCGGCCGTCAGGTGCCCGCGCTCACCGCTGCCGGAGACGGCCCGAGCGCTACGGAGCCTGCCCTAGCCGCTGACGCCGACGCCACCACCTCCCAGACCGGCCGCTCCGTCCTGGAGCCCGCCTCGCCCAGCGCCCTGGAGGCCGGCCGCCGGCCGCGTGCCGCCGTCGGCTCCTCCTCGACCGGCTCCCTCGGCGAATCGTCCTACCTCGGCGGCGGCTCCTCGTCGTCCTCCTACCGCGGCTCGACGATCGACCTGACGGCCGACGACGACACCCTGTCGATGCCGAAGCTGGACTCGCTGGAGCGCAAGCTGCGCGCCATCGAGCAGCAGCTCGGCTGACCCCCGCGGCGGGGACGGTCCACGACGCACCCCCCCACGCGCCACCCGCACCACCACACGCAACGGCCGCCCCCTCGCAGGAAGGGGGCGGCCGTTGTGTGGTGTGGGCCCCGGGGCGAAAGGCTCCGGGGCCCGGGCGCTACTTGTCGGCGCCCACCAGTTCGTGTTCTCCGCCGCCACCCTCGGCGGCCACCCGGCGGTTGCGCAGGACCGACGAACCGAGGGCGAGGCCGATGAAGGCGACGCCGATCAGGCCGGTGACGATCTCCGGGATGTGGTACTCGATGCCGACCAGCAGGATCACCGAGAGCGCGCCGATCGCGTAGTGCGCGCCGTGCTCCAGGTAGACGTAGTCGTCCAGGGTGCCCTGACGGACCAGGAAGACGGTCAGCGAGCGGATGTACATCGCGCCGATGCCCAGGCCCAGGGTGATCTGGAAGATGTCGCTGGAAATGGCGAACGCGCCGACCACGCCGTCGAAGGAGAACGACGCGTCCAGCACCTCCAGGTACATGAAGAGGAAGAACGCGGCCTTGCCGCCCACCTGGACGATGGACTTCCCGGACTTCGTGGCCTTCTCCTCCGCCTCCTCGTCCTCCTCCAGGCCGGCCTCGAAGATCGAGGAGAGCCCGTTCACGGCGAGGTAGGTGACCAGGCCGAGCACACCGGCGAGCAGCACCGTCTCGGCGTGCTCCCCGGCGAAGAAGTTGGACGCGAGCAGCAGTGTGACCAGGGCGACGACCGTGGAGAAGGCCTCCAGCTTGCCGACCTTCTCCAGCGGACGCTCGATCCAGGCCAGCCAGTTGTAGTCCTTCTCCTCGAAGATGAAGTCGAGGAAGATCATCAGCAGGAAGACGCCGCCGAAGGCCGCGATGGCCGGGTTGGCGGCCTCCAGGTACTGGCCGTAGGTGAGGCCCTCGTACGTCTTGTCGGAGTGGAGCGCGAGGTCGATGACCGTCGACGGGTTGAGGTGCGCGGTGAGGCCGACGACCAGCAACGGGAAGATCAGCCGCATACCGAAGACGGCGATCAGCACGCCGACGGTGAGGAAGATCTTCTGCCAGTACGGGTTCATCCGCTTCAACACCGTGGCGTTGACCACCGCGTTGTCGAACGACAGGGAGATCTCCAGGATGGAGAGGATCAGCACGATGCCGAATCCTTCAGCTCCCCAGAGCAGGCCGGCTGCGATCAGCCCGATGACGGTGATCGCGAATGACCAGCCGAAGGTGCGGAGGAACACGGGACTTGGTTACCTTTCGAGTTCATGGCGCCGAGAACGTCGACCGGGTCGACGACGGGTTTCGGGCCTTTACTGTACGTTTACGCCAAAATCGAGGGCAATGCCGCGCAGCCCCGAGGCGTACCCCTGGCCCACCGCGCGGAACTTCCACTCGCCCGCGTAGCGGTACAGCTCACCGAAGATCATCGCGGTCTCGCTGGAGGCGTCCTCGGTCAGGTCGTACCGGGCGATCTCCTGCCCGTCCAGGGAGTTGACCACCCGGATGTAGGCGTTGCGGACCTGACCGAAGTTCTGCAGGCGCGACTCGGCGTCGTAGATCGACACCGGGAAGGCCACCTTGTCCACCTGCGGCGGGACGAGGTCCAGGTTGACCAGGACGACCTCGTCGTCGCCCTCGCCGTCACCGGTGAGGTTGTCGCCGGTGTGCTCGACCGAGCCCTCGGGGCTCTTGAGGTTGTTGTAGAAGACGAAGTACTCGTCGCCGAGCACCCGGCCGCCCGAGCACAGCAGCGCGCTCGCATCGAGGTCGAACGGCGCACCGGTGGTCGAGCGGGCGTCCCAGCCGAGGCCGATCTGCACCTGCGTCAGATTCGGCGCGGCCTTGGTGAGCGAGACGTTTCCACCCTTGGCGAGCGTGACACTCATGGCTGTCCTTCCTCCCTTTCCTCCCGGGGCGCATCTCAGGTCTATTCCCCCGTGGCCCCGCCCGGCCTCCTTCGGCCGGCTGAACTTCCTGAACTCCTATCCTTCCAGTGCACCGGGGCAGCACGAAGCCGGGGCGGCACGAACCGTGCGGCCCCGGGCCGGCACCGCACGAAACGGACGAAAGCCGGCCGGCACGGCACCGGACAGCACCGGACCTGACAGCACGAAGCCGGGCAGCACGGCACGGGACAGCACGAAGCCGGGGCGGTCGCGGACGTCGTGCGTCCGCGGCCGCCCCGGCCCGGTGGTGACCCGTCAGGCCCGGAGGGCCCGCCGACCGGCTCAGACGTTGACGCCGAAGTCCTGGGCGATGCCGCGCAGGCCGGAGGCGTACCCCTGCCCGATGGCGCGGAACTTCCACTCGGCGCCGTTGCGGTACAGCTCGCCGAAGACCATCGCGGTCTCGGTCGAGGCGTCCTCGGAGAGGTCGTACCGCGCCAGCTCCTTGTTGTCCGCCTGGTTCACCACGCGGATGAACGCGTTGCGGACCTGGCCGAAGTTCTGGGTCCGGTTCTCGGCGTCGTAGATCGACACCGGGAACACGATCTTGTGCACATCGGCCGGGACGGTCGCCAGGTTGACCTTGATGGCCTCGTCGTCGCCCTCGCCGGCACCGGTCAGGTTGTCGCCGGTGTGCTCGACCGAGCCCTCGGGGCTGGTCAGGTTGTTGAAGAAGACGAAGTTGCCGTCCTTGTCGACCTTGCCCTGGTCGTTGCAGAGCAGGGCGCTGGCGTCCAGGTCGAAGTCCGTGCCGGTGGTGGTACGGACGTCCCAGCCAAGGCCGATGACCACGGCGGTCAGGCCGGGGGCTTCCTTGGTGAGCGAGACATTGCCGCCCTTGCTCAGGCTGACACCCACTGGTCCTCCAAGATTCGGGAGGCACTCCCTGGTGCCCCCGTGGTGCGGTCCGAGGTGTCGGCGGCGATTGCGCCGAGCCTCTGACCAGCCAACGGACCGATCGTAGTGCCGGGTTCCCGTCCTGGGCGGGGAACGGGCCCGGCGTGGCTGTTCGAATCTGCGCGGGCACCCTCCCCGCGGCCGGATCCCAGCCCGCCGAGCCCGTGCGGCGCCCCCCGCGAAGGGGCCCGCGGGGGGCGTCAGAGCGCGCCGAGGACCTTCAGGTACTCCTGCTCGTCCCGCGCGTCCGGCAGGTCGTTGACGACGCTCCAGCGGACCACGCCGGCCTTGTCGATCACGAAGGTGCCGCGGACCGCGCAGCCCTTCTCCTCGTTGAAGACGCCGTAGGCGCGGGAGACCTCGCCGTGCGGCCAGAAGTCGGAGAGCAGCGGGTAGTCCAGGCCCTCCTGCTCGGCGAAGACGCGCTGGGTGAACGGCGAGTCGTTGGAGACGCCGAGCACCTGCACCTCGTCGTTCTGGAGGCGCGGCAGCTCCTTCTGGATCGCGCAGACCTCGCCGGTGCAGACGCCGGTGAAGGAGAACGGGTAGAAGACCAGGACGACGTTCTTCTCGCCCCGGAAGTCGGAGAGCTTGACCAGCTCGCCGTGCTGGTTCTTCAGCTCGAAGTCCGGAGCCTGGGTGCCGACCTCGATGGCCATGGTGGGACCTTTCTGACGCGACAGGGCCGCGCGGCGGGCGCGGCGAGCGCCATCCTCGCATTCACCGGCACCGATTCGGCCGAACGGGTGAGGCGACGGCGGTCGGGGCAGCGACTTTCGCCCTCGGCGAACGCACCCCCCGGCAGGGCGTCCAGCCCGACGCGCCGAACGGCAGGGCCCCGCTGGAGGCAGCTCCAACGGGGCCCGGCTCGGGGATCGCGGCTCAGGCGCGAGGGGCGCTCAGCGCTTGCCCGCCCTGGCGGCCTTGGTCGCCAGACGGGTGGCGGCCCAGTCCTTGGCGATGGCGATCGAGCTGGTCTGCGAGAGGCCGGCGGTCCGGGCCGCGTCGGCGATGTCGGAGGCCTCGATGTGGCCGTCACGGCCGGTCTTGGGCGTCAGCAGCCAGATCAGGCCGCCCTCGGCCAGGTATTCCAGGGCGTCGACGAGGGAGTCGGTGAGATCTCCGTCGTCGTCGCGGTGCCACAGCATGACGGCGTCGGCGACGTCGTCGTAGTCCTCGTCGACGAGATCCGTCCCGGTGATCTCCTCGATGCCCTCGCGGAGTTCCTGGTCACTGTCTTCGTCGTACCCCAGCTCCTGGATGATCTGGTCCTTCTCGAAACCGAGACGGTGGGCCGGGTTGGACTTGTCCGCGGGGTCCGCGGTCGCGCTCACGGGAATAACCTCCAGTATTCGGCCCGGCGTCCATGCCGAGGCTGTGGCCGTAGTCCACACGGGCGCGGCGGTTCGCGCAAGTACCCGACCCCCGATCCCCTCCAAAGGTTGACGTGTCGCAGGGGGACACGCCGGTCGACGTGTCGCGAATCACACCGATTTGCCCTTCTCTGCATGGGACAAGGATGCTTCGGGTTGCCCTGGTCCACAGGCCGTACGTGTGCCCGAGATGCGAACGGCATTCGGGTCCGCGCGTGCGCGGGCGTAGAGTCTCCTGTTGGCCCTCACCCCGACCGCCCGCCATCGGACGGTCGGGCAACCAGGTCGGACCACCTCTGTTCGTAACACCCGGTGGTGCGGGGCGCAGGCAAGAGCGCCTGCTCCGCGCGCCGCCAGACCGTACCGCCCACCGGGCGGAACGGTTACCGATCGGTAGAGATGACGGATCTCCGAGCGCGGTAGCACGATGGAGGCGGCGCGACACACCTCAGTTTCGACCGACAGTGAAGGAACAGCGTGGCTTCCGGATCCGATCGCAACCCGATCATCATTGGCGGCCTTCCGAGTCAGGTCCCGGACTTCGATCCCGAGGAGACCGCGGAATGGCTGGAGTCGCTTGACGCGGCCATCGACGAGCGGGGGCGCGAGCGCGCCCGCTACCTGATGCTCCGCTTGATCGAGCGCGCCCGCGAGAAGCGCGTCGCCGTGCCCGAGATGCGCAGCACGGACTACGTCAACACCATCGCCACCAAGGACGAGCCGTTCTTCCCCGGCAACGAGGAGATCGAGCGCAAGGTCCTCAACGCGACCCGCTGGAATGCGGCCGTCATGGTCTCCCGGGCGCAGCGTCCGGGCATCGGCGTGGGCGGCCACATCGCCACCTTCGCCTCCTCCGCGTCGCTCTACGACGTCGGCTTCAACTACTTCTTCCGCGGCAAGGACGCCGAGGGCGAGTCCGGCGACCAGATCTTCTTCCAGGGTCACGCCTCCCCCGGCATCTACGCCCGCGCCTTCCTCCTGGACCGACTGTCCGAGCAGCAGCTCGACGCCTTCCGCCAGGAGAAGTCGAAGGCGCCGTACGGCCTCTCCAGCTACCCGCACCCGCGGCTGATGCCGGACTTCTGGGAGTTCCCGACCGTCTCGATGGGCCTCGGCCCGCTCGGCGCGATCTACCAGGCCCGGATGAACCGCTACCTGGAGCACCGGGGCATCAAGGACACCTCCGACTCGCACGTCTACGCCTTCCTCGGCGACGGCGAGATGGACGAGCCGGAGTCGCTGGGCCAGCTGTCGCTCGCCTCGCGCGAGGGCCTGGACAACCTGACCTTCGTGGTCAACTGCAACCTGCAGCGCCTGGACGGCCCGGTCCGCGGCAACGGCAAGATCATCCAGGAGCTGGAGTCCCAGTTCCGGGGCGCCGGCTGGAACGTCATCAAGCTGGTCTGGGACCGCAGCTGGGACCCGCTGCTCGCGCAGGACCGCGACGGCGTCCTGGTGAACAAGCTCAACACCACCGTCGACGGCCAGTTCCAGACGTACGCCACCGAGACCGGCGCGTACATCCGGGAGAACTTCTTCGGCGGCGACCTGCGGCTGCGCAAGATGGTCGAGAGCATGACCGACCAGCAGATCCAGCACCTGGGTCGCGGCGGCCACGACCACGCCAAGGTCTACGCGGCGTTCAAGGCGGCCCGCGAGCACAAGGGCCAGCCGACGGTCATCCTGGCCCAGACGGTCAAGGGCTGGACGCTCGGCCCCAACTTCGAGGGCCGCAACGCGACGCACCAGATGAAGAAGCTGACGGTCGAGGACCTGAAGCGCTTCCGCGACCGCCTGCACATCCCGATCACGGACAAGCAGCTGGAGGAGGGCTACCCGCCCTACTACCACCCGGGCCGTGACTCGGAGGAGATCCAGTACATGCACGACCGCCGCAAGGAGCTGGGCGGCTACGTGCCGACCCGCAAGGTGCGGCCGCGGCAGCTGGAGCTCCCGGGCGACGACGCCTACAAGGCGGTCAAGAAGGGCTCGGGCAACCAGACCATCGCCACCACCATGGCGTTCGTCCGGGTGCTCAAGGACCTGATGCGGGACAAGGGCATCGGCAACCGCTTCGTGCCGATCGCTCCCGACGAGTACCGCACCTTCGGCATGGACTCGCTCTTCCCGTCGGCGAAGATCTACAACCCGCTGGGCCAGACCTACGAGTCGGTCGACCGCGACCTGCTCCTGGCCTACAAGGAGTCGCCGAAGGGCCAGATGCTGCACGACGGCATCTCCGAGGCGGGCTGCACCGCCTCGCTGATCGCCGCCGGTTCGTCGTACGCGACGCACGGCGAGCCGCTGATCCCGGTCTACGTCTTCTACTCGATGTTCGGGTTCCAGCGCACCGGTGACCAGTTCTGGCAGATGGCCGACCAGCTGGCCCGCGGCTTCGTGATCGGCGCCACCGCCGGCCGCACCACGCTGACCGGCGAGGGCCTGCAGCACGCGGACGGCCACTCGCACCTGCTGGCCTCGACCAACCCGGGCGTCGTCGCGTACGACCCCGCGTACGGCTTCGAGATCGCGCACATCGTCCAGGACGGTCTGCGGCGGATGTACGGCTCGTCGGCGGAGTTCCCGCACGGCGAGGACGTCTTCTACTACATGACCGTCTACAACGAGCCGATCAAGATGCCGGCCGAGCCGGAGAACACCGACGTCGAGGGCATCCTCAAGGGTCTGCACCGGTACGCTCCGGCCACCGCCGGCCAGATCCCGGCCCAGATCCTCGCCTCCGGCGTGGCCGTGCCGTGGGCCCTGGAGGCCCAGCGCGTCCTCGCCGAGGAGTGGAACGTCAAGGCCGACGTCTGGTCCGCGACCTCCTGGAACGAGCTGCGCCGCGACGCGGTGGAGGCCGAGGAGTTCAACCTCCTGCACCCGGAGGAGCAGCAGCGCGTCCCGTACGTGACGCAGAAGCTGCAGGGCGCCGAGGGCCCGTTCGTCGCCGTCTCCGACTGGATGCGCGCGGTGCCGGACCAGATCTCGCGCTGGGTGCCGGGGCAGTACCAGTCGCTGGGTGCCGACGGCTTCGGCTTCGCCGACACCCGTGGCGCGGCCCGTCGCTTCTTCCACATCGACGCGCAGTCGATCGTCCTGGGCGTGCTCACCGAGCTCGCCAAGCAGGGCAAGATCGACCGCAGCGCGCTGAAGGACGCGATCGACCGCTACCAGCTGCTGGACGTGGCCGCGGCCGACCCGGGTGCCGCCGGCGGCGACGCCTGAGCACGCGATGAGCCGGTGATCCGGTAGACCGGTGACCGGCCCAGGGGCCGGACCTCCCGACGGGGGGTCCGGCCCTTCGCCGTCCCCGCCCCCGGCCCGGACGTGACCTCCGTCACATCCCCTTGAACCTCACACAGGTGTGAGCTCCTAGGGTCGTTCCCAGACGAACCGGACCACCTCAGGAGGGTCTCCCATGAACGCCGTCCACCCCGAGCCCGCCGCCGGCGGCAACGCGTACAACCGCGGTGTGATCACCGAGTTCCGGGCCTCGGCCGGCCGGGTCGGCGGCTCCTTCGCGGGCACCCCGCTGCTCCTGCTCACCACCTGGGGCCGCCGCAGCGGCGAGCCGCGCACCGCGCCGCTGGTCCATCTGACCGACGGCGGGGACCCCGTGGTCTTCGCCTCCAACGGCGGCGCCCCGGCCGACCCCGACTGGTACCGCAACCTGGCCGACCGCCCCGAGGTCACCGTCGAGCTCGGCGCCGAGCGCTACCCGGCCCTGGCCGTCACGGTGTCCGACGACGCCCGGTACGAGGCCCTGTGGGCCGCCCAGATCGCCGCCCAGCCGTCGTTCGCCGCCTTCCGGGCCCGGGCCGGCCGCGTCGTCCCGCTGGTGGAGCTGCGCCGCCTGGCCGGCTGACGCGGACGTGCCGGCGCCCCGGACTCCAGGGGAGTCCGGGGCGCCGGCAGGCGAGGGCCCGGGGTGTCAGATGTGGACGGCCGGGCCGGCCTCGGCGCTGCCGCGCCGGGCGAGCAGCCCGAGCAGGGCGGCGGCGAAGGCCACCACGGAGGCCACCGCGAAAGCGAGCGACATACCGCTGAGGAAGGACTGGTGGACGGCGCCGGCCATCGCGTCGACCACCTCCGCCGGGGTACCGGCCGGGGCGGGCGGGGCGAAGCCGAGCTGGGCCGCCTGCTTGAGGCCCTCGGCCTCGGCGCCCTGGACCGCCGGCAGGCCGGCGTCGGCCCACTTGCCGGGCAGCACGTCGCCGACCTTGGCGGCCATCAGCGCGCCCAGCGCGGCGGTGCCGAGGCTGCCGCCGACCTGCATCGCGGCCTGCTGGAGGCCGCCGGCCACCCCGGAGAGCTCCATCGGCGCGTTGCCGACGATCACCTCGGTGGCACCGACCATGACCGGGCTCATGCCCAGGCCCATCAGGATGAACCAGAGCGACATCACACCGGCGCCGGAGCCCTCGTCCAGGGTGGACATCCCGAACATCGCCACGGTGGTGATCAGCATGCCCGCCACGATCGGGATCCGCGGGCCGAGCCGGCCGATGGCCAGCCCCGCCACCGGCGAGCCGATGATCATCATGCCGGTCATCGGCAGCAGGTGGACGCCGGCCTCGACCGGCGACATCCCGTGGACGTTCTGCAGGTAGAAGGTCACGAAGAAGATCGCGCCGAAGAACGAGAAGGCCATCAGCACCATCAGCAGGGTGGCGGCCGACAGCGGGACCGAACGGAACAGGCTGAGCGGGATCAGCGGTTCGCGGGCGACCCGCTGCCAGAGCGCGAAAGCCGTCATCAGGACCAGCGCGCCGCCCAGGAAGAGCAGCGTGGAGGCGTCGCCCCAGCCCCACTCGGGCGCCTTGATGATGCCGAAGACCAGCCCGAACATCGCCAGCGAGAGCAGCACGATGCCGGGTACGTCGAAGGATTTGGCCGCCTTCTCGGCCCGGACGTCCCGCAGGATCCAGATGCCGAGGGCCAGCGTCAGCAGGCCGACCGGGATGTTGATGAAGAACACCGACTGCCAGCTGACGTGCTCGACCAGCAGACCGCCGACGATCGGACCGGCCGCCGAGGACGCGCCGATCACCCCGCCCCAGATGCCGATCGCCATGTTGAGCTTCTCGACCGGGAAGGCACCGCGCAGCAGGCCGAGCGCGGCCGGCTGGAGCAGCGCGCCGAACAGGCCCTGCAGCACGCGGCAGGCGATCACCGTCTGGATGTTGCCCGCGAAGGCGATCGCGGCCGAGGTGGCGGCGAAGCCGGCCGCGCCGACCAGGAAGGTCCGCTTGTGGCCGAAGCGGTCGCCGATCTTGCCGGCGGTGATCAGGAAGACCGCGAGGGCGAGCAGGTAACCGCTGGTCACCCACTGGATCTCGGAGGGCGCGGCCTTGAGGTCGGCCTGGATGACGGGGTTCGCGATCGCGACGATCGTGCCGTCCAGCGCGACCATCATCACGCCGACGGCGACGGTCAGCAGGGTCAGCCAGGGGTGCCCCTGCAGACCGCTCCCGGACGATGGCTCGGGCTGCGGCGGATCGTCCGCCTTGGCGCTCTTGACGACGGACTGGCTCATCTGGGGCCCTCCGGGGGCATGGCAGCGAACAGACGTGGTCGTGGCGCCCCGGCCCACCCGTCCCCACGAGTTACCCGGCCTGGCGGGCGCCACGCTCCCGCAGATTATGTCAGCTGCTGACATTTGGCAAACTCTGCCGTGTTACTGCGACTGACATGTGTCAGACCGCTAGAGTTGGACACCAGCCCCCTCCGCCTCGCCGTCCGGAAGGCCCCCGCCATGGCCGCTCAGCGCTCGCCCCTCGCCCCCGCCCCGGCCGTCCGGCCGGCCGGGGGCCCCGGCCTGCGCGAGCGCAAGAAGCGGCAGACCCGGGACGCCCTGATCGAGGCCGCCCACCGGCTCTTCTTCAGCCAGGGCTTCGCCGGGACGACCGTGGACGAGATCGCCGCCGCCGTCGACGTCTCGCAGCGCACGTTCTTCCGCTACTTCGCCAACAAGGACGAGGTCGCCCTCGCCGTCATGGCCGAGGCCGAGGACTACTTCATCGACCGGCTGCGGGCCCGCCCCGCCGGGGAGAACCCGCTCCAGGCGCTGCGCGCCGCGATCGTCGAGTCCTGGCGCGACCTCGGCGCCCGGCACCCGACCGGACCGAGCTCGGTGACCAGCGCGCTGGAACTGATGCGGATGATCGAGGACACCCCCACGCTGCTCGCCGCCCACCTGCGCCGGGTCACCGAGCAGGAGCGGGTGGTGGTCCAGGTGCTCGCGGCCCGCGAGGGCCTCGACCCGGCCGAGGACCTGCGCCCCGCCGTGATGGCCGCGGTCTTCGGCAGCGTGCTGCGCGCGGCCCACCTGTCCTGGAGCGCCGCGTGCGAGGAGTCCGGCCCGGAGGACATGATCGCGCTGATCACCCGTCACTTCGACCAGCTCGGCCCCGCCCTGGCCGGCGACTGGCGGCACTGAGGCCCGCCGGGCGGCACCGGGACCGCACCGGAGTCATACCGGGGTACTACGGCGAAGCCCGGTCCCCGGTCCGACGCCCGACGGCGCCGGCCGCCCTAGGCTGACGGGATGACCGATCAGCCCGCCGGGCCGGCCCGGGGCGGCCTGCTGCCCGGTCTGCTCGCCCCGCTCGCCCGCCCGTCCACCGACCACACCCCGCTGCTGGCCCACGCCGGGAGCCGCTGGCTCCGCTGGCTGCCGTACGTCCTCGCGCTCTCGGCGCTGTCCTCCCTGCTGCCCAGCGGGATCAACGTCCTGACGCACGACTACGGGCTCAACACCGGGCTCGCCGCGGCCCTCGCCGTCGCGCAGACCGCGCCGCTGCTGCTCGCGGTGAGCCGCCCGCTGCCCGCCTGGTGGATGATCGGCGCCGCCGACCTGCTGACCTCCCTGCTCGTCCTCGCCACCGGCCGGGACACCTCCTCCCCCTGGCCGTGGCCGGCCACCAGCCTGGTCGGCTACCTGCTGCTGATGCTGCCGCTGGCGCTGCGCGAGCGGCGGCGCACCCTGCTCTCCGTCTGGCTGGCCACCGGCGCCGCCAGCCTCGCGCTGTCGCTGCTCGGCCTCGGCGGCGGCTCCGGCTCGGACAACACCGTGCTGGCGGTGGCCCTGACCGGGGCCGTCCTGGTGCTCGGCGGGGCCCTGCGGGAACGGGCCGAGGCCCAGCGGCTGCTCACCGAACAGGAGCACATCAGCGAGGCCGAGCGCGAGCGCCGCACCCTGCTGGAGGAGCGCGCCCGGATCGCCCGCGAGCTGCACGACGTGGTCGCCCACCACATGTCCGTGATCGCCGTCCAGGCGGCCAGCGCCCCGTACCGGATCACCGGCGTCCCGCCCGAGGCGGCCGAGGAATTCACCGCCATCGCCGGCACCGCCCGTGACTCGCTGTCCGAGATGCGGCGGCTGCTGGGCGTGCTGCGCAGCGAGGACTCCGGCGCCGAGAAGGCACCGCAGCCCGGGATCGGGCAGCTGGCCCAGCTGGTCGAGACGGTCGGCCGGGCCGGCGTGCCGGCCGGGCTGGCCGTCCCGCCGGAGCTGGCCGACGCCCTGCCGCAGGCCGTCGACCTCTCCGTCTACCGGATCGTCCAGGAGGCGCTGGCCAACGTCGTCCGGCACGCGCCCGGCGCCGAGGCCTGGGTGTCCCTGGCCCTCGACGACGGGGCCCTGCTGGTCACCGTGGTGAACGGCGCCCCGCCCGGGCGCACCGAGTCGCTGGAGGCCGCCGCCGAGGGCACCGGCCACGGGCTGGTCGGGATGCGGGAACGCGTGCGGCTGCTGGATGGGAAGCTGGACACCGGCCCGCTGCCCGACGGCGGCTTCAAGGTGGCCGCCGTGCTGCCCTTCGACACCCCCCGGGAGACCACCGCATGACCATCCGCGTGATCATCGTCGACGACCAGGCGATGGTCCGGGCGGGCTTCGCCGCCCTGCTGGGCGTCCAGAGCGACATCGACGTGGTGGGCGACGCGGCGGACGGCGCGCAGGCCCTGGAGGTCTGCGGCCGCACCCATCCGGACGTCGTCCTGATGGACGTCCGGATGCCCGTCATGGACGGCCTGGAGGCGGCCCGCCGGCTGCTCGACCCGGCCGTCCCCGGCGCCCACCGCCCCAAGGTGCTGATGCTGACCACCTTCGACGTGGACGACTACGTGTACGAGGCGCTGCGGGCCGGGGCCAGCGGCTTCCTGCTCAAGGACGCGCCCCCGGCCGACCTGATCGCCGCCGTGCGGGTGGTCGCGGCCGGCGACGCCCTGCTCGCCCCCTCGGTGACCCGCCGACTGATCGAGGACTTCGCCCGGACCGGGCCGGTCCGGCGCCGCGACCCCAAGCTGCGGCTGAACGGCCTGACCCCGCGGGAGACCGAGGTGCTGGAGCTGATCGCCCGCGGCCTGTCCAACCAGGAGATCGCCGCCGGCCTGGTGCTCGCCGAACAGACCGTCAAGACCCACATCGGCCGGATCCTGGCCAAGCTCGACCTGCGCGACCGCGCCCAGGCGGTGGTGCTGGCCTACGAGTCCGGCCTGGTGACACCGGGTCAATGACCGCCCCGGCGGCCGGCCTCCCGCCGGGCCGGCCGGCATGCCCCCTCCTGATACCCGGGTAGCACCCGGGAGTTGGCCCCGCGGTGTGACGTCCGCGGGGCCGCCGCGTTTCTACCTTCCTCTCCGTCGACACCCGACGGACAAGGGAGAGCACGAACATGCGGCAGCCTCGCACCGACCACCGGCCCCGGCGCTTCGGACGCGCGGTCGCCGCCGCCGCGGTGGCCCTGGCCACCGTCCTGGGCGCCGGCGGCTGGGCCGCCGACACCCAGCGCGCGGTCACCGGGCCGCCCCCCGGCAGCGCCGCCTGGGTCGCCGACACCACGCTCGGCATCCGGCCGCCCGACCCGGCCACCGCCTCCCCGGCCGCGGTGGCCGCCTTCTTCGACCGGCTGCCGGCCGCCGGCCAGGACGCGCTGGCCGTCCGCCACCCGCTGGTGGTCGGCAACCTCGACGGCGCCCCCGTCCGCCTCCGCTACCGGGCCAACGCGCTGGCCCTGACCGAGGAGCGCGGGCGCGAACTCGCCCGCGCCGCCGACCCGGCGCTCACCCCGCGGGACCAGGCCGCCGCCCGCGGGCGCGCCGAGCGCTACCGCACCCTGCTCGACGGCGGACGGCAGATCCTCGCCTTCGACCCGCGCGGACGCGGCCAGGTCGCCGAGGTCCACGGGGACCTGACCGCCGCCGGCCGGACGGCCGTCGTCGTCCCCGGCTCGGACATCGACCTGCTCAGCTTCGACCGGCCCACCGACCCGTACGGCACCCCGGGCGGGATGGCCCGCGCGCTGTACGAGGCGACCGGCCGGCAGGCCGCCGTGATCGCCTGGGCCGGCTACACCACCCCGGTCGGCCTCGGCCCCGACGCCGCCACCGAGACCCTCGCCCGGGCCGGAGCACCGCGGCTCACCCGGCTGCTGGACGGACTCGCCGTCACCACCCGGCCGGCGGCGCCCGCCACGGTGTTCTGCCACAGCTACGGCTCGGTGGTCTGCGGCCTGGCCCGGCCCGGCCCCGAGCAGGCCGCCGGCCTGGTGGTGCTCGGCTCCCCCGGCATGGGCGTCGGCTCCGCCGCCGACCTCGACCCCCGGGTGCCGCTCTGGGCCACCGAGCGCAACGGCTCCGACTGGATCGGCAACGTGCCCAACGTCTCGCTCCTCGGCCTCGGCCACGGCGCCGACCCGACCGCCCCCGGCTTCGGCGCCCGCCCGCTGCCCGCCACCGGATCCCACGGCCACACCGGCTACTTCGCGCCCGGCACCGCCTCCCTGGCCGCCTTCGCCGCCCTCGCGCTCGGCCGCTGAACCAGCGCCCGCCCGCCGAACCCCGCCACCTCCCGAGGAGCAACGCCATGGCCCGACCGCTGACCGCCCTGCGCCGCGCCGCGCACCAGGTCGACACCCGTACCCCCGAGACCCGCGACCGCGCCCTGGACGGCCTGCGCGCCCTGGCGCTGCTCGCCGTCCCCGTCGGCCACTGGCTGCTCGGCGGCTTCACCCTCTCCGCCGACGGCGCGCTGCACAACGCCAGCCCGCTCGGCTCGCTCGGCTTCTTCGCGCCGGTCAGCTGGGTGCTCCAGATGCTCGGGGTGTTCTTCCTGGTCGGCGGCCACTCCTCGGCCCGCTCACTGGACCGGGCCCGCGCCCGGGGCGTCGGCTTCGCCGGCTGGCTGCGCGCCCGCTCGGTCCGGCTGCTGCGACCGGTCCTCGGGGTGGCGGCCGTCTGGGCGCTGCTGATCCCGGTGCTGGGCCGGCTCGGCGTCCCGGCCGACACCGTCCGGACCGGCTCGGTGCTGGTGGTGCAGCCGCTCTGGTACATCGGCGTCTATCTGGGGCTGACCGCGATGACCCCGCTGTGCGTGGCCGCCGCCCGGCGGCTGCGCGGCTGGTCGGCCGGTGTCCTGGTGGCCGTGGTCGGCACGGTGGACCTGCTGCGGTACGGCCCGTGGGCGGAGGCGGTGCCGTCCTGGACCGGGCTGCTGAACGTCCTGCCGGGCTGGCTCTTCGGCTACCAGTTGGGGGTGCTCTGGGCCCGCGGGCGGCTGGGCCGACCGGCCGCCCGGCTGCTGCTGTTCGGCGGCGGGGCCTTGTTCGCCGTACTGCTGCTGGTCTTCCACTACCCGGCCAGCATGGTCGGCGTGCCCGGCGCCGGGCGGACCAACTCGCACCCGCCGTCCCTGCTGGTCCTGGCCCTGGCGGCGGTGCAGTGCGGCGCGGCGGTACTGCTGCGGGAGCGGCTCGGCCGGCTGCTGCGGCGCCCGGCGCTCTGGCTGCCGGTGGTGGCGGTCAACCTCTCGGCGATGACGATCTTCTGCTGGCACCAGAGCGCGATGCTGGCCGTGGCGCTGCCCGGGGCGGCCGCCTTCGGCACCGTGCCGGGCCTGACCGGGGCGCCGGACTCGCTGGGCTGGGTGGCCGCCCGGGTGGCGCTGCTTCCGCTGTTCGGCGCTGTCCTGATCGCGATCGGGTGGTTCACCCGCCGGTTCGACGGCCCCTGGACGGCGTTCTCCCGGACTTGGAAGGCGATGGCCGGCGGCGCGGCGGCGCTGTTCGCCGCGTACGCCCTGGGCGTGCTCTGAGCCGGGAGCGGAGGCGGAGAACTGACGGGGCGTGAACCAATCGGGCGCACGCCCCGGCCAACGGCGACACGCGCCCACCGAAGCGATGCATCCGCATGCGAACCACCACGCGCCGTGATGTCCTGTGACCGTCGGCGACTGTCGGTACGCCCGTGCCCGCCCACGGCAGGCCGTCCGCGCTCCCGCCGGCCCTTCTCCCGACATCCCCCTCCGAGGAGTCCCATGTCCCTGTCCCCACCGCGGCCACGGCGCCGGCCGCGGGCCCCCCGCCGGCTGTCCGCCGTCGCCACCGCCGTCGTCTGCGCGCTGACCACCGGAACCGTGCTGACCGCCGTCACCCCGGCCGCCGCCCTGGTCCTCGCCCACGGCGGCACCCACGACGACGACCTGGCCCCGCACGTCACCTCGCCCCGGGTGCTGGCCGAGATGCGGGACGACGAGGTCGCGGCACTCGGCCAGGAGCACGCCGAGGAGCACGCCCGCATGCGGGCCGCCGTCCGCGGCGTCGGCGACTACCCGCAGACCACCCGGACCAACCGGCTCAAGGCGCTGACGGACTCCCAGACCACCACCAACGCCGGCTTCGACCCCACCGTCTTCGGCGCGTTCAACCAGTACTTCTCCTCGCCCGACTTCGGCGACCACATCGCCCTGCTGCCGACCGGCAAGGTGCTGGTGTTCTCGTTCGAACGGATCGAGACCAACCCGGAGAAGGAGCCCGCGCCGACCCAGACCACCGGCAAGGAGAACGCCGGCCGGGCCTTCCTCTGGGACCCGGCGAAGGGCTACGGCTCGGAGGCCTTCAAGCAGGTCACCCCGCCGATCGTCGACATGCCGGACGGACTGCACGAGCCCCGCCCCGCCCCGTTCTTCTGCTCCGGCCACTCGTTCCTGCCCAACGGCATGCTGGGCGTCTTCGGCGGGAACCTGGGCGGCAACGGCGGCACCGGCGCCAAGCTCTCGCTGGTCTTCGACCCGTGGACGGAGACCTGGACCAAGAACCCGGACATGTCGGTCGGACGCTGGTACCCGTCCGTGGTGACCGGCGCCGACGGCCGCCAGCTGATCATGTCCGGCCAGTCCGAGCTGGGCTGGGGCACCCCGACCCCGGTGGTCGAGCGCTTCCCCGCCAAGGGCTACCAGGTGCCGCTCCTGAAGACCGAGACGCCGAAGAACACCCCGGTGGACCGGTTCAAGGCGGACGCCCCGTTCAGCCTGGACTACCCGCACCTGTTCTCGCTCAACGACGGCAACATCTACGGCTTCGGCCGCCAGGCCAACGAGCAGTGGAAGTTCGACCCGGTCGCCGAGTCCCGCAGCGACCTGACCGCCCGCCCGGACGGCCGCAAGCGCAACTACGGCTCGGCCGTCCCCCTCCCCGGCGGCCCGAACGGCCCGGACTCCGCGCTGGTCCTCGGCGGCGACCGGGACAACCCGAGCACCCTGCGCTTCTCCAACGGCAGCTGGACCGCCGAGAAGTCGCGCGCGTTCGGCCGCACCCAGGACGACACCGTCCTGCTGCCCGACGGCAAGCTGCTGACCGTCAACGGCGCGTACGACATCCGCGACTACGGCAACGGCCCCTACAACCCGAACGCCGACCTCAAGTACCGCCAGATCGAGCTGCGCGACGCCCAGGGCAACTGGAAGCTCGGCCCGGTCCAGCGGCTCCCGCGCGGCTACCACTCCAACGCCGTGGTCCTGCCGGACGGACGCGTCATGGTGACCGGTGACGAGCTCCAGCAGATCGCCAACAACCCGGACATCAACGGCAGGGTGAGCGGCATCCCCGGCACGGCCGGCCCCGTCACCATGGACGGCACCATCGAGATCTACGAACCCGCCTACCTCCACCAGGGCAACCGCCCCTCGCTCGACCGGGCCCCCACCACGCCGGTCGGCTACGACAAGAAGTTCCTGGTCACCACGTCGACCCCGGAACGCGCCGCCAAGGCCGTCCTGCTGTCGCCGACCACCGCGACCCACTCGGTCAACACCAGCCAGCGCCACATCGAGCTGCGGCTCAGCAGCCGGGCCGGCAACCGGCTGGAGTTCCAGGCGCCGCCGGACGCCAAGGCCGCGCCGCCCGGCTGGTACATGCTCTTCCTGCTCAACGACCAGGGCGTGCCCAGCGTCGCCCAGTGGGTGCAGCTCAGCCCCTCGGCCTGACCCCGACCTCCCCCATTCACCCCACGGAGGAAACCATGGCAACGGATCTGAGACTGCGCCGGAGCGAGGAGATCCAGGGCGACATCGTCGCCGGCTTCAAGAAGGACAACGTCACCCTGCTGTTCCTCAAGTTCGAGGACGCGGCCAGGGCCCGCGACTGGCTGCGGGCGCTCGCCCCGCAGATCGCCACCACCCGCCAGGTCGCCGACTTCAACGCCGCGTTCAGCGAGGCGCGCAGGTCCTCGGGCGGCGACGACCCCAAGACCCTCAAGGCCACCTGGCTGGGCGTCAGCCTCACCTACGAGGGCATGCGCCAGCTCTCCGCCACCGACCCGTTCGCGCAGGACCCGCCGGTCGGCAGCGGCCTGGAGGCGTTCAAGGAGGGCTCGGCCAAGCGGGCCGGCGCGCTCGGCGACACCGGTGACAACTCCCCGGAGAACTGGCTCTTCGGCAACGGCCGGACCCAGGCCGTGCACGCGGTGCTGACGATCGCCTCGGACACCGAGCAGGACCTCGCCGCCGCCGTCACCGCCCAGCGCGAGGCGGCCGCCGAGGCGAGGATCGTCATCATCTTCCAGCAGAACGCCAAGACCCTGCTCGGCAGCCGGCGCGGCAAGGAGCACTTCGGCTTCAAGGACGGCATCAGCGAGCCCGGCGTGCGGTTCTTCGACCAGCCCGCCCCGGAGAACGAGGAGGAGGTCGAGGGCCACCCGGGCACCCGGATCATCCCGGCCGGTGAGTTCGTCGTCGGCGAGCAGCCCGCCCCCGGCAGCTTCACCGACTTCCCCGCGTGGGCCCGCGACGGCTCCTTCCAGGTCGTCCGCCGGCTCTCCCAGGACGTCCCCGGCTGGTGGTCCCAGGTCTCGGTCAAGCTGAAGGAGCTCAAGCAGGCCAAGGCCGTCCCGGACTCCGCCACCACCGAGTGGCTGGCCGCCCGGCTGGTCGGCCGCTGGCGCTCCGGCGCACCGGTCTGCAAGCACCAGGACCGCGACGTCCCGAACGACCCGACGGCCTCGTCGGACAACGACTTCGACTTCCGGGACGACCTGGAGGGCCTGGCCACCCCGCTCTTCTCGCACCTGCGCAAGTCCAGCCCGCGGGCCGGGCTGCAGGCCCCCGACCCCAGCCGCCCGCCGTTCGACGCCAAGGAGCTCGACGGCCGGCGGATCATGCGGCGCGGCGCGCCCTACGGCCACCCGTTCGACCCGGCCTCCGAGGGCCCCGGCGGGCCCGACGACCCGCGCGGCCTGCTCTTCGTCTGCTACCAGGCCGACATCGCCCGGCAGTTCGAGTTCATCCAGGCCGACTGGATCGACCAGCCGGACTTCCCGCCCGGCCGCAACCCGGTGCCCGGCAAGGACCCGGTGATCACCGGGGCCGACGACGTCGACTTCGAGAGCCGCGGCCCGGACGGCGCGATCAAGCACACCCCGCTGAGCTTCCAGCAGTTCGTGCAGACCCAGGGCTCGGTCTACGCCTTCGCGCCGTCCATCAGCACCCTCAAGGCCCTCGCCGACGGGCGGCTCACCGGCCAGTCCCAGGGCCGGCCGGGCGGCCAGGTCTCCCCGCAGCAGGGCAAGGGCTACCCGTGCGACGACTTCGTCGCCGTCCCGGACCAGTGGCGCCAGGGCGGGCAGAGCCAGTACTGGGCGTTCCACGGCGAGCAGCGCCGCCGGATCGCGGTCGAGGACGGCGCCTCGCACACCGACCGCCCGGTCGAGCGCGACGCCGCGCTGACCGACTGGCCCGGTCTGCAGGGCGTCGCGCGGATCGACTGCGTGCTGCCGATGCCCGATCTGCAGAACCCGTCCGGCAAGAGCTGGTACTGGGTCTTCCACAGCACCGGCGGACGCCAGCAGTACCGGGCCGTCTCGATCACCTGCGGCGGCGGGAGCCACACCACCGCCCTGGAGCGCCCCGACCGCGACCTCTCGGCCTGGGGTTCGCTGAGCGGCGTCGACCGGATGGACTGCTTCCTCGCGGTGCCCGACCAGCAGCGGGTCGGCGGCAAGAGCTGGTACTGGGCGTTCCACAGCACCGGCGGACGCCAGCAGTACCGGCTGATCTCGGTGGCGGACGGCGCCGCGCACACCGACGTCCGTGAGCGCACCGACCGCGAACTCACCCAGTGGGGTTCGCTGGGCGGCATCGCCAAGGTGGACTGCTTCCTCCCGGTGCCCGACCAGCAGCGGGTCGGCGGCAAGAGCGAGTACTGGGTGTTCCACGGCGAGGACTACCGCCGGATCTCGGTGGCCGACGGCAGCGGTCACCCGGACCGCAAGCTCGCCGACGACCGTCCGTGCAGCGCCTGGAACTCCCTGGCCTGAGCCGGCCGCCCGGCCCCCGTCCGCGACGCGACGGGGGCCCGGGTGTCGGTCCGTTGCCCTACGCTGCCGCCATGGTGACGTTCGATGAGTTCCGCGCGATGGCGCTCGCCCTGCCGGAGGCCGTGCAGCAGCCCACCTGGGAGATCGAGACCCTGCGGGTCCGCGCGAAGATCTTCGCGATGGGCGCGCCGGACGGCGGGAGCGTCAGCGTCAAGGCCTCCCACGAGGACCAGCGCGAGCTGCTCGCCGCCGAGCCCGAGGTGTTCTCGTACCCCCCGTACGTCGGCCGGCACGGCTGGGTGGGCGTACGGCTCGACCTCGTCGACCCGGAGGAACTGCGGGAGTTGCTGACCGAGGCCTGGCGGCGCGCCGCGCCGAAGCGCATGGTCAGGGAGTTCGACGCGACGCAGGCCCGGTGACGCCGGAAGGACACCGGAGGTTCATGTGATCCATCCCACAGTTTGCGCGGGCCCGACACCGCGCCGGGCCCCCTACGCTTACCCAGGGAAGTTGGCAGTCGTACCACCCTTCGGGCCCCGCCCGCAGAACGGTCACGGGCCCCTAGGGAGTTGACGCGATGCGCCGTCGGCGGTGGAAGCGTGTTCTGATCGGTGCCTTCGCGGGGTGCGCCGTGCTCGCCGATGCCGGCGCCGCCGCGGCCCAGGCCGCCGCCTCCACCGAGCAGCTGGCGATCTCCACGCCACCGGCCGGCAGCGCCGCGTGGGTCGAGGACCACTCCTTCGGCCGTACCCTGCCCGACCCGGGCAGCACGACGCCGGCCTCCGCCGCCGAGTTCTTCGCCTCGCTGGCGCCCACCGAGCTGGACCGGCTGATCCAGGACTACCCCCTGGTGGTCGGCAACTTCGACGGAGCCCCGGTCGAGCTGCGCTACCGCGCCAACCGGATCGCCCTCGCCGCCGAGCGGGACCGGGCCCGGGCCCGCGCCGCCGACCCGAAGCTGGACTCCGACCTGCGCGCGCTCGCCGTCTCCCGCGCCAACGACGTCGAGCACCTGCTCGCCCCCGAGCGCCAGGTGCTCGCCTTCGACCCGCGCGGTCGCGGCCTGGTCACCGAGGTCTGGGGCGACCTCGCGGACGCCGACCGGATCTCCGTCCTCGTGCCCGGATCCGACGCCGACCTCGGCCACTTCGACCAGACGGCCGAGCCGCTGCGCTCCCCCGCCGGGATGGCCCGCGCGCTGTACGCCGAGGAACGGCGGCAGTCGGCCGGCACCCGGACCGCGGTGATCGCCTGGACCGGCTACGTCACGCCCTCCGGTCTCGGCCCGGACGCCGTCACCTCCCGGCTCGCCGACGTCGGCGCGCCCCGGCTGGAGCGGCTGCTCGCCGGCCTCAAGGAGACCACCCGGCCGGACGTGCCGCCGTCGCTGCTCTGCCACTCCTACGGCTCGGTGGTCTGCGGCAACGCCGCCCCCGAGATCCCCCGGGCGGCCACCTCGCCGTCCGACACCTCCGGAGTCACCGACCTGATGGTGTTCGGCAGCCCCGGCATGGGCGTGCAGAGCACCGCCGAGCTGGGCACCGGCGTGCACGTCTGGGCCACCCGCAACGGCAGCGACTGGATCGGCAACGTGCCGTACCTGGAGGTGGGCGGGCTCGGTCACGGCGCCGACCCGACCTCGGCGGAGTTCGGCGCCGAGCAGATCTCCTCGGCCCGTTCCTCCGGCCACAACGGCTACTTCACCGAGGGCACCGACAGCCTGCACAACTTCGCGGCCATCTCGCTCGGCCACTACGAGGACGTGGTCCGGCCCACCCCCGAGGCCTGAGCCCGCCGCGGTCCGCCCGGGTCAGTGCGACGGGCCCTGGTCCTGGTACAGCCGGAGGGCTTCGGCGGCGGCCCGGGCCAGTTCCCGCCGGGCGGCCGGCGGCGAGAGCACCTCGGCGTCCGGACCGAAGGAGAGCAGCGCGCGGACGGCCGGCAGGGCCTGGAAGCCCATCGCGAGCTCGACCCACTCCTCCGGGGCCCCGGCACCCGACTCGGGCGGCGTCACGGTGAGCCGGCCGCCGTGGATCCGGACGAACAGGTCCAGCCGCCCGCGCCGCACCCGGACCTTCACCGGCACCTCCTTCGGCAGCCGCTCGACCTGCTCGCGCAGCACCGCCCAGACCTCGCCGAGCCCCAGCCCCGGGCGGCGGCGCACCGGCTCCTCGGTGGTCTCGGCCACCAGCACCCGGTCGGCCCGGAACAGCCGGGGCTCGCCCCGCAGATCGGCCACCAGGTACCAGACGGCGGCCTTGCTGACCAGGCCGTACGGGTCGACGGTGTACTCGACCGGGGCCGGCGTGCCGCTGTGCCGGTAGCGCAGCCGCAGCCGGCGGTCGGCGAACACGGCGTACTGCAGCTCGCCGAGGTCCGGCCCGGCCGGTGCGCCGGCCTGGAGCCAGCGGGCCGGGTCCACCAGGACGCGCTCGCTGATCCGCTCGGCGGCCGGGCGGTGCGGGGCGGGCAGCGCGGCCATCACCTTGCGCAGGGCCGAACCGAGCGCGCCGTCCAGCCCGAGGTCGCTGTGCGCGCCCTGGGCGGAGAGGACGAACAGGGCGCGGGCCTCGTCGGCGGTCAGCCCGCTGACGTCGGTGCGGTAACCGGGCAGCAGGGCGATCCCGCCGTGCCGGCCGCGTTCGGTGTAGACCGGGACGCCGGCCGAGGAGAGCGCCTCGACGTCGCGGTAGATGGTGCGGACCGACACCTCCAGGCGTTCGGCCAGTTCGGTGGCGGACACCTGGCCGCGGGTCTGGAGCAACAACAGGATCGAGAGCAGACGGTCGGCCTTCATGGGAGGAGGATTCCAAAAATCATGACGCCGGTTGTCAGGTTTTACCGGGAGATTGCCTCCTGAAAGCCGAACACCTACGCGTCGATGGAGCCGAATCCGCATGGACACCACCCAGGACCCCCGCCCGCTGTACCTGCTCGCGCTCGGACAGCTGGAGAAGCTGATCGCCGAGGTGACCCCGGAGGCGCTCGGACGCCCCACCCCGTGCACCGCGTACGACCTGCGGCAGCTGCTCAGCCACGTGGTCGGCGGCGTACACCGGCTCGCCTACATCGGCGAGGGCGGCCGCGCCGAGGACGTCGTGGCGGCCACCGACGAACTGGCCGACGACGCCTGGCCGGCCGCCCTCGGCCGGGCCCGCGCCCGGGCCGTCGCCGCCTGGGCGGACGACGCGAAGCTGGACCGGCCGGCCGTCGCGCCCTGGGGCGAGGTGCCCGGCCGGGCCGCGCTGGGCGGCTACGTCATGGAGGCGGTCACCCACTCCTGGGACATCGCGCAGGCCCTCGGCAGCCGCCTCGCGCTGGACGAGCGGCTGGCGCTGACCGCGCTGTCGATCGCCGAGGCCGTGCTGGATCCCGAGCACCGCGGCGGTCCGGTCCCGTTCGGCGCGGTGCGGCCCGCGCCGGCCGGTGCCGACGCCTACACCCGGCTGGCGGCCTGGCTGGGCCGCGAGGTCTGAGCCCCCGCCGCCGGGAGGGGGCGCCCCCTCCCGGCGGCCCGCCCACGGCCGGTCCGGCGTTTCGCGGCTACTCGCGGCCGACCGAGGTGAACGCCATGTCCGGGTAGCGGTCGCCCACCACCCGGCCGGCGACCGGCTCCAGCACGGCCAGCTCCTCGGCGGTGAGCCGCAGCGTCACGGCGGCGGTGTTCTCGGCCAGCCGTTCGCGCCTGCGGGTCCCCGGGATCGGCACGACCGTCAGGCCGTGCACCTCGGCCCGCTGGTGCGCCCAGGCCAGCGCCACCTGCGCGGCGGTGGCCCCGCGCGCCGCCGCGATCTCCCGCAGCGGCTCGACCAGGGCCCCGTTGGCCACCGCGTTGGCGCCGCTGAACCGCGGCTGGGTCCGGCGGGCGTCGTCCGCGGTCAGCTCCTCCGCCGCGGCGAACGAACCGGTCAGGAAGCCGCGCCCGAGCGGGGAGTACGGCACGAAGGCGACGCCCAGCTCGGCGGCGGCCGCGACCGCCGAACGCTCGACGTCCCGGGCGAAGACCGACCACTCGGACTGCAGGGCGGCGATCGGATGCACCGCGCAGGCCTCCCGCAGCTCGGCCCCGGTCACCTCGGAGAGACCGAGGTACCGCACCTTGCCCGCCGCCACCAAGGCGGCCATCGCGCCGACCGACTCGGCGATCGGCACCGCCGGGTCCCGCCGGTGCATGTAGTAGACGTCGATCACGTCCAGCCCGAGGCGGCGCAGCGAGCCGTCCACCGCGGCCCGGATGTACGCCGGGTCGTTGCGGACACCCCGGTAGGCCGGGTCGTCCGCCCGGCGCTCGACGCCGAACTTGGTGGCGAGGACCACCCGGTCCCGGTGGGCGCGGACGAAGGGGCCGATCAACTCCTCGTTGCGGCCGGCGCCGTACTGGTCGGCGGTGTCGAGGAAGGTGACACCTGCCTCCAGGGCGGCGTCCAGGGTGGCGAGTGCCTCGGCGGTGTCGGTCGGGCCGTAGAACTCGCTCATGCCCATGCAGCCGAGGCCCTGGGCGCCGACGACCGGTCCGTCCCGGCCGAGCCGGACGGTGGGGAGGGCGGGGTGGGTCATGCGCTCTGCTTCCTTCTCTGCGGGCCGTCCACCGGGTCGCCGCCGTCCGCCGGGTCGTCGCGGTCGGCGATCTTCCCGGCGTACAGGTCGATCTTGTAGTCGATGACGGCGAGGGTGGCGTGCAGGTCGGCGATCCGCTGCCGGACCTCCTCGCGGTGGGCGAGCAGCAGGTCGCGCCGGTCCTCCATGGTCCGCTCGCCCCGGCGGGCCAGCTCCACGTACCGGAGCATGTCGGCGACGGTCATGCCGGTCAGCCGCAGCCGGCCGAGGAAGGCCAGCCGGTGCAGGTCGGCGTCGCGGTAGCGGCGCTGGCCGGAGGCGGAGCGGTCGACCGGGTCGAGCAGACCGATCCGCTCGTACCAGCGCAGGGTGTGGGCGGTCAGTCCGCTGGCCGCCGCCACCTCGCTGATGGTGTGCCGAGGGGTCCGGTCCGGCTCGCCGACCGGCGTGTTGAAGACGTCGGAGCAGGTCCGCAGGTCGACGTGGATCGGTGCGAGCGTTGCCATGATCGGTACCCCCAGTGGTTCGCGGTGACGACGACGCTAGTGAGTTGGAGTGCACTCCAAGCAAGCCTGCCATCCGGGTACTCCCGGCACCGGGATCCGGCCGCCCGTTAGAGTCGGCGCCATGGAGAGCTTGCGGATGATCGAGACCTGGCCGGTGCCCAACGCCGCGGCGGTGGTGGTGCGGGGCGCGGACGGCGCGGTCCTGGGCGGGCACGGCCCGCGGCAGCACCTGTTCCCGCTGGCGTCGGTGACCAAGCTGCTCACCTCCTACGCCGTCCTGGTCGCGGTCGAGGAGGGCGTCTTCGAGCTGGACGACCCGGCCGGGCCGGCCGGCTCGACCGTCCGCCACCTGCTGGCGCACACCTCGGGCCTGGCCTTCGACGAACACCGGGTGATGGCCGAGCCGGGCAACCGCCGGCTCTACTCCAACGCCGGCTTCGACGTGCTGGCGCAGACCCTCCAGCAGGCCTCGGGCATCGAGTTCGGCCGCTACGCCGCCGAGGCCGTGTTCGAGCCGCTCGGGATGAACGCGACGCTGATCAACACCGCCCACAAGTCCCCCGCCGGCGCCGGCGGCCTCTCCACCGCGGCGGACCTCGCGCTGTTCGCGGCCGAGCTGCAGTCGCCCAAGCTGCTGGACCCGAGCACCCTGCGCGCGGCCACCCGCGAGGTCGCCTTCCCCGGGACGGGCGGTGTGCTGCCCGGCTTCGGCCACCGCCGGCCGAACGACTGGGGCCTCGGCTTCGAGATCCGGGACGGCAAGGCGCCGCACTGGACGGGCACCACCAACTCCCCCGCCACCTTCGGCCACTTCGGCCAGTCCGGCACCTTCCTCTGGGTGGACCCGGAGGCCGGGGTGGCCTGCGTCGCGCTCACCGACCGGGACTTCGGGCCGTGGGCCGCCGAGGTCTGGCCGGTCCTGGGCGACGCGGTCCTGGCCGAACTGCGCGGCTGAGCCCGGCGGGCGGGCCGCCCGGGGCCCGCCCTCAGCCGTACGAGACCGGCGAGTGCATCTCCCAGAGCAGCAGGCGGGCGCCGTCCGCGCCGGCCGTCGGGTCGGCGAAGGCCTCGCCGGTGATCCGGACACTGTCGCCGGGCGCCATCGAGCGGCCGCCGCCCTGCGGACCCGGCACCGTCCGGTAGCCCAGCGAACCGGCCGTCAGATGCGCGTACCGCCAGGCGGCGGCGGGGAGCCGGGGCAGCGGCTGCCAGGGGTCGGCGGCCACCAGCCAGAGCGCGGCGTCACTCCGGCGCAGCCGCAGGGCGTCCGACCCGGCGTCCCGCTCCAGCCCGGAGGCGAGCAGCGTCAACCCGCCGTCCGCCGGTTCCACCCGGCGCAGCCCGTACACCGGGGGCGCGTCGAACACGTCCGGCTGGAGCCACATCTGGACGAAGCGGACCGGCCCGTCGGCGCCGCCGACGTTGCGCTCGGTGTGGGTGACCCCGGAGCCCGCGCCCAGGTACTGGAGCATGCCGGGGCGGACCACCCCGCTGTGGCCCCGGGAGTCCCGGTGCGCCAGCGCGCCCTCCAGGACCCAGGTGAGGATCTCGGTGTCCCGGTGCTTGTGCTCCTCGAACCCCGCCCCGGGCGCGAGCAGTTCCTCGTTGCAGGCGAGCAGCGCGCCGAAGTGGGTGTTCTTCGGGTCGTAGTGGCCCGCGAAGGAGAACGCGTGTCTGGTCTCGATGCCCTCGGCCGGGGTGGAGCGGTAGCGCTCGGCGGTGCGGCGCAGGTCGGCGCGGGGGCGGGCGGGAGCGTCGGTCACGGGCCCCACGGTAGCGCGGACCGAGGTCCGCTCCGGGGTGCGGCGGCCCCCGGGGCGGCCGCCCGCACCCGCGCCGGAGGTCCCCGCGGCCGGCCCCTCCGGCCGCCGGGTGTGACGGTCGCCACCGTGCCGCTCCGCCGGGGGGCGTGCACGAGCAGTCACTCCGGTGAGGCAGTCTTGTCCTTGTGCCAGCCGCCTCCGCGAACTCCAAGAACGATCCGACCGCCAAGCCCGACAAGAACGGGAAGGGCCCGACGCCCGGCTCCGGCCGGGACCGGCCCGGCCGGGCGGCGCCACGCCTGACCGCGCAGGAGCGCAGACTCTCCGCCGAGCGGGCCGAACGGCGGGTCGCGACGCTCAAGCGGCTGGAGAAGTCCTCGGGCAAGCTGGCCACCGCCGCGATCGCGCGGATGGACGACCAGCTCGGCTGGTACCGGCGGATGCCGCCGGAGCACCGCTCCTGGATCGGCCTGGTCGCCCAGGCCGGCATCGCCGCCTTCACCGAGTGGTACCGCCACCCGGACGCCCCGCAGGCGATCTCCACCGACGTCTTCGGCACCGCGCCGCGCGAGCTGACCCGGGCGATCACGCTGCGCCAGACCGTCGAACTGATCCGCACCACCATCGAGGTGATGGAGGAGGCCATCGAGGAGGTGGCCTCCCCCGGCGACGAGGCGGACATGCGCGAGTCGGTCCTGGTCTACGCCCGGGAGATCGCCTTCGCCACCGCCCAGGTGTACGCCCAGGCCGCCGAGGCGCGCGGGGCCTGGGACGCCCGGCTGGAGGCACTGGTCGTCAACTCGCTGCTCTCCGGCGACGCCGACGAGGGGGTGCTCTCGCGGGCCGCCGCGCTCGGCTGGGGCCAGCCGAGCCAGGTCCGGGTGGTGATGGGCAGTGCCCCGGACGGCGACAGCGAACTGGTGGTGGAGGCGATCCGGCGGGCCGCCCGCTACGCCAAACTGCACGTCCTGACCGGGGTGCTGGGCAAGCGCCTGGTGGTGGTGGTCGGCGGCGAGAAGGAACCGGTGCACGCGGCCCGGGCCCTGATCGGCCAGTTCGCGCCGGGCCCGGTGGTGGTCGGCCCGACCGTCCCCGACCTGCTGTCGGCGACCCGCTCGGCGCACGCCGCCGCCGCCGGCCTGCGGGCCTGCGCCGCCTGGCCGGACGCCCCGCGCCCGGCGCTGGCCGACGACCTGCTGCCCGAGCGGGCGCTCGCCGGGGACCAGGCGGCCCGCCGTCAGCTGGTGGAGGAGATCTACACACCACTCGACGAGGCCGGTTCGGCACTGTTGGAGACCTTGAGTGTCTATCTGGAGCAGGCCTCCTCCCTGGAGGGAGCCGCCCGGATGCTCTTCGTTCACCCCAACACGGTGCGCTACCGGCTCCGACGTGTGACAGACGTCACGGGCTACGCTCCCTCCGATGTACGTTCGGCCTTCACGCTGCGTATCGCACTGGCGCTGGGCCGACTCGCCGCGGCCGGGGAGCAGAGTTGACCCCGATGTAGGGATCTGACAATCCCGGATGCTTTTCTTCGTTACCGTCGCCTACCCGCCCCCGGGCGCCTGGCGAGAGAGGGTTGAACCGTGCTCGTAATCGTCGCCCCTGGACAGGGTGCCCAGTCCCCCGGTTTCCTCAGCCCCTGGCTGGAGCTCGACGGTGTCACCGACCGCCTGCGCGGCTGGTCGGAGGTCGCCGGGCTCGACCTGGTGCACGCCGGCACCGAGGCGTCCGCCGAGGAGATCAAGGACACCGCCGTCGCCCAGCCGCTGCTGGTCGCCGCCGGCCTGGTGACCGCCCGCGCGCTGTTCCCGGACGAGGACCGCGCCCGTGCGCTGGTCGGCGCCGTGGCCGGCCACAGCGTCGGCGAGATCACCGCCGCCGCCGGCGCCGGCGTGCTGTCCGCCCACGACGCGCTGACCTTCGTCCGTGAGCGCAGCCTGGCGATGGCCGAGGCCGCCGCGGCCACCGAGACCGGCATGCTCGCCGTCCTCGGCGGGGACCCGGAGACCGTCGCCGCCAAGCTGGCGGAGCACGGCCTGACCGCGGCCAACAACAACGGCGGCGGTCAGATCGTCGCGGCCGGCACGCTGGCCCAGTTGGAGGCCCTGAAGGCCGACCCGCCGCCCGTCTCCCGGCTGATCGGACTCAAGGTCGCCGGCGCGTTCCACACCGAGCACATGGCGCCCGGTGTCGAGCGCCTGGCCAAGCTGGCCCCGACGCTGGAGGTCGCGGACCCGAAGGTCGCGTACGTCTCCAACCGGGACGGCGAGGTCGTGACGGCCGGCACCGAGGTGCTGGACCGCCTGGTCTCGCAGGTCTCCAACCCGGTCCGCTGGGACCTCTGCATGGAGACCCTGCGGCAGCTGGGCGCGACCGCGGTCATCGAGCTCGCCCCTGCGGGTACCCTCACCGGACTGGTCAAGCGCAACCTCAAGGGTGTGGCGACGCTTGCCCTCAAGACCCCCGCCGATCTGGACAGGGCCCGTGAGCTCGTCGCGGAGCACGGCGGTCAGGAGCAGGAGATCACGGCATGACCCAGCCTCAGATCAAGCCCGTCACCGGCGCCCGGTACTCGCGCATCCAGGGCGTCGGCGGTTACCGCCCGGTCCGGGTGATCCCGAACGCCGAGGTGCTGAACTGGATCGACTCCTCGGACGAGTGGATCCGGACCCGCAGCGGGATCGCCGAGCGCCGCTGGGCCGGCCCGGAGGAGACCGTCGCCGAGATGTCGGTGCAGGCCGCCGGCAAGGCCATCGCGCAGGCCGGGATCAGCCCCGACCAGATCGACGGCGTGATCGTCGCGACCGTCTCGCACCTCAAGCAGACCCCGGCGATCGCCACCGAGATCGCCGAGCGGCTGGGCTGCGGCACCGCCCCGGCCTTCGACATCTCGGCCGCCTGCGCCGGCTTCGGCTACGGCCTGAGCCTGGCCGACGGGATGATCCGCGGCGGCAGCGCCGGGTACGTCCTGGTGATCGGCGTGGAGCGGCTCAGCGACCTGACCGACCAGTCGGACCGCTCGACCGCCTTCATCTTCGGCGACGGCGCCGGCGCCGCGATCGTCGGCCCGTCCGACACCCCGGGCATCGGCAAGGTCGTCTGGGGCTCGGACGGCTCCCAGAAGGACGTCATCTCGCAGACCCAGGCCTGGGACACCGCCTTCGCCAAGGAGGACGCCGTCAACGGCGTCGGCGAGGCGCTCAAGTGGCCGGCCCTGCGCATGGAGGGCCAGTCGGTCTTCCGCTGGGCGGTCTGGGAGATGGCCAAGGTGGCCCAGCAGGCGCTCGACGCCGCCGGGATCACCGCCGACCAGCTCGGCGCGTTCATCCCGCACCAGGCCAACATGCGCATCACGGATGCCATGATCAAGGCGCTCAAGCTGCCCGAATCGGTGCCCGTCGCCCGCGACATCACCGAGACCGGCAACACCTCCGCGGCCTCCATCCCGCTGGCGATGGAACGCATGCTGGAGAGCGGCGAGGCCCGCAGTGGTGACCTCGCGCTGATCATCGGGTTCGGGGCGGGTCTGGTCTACGCGGCAGCAGTCGTTACGCTCCCCTAGGCAACTTTCGCCCCGCCCATCCGCAAGCCTGCGTCCGTCCGCCGGGCGGCCGCAATCAACACCGAAGAGGAGCAGCCAGTATGGCTACCAAGGACGAGGTCCTGGAAGGTCTCGCTGAGATCGTCAACGAGATCGCCGGCATCCCGACCGAGGACGTCGAGCTCGACAAGTCCTTCACCGATGACCTGGACGTCGACTCGCTGTCCATGGTCGAGGTCGTCGTGGCCGCCGAGGAGCGCTTCGACGTGAAGATCCCGGACGACGAGGTCAAGAACCTGAAGACCGTCGGCGACGCGGTGGACTACATCCTCGCCAACGCCTGAGCGTTCGACTCGTTCGACGCCTGACGTCGGCCGGCTCCCGCAGCCGGCCGACACGCCGGCCGGGCCGCCCCACCGGGCGCCCGGCCGGGCCATCCACGGCTCGCCGCCGAACCCCGCACAAAACGTGAGAGAAGACATTCCAGTGACTGAAAACCGTACCGTGGTCGTCACGGGTATCGGCGCCTTCACGCCGCTGGGCGGCGACGCCGCCACCACCTGGGAGAACCTGGTCGCCGGGCGCTCCGGAGTGGCTGCCCTGACCGAGGAGTGGGCCGCCGAGCTGCCCGTCCGGATCGCCGCGCGCACCGCGGTCGAGCCGGGCGAGATCCTCCCCCGTCCGCTGGCCCGCCGGCTGGACCGCTCGGCGCAGTTCGCGCTGATCGCGGCCCGCGAGGCGTGGGCCGACGCCGGCTACGAGACCCCCGCCACCGACGAATCCTCCAAGCTCGCGCCGGAGCGCCTGGGCGCCGTGATCGCCTCGGGCATCGGCGGTGTCACCACCCTGCTCGACCAGTACGACGTGCTGAAGGACAAGGGCGCCCGCAAGGTCTCCCCGCACACCGTCCCGATGCTGATGCCCAACTCCCCGGCGGCCAACGTCGGCCTGGAGGTCGGCGCCCGCGCGGGCGTGCACACCCCCGTCTCCGCCTGCGCCTCCGGCGCCGAGGCGATCGGCTACGCGATCGAGATGATCCGCTCCGGCCGCGCCGACGTCGTGGTGGCCGGTGGCACCGAGGCGGCGATCCACCCGCTGCCGATCGCGGCCTTCGCCAACATGATGGCGATGTCCAAGAACAACGAGAACCCCGAGAGCGCCTCGCGCCCGTACGACAAGGGCCGCGACGGCTTCGTGCTCGGCGAGGGCGCCGGCGTGGTCGTGCTGGAGTCGGTCGAGCACGCCGAGGCGCGCGGCGCCCGGATCTACTGCGAGGCGGTGGGCCAGGGCCTGTCCTCGGACGCCCACCACATCGCCCAGCCCGAGCCGACCGGGGCCGGGGTGGCCCGCGCGCTGGCCGACCTGTTCGACCGCAACCCGCTGGACAAGGCCGAGATCGTGCACGTCAACGCGCACGCCACCTCGACCCCGCAGGGTGACACGGCCGAGCTGAAGGCGCTGCGCAAGGAGCTCGGCGAGCACCTCGACCACATCGCCGTCTCGGCCACCAAGTCGATGACCGGCCACCTGCTGGGCGGCGCCGGCGGCATCGAGACCGTCGCCACCGTGCTGGCCCTGTACAACCGGATCGCCCCGCCGACCATCAACGTCGGCGAGCTGGACGACGACGTGGACGCGGACATCGTCCGGGACGAGCCGCGCAAGCTGCCCGAGGGCCGGATCGCGGCGCTGAACAACTCGTTCGGCTTCGGCGGCCACAACGTGGTGCTGGCCTTCCGCACCGTCTGAGGTCCGCTCCGCAGTTCATGACGAAGGGGCCCGCGCTCGTACGGAGCGCGGGCCCCTTCGTGCTGCGCCGGGCCGCCCGCCCGGCCGGCTCAGACCACCTGGTGCAGCCAGCGCACCGGGGCGCCCTCGCCGGCGTAGCGGAAGGGCTCCAGCTCGTCGTCCCAGGGCTTGCCGAGCAGCCGGGAGATCTCCGCCTCCAGGTCGGCGCCCTCGCTGCGGGCCCGCAGCAGGACGGCCCGGAGCCGGTCCTCGGGGATCAGGATGTCGCCGTGGATGCCCGTGACGGCGTGGAAGATGCCGAGCGCGGGCGTGCTGCTGTACCGCTCGCCCTCCGCCGTGGCGCAGGGCTCGCTGGTGACTTCGTACCGCATCAACTGCCAGCCGCGCAGCGCGGAGGCGAGCTTCGAGGCCGTGCCGGGTTCTCCCTGCCAGGAGAGCTCGGCCCGCCAGTGCCCGGGCGCGGCCGGCTGGCGGATCCAGTCCAGACTCACCCGCACACCGAGCACCCCCGCGACGGCCCACTCGACGTGCGGGCACAGCGCGCGGGGCGCGGAGTGGACGTACAGGACTCCACGTGTCGTCACCGGGACCTCCAGGCTGTGGACGAGGGTCGCCTTCCCCAGCTGCCTCGCGTTCGCGCCTGTAGTTGATCCACAGTTACCCACGTTAGCCGACATTAAGCCACTAAATTGAGCAAAACGGACAGGCTTTCGCTCAATGCTAATCGAATCCCCAACGAGGTCCACCCCTCGGTGGGATCTCTCCCCCGAACGGCCCCATCGTGAGGCGGGACCACCGTACCGCGCCGCCCCGCACGATGGATGACGCACTTTCGGATCGGGCCGGAATGCGGTAGTGCGACCCGATCCCCTGCGCCCGGTACGCAAACCGCCCCGCGCCCGGGAGGGGCGGCGGGGCGGCGGGCCGACAGGGCGTCAGCCGTTCAGACGGACCACCATCTTGCCGGTGTTGGCGCCGCGCAGCAGGTCCAGGAAGGCCGCCGCGGTGTTCTCGAAACCGTCCACCACGGTCTCCTCGTGGCGCAGCCGCCCGTCCCGCAGCCAGCCGCCGACCTCGGCGACGAACTGCGGCTGCAGGGCCGCGTGGTCGCGCACCAGCATGCCCTCCAGACGAAGCCGCTTGCCGATCGCCTGCGCCAGGTTGCGCGGGCCGGCCGGGGCGGTGGTGTCGTTGTACTGGGCGATCGCGCCGCAGAGCACCGCCCGGCCGTGCACGCCCAGCGCGCCGATCGCGGCCTCCAGGTGATCACCGCCGACGTTGTCGAAGTAGAGGTCGACGCCGTCCGGGGCGGCCTTGGCGAGCTGCTCGTGGACCGGCGCGTCCTTGTAGTTGAACGCGGCGTCGAAGCCGTACTCGTCGACCAGCTTGGCGACCTTCTCCGCCGAACCGGCCGAACCGACCACCAGCGAGGCGCCCTTGAGCCGGGCGATCTGGCCGACCATCGTGCCCACGGCGCCGGCCGCGCCGGAGACGAACACCCGGTCGCCCTCCTTGAGGCCGCCGACCGCCAGCAGGCCCGCGTAGGCGGTCAGGCCGGTCATCCCGAGCACGCCGAGGTAGGCGGACAGCGGCGCGGCGGCCGGGTCGACCTTCACCGCGCGCTCGGCGGGCACGGTCGCGTACTCGCGCCAGCCCAGACCGTGCAGCACGGCGTCGCCCGGGGCGAAGCCGTCGGCCGCGGAGGCGACCACGTAGCCGACCGCGCCGCCGTCCATCGCCTCGCCGAGGGCGAACGGCGGGGCGTACGACTTCACGTCGTTCATCCGGCCGCGCATGTAGGGGTCGACCGAGAGATAGGCGTTGCGCACCAGGATCTCGCCGGGGCCCGGGGCGCGGACCGGCGCCTCGACCAGGGCGAAGTCCGTCGGGACCGGCCAGCCCTGCGGACGGGCGGCGAGGTGCCATTCGCGGGCGGTGGCGGGCGCTTCCTGCTCTGCCATCGGTGGTGCTCCTTGCGGTTTCTGGGTGGTCCCCCGGGTCATACCGCCCGACCTGAAAGGTTGAGCGACTGAAGTAACGATGGACATGAAAGGTTCATGTTGTCAACTGTTCAGGTAGACTGTCACCCATGGACACCCAGCCGACCGGGGCCGCCACGCAGCAGCCCGACGAGATCACCCGTGAGGTCGTCGACCTGATGGCCAATCTGGTCGCGCTCTTCCATCGCGAGTACGAAGAGGCCGCCGCCGCCCGCTCACTCACCGGCGCCCAGGCCAAGGTCCTCGCCCTGCTGCGGCGCGGACCGATGCCGATGCGCCACATCGCCCAGACGCTCAGCTGTGAGCCCTCCAACATCACGGGCATCGTCGACCGCCTGGAGTCGCGCGGCTTCGTGACCAGGGAGGCCGACCGGCAGGACCGCCGGGTCAAGCTGGTCGCCGCCACCGAGACCGGCTCGGCCGCCTCCGAGGAGCTGCGCGAGTCGCTGAACTTCGCCCGGGAACCGCTCGCCGCGCTCGGCCCGGAGGAACGGACGGCCCTGCGCGACCTGCTCCGCCGGATGCTGGCGGGCGCCTCCGGCCCCGGGGCGTGAGCAGCATCACAGGCCCAGCGGCCGATCCGGCCGAATTGGCCCGCCATCGGCTGTAACCGAACACTCCGCCGAATCGTCTAAAGTTCGAGACTTTGCACCAGCCCTCCCGGGGCCGGTGCGCGCGGGAACGACACCAGAAGGCGGGGGGCCGGGACGATGAGCAGCAGCACGCGCCGGCGGCGGATCGTACGGACCGCCGTGGGGCTCGCGGCGGTTCTGGTGCTGTCCGTCGCGGGGGCCGGTGCCTGGTTCTACCACCGGCTGGACAGCAACATCACCACCTTCGACGCGGGCGGCGTCGCCACCGAGCGCCCCCCGGCGCCCGTCCCGGTCACCCCGGGCGCCTCCGTGCCGGTCAACGTCCTGGTGCTCGGCTCGGACACCCGGGACGACGGCAACGCCGACCTCGGCGGCGGCGAGGAGGGCGTCGGCCACTCGGACACCGCGATCCTGCTGCACGTCTACGCGGACCACAAGCACGCCGTCGGCGTCTCGATCCCGCGCGACGCGCTGGTGACCATCCCGTCCTGCAAGCTGCCCAGCGGCAGGTGGACGGAGCCCCGGACCAACCAGATGTTCAACTCGGCGTTCACCATAGGCGAGTTCCCCCAGGGGAACCCGGCCTGCACGCAGAACACCGTCGAGGCGCTCACCGGCCTGCGAATAGACCACACCATCGTGGTCGACTTCAAGGGCGTCGCCGCGATGACCGAGGCCATCAACGGCGTGGACGTCTGCGTCCCCAATGACGTGAACTCGCACAACATCAAGCTCAGGAAGGGCTTGCAGAAGCTCTCCGGGCAGCCCGCGGTGGACTACCTGCGGGCGCGGTACGGCTTCGGCGACAACTCCGACATCGGCCGGATGAAGCGCCAGCAGGCCTTCCTCTCCTCGATGATCAGCAAGATCCAGGGGCTCGGCTTCTCGCTGCCGACCCTGCTCCCGCTGGCCGACGCCGCCACCCGCTCGCTCACCGTGGACGAGGGCCTCGGCACCGCGATGAAGCTGGTGGACTTCACCCAGTCGCTGCAGGGCATCAAGCTCGCCGACATCACCTTCGTCACCACCCCGTGGCGCTTCTCCGGCGAGCGGGTCGCCCTGGTCCACCCGGACGTGGACACCCTCTGGAAGCTGCTGCGGGAGGACCGCACGCTGGACGGCCAGAGCACCGGCGCGGTGGACCAGGGCGGCGCCCCGCCGTCCCCCGCGGCCTCCTCGCCCGCCGCCTTTGGCGCCTCGCCCACCACGCTCTCCCCCGAGCAGGCCGCCGTACCGATCACCCTGGTCAACGGCGTCGGCACCCCCGGGCTCGCCGGGAAGGGCGCGGCGACGGTCCGCGCCCAGGGCTTCCAGAACGTCACCCTGGACGCCACCAGCGGCAGCCGGCTGCGGACCGAGATCGCGTACGACCCGGCCTTCAAGACCGCCGCCGACCAGCTGGCGCTGCTCTTCCCGCAGGCCCGCTCGGTCGAGGAGCCGGGCGCCGGGGGGATCATCGTCACGCTGGGCCGCGACTACCACCCGGTGGCGGCCACCGGTCTCGACGCCGCCGGTCCGACGACCGGTCCGACGACCGGTCCGACGACGGGCACGACGGCCGCACCCAGCGGTGTCCCGACCGGCATCGCCGAGAACTCCCGCGGGGCCGACACCGACCCCTGCAACAACCTGACCTTCGGCTAGCGGTACCGCGTCAGCCCCGGTCCGGGCCACCCCGCGGCGGGTCGGGCAGCCCGGTGACCACCGCGGTCAGCCGGGTGCCCGCCGGGAAGGCACCGGCGGCGGCCAGGTCCGTCAGGGCGGCGAGCAGCTTGGCGACGTAACGGTGCTCCAGCGCGATCCCGTGGCGCCGTTCGAATCCCTCGGCGAAGGCGGCGAGCGCGGCCGGCACCTTGCCGTAGCCGCCGCCGTGGTGGTCGTGGTCGATCCGCCAGTTGTCGAACTCACGGCCGTACGCGGCCCGGTGCAGCCGGCCGACCTCACCCTCCAGGTACCCGGCTCCGCCGCGCAGCACCGCCACACCGAGCGCCCGCGCGCCCGGCGGCAGGCCGGCCGCGATACCGGCGAGGGTGCCGCCGGTGCCGACCGGGCAGCAGACCACGTCCCGCTCGCCGAGGTCGGGCAGCTCCGCCGGGACGGCCGCCGCGCCGATCGCCGCCAAGGCGTTGGAGCCGCCCTCCGGCAGCACCAGACAGGGGCCCCAGCGCCGCTGCAGGGCGGCCTCGACCCCGGCGTCGGCGGCCCAGCCGCCGGCCGTCTCCCGGTACGCCGACCGGGACAGGAACTCCAGCCGCATCCCCGCCGCCTCGGCCGCCCGCAGCGACCAGTTGCGCGGGGCGCCGGCCAGCTCGTCGCCCCGGACCAGCCCGACGCTCTCCAGTCCGAGCGCTCCGGCGGCCACCGCGACCGCCCTCAGGTGGGTGGAGTAGGCCCCGCCGAAGGTCAGCAGCCGGGTGTGGCCCCGCTCGACCGCCGCCGCCAGGTTGGGCGCGAGCTTGCGCCACTTGTTGCCCGGCACCGCGGGGTGCAGCAGGTCGTCGCGCTTGAGCCGCAGCTCCACTCCGGCCCGTGCCAGCGTCTCGTCGGCGCAGTCCGTCAGCGGGGTCGGCAGCAGTGCGGGTTCGAGCATCGGGCCAGGATACGGAGCCGACGGCACCACCCCGGCCCGGCCGGCCCCGGGGCGGGCCCACCGCGGACGACAGCGGGCGGCTCCGGCGGGGGGACGTCAACGCACCCCCGGTGCGGCCCTATTCGGGTGATTCCCGGCCTGTCGGTACGGTCGCCGCAGTCGGCGGTCACTAGAGTTCGTGCAGATGACCACACCTGGTCAAGCCCGGTCGTACGGGCGAAAGGTGGGGCGGGTGGGACTCGAACCCACGACCAAGGGATTATGAGTCCCCTGCTCTAACCGGCTGAGCTACCGCCCCGGTTCGCCGCGCGCGCCGGTGACCCGGTCGCGGCAGCAGCAGACGGCCCCGGAAGGCCGTCCCGGGCAGCATAGCCGGTCGATCACCCGTGGTGCGCGCCGGGGGCGCACATGGGGTGCGCTCCGATATCCGCCTCCCCGGCCGGCGCAGCCCCGCTGGCGGGCCCCCGGCGGCCCCGGGAGCCTGGGCGGATGACGGTACGTGAGCTGGCGGCGGTCGGCGCCGCGCTGGTGGTGCTGGCGGCCGCGGGCTGCACCACCGCGGCGGGTCCCGGCGGCGGCGCCCCGACGGTGAGCTCCCACCCCGCCTCGGGCAGCACCGACACCCACGGCTGGAGCCGGGAGCGGCTGCGCGGCGCGCTCGCCCGGCACACCGGCGTCACCCGCACCGCCAAGCCCACCGTGCTCAACGGCCTGGTCGGCGCCGTGTTCACGCGCAACGCGGACGGCGACCACTTCTGCACCGCCAGCGTGGTCGACAGCGCCGGGCTCAATCTGATCGTCACGGCCGCGCACTGCGTCTGGGACCCGAAGCTCGGCCAACGCGGCGACCTGGTCTTCGTGCCCGGCTACCGGGACGGCGAGACCCCGAGCGGTGTCTGGCCCCTGCTGGCCGTCACCGTCGACCAGGCGTGGAAGGACGGCGCCGACCCGGACGTGGACGTGGCCTTCGCGGTGGTCCAGTCGCAGGGCGGCCGGCAGGTGCAGCAGGTGCTCGGCGCCAACCGGCTGGGCGTCGACCGCGGCTACCGGCTGCCGGTGAAGGTCACCGGCTACCCCGGCACCAGCGACGTCCCGATCACCTGCAGCAACACCACCTCCGAGCAGAGTCCCACCCAGCTGCGGATCGACTGCCCGGACTGGACCGGCGGCACCAGCGGCAGCCCCTGGGTGACCGACTTCGACCCGGAGACCCGCACCGGCACCGTGGTCGGCGTGATCGGCGGCTACCAGGAGGGCGGCGACAGCCCCGACACCTCGTACAGCAGTTACTTCGGCGACCGCGCGCAGGCCCTCTACGACCGGGCCACGGGCTGACCGGGCCGGGCTGGCGTCGCCGGGCCCGGCCTGGTAGATCTTCCTCACGAACGGCGGACCGCACGACCCGCAGTGCCCGCCCCGAGGACGAGACGGAGCCCCGGATGCCCTCCCGCCCGGTACGGCCCGCGCGTGCGGCCCAGGCGGCCGCGCTGGCGGCCCTGCTGCTCGCCGTCGGCACCGCCTGCGGCGGGAGCGACCGGGCGCCGACCGCCGAGGTGGCGCCGCAGAGCACGGTGGGCGACCGGATCGGCACCCTCTCGGTCCACACCCCGCAGGGCCCCCGGGCCTGTACCGCGAGCGTGGTGCGGAGCCCGGGGCGCAATCTGCTGGTGACCGCCGCGCACTGCGTGCAGAGCCACCGGATCGGTCTGCTGGACGGCCTGGTGTTCACCCCCGGCTACCGCAACGGGTACTCGCCCTACGGGAGCTGGCCGGTCCAGTCGATCACCGTGGACCCGCGCTGGGCCTCCGACGGCGACCCGGAGTACGACGTGGCGTTCGTCACGGTGCGGCCGGCCGGCGGCCGGGAGGTCGAGGACGCGGTCGGCGGGAACCCGCTCGGCACCGACCAGGGCTTCGGCCTCGCCGTCTCGGTGACCGGCTATCCCAATGAACGCGATGAACCGATCACCTGTTCGGCTCATACCCGCTCACAGACCCCGACCCAGGAGCGCTTCGACTGCGGCGGCTACACCGACGGCACCAGCGGGAGCCCGTGGGTGACCGGGGCCGGGGTGGTGGTCGGTGTGATCGGCGGCTACCAGGAGGGCGGCGAGACGCCCGGCACCTCGTACAGCATCACCTTCGACGACCGGGTGACCGAGCTCTACCAACAGGCCACCGCCTGACCCGCCGTACCCGACCCGTCCGCCGGCCCGGAAGGAGCCCGGCGGACGGGCGGTGGCCCGGGAAACACGAAGGCCCCCCGGTTGACCGGGGGGCCTTCGCTCTGAGCAGTCACCGGGCGGACCCGGTGCAGCTCCCGCAATTGGACTCGAACCAATAACCTGCCGATTAACAGTCGGCTGCTCTGCCAATTGAGCTATGCGGGATCGCGGTGGACCACAGTCGCACCACGGCCAGGACGGCCGGCCCGAGGGCCCGCCACCTGAGCTCCCCCAATTGGACTCGAACCAATAACCTGCCGATTAACAGTCGGCTGCTCTGCCAATTGAGCTATGGGGGAACGAGCTTCCGCTTCGGCCCCCGGTTCCCCGGGCTCCTCGGCGCTCGCTGCGGGACATACATTAGCGCACTCGGGGGGGTGGTCCGCCAATCGCTTTCCCCCGGCCGCCGCGGGGCACCCCTGCCCGGCGTGCCCCGCGCGCGCCCGGCGCGGCACCCGGGGATGCTGGGGGCGCGGGCGGTTCGCCGCCCCGAGGGACGGGTAGGGCATTGCGGCAATGGCCGCCAGGAGAGGGTGGAATCCGATCATGTGGAAGCTGTCGTTGATCGTCGGACTCGCGGCGGGCTACGTCCTGGGCTCGCGGGCCGGTCGCCAGCGGTACGAACAGATCGCCAAGGTCACCCGGCAGGTCGCCCGGAACCCCAAGGTGCAGGGCGCCGCCGACAAGGCCAAGCAGCAGGCCGGCGCGGTGGCCGGGAAGGCGGCCGGCGCCGTCGCGGACAAGGTCGGCGACAAGCTGCCGAACGCCGTCACCGACCGGGTGTCGTACTTCAACCGCACCCGGGTCGAGGACGACAGCTGGGGTACCTTCCGCCCGTGACCGGGTGGTGACGGGCGTTCGGCCGGGGTGACTCCGGGGCGGTACCGAACGAGCAACACTTACCGGGCCCGGCCGCGTCCGGACGCACGCTGAGGCATGATCTCGACATGGCCATCGTCGCGGGGATAGACAGCTCGACCGGTCGCACCCGGATCGTCGCGTGCGACAGCGAGACCGGCGCGGTGCTGCGGTCCGGCAAGGCACCGCACCCCACGCCGGAGGGGCCGGACCAGCGGGCCGGTGAGGCCGACCCGCAGGTCTGGCTGCACTCACTGGGCGACGCCGCCGCCGGCGGCCTGCTGGAGGGCGTCCGGGCGATCGGCGTCAGCGCGCAGCAGCACGGCATGATCGGCCTGGACGCCGGCGGCGTCCTGGTCCGGCCGGCGATCCTCTGGAACGACCCGCGCTCCAGCGGCGCCGCCGCCGCGCTGCTGGACGCGCTCGGCGGGCCGGCGGCCTGGACGGCCGCGATCGGCGCCGTCCCCGGCCCCACGTACACCATCGCCAAGCTGCGCTGGCTGGCCGAGTTCGAACCGGCCAACGCCCGCCGGGTCGCCGAGGTGCTGCTGCCGCACGACTGGCTGGTCTGGCAGCTGCTCGGCCACCCCAAACGGCGCACCACCGACCGGGGCGACGCCTCCGGCACCGGCTACTGGTCGCCGATCACCGGCGAGTACCGGCAGGACCTGGTCGAGCTCGCGCTCGGCCACGAGCTGCGGCTGCCCGACGTGCTCGGCCCCGCCGAACCCGCCGGACACACCCCCGAGGGCCTGCTGATCTCGGCCGGCACCGGTGACAACATGGCCGCCGCGCTCGGACTGGGCCTGCGGACCGGCGACGCGGTGGTCTCACTGGGCAGCTCCGGAACGGTCTTCGCCGTGCACGAGCAGGCCGTGGTGGACGCCACCGGGCTGGTCTCCTCCTTCGCCGACGCCACCGGCCGCCACCTGCCGATGGTCGCCACCCTGAACGCCGCCCAGGTGCTCCGCTCCACCGCGGCGCTGCTCGGCCTCGACCTGGAGGGCCTGAGCGACCTGGCGCTGCGCTCCTCCCCCGGCGCGTACGGCCTGGTGCTGCTGCCCTACCTGGACGGCGAGCGGACGCCCGCGCTGCCCCACGCGGCCGGCACCCTGACCGGGCTCCGGGCCGAGTCGATGACCCCCGAGCACCTGGCCCGGGCCGCCGTCGAGGGCATGCTCTGCAACATCGCGGACGCGCTGGACGTGCTGCGCGCCCGGGGCGTCGCGGTCAAGCGGGTCTTCCTGCTGGGCGCCGCCGGGCGGCTGCCGGCCGTGCGGCGGATCGCCCCGCAGCTGTTCGGCACCCCGGTCGTGGTGCCGCCGCCGGGCGCCCATGCCGCCCGCGGTGCGGCCCGGCAGGCCGCCTGGGCCCTGGCCGGCACCCCCGAACCACCGCGCTGGGAGCTGCCGGAGGCCGTCACCGTCACGCCGGACGCCGAGCAGGACCTGCCGGTCGGCTCGGCGGTGCGTCAGCAGTACCGGTCCGCCCGCGAACAGATCCACCCGGAGACGGCCGGCTGAGCCGCCCGGGCGCCCCGGGGTGCCCGGGCGGTGCGCCGCCGTGGAGATGCGCGGCCCGGTGGCCGGTGGCAGCGTGAGAGGCGACGCGGTCACCGGAGCGAAGGGCGGCAGGACCTCATGGCGCTGCACAAGGGAAGCGGCGACGATCGCCGGCTGGCCATCAATCCGTTCGTCGGCACCGCCGACCCGCTGAGCGCGATGGAGCTGGCCCCACCGGTGCACCGGCTCTCCGACGGCCCGGTGGCGGCCGACACGGCGTACCAGCTGATCCACGACGAGCTGATGCTGGACGGGAACGCCAAGCTCAACCTGGCGACCTTCGTCACCACGTCGATGGAGGTCCAGGCCACCCGGCTGATGACCGAGTGCCTCGACAAGAACATGATCGACAAGGACGAGTACCCGCAGACCGCCGAGCTGGAGCGGCGCTGTGTGGCGATCCTCGCCGACCTCTGGCACGCCGCCGACCCGGAGACCACCGTCGGCTGCTCCACCACCGGCTCCAGCGAGGCCTGCATGCTGGCCGGTCTCGCCCTCAAGCGCCGCTGGATGCGGCGCAACGCGGACCGGTACGCGGCCGGCGCCCGCCCCAACCTGGTGATGGGCGTCAACGTCCAGGTCTGCTGGGAGAAGTTCTGCACCTTCTGGGAGGTCGAGGCCCGCACCGTGCCGATGTCGGGCGAGCGCTTCCACCTCGGCGCCGAGGAGGCGGTGGCGCTCTGCGACGAGGACACCATCGGTGTGGTGGCCGTGCTCGGCTCGACCTTCGACGGCTCCTACGAGCCGGTGGCGGAGCTCTGCGGCGGCCTGGACGCGCTGCAGCAGCGCACCGGCCTGGACATCCCGGTCCATGTCGACGGCGCCTCCGGCGCCATGGTCGCGCCCTTCCTCGACCCCGAGCTGGTCTGGGACTTCCGGCAGCCGCGGGTCGCCTCGATCAACACCTCCGGCCACAAGTACGGCCTGGTCTACCCGGGCGTCGGCTGGGCGCTCTGGCGGGACCGCGAGGCACTGCCCGAGGAGCTGGTGTTCCGGGTCAACTACCTCGGCGGGGAGATGCCGACCTTCGCGCTGAACTTCTCCCGCCCCGGCGCGGAGGTGGTCGCGCAGTACTACACCTTCCTGCGGCTGGGCCGGAGCGGGTTCCAGGCCGTCCAGGGAGCCTGCCGCGAGGTCGCGGTCTACCTGGCCGAGCAGATCGAGGCGCTCGGCTGCTTCCGGCTGCTGACCCGGGGCGACGAGCTGCCGGTCTTCGCCTTCACCACCACCGACGACGTGACGTTCGACGTGTTCGACGTCTCGCTGCGACTGCGCGAGCGCGGCTGGCAGGTGCCCGCGTACACCTTCCCCGCCGACCGGGAGGACCTCTCGGTGCTGCGGGTGGTCTGCCGCAACGGATTCTCCCGGGACCTGGCCGACCTGCTGCTCTCCGACCTCACCCGGCTGCTGCCCGAGCTGCGCAAGCAGCCCCGGCCGCTCAAGGAGTTCGGTGTGGCGGCGCGGACGGCCTTCCACCACTGACACCCGCTCAACCACCGCGGGGAACCGGAGGGAACCGTTCCGGCGGCGGACCGTGATCACGGCGAGGGGAGGGCGCATCGAAGCGCCCTCCCCTCGCCGCGCGTCCCTGCGGTTGGGGCAGCCTCCCCCCGCGAGGCTGTCCCAACCGGTGGGGGATCGGGACGTCAGGGACCGGCCGTGGAAACGGTGCCCGGACGAAGCGTCCGGACCGCGAAACGCACCGGTGTGAGAACCATGCATGACGGGCAGGCACATGTTCGAGCGTCACCCGGGGTTGTGAGACACTTCCGTCCGTCTCAGCGCCAGGACCTGGTGTTTGAGACGACAGGCCGATGAGGTTGGAGACGCGGACACGCCCCCACGGCCCGGGCCGGAGCCCGCTCGGGCCCTCCCGCTCCCCCGCCGCCGCCTCCGATGTTGGGAATGACCGTTATGGGCTCCGCCTGGAAGCAACTGCCGGACGACCTCTCCGTGCCGGCCAAGCGCCTGACGGAGGAGCTCCGTGCGGTCAAGGACGCGACCGGGCTCTCGTTGTCCGAACTCGCCTCCCGGACCCACTACAGCCGGGCCTCCTGGGAGCGCTGGCTGAACGGCAAGCGGGTCATCACCGAGCAGGCGCTCGACGCCCTCGTCAAGGCGGTCGACTGCGACGGCCGCACGCTGCGGGCCCTCTGGGAACTGACCGCGGCGGCCGCGGAGGGCGGCGGCCCGGACGCGGCGGGGCCGGACCCGGCGGACGCGGAGCCGACGGCGGACACGGCGCCGGCGGACCCTGAGCCCGCCGGCACGGAGCCGGCGGACGCCGAGCACCCGACCCCCGGGCGGCACGGCACGGAGACGGGCGCCCCGGAGCCGGACGGCGGCGAGCCGGCGGACCCGGGCGGACCGGACGGCACGCCGGTCCACTGGTGGCGCCGGCCGGTGGCGCTGGTCGGCTGCGCGGCCGTGGTGGCCGTCCTGATGGTGCTGGCCGGGGTCCGCTACTCCCGCGGCGGAACCGAACCGGCCGCCGCCGCGCAGCCCGCCGTGACCGGCACGGCCACCTCCACCGCCCGGACGGCCCCGGCCTCACCCTCCTGCCAGGCGATGGGCTGCTCCCACAAGGACCCCAAGGCCACCGGCTGCGGTGCCGACGCCCGGACCCTGCTGACCGGCAACATCGGCAAGGTGGTGATCTACCTCCGGTACAGCCAGCGGTGCCAGGCGGCCTGGGCGGCCATCACCGAGGGCGCGCCGGACGACTACTCGACCATCACCAGCAGCGCCGGCGAGACGGAGACCGCGCTGATCCACTGGGGGTACGACAACTACTCGGCGATGGTGAACGCGGCGGACCCGGCCGCCACCTTCCGGGTCTGCGGCCACACGCCGGCCGGGGACGACTGCACGGGCGGCGTCTCCGGGCTGGCCCAGGTGGTCGCCTCGACCCCGATCCCGATCGGCCCCGCCTCTCCGCCGGCCGCTCCCACCACTCCCGCCGGGTCCACGCCCCCGCCCACGCCCTCGCCCGCCGCCTCCCCCAGCTAGTCGAGATAGCCCCGGAGCTGCTCGGCGAAGGCGTGCTCCCGGAGCTTGACCAGGGTCTTGGACTCGATCTGGCGGATCCGCTCCCTGGTCACGCCGAACAGCGCGCCGATCTCCTCCAGGGTGCGCGGACGGCCGTCGTCCAGGCCGTAGCGGAGCTGGACGATCTGGCGTTCGCGGTCCCCGAGCGTGGCCAGGACCGCCTCCAGGTGCTGGCGCAGCAGCAGGAAGGTCGCGGACTCGGCCGGTGAGGCCGCGTCCGCGTCCTCGATCAGGTCGCCGAGCGCGACGTCGTCCTCCTCGCCGACCGGGGTGTGCAGCGAGATCGGCTCCTGGGCGAGCCGGAGCAGCTCGCGCACCCGCGCCTCGGTCAGCTCCAGCGCGACGGCGATGTCGGCCGGGCCCGGTTCGGTCCCGCTCTCCTGGAGCAGCGCGCGCTGCACCCGGATCACCCGGTTGATCAGCTCGACCACGTGCACCGGGACCCGGATCGTCCGTGCCTGGTCGGCCAGTGCCCGGCTCATCGCCTGGCGGATCCACCACGTCGCGTAGGTCGAGAACTTGTAGCCGCGGGCGTAGTCGAACTTCTCCACCGCCCGGATCAGGCCGAGATTGCCCTCCTGGACCAGGTCCAGCATGGTGAGGCCGCGGCCGATGTACCGCTTGGCCACCGAGACCACCAGCCGCAGGTTGGCCTCGATCAGCCGCCGTTTGGCGATCCGCCCGATCACCACCAGGGCGTCCAGCTCCCCGGCCAGCGGGTCGGGCGGCGGGGGCTCGCGGTTCAGCCGCTCCTCGGCGAAGAGGCCGGCCTCGATCCGGCGGGCCAGCTCCACCTCCTCGGCGGCGTTCAGCAGGCGGATCCGGCCGATCTCGCGCAGGTACTGGCGGATGAGGTCCGCCGCCGGGCCGGTGCCGCCCGCGGGACCGCGGTCCCGGTCGGCGTCGAGGTCCGGTTCGGTCCCGGCGTCCGTCCGCCGGCCCTCAGCGGCGTCGGGGGCGGCGTCCGGATCACCGGCCCGGGGGCGGCCCGGCGGAAGGCCCCGCGCGGACACCCGGACACCGTCGGCGGGCGGTGTCCCGGTCCGGCCGTGGTCGTCGTCGTGGGGGGCGAGCGGATCGGTGGTCGGGCGGGCGGTCGCGGCAAGGCCTTGGTCCACGGGCATCCCTCGGGGCGGGCGCGACTCTGGCGGACCCGCGCTGGACGGAGGTGGAACGCCCTCCAGTGTGCGGCACGCCACACTCCGTGGCCGAGACTCGTGCGCGCACTTTCTGCGGCGGGACTACAGCCCGGCGGCGCCCTGACTGCGCAGGCGCTGCTTGTACTGTTCGAGCTGCCAGAGCTCGCTGCTCACCGCGTTCCACTCCTCGCTCGCGCCACGGGCGTGGAGCTGGTTGAGGTAGGCGCGCCCCTCGGTGATCCGCTGCTCCACCGCCTGGAGCCGCAGTTTCACCAGGAACTCCCCCGCGTAGATCGCGTCCACCTTGCGGCGCGAACGCACCGGCTCCACGGTGAGCTCGGTCACCAGCGACCGCACCTGGTCGTCCGGGCACGCCTCGCGCACCGCGTTGGTGAAGTCGGCCTGGCCGGCCCCGGACGCCGCTCCGCCGGCCTGGCCGATGGCCCGGCGCACGGCCGTGTACGGCGGGGTCGGGAACTCGTCCTCGCCGTACTGATCGAAGGTCGGCGCGACGAGGTCCGGGTGCTGCAGGGCCAGCTTGAGCAGCTCGCGCTCGACGAACTGGGCCGGGTCGCGCGGGTTCAGGCGGAACAGCGGGGTGACGGCCCTGACCGGTTGCGGCTGCTCGGGGCGGCGCTGCTGGCCGGCGGCGCGCGGGTTCTGCTGGCGCTCCCGGTCCCAACGGGCCAGTTGGGAGATCCGGCGGACCACGAACTGCTCGTCCAGGATGCCGAGCATGCCGGCCAGCCGGACGGCGTACTGGTGCTGGATCGAGCGGTCCTTGATCTTGGCGACGATCGGCGCGGCCTCCTCCAGCGCGGCCGAGCGGCCCTCCGGGTTCTCCACCCGGTGCCGGGCGACGGCCGAGCGCAGCGCGAACTCGAACAGCGGGACGGGGTTGTCGATCAGCTCGCGGACCGCCTCGTCCCCCTTGGCCAGGCGCAGTTCGCACGGGTCCATGCCGCCGGGGCTGACCGCGATGGAGGTCTTGGCGGCGAACTTCTGGTCGTCCTCGAAGGCCCGCAGGGCGGCCTTCTGGCCGGCCGCGTCGCCGTCGAAGGTGAAGACCGTCTCGCCGCGGTACTGGGAGGTGTCCATCAGCAGCCGTCGGATGATCTTGATGTGGTCCTCGGCGAACGCGGTGCCGCAGGTGGCCACCGCGGTGGTGACACCGGCCAGGTGACAGGCCATGACGTCGGTGTAGCCCTCGACCACCACGGCCCGGCCCGACTTGGCGATCTCCTTCTTCGCCAGGTCGATGCCGTACAGCACGTGGGACTTCTTGTAGATCGGCGTCTCGGGGGTGTTCAGGTACTTCGGACCGTTGTCGTCCTCGCGCAGGCGGCGGGCGCCGAAGCCGACCGTCTCCCCGGCGATGTCGCGGATGGGCCAGACCAGCCGGCCCCGGAAGCGGTCGATCAGGCCACCGCGCTGGCCCTGCGAGGCCAGGCCGCCGAGCAGGATCTCCTTGTCGCTGAAGCCCTTGCCCCGCAGGTAGCGGACCAGGTTCTCCCAGCCGACCGGGGCGTAGCCGACGCCGAAGGTCGCCGCCGCCTCCTCGTCGAAGCCGCGCTCGGCGAGGAAGCGCCGCCCGATCTCGGCCTCCGGCGAGCCGAGCTGCTCCCGGAACCAGGCACCGGCCACCTTGTGCGCCTCGACCAGGCGGGTGCGCTCGCCCTGCTGGTGGCGGGGGCTGTAGCCGCCCTCCTCGTAGCGGAGCGTGATGTTGGCCTGGGCGGCCATCCGCTCGACGGCCTCGGCGAAGGTGAAGTGCTCGATCTTCATCAGGAAGGCGATGGTGTCGCCGTTCTCCTGGCAGCCGAAGCAGTGGAAGACGCCCTTGGCGGGGTTCACGTAGAAGGAGGCGGACTTCTCGTCGTGGAAGGGACAGACGCCCTTGTACTCGCCACCGCCACCATTGGTGAGCTGTACGTAGTCGCCGACCACCACGTCGATCGGCAGTGCGCTGCGCACCGCCTGTACGTCTTCGTCCCTGATCCGACCGGCCACCCCGGAAGTCTACTGGGGCGGCGCCGATCGCCGACCGCGCCGGGGCGGTCTCCTCACGGCCGGGCCGTTCCCAGCAGCTTGGCGTGCAGGGCCAGGGCGGAGGCGTCGGTGAGGGTGGCGATCTGGTCGATCACCGCGCGGAGGGCGGCGCGGTCGTCCTCCGCCTCGCGGTAGAGGGTGGCGAACACCGGGTCCAGGCCCTCGGGGGCGCGCCGCGCGAGGACATCGGCCAGCTCGGCGATCACGATCCGCTGGCGGGCCCGGAGCTGGGCCTGCTCGTCGCGCTGCATCACGAAGCGGACGGCGACGGCCTTGAGCACCGCGCACTCCAGCCGGACGTCCCGCGGCACCACCAGCTCGGCCCGGTAGCGGGTGAGCCGGCCGGGGCCGTAGCGGGCCCGGGTGGCCTGCTCGGCGGCCAGGCAGAACCGGCCGATCAGCTGGCTGGTGAGGTCCTTCAGACCGGCCCTGGCGCGGGCCGAGCCGTCGTAGGAGCTGGGCCACCACTCCTGGCCGAGCAGTCGGTCCAGCGCGGCGGCCAGCTCCTCGGGTTCGGCGTCGGGGGCGTAGCGCTCGGCCACCTTGAACAGTTCGGCGCGCTCGCCCGGGGCGCGCAGCACGGCCGGCTCGATGTGACCGGCCTGGAGGCCGTCCTCCACGTCGTGGGTGGAGTAGGCGACGTCGTCGGACCAGTCCATCACGGTGGCCTCGAAGCACTTGCGCCCGGCCGGGGAGCCGGCCCGCAGCCAGCGGAACACCGGCAGGTCGTCGGCGTAGACGCCGTACTTGGAGGAGGCCGGGTCGAGCGGGTGCGCGCCGTACGTCCAGGGGTACTTGGTGGCGGCGTCCAGCGCGGCGCGGGTCAGGTTGAGGCCCACGCTGCGGCCGGGCCAGGGGGCGAGCCGGGCGGGCTGCTCCTCCTGCGGGGCGAAGCGCTTGGGCTCCAGTCGGGTGAGGATGCGCAGCGACTGCGCGTTGCCCTCGAAGCCGCCGCAGGCCTCGGCGGCCTGGTCGAGGGCCTCCTCGCCGGTGTGGCCGAACGGCGGGTGGCCGATGTCGTGGGCCAGGCAGGCGGTCTCGACGAGGTCCGGGTCGCAGCCGAGGGCGGCGCCCAATTCCCGCCCGACCTGGGCGCATTCGAGCGAGTGGGTCAGCCGCGTCCGGGGGAAGTCGCTGCGCATCGGGGCGACCACCTGGGTGGTGCCGGCCAGTCGGCGCAGGGCGGCGGAGTGCAGCACGCGGGCGCGGTCGCGCTGGAACGCCGTCCGGCCGGGGCGCTTGTCCGGCTCGGGCACCCAGCGGGCCTCGGCGGCGTGGTCGTACGGGAGCGGGGCGGCGGTGAGGCGGTGCGCGGTGTCGTCCATATGCCAATCACCGTACGCCGCGGCTCCGACAGCCGGGGTGAGCCGCGCGCGAAGGGGCGCGGGCCGGGGCGTGAACCTTGGCCGCCCGGCCGGGGGCGGCGCGAAGCCCGCCCCCGGCCCCCCGGGACCGGCCCGGCCGGGCCCCCGGTTCAGCCCCGGACGGCCTTCAACACCGCTGCGGCCACGCCCTCCTGGCCCCTGGCGTTGGGGTGGATCGCCGCCAGCCCGGGGGCCGGGAAGGGCGGCTCCACCCAGCGCACCGCCTCACCGGCGCACATGTCGTGGCCGACCGAGGGCGCGGCCGCGTCCACGAACACCGCGCCGGCCGTCTCCGCGCGGCGCTTGAGCATCGCGTTCAACTGCTGCTCCTTCTCGGCCAGGAAGCCCAGGTCGCCCTCGGAGACCGTCCGGCCGAGCACCGGTACGCAGCTCGCCGGATCGGCCGGCAGCAGCACCGGGTAGCCGACCACGTAGACCCGGGCCTGCGGGGACCGGCGCTTGACCTCCTGCAGCACCTGGCCCAGCCGTTCGCCGGCCGCGTCCACCTTGCGCTGCACCTGGTCGGCGGCGCCGCCGGCGGAGGCGTAGTGCTCCCGGCACGGCGCCGCGGCCCGATCCGAGCCGATCAGGCTCTTCACCGCGTCCGCCAGGTTCTCCTTGGCGCACTCGCCGACGACCTCCATGAACCCGGCGTCGTTGCCGCCGATCCCGACCGTGACCAGGCGGGTGGCCGGGGAGAGCGCGTCCAGCTGCGGCGGATTGGCCCCGCCGCCGTCGGTCTGCTGGGAGCCGGTGAGGTCCCCGGTGCGGGCACCGCTGCAGCTGACGTCCTTGAACCGGCCGTCCGCCAGCCCGAGCGCCTTCGCCACCAGGGAGGGGTAGTTGACGGCCGAGCGGGCGCAGCCCTTCGGTTCGCCGACCTGCGGGGAGATCTTCAGGCCCGCGGTGTAGGAGTCCCCGAGGGCGACGTACGGTCCGGTGGGCGTCGGGGTCGGGGTGGGCGTCGGGGTGGCCCGCACCGGGTGGGGGCCGTCCGGTGACCCGGCGGGGGCATCGGAGGAGCCGCCGGCGGAGCTGCACGCGGCGAGCAGCAGCGCGCTGAGCCCGGCGACGAGTACCGCGGTCGGACGTGTGGACATGGGCATGGAATCCCCCCGGGGGCCGGAGCCGGCGACGTTTCCTTCTGACAACGGCCCGTCCCCCGGGCACCGCACCGGCAACGAACGACGGCCCCCGATCGCTCCCGGCCCGGGCGCGCGATCCCCGGCGCGGACGTCGGGGCCGCTCGGGCCTGCTCGGGGCCCGGCGCTCGGGGCCGGGCGATCGGGGCCCGCGGGCTACTCGGGGCCGCGCTCGTGCTCGGCCAGGAACTGCTCGAAGCGCCGGCCCAGCTCGTCCGCCGACGGCAGGTCGACCGGCTCGGCCAGCAGGCTCTCCCGGCCCTCCGCGCCCGCGACGGCGTCGTACTGGCCCTCCATGCCGCGGATCGCCGAGCGCAACTCGCCGTCCCCGTGGGTCAGCTGCTCCTCGATGTCGGCGTACACCTCGCCCACCCGCTCGCGCAGCTTGGTGCCCGGCAGCACCAGACCGGTGGCCGACTGCACGGCCTCCAGGATGAGCACCGCGGCCGCCGGGTAGGCCGAGCGCGCCACGTAGTGCGGCACGTGCACGGCGAAGCCCAGCACGTCGTGGCCGGCCTCGGCGAGCCGGTACTCCAACAGGGCCTGGGCGCTGCCCGGCACCTGGGCCTGCTCGAACCACTGCGGGTAGCCGGGGGCGAGGTCCAGCCGGTTGCCGTGCGGGGTCAGGCCGACCGGGCGGGTGTGCGGCACGCCCATCGGGATGCCGTGGAAGTCCAGCGCCAGCCGGACCTCGAAGCGCTCGGCGAGCAGGCGCACGGCGGCGGCGAAGCGCTCCCACTCGACGTCCGGCTCGGGGCCGGTGAGCAGCAGGAAGGGCGAGCCGGCCGCGTCGTGGACGAGCCGGAGGAGGATCTCCGGCGGCTCGTAGGAGGCCCAGTGCTCCCGGTCGAAGAGCATCGCGGGGCGGCGGGCCCGGTAGTCCACCAGGCGGTCGTGGTCGAAGCGGGCCACCACCTGCGGGGTGCCCTCCTCCAGCAGGTGGTCCACCACCTGGCCGCCGGCCTCGCCGGCGTCCATGAAGCCCTCGAAGTGGTGGAGCAGCACCAGGCCCGCACCGGTGTCGGCCAACGCGGCCTTCGCCGCCGCCACGGCGGCCACGCCCTGCTGATCCAGCTCGTACAGCTCCTGGGGATCACGCACCGCGCACCCAACCCCGTTCTCTACTCGTCGACTCGTACCGGCTACTCGTCGTCTGCAGCGTGCCGGGCGCCGCCGGAATTCCCGCCGCGCGCGGCCGTCGCCCGGCCGCTTCCCCGGTCAACGCCCGGCGACCCGCCCGGGTGCCCCCGGAGCCGCGCCGCGGCGCCCTCCGAACCATGATCGCACCCGGCGGGAAACCCGCTGGTCACGGGCGCCCGAAGCCCCTCCCGGGCGCGCGTCCGGGGGGCCCGCGCGCCCATTCGTGTGCCGCGAGGTGACGCACCGCCTTCTGGCGGGTATCGTCCTCTCGCTGCCTCGCATCGTCGCGTCGTCGTCACGTCGTCCGTAACGCCGTCGATCACGTCCCGGCCCGGTGCTCGGCCAGCCACCCACGACGCATCTTGCCTTCATCTGGCCGCCTGCTTCCCTTCGCGCTCCCGTTTCCTCTTCGGCCATCTCGCGGACGCACACTGTCCCCTCGCTCATCCCGCCGGACCGGTCCGTCGACCCGTGTCCGCTCCGGCACCGCGCTGCCCGCCTCCGGGCCGCCGCCCCCCACCCCGCTCGACCGGCCTCCGGCGTGCACGGGCACGGGCGGCCGGACTCCGGGATCGGGGCGAACGTCCACGCAGCCCGAGCCGCACCCCGGCGCGGGACGCGCCCTCCGACCGATGAAGGACCGAAGGTTCCGTGCCCGTACCTGTCATCCTCACCGGCCGCACTGTGCGGCTGGAGCCCCTTGCCGCGCACCATGCCGAGGCCATCGCCGAGGCCGGCGCCGAGGACCGTACGACCTACGCCTTCACCCCCGTCCCGCACGGCCTGGAAGCGGCCCGCGAGTACATCGCGCGCGCCCTCGCCGACCGGGCCGCGGGCCGGGCACTGCCGTTCGCGACGGTGAGCCTCGCGGACGGCCGGGTGGTCGGCTCCACCCGGTTCCTCGAACTCGACTACTGGCAGGGCCCGGTCGTCTGGCCGCCGGTGCCCGGCGTGCCGTTCGGCGACCCGGCCACGGCCGTCCCGGACGCCGCCGAGATCGGCAACACCTGGCTCTCCCCCCGGGCCCAGGGCAGCGGCATCAACACCGAGGCGAAGCTGCTGATGCTGCGCCACGCCTTCGAGGAGTGGCGGGTGCAGCGGATCTCGATGCGCGCCGACGCCCGCAACCTGCGCTCCCGGGCCGCGATCGAGCGGCTCGGCGCGACCTCGGAGGGCGTGCGCCGGGCCCACTCGCGCGGGCTGGACGGAGTGGTGCGCTCCACCGCGTTCTACTCGATCCTCGACTCCGAATGGCCCGCCGTGCGGGACATCATCGAGCTGCGGATCGCCGCCGCCACCTCGCCGAGCGCCCCGGAACGGGCGATCAACCAGGAGTGCCTTAGACACGGCGGCGGCGCCGGGCAGCTGATCACGGCCTGAGCGGCGGTTCCCCGGTGGCGGCCCCCCTCAGCAGGCGGGTGAGGACGTCGAGGTCGCGACCGGGGCCCGGCGCGGCCGGCCACCGGTCGTGGCTCGCCTCGACGACCGCGGACACCGGGCGCCAGCCGTCGCGCACCCGGCCGACCACGACCTCGAAGACGGCGTGCCCCTCCGGACGGCAGAACCGCAGGACACCCTCCCGGGTGTGGACGCGCCACCGCCGGTCCGGCGCGTCCGGCGCCGCCCCGGTCCGGATCCGCTGCCACTGCTCCTCGGTCCACACCACGTCCGGCACGGGGTGGGGACGCGGGATCCGCATCGGCGGGGTGCCCCGGTCGCCGGGGACGCTGCCGGGCTCCGGGAACGCCCAGGCCGGCAGCGGCTCGCGGGCGGCCAGCCAGCCGGCCGGGATGCCGGCCGTCCCGGTGTGCGCGGCGACCACGCCGCCGGTGACGGCGGCGACGGTGTCCATGTCCCCGCCGGCGCCGATCGCCTCCCGGATCGCCGCCGGGTAGTCGGTCAGCCCGCGGGCGGCGCACCAGAGGGCGTAGGGGACGGTGTCGGCGGCACTGGTCCGGCTGCCGTTGCCGAGCACCCGGGCGGCGACCCGGAGGTCCGGCTCGGCGAGCAGCGCGATCGCCTCGGTCAGACCGTCGTGGACGGCGCCGGCCGGCGTGTGGTGGCGGACCTCCGTCAGGAAGCCCTCCGGCGTCATGGCCTCGGTCCGGGCCCGCACCGCGTAGGCGGCGGCCACCGCGACGGCGACCGCCCCGTCGACGGCCTGCGGGTGGGTGTGGGTGATCAGCGCCGTCTCGGCGGCCGGCCGGACCACCTCCGCCGGATCGGCCGCGTACAGCGCCCCCAGCGGGGCGATCCGCATCGCGGCGCCGTTGCCGTAGGAGCCCTGGCCGTCGAACAGCCCGGCGGCCAGCGCCTTGGCGTCGCCGCCCTCACGGACCAGGCGGAGCAGGCGGTTGGCGGCGGGGCCGTAGCCGCGGTCGAAGTCGTGCCGGCGGGCGAAGGCGTGGGTGAGGTCGAAGGTGTCGATCGTGCCGCGCTCCGCCCGCGCCGCGTACACCGAGCAGGCCATCTCGGTGTCGTCGGTCCACGGCCAGGGGCCGGGCGGGACGGTACGGGCCGCGAAGTGGGCCGCAGCGGTGTCGGGGACGAAGTACTGGGCGCCGAGGGCGTCGCCCACGGAAAGGCCGTTGAGGGCGTCGAGCGCCGGGCCGGTGTGAGGGGTCGTCATCGTGGCCAAGCTCACCCCGTCGGCCGACGCCGCGTCAACGCCGTTCGCGGAAGGCCCTCCGACGGGCGATGTTCCGCATACCCCCGACCCGGTCGGGAAGCACCCCGGCATGACCCGTACGGAGCTCCTCGACCCCCTGCTGCTGCTCGGCGCCGACCAGCAGCACATCGTCACCCGGGCGCAGCTGCGCGGGCTCGGGGTGCCGTCCGGCACCATCGCGCACCGGCTGCGGCCGGGCGGGCCCTGGCAGCAGGTGCTGCCACGGGTGATCCAGCTGCAGAGCGGGCGGCTGAGCGCCCATCAACGGCTGCGCGCGGCGCTCGCCTACGCGGCCCCGAAGGGGCGGTCGGCGCGGCCCGGCGAGGTGCTGCTGACCGGGGAGGCCGTGCTGGCCTCGGCCGGGCTGCCGTCCGCCGGGCACCCGGCCGACCTGAAGGGCGTCGACGTGCTGGTCCCGGGCCCGCGCCGGGTCGCGGACCGCGACTTCGTCCGGATCCACCGGGCCTTCGGGGCGATGCCGGGCGGGTTCGAACGGGACGACGGGCTGTGGAGCACGACGGTCGCGCGGGCGCTGGCCGACCTGGCGCCGCGGGAGAGCGGCCAGCGGCGGTTCCGGGCGCTCTGCGCGGAGGCGGTCCAGCGGCGGCACTGCGATCTGGGCGAGCTGCTGGACCAGTTGCTCGCCCGTCCGGGGGCGCTCGCGCTGCCGCGGGTCGCCCAGGTGGTGGAGGACCTCGCGGCCGGGGTCCGGTCGGTCGTCGAGGGCGAGGCCCGCGCGCTGGTCCGGAAGGCCGGCCTGCCGGAGCCGCTCTGGAACCCGGTGCTGTTCCTGGACGGACGCTTCCTCGCCGTCCCGGACGCCTACTGGCCGCGGGCCTGCGTGGCCCTGGAGATCGACTCACGGGCCTGGCACCTGCGCCCGGCCGACCACGAGCGGAGTCTGGCCCGGGCCAACCGCCTCACCGCCGCCGGCCTCCCGGTCGTCCGCGCCACGCCCGTCCAGCTGCGGCGGGACCCGGAGCCGGTGCTGCGGGAGCTGCGCACCCTGCTCGCCACCGGCCCGCACGGCCCGCACGCGCGGATCGGCTGGCGGCGGGCCCGGTAGGGCGTGCGCGGGGTACGGGCCGGGTGGGTGCGGGGGGGGCGGGTGGGTGCTACGTGCGGGCCGGGCGCGGGCTCAAGCCCGCTCCTGCGCGGCGCCGGCGGCCTCGGCCGCGGCCACCAGCCGCTGGAGTTCGGCGAGATGGGCGGCCAGCGCCTTGCGGCCGGCCTTGGTCGCGCTGAGCCAGGTCCGCGGGCGCTTGCCGACGTACCCCTTCTTCACCGCCACGTATCCGGCCTCCTCCAGCGCGGCGGCCGCCTTGCTGAGCGCCGAGTCGGAGACCTCGCAGTGGTCGCGGACGGTGGCGAACTCGGCCTCGGCGCAGGCGCCCAGGAAGGCCAGCACGGTCAGTCTGGTCGGGTGCTGGAGCAGCGGATCGAGTGCGGCCGGCATCAGTGGACCGCCGGCGTCCGGCGGATCCACGCGTTGAGCCGGCCGGTGGCCGCCCAGAACGCCGCCCCGGCCGCCACGCCGGCCGCCGCGCCCGTCCACCGCGCGCCGCCGCCCGCCAGCCAGGCGAGCAGCATGGCGGCCAGCCCCGCCGCGATCACTCCGAGGACGGCCAGCAGGACCGGGCGGGTCAGGCCGGGTGCCATCCGGTGCACGATGCCGCCTTCGTTCATCGCGATCCGGGCCAGGGCGCCGGTCAGGGCGGCGAAGACCAGCCCGAACAGGGCGCTCAGCCAGCCCAGCCCGGCCCCGACGGCCTGTCCGACGCCGGTGCCGTAGACGGCGAAGGCCACCGCGAAGGCCGGGCCGTACCAGCCGGGCAGGCGGCCCGGGGCCTGGGCGGCGGCCCTGGCCCGTGCGGCCAGGCGCAGCGCCTCGGCGGCGGGCAGGTCGGCGGGTTCGGCGGGCTCGGCGGTGCTCATGGAATCCCCCTGGATGGCCCGGGCGCCCACGGGCACCCGGCGTTGTCGGTCCTTCCACTATGGCATCTACTTTCCAAAGTGGAAAGTACTTTCCCAGGTGGCGTTCCGCCCCGGAGGAGTCAGCAGCGCGCGTCGATCTCCTGGAAGGAGCCGTAGTGGTCGGCCGTCCAGTACTGCTCCCCGATGCCGCCGGTGACGACCCGTCGGGCGCCGCGGTCACCGGACCCCGGGGTCACCACGGTGTACTCGTGGTAGTAGCCGGAGGCCTTGCGCGGGAGGCGGTTCTCCCGGTTCTCGAAGACGATGCCGTCCGAGCGGTACGGGTAGGGGCCGCCCCTGGCGATCAGGCCGAGGGTGTCGAGGGCCTGGGTGGGCAGCTTGGTGCGGCAGACGTCGGCCAGCGCGGGATCGGCCGGCACCCAGCCGCCGGCCGGGGCCGGGGTGGTGCCGGCGGGCGGGGACGACCTGGGGGCGGAGGGCCTGGGGCCCGTGGCGGTCGCGCCGGCGGAGGCGACGGAGGAGGGGGCCGAGGCGGAGGCGGCGGCCTTCGGACGGTCCGTCCCGTCGTCCGAGAGGAGGTAGCCGACGACCGCGGCGAGCGCGCAGATCAGGACGGCCGCCAGGGCGGACAGGCGGTTCTTGCTGGTCATGCGCTCCAGCTTGGCAGCCGGCCGGGCCCCGGCCGGCCAGCCACACGCGTGGCCGCGGCCACACCCGGGGCGGCCCCTCGGGGCAGCCGGGCGGGCAGACCCGCGGGCGGGCGGACGGGCGGGCACCCCTGCGGACGGGCGGGCAGAGAAATGCGACCGGGGTGGGAACGGACGCCGTTGTCCGTTCCCACCCCGGTCGCGATACGTACGCCGGTTCTCCTGCGCCGAGCCCCGGTGTACGCCCTCCCCGGTGGGAGGGGGTGCGGTCAGCGACCGAACCGCGCCGACGGTGCCCCGGCCGATGCCTGGCCGGGGCGCCGCACTCAGCGCGAGTCGCTGCCCGCCGTCTCGATGGCGGCGCGGCCTGCCTCCAGGCGCGCCACCGGGATCCGGAAGGGGGAGCAGGAGACGTAGTCCAGCCCCACCTCGTGGAAGAAGTGCACCGACTCCGGGTCGCCGCCGTGCTCGCCGCAGACGCCGAGCTTGAGGTCGGGGCGGGTGGCCCGGCCGGCCTCGACGGCGTGCTTGACCAGCGCGCCGACGCCGTCACGGTCGATGGTCTCGAACGGCGAGACCCCGAAGATGCCCTTCTCCAGGTAGGCCGTGAAGAAGGAGGCCTCCACGTCGTCCCGGGAGAAGCCCCACACCGTCTGGGTGAGGTCGTTGGTGCCGAAGGAGAAGAACTCGGCGGCCTCGGCGATCTGGCCGGCCGTCACGGCGGCGCGCGGCAGCTCGATCATGGTGCCGAGCTTGATGTCCAGGTGGACGCCGGTGGACTGGGCGACCTCGGCGAGCACCCGCTCGCACTCGTCGCGGACCAGCTCCAGCTCCTGGACGGTGCCGACCAGCGGGATCATCACCTCGGGGCGGGGGTCCCCGCCGGCCAGCTTGCGCTCGGCGGCGGCCTCGGCGATGGCGCGCACCTGCATGCCGAACAGGCCGGGGATGACCAGGCCGAGGCGGACGCCGCGCAGGCCGAGCATCGGGTTCTGCTCGTGCAGCTTGTGCACCGCCTGGAGCAGCCGCAGGTCGTTCTCGTTCGGGTCCTTGCGGGCCTCGGCGAGGGCGACGCGCACCGACAGCTCGGTGATGTCCGGCAGGAACTCGTGCAGCGGCGGGTCGAGCAGGCGGACGGTGACCGGCAGCCCGTCCATCGCCTGGAAGAGCTCCAGGAAGTCGCCCTTCTGCAGCGGCAGCAGGGTCGAGAGCGCGGTCTCGCGGTCCTTGTCGTTGTCCGCCAGGATCAGGTGCTCGACCTCCTTGCGGCGCTCCTCACCGAGGAACATGTGCTCGGTGCGGCACAGGCCGATGCCCTGCGCGCCGTAGCGGCGGGCGCGGCCGCCGTCCTCGGAGTTGTCGGCGTTGGCCCGCACGGCCAGCCGGCGACGGACGTCGGCGTGCGACATCAGCCGGTGCACGGCCTGGACCAGACCGCCCTGGACGTCGGCGCCGGCGTGCAGGGTGCCCTCGAAGTACTCCACCACCGCGGAGGGGAGCACGGGTACCTCGCCGAGGTAGACCTTGCCGGTGGCGCCGTCGATCGAGACGACGTCGCCCTCCTCCAGCTCCAGGCCGTCGGCGGTGGTCATCCGGCGGCGCTTGGTGTCGACCTCCAGCTCCTCGGCACCGCAGACACAGGTCTTGCCCATGCCGCGGGCGACGACGGCGGCGTGCGAGGTCTTGCCGCCGCGCGAGGTGAGGATGCCCTCGGCGGCGATCATGCCGTCCAGGTCGTCCGGGTTGGTCTCGCGGCGGACCAGGATGACCTTCTCGCCCGAGCGCGACCACTTCACCGCGGTGTAGGAGTCGAAGACGATCTTGCCGATCGCGGCGCCGGGCGAGGCGGCGAGGCCCCGGGCGATCTGCTTGGACTCGGCGTTGGGGGCGAAGCGCGGGAACATCAGCTGGGAGAGCTGGCCGCCGGTGACCCGCATGAGGGCCTCGTCCAGGTCGATCAGGCCCTGGTCGACCAGCTGGACGGCGATCCGGAAGGCGGCGGCGGCGGTGCGCTTGCCGACCCGGGTCTGCAGCATCCAGAGCTTGCCGCGCTCGATGGTGAACTCGATGTCGCAGAGGTCCCGGTAGTGGGTCTCCAGCGTCTGCATGATCGCCATCAGCTCGTCGTACGACTTCTTGTCGAGCTGCTCCAGGTCGGCGAGCGGCAGGGTGTTGCGGATGCCGGCGACGACGTCCTCGCCCTGGGCGTTGGAGAGGTAGTCGCCGTAGACGCCGACGGCGCCCGTGGAGGGGTCACGGGTGAAGGCGACACCGGTGCCGGAGTCCTCGCCGAGGTTGCCGAAGACCATGGAACAGACGTTGACCGCGGTCCCCAGGTCGTTCGGGATGCGCTCCTGGCGGCGGTAGAGCCGCGCCCGGTCGCCGTTCCAGGAGTGGAAGACGGCGTGGATGGCGAGGTCCATCTGCTCGCGCGGGTCCTGCGGGAAGGCCCGGCCGGTCTCGCGCTCGACGATGCCCTTGAACACCTCGACCAGTTCCCGGAGGTCGGAAGCGTCCAGGTCCAGGTCGTTGACGGTGTCCTTGGCGTGCTTGGCCTCGTCCAGGGCCTCCTCGAACAGCTCGCCGTCGACGCCCAGCACGGTCTTGCCGAACATCTGGACCAGGCGGCGGTAGGAGTCCCAGGCGAAGCGCTCGTTGCCGGACTGCGCGACCAGGCCGACCACCGAGGCGTCGGAGAGGCCGATGTTCAGGACGGTGTCCATCATGCCGGGCATGGAGAACTTGGCCCCGGAGCGGACCGAGACCAGCAGCGGGTTGTCGGCCTGGCCGAGCCGCTTGCCCATCTCCTGCTCAAGGGCGTCCAGGTGGGCGCTGATCTCCTTGTGCAGCGAGGCGGGCTCACTGCCGGTCTCCAGGAAGACCTTGCAGGCCTCGGTGGTGATGGTGAACCCCGGAGGGACGGGGAGGCCCAGGTTGGTCATCTCGGCCAGGTTCGCGCCCTTGCCGCCGAGAAGATCCTTGAGGTCCTTGTTTCCTTCGGTGAAGGAGTAAACAAACTTCTGCTGGGACGGCACGGGTCGGTCTCCTCGCACACGGTTGCCCTGACGCCGGAGAACATACCCATTTCGAAGGCGCTTCCGCGCCGCCAATAGGCCGTACGAGGCCGGTACCCGGTGGTAACCCGACAGATCGAATGCACATAAAGGCGTTCACCTCTGTTGGTGAAATCGTCCGGATGACGCGAGCTAGCGTTCAACTCTTGAACACAAGGAAACCGGAAGATCACACGAAGGGGACGCACGGTAGCGGTCGGCGGTCCAGCGTGTTGCCCCGGCTTGATTTCCTGCACCCCGAGCACCCGATCCCGCGTCACCCCCTTCGGGAAGCGATTCCCCGCCGACCTGTCCATTTCGTCCTCTGAAGGACCATCAGGCGCCACGGCATGTGGCAAGCGTCACGGACGCATCTCGCCCGTCGAACGTAGTCCCCCTCCGTCGATCGTCGCACTGTGTCCAGCTTCGTGCTCGTTCCGTGATGTCGGCGCACCAAAAAGGAGCCCTCTTGTCCAGATGGGACAAGAGGGCTGGGACGCCTTGGCGAGAGGCCGTCGAGGGCCATTTTCGCCACTGGGGACAGATCAACCGCCAGAGGTGTCCGATTCGGCGTCCGCACTGGGCAGAGCGCAGTCATACGGATCGTCCAACCAGCCTTCCGGCAGAACCACCCGGTTGTTGCCGCTGGTGCGCCCGCGCGGGCCGTCCGCACCGGCCGGCCAGAGCTGGGACTGCTCCACCATGGACAGGGTTTCGGCCAACTCGGCGAGCGAGGAGGAGTTGGCCAGCCTCACCCGCAGTTCGGAGCCGACCGAGAAGCCCTTGGTGTACCAGGCGACGTGCTTGCGGAAGTCGATCACGCCGCGGGCCTCGTCCCCGATCCACTCCCCGAGCAGCTGCGCGTGGCGCACCATCGCCCGCGCCACGTCCGCGAAGCTCGGGCGGGCGTAGTCGACCTCGCCCTCGAAGATCGCGACCAGGTCCTTGAACAGCCACGGCCGGCCGAGGCAGCCACGGCCGACCACCACACCGTCGCAACCGGTCTCGCGCATCATCCGCAGCGCGTCGTCCGCCGACCAGATGTCCCCGTTGCCGAGCACCGGGACGTGCGCCGGCACGGACTCGCGCAGCCGGGCGATCGCCGACCAGTCCGCCGTGCCCCCGTAGTGCTGGGCGGCGGTGCGCCCGTGCAGCGCGATGGCGGCGACGCCCTCCTCGGCGCCGATCCGGCCCGCGTCGAGGTAGGTGAGGTGGTCGTCGTCGATGCCCTTGCGCATCTTCATGGTGACCGGGAGGTCCCCCGCGTTGGCCACGGCCTCGCGCAGCAGCTCACGCAGCAGGTTGCGCTTGTACGGCAGCGCCGAGCCGCCGCCCTTGCGGGTCACCTTGGGGACGGGGCAGCCGAAGTTGAGGTCGATGTGGTCGGCCAGGCCCTCGTCGGCGATCATCCGGGCGGCCTTGCCGACGGTCACCGGGTCCACCCCGTACAGCTGGATCGAGCGCGGCTTCTCGCTCGCGTCGAACTTGATCAGCTGCATGGTCTTGGCGTTGCGCTCGACCAGGGCCCGCGTGGTGATCATCTCGCTCACGTACAGGCCCTTGCCGCCGCTCTGCTCGCGGCAGAGGGTGCGGAAGGGCGCGTTGGTGATGCCGGCCATCGGCGCCAGCACGACGGGTGGCCACACCCGCATCGGGCCGATCGTCAGCGGCGCGAACTCGGAGGTGGTCGCGGTCGCGGTGGGCGCGGCGGACGTGGGCGCGGCGGCGGGCGCGGTGTCGGACGCGGTGTCGGCGGGCGTGGCGGACGCGGTCGCGGACGCGGTGGTGTCGAGCGTGGCTGTCATGCGCGGCTGACCTCGTGGACGGGGGTTCGGGACTCTTCATTGTCCCCCACCGCGTGCCGGGGGCCGTCGGTGCTGCCCGCCGGGCCCGCCGGCACCGGCCGTACGCCGTCAGGGCCCCGAACCGCCCCCGCTCAGGACGGCCCGCGGTCGGCCGCCCCGGAGACGACGCGCACCGAACCCGAGGTGGTCCCCACCCGGACGGTGTCGGGGCTGGAGGCGTCGGCCAGCTCGGGATCGACGTGGCGCTCGCCCCCGACGGCACCCCCGCTGAAGTCGAAGGCGTACCGGGAGCCCGGCGGGAGGCCGAGCGACACGGCGCCGGAGCTGACACCGACGTCCACCAGGTGCGGCGCGCGCACGAAGCCCAGGTCGACCTCCCCCGAGAAGGACCGCGCCTCCACCCGCGCGGAGGTCAGGCCACTGGCCCGCAACAGGCCCGAGGTGGTGCGCGCGGACACCTCCCCGGAGAGTCCGACCAGCTGGATCGCCCCCGAGGTCGCGGCGAGCCGGATGCTCCCGGTCAGGTCCTGGACCTCGATGCTGCCCGACGTCCCGCCGCCGGACACCGAGGTCGCGACCGGCACCTCCAGTTCGATCAGGGCGGCGCACCCGACGTCCACGGCCGGTAGCACTTGGTTGCAGCGCATCCGGACGGTGAGCGCGTCACCCTCGAAGACGGCCGAGACCGTGGGCTTGCGGACCGTCCAGTCCAGGTACTGCTTCACGTGCACCCGCCCCGGCGCCCCCGGCCTGATCACCACCGCCGCCGTCCCGGTGTCCAGCTCCACCCTGGTCACCGGGACCTGGTAGGTGCGCTCGGACACCGTCTTCTGCTGCACCACCATCGCCCAGGTCTGCACGGCGCCGAAGACCAGCACGAAGGCCAGCGACAGCGTCCCGGTGACCTGCCAGCCACGACGTCCGCGCACGGTTACCCGACCTCCAGGAACCGCAGCACCGCCAGCACCCTGCGGTGGCTGTTGTCGGCCGGCGGCAGATCGAGCTTGGTGAAGATCGAGTTGATGTGCTTCGCCACCGCGCTGTCGCTGACCACCAGGGCGGCGGCGATCGCCGCGTTGGAACGGCCCTCCGCCATCAGGCCGAGCACGTCCCGCTCGCGCGGGGTCAGCTTCTCCAGCGGATCGCGGTGACGACGGACCAGCAGCTGGGCGACCACCTCGGGGTCGAGCGCGGTACCGCCCTCCGCCACCCGCTGGAGGGCCTCCACGAAGTCGTCCACATTGGCCACCCGCTGCTTCAGCAGATAGCCCACCCCGCTGGTGTTGGTGGCCAGCAGATCGGCCGCGTACCGCTCCTCGACGTACTGGGAGAGCAGCAGCACCGCGACCTCCGGCCACTGCCGGCGGATCAGCAGCGCGGCCCGGACGCCCTCGTCGGTGTAGTCGGGGGGCATCCGGACGTCCGCCACCACCACCGCCGGACGGTGCTCCTCCACGGCCGCGAGCAAGGCCTCGGCGTCCCCGACCGCGGCGGCCACCTCGAAGCCCACCGCCTCCAGGACCTTGACCAGACCGGCCCTGAGCAGGACCGAGTCCTCGGCGATCACAGCACGCACGGCAACTCCACGGTGATGGTGGTGGGGCCCCCGAGGGGGCTGAGAACGGACAGCGTGCCGTCGACCGAGGCGGCGCGCTTGCGCAGCCCGGTCAGGCCGGTGCCGCGCGCGGAGTCCGCGCCGCCGACACCGTCGTCGCTGACGACCAGCCGCAGCCGGCCGCCGGCCGTCCGCACCGACAGGTCGACCCGGGAGGCCCGGGCGTGCTTCGCGACATTGGTCAGCGCCTCGGAAACGGTGAAGTAGGCGACGGCCTCGACGGTCGGGGCGACCGGCTCGGTCAGCTCGACGTCGAGGCGGACGGGCAGCGGCGAGCGGGCGGCGATGCCGGACAGCGCCGCGTCCAGACCGCGGTCCTCCAGGACCGCCGGGTGCAGGCCGCGGACGAGGTCCCGCAGTTCGTCGATGGCGGCCTGGGCCTCCTCGTGCGCGTCCACGATCACCTGCATGACCTCGGGCGGGGCGTCCTTGAAGGTGCGCCGGGCCAGGCCCAGGTTCATCGCGAGCGAGGTGAGCCGCTGCTGGGCACCGTCGTGCAGGTCGCGCTCGATCCGCCGGCGCTCGGTGTCGACGGCGTCGACCAGGCCGGCCCGGCTCTCGGCGATCTCCTCGACCCGGCGCTCCAGGGTCTCCGCCCGGCCCGGACCGAGCAGCCGCACCGCCGCCCATTCCTCCAGCCGGGCCAGCAGGGCCGTCGCCCAGGGCAGCACCAGGAGCAGCAGGGCGCCGGCCGCGGTGACCGGGGCGTCCAGCGTGACCAGCGACTCGCGCACCGGATTCGCGTGCGGCATCAGCCAGGCCCAGCCGTAGACGGTGGCCATCACCAGGCCCGCGCCCCAGGTGTACAGCACCCCGACCGCGCCGAGCCCGAGCAGCGGAGCCGCCAGCAGGTGGTAACCGACCTGGCGCCAGCTCACCCCGGTGCGCAGCCCGGTGAGCAGGCCCGCCGGGGTGTCGACCGGCTGGAGCAGCGGCGGCACCTCGATCCCGCGCAGGGTGCGCAGCCGGCCGCGCTGGGCCGCCGTCAGCAGGCGCAGGCCGAGCAGGGTCAGGCCGATGACGGGCAGGAAGAGCTTGGAGGAGACGAGGGACAGCCAGATCGGCGCGGCCAGCGGGATGCCGGCGGCTATGAAGCGGGTGTCACGCCAGACGGCGGCCGACCACGGGGGCCGTTCGACGCTCCTGGCGAGCGCGCGGCGCAGCGAGGTGGAGGGCATGACGGACAGCGTAGGGCTCGAAGATCGACTGCCGCCATGAAGGGGAGTGGAGAGCAGGGGTGTACCTGGCTACACCCCGGGTTCGGTGCGGTGCACTACCGACAGCGGGTGCCGCCCCACGGAAGTCTTGAGGACATGACGAGCACTCCATCGCACTCCGCCGCCCGGCCGCACCGGCCGGTGACGCTCCTCGGGCTGGACCAGTTGGTCGGGCCGGCCAAGTCGGTCGGGCTGGTCGGGTCGGCCGAGTCGGTCGGGCTGGTCGGGCCGTGGTCGGTGCAGGGCGCCCCGGCGTCCCGGGGCCGGGCGGCGCTGGAGGTCTACGAACACGGCGAGTTGCTGGACGTCGTGGTCGCGGCCCGGCTCGCGCCGCAGGTGCTGCGCGGCGCCCGGCGGTACCCGGCCCCGGACGCGCGAAGGTCCTACGGGCTGGCCTGGGGCCGGCTGCCGGAGGGCGGCCCGGTGCCCGTCGTGGGGTTCACCGCCGGGCGGCTGCGCCGGGCGGGGCGGCCGGCCAGGGTCGTCGAGATACCCGACGTCGTCACGGTGGCCGGGGAGTTCTGGCTCGCCTGGGCACAGGGCTCGTTCGACGGCGTCCTGGTCGAGCACCCGGCGGGTCGCGAGCGGCAGCCGCTGCGGCGGGTCCGTCGTCACGGTCGGAGCGCACGGTGAGCACCGTCCTGCTGGGCGCCCGGCCGACCCCGCTCGCACGGCCGGCCGCCCCCGCGCTGCCCGCCTGGGCCCCGCGGGTGCCCGCCCTGGCGGCGCTCGCCCTCCTCCCCTGGCTGGCCGTGCTGGCCGTCTGCCACGAGACCGCCTGGGTCGCCCTCGACCTGGGCGAACTGACCGCCCTGCTCTGGCTGGACGCGCTGCTGCGCCGCGGCAGCCCGGCCGCGCTCCGGGCCGCCCGCGTGGTGGCGCTGCTGCTCGCGGGCGACGCCCTGGCCGACATCGGCACCGCCGGACCGGGCCTGCCGCTGCTCGCCGCCCTGGTGATGGCGGGCTGCGTCGAACTGCCGTTGGCCGCCCTCTGCCTGGCGCTCGGCCGACGCGCCGCGAGCGGCCTTCGGGCGGGCCGCCGCTGAGCCGGCCGCCGCTGAGCGGTGCCCGCACCGCGCCGCACCTGACGGCCCGGCACCCGCTGGTGAGGTGGCCCACGGCCCGTTCGCACGACAGTGACGCACGAGTCGCGTCACCACCACAGAAGGCGCGCTCCCGGTCAAAGGATTCGGCCCGCCACCGGTCCCGGAGGCCCGCCGGGGAGTCGGGCCGAAGACGGCCGGCCCGGCAGGTCCGGGCCGGGCCGGGCCCGACGGTCGGGTCGTGCGGGGTGACGGTGGAGCGGGGTGGCACGATCGCGGGATGGCACACATCGGACTGACCACCGTGCTCGTACGGGACTACGACGAGGCGATCTCCTTCTACGTGGACGCCGTCGGCTTCGAGCTGCGGGAGGACTCACCGCGCGAGGGCGGCGGACGCTGGGTGGTGGTGGCGCCGCGCGGGTCGACGGAGACGGGGCTGCTGCTGGCGCGCCCGTCGAAGCCGGAGCAGCTGGCGAGGATCGGGGACCAGACCGGCGGGCGGGTCGGGCTCTTCCTCAACACCGAGGACTTCGAGGACGACCACCGCCGGATGACCGCCGCCGGGGTCCGCTTCCTGGAGGAGCCGCGACACGAACCGTACGCCACGGTGGCGGTGTTCGAGGATCTGTACGGCAACCGCTGGGACCTGCTCCAGCTCCGCTGAGCCGGACCGGCCGGGCCCCCGGAGCCCCCTGGGGAGGAGGTCCGGCGGACCCGGCGGGCTACCGCGCCGTCTCCCGGTCGCCGCCGAGGAGGAAGCCCTCACGGCGGCGGCGACGGCCACCGGGTCCTTCTCGTACCCGAAGTGGTCGAGCTTCGGGAAGCGGACCGGCTCGGCGGTGGTCAGGACCTCGGCGAGCCGGACGGCAGCACGGCCCGCCCCGGTCGTGGTGGCGTCCTTGCCAGCCATCAGCAGGACGGGAGCGGCGAGCCGGGCGTGCTTCGGGTAGTCGTTGTCCAGCCGGGCCGCCTCGACGTACTCGCGGACCGTGCCCCCGAGCAGGGCGTGCTCGCGCAGCCGCTCCGGCTCCTTCATGACGAACCGGAGGATGATCCGCAGCAGCCGGCGCGGCGCCTTGCCGGCGGCCTCCGGGTTGATCCCGGACGAAGGTCAGGAACGCCTCGGCGCCTTGCCCCGCGCCGGCGGCCGCTCGGTCCCGGGGGCCCAGCCCATCGGGACGGAGCCGTCGATGGAGACCCCCGGCTCGCAGAAGGCGATCCGGTCGAAGGCGGATCCGCGCAGGGCGGATTCCAGGGCGCGGAAGGCACCGAAGCTGTGCGCGAAGACCAGGCGCACACCGGTCGCGGCCCGCACCGCCTCGATGTCGGCGCACTCGGCGTCGACGCCACAGCCGTCACCCCGCGGGCCGCCGGCCCCGCGTCCGCGCCGCTCGACGGTGTGCACGGTGAGGTGCCGGGCGAGTTCGGCCGCGACCCCGTCGAGCTCCTCGGCCACGGACAGCGCCCCGGGCACGACGAGCAGCGCGGGGCCGCCCGACCCCACACCGCGGTAGCCGATGACCGTGCCGTCCGCCGAGTGCACCGACCCGACGGTGAATCCGGGTGTCGCGACTCCCGCCGCCATGCTCCTCCCCCTTGCTCGACGGTCCATCGGGCTCGCACGGCCGCGCGGGTGGACCGGCCGCCCGTCGACCGCGATCGAACAGCCGCACAGGGTACGGATGTCGACCATCCCGACGACGAGCCGTCCGACGCCCCCGCCACGAGGGCCGTCAGGCCGCCTCACCCGGGCGGGCCGAGGCCTACAGGGCCACCCTCCCGTACCGGTTCGCCGTCCCCCACCAGGGCGCGGGGAACGGCGAACCGTCCGCCGGCGCTCCGACCGGGTACTCGAACCAGACCACCTTGCCCGCGCCCTGCCGGTGCCAGCCCCAGGTGCTCGCCAAGGCCTCCACCAGCAGCAGGCCACGCCCGCCGGTGGCCTCCTCGTCCGGCTCCGAACGCGTCAGCGACGCACCGGTGTCCGCGACCTCGACCCGCACCGACTCCCCGGACCACCGCACGCCGACCGAGCACCGTCCGCCCGTGTGCTCCACCGCGTTGGCGATCACCTCACCGGCGCACAGCTCGACCTCCCCCAGCGCCTCCTCCGACAGCGGCACGCCCCACTCCCGGAGGAGCGCCAGGACCGACCGCCGCGCCCGCGGCACCGCGGCCGCGTCGGGCGGCACGTCCCACTCACGGGGCACCGGAAATCTCGCACTGCCGAGAGGACTGCTGGTCACCGGTCTGCTCCGTCCGCCACAAGGGCACGCGTCGGGTACGCCCGCCCGGCAGGTCAGGGGGACACGCGCCCGACCACCCGTTGGGCTGACATCAAGTCAACGGGGGTACACAGGAATGGAGAACAGGTGATGCTGGTCCGGGGGTTGAATCGGTTGAACGAAGGAGACGGGGATCGTGATGGCGCAACGACCGCGTACGCCGAACACCGCGTTGGCCGCGCTCATGCAGGAGACCGCCTGGGGCAACGACCAGCTCGCCCGCGCGGTCAACCGGACCGGGAGTGAGGCGGGCCTGCGGCTGACCTACGACAAGTCGTCGGTCTCGCACTGGCTTTCCGGTGTCCAACCGCGTGCCGAGGTCCGCGAGGTCGTGCGGGAGACGTTCGCGCGCCGTCTCGGCCGGCCGGTCACCCCCGAGGAGACCGGCTTCGAGGCCTCTCCCGAGCCCCCCGGCGACCGGCGCGCCCTGGCCGACCTGATGTCGCTCGGCCGCGCCGACATGGACCCGTCCCGCCGGAGCGTGCTCGCGGCCGGGCTGTACTCGGCCGCGCTGAGCCTGCCGGTGTTCGACGACAGCGCCGAGCGGATCAGCCGCACCGCGGCGGGCCCGACCGTGCGCGTCGGACAGGGCGAGGTCGAGACCGTCCGGAACATGACCGACCGGATCGCCGGCATCCTCGACGAGCTCGGGGCCGCGCACGCCCGCCCGATGGCCGCCGCGTTCCTGGTCAACTCGGTCGGCCCGTGGCTCCAGGCGTCCGGCACCGCCGAGGTGAAGGCCGACCTCCTGTCGGCAGCCGCCGATCTCACCTATCTGACCGGGTGGATGGCCATGTACGAGACCGCCCACGGGCTCGGCCAGAAGTACTACGTCGAGGCCCTCAAGCTCGCCCGCGACGCCCAGGACCACGTGACCTACTGCCGGACACTGCGCGGCATGGCGCTCCAGGCCGCCAGCCTCGGCCACGGTCCGAAGGCGCTGGAGCTGGCGGATTCGGCCGCCGAGGCCGCGCCCGTCTCGGGCCCGCGCCTGCGCGCGTTCCTGGCCGGCCAGCAGGCGCACGGCGCGGCCATGGTGAAGGACCGGCGGCAGGCCTTCGCCCGGCTGCGCGAGACGGAGACGGCGCTCGCCCTGGCGGACGGGCGCAACGACTCCGTCGGCGGCTACGACCAGGCCGCCTACCACTTCCACGTCTCCCACGTGCTGTACGAACTCGGCGACCTGCCCGGGGCGATCAAGGAACTGCAGCTCTCCAACCGGGCCAGGCCCGGCAACGAGAAGCAGGGCCGGGCGCACGCCAACGGCCTGCTCGCGCGGCGCCAGATGGAGCTGGGCCATGTGGAGGCCGCCTGCACCACGTGGCACACCTTCCTGGACGACTACGTCACGCTGAGCTCCGTCCGTGGCGACGAACACTTCCGGGCACTCTCCACCACCCTGCCGGGCGGTCCCGACACACCCGTCGTCCGCCAACTCCGGCACCGTGCAAGCGATGTGGCGCTCCGGAAGGCCGCGGCCTGACGGACCCGGCCGGGACGTCGGGGCCCGTCAGGCCACCCGCCCCGACCGACCCGGGAAGTTCGCCGTCCCCCAACCGTGCGTGGAGGACGGCTCCACCGCGTACTCGAACCAGACGACCTTCCCGGTGCCCACCGGGTGCCGGCCCCAGGTGAGCGCCAGCGCCTCCACCAACAGGAGGCCACGGCCGCAGGTGCCCTCCTGCTCCGGCATCGAGCGCGCCAGCGACGCGCCGGCATCCGCGACTTCGACCCGCAGGCGTTCCCCCCACCACTCCACGCGCACCGCACAGCGGCCACCCGCGTGCTCCACCGCGTTCGCGATCACCTCGCCCGCGCACAGCTCCACCTCCCCCAGGGCATCGCCCGACAGCGGCACACCCCACTCCGGGAGGATCGCCACCACCAACCGCCGCGCCGGCGGCACCGCGGCCGGGTCCTGGGGCGGGCCTTCGGAGGTCCCGCCCCACGACCTGGTCGCGCCCGGCCGGGTTCGGGATGGACCCCTCCAAATAATGCTGATCTGATGATCAAACAAGAAGATCTATGCTGAGCGCGTTCACGATCCATCCCCATGTTCTCCCGCTCAAGAGGCAGGTCTGCTTGATGAAGTTGCCCAAGGTGTCCGCCGTCCTTGCCGCGGCTGCGCTCGCTCCCACCGTGCTGTTCCCGTCGATGGCCTCCGCTGCCGAGCAGCCGGCGCCCGCCGGGGTCTCCGGCCCGGACACGGCGTCCGACGCCGCGGGGGACCACGACTCCCAGGAAGCCCTGGACCGCGCCGAGATCCAGCGCATCCTGGCCGACACGTCGACCGGCCGCGGCGTGCGCGAAGCCGCCGAGAAGGCCCTCGCCGGCACCGCCGCCGACCTGCGCCACTTCCTCACCGTCGAACTCGACAAGCAGCGCCAGACCGACGACCGCGTCGAAGCCTTCCGGCTCATCGCCACCGGCGGGCCCGCCGTCAAGAAGGCCGCCGCCGCCGCGCTCAGGGGCACCTACGCGGACCTCGTCACGTTCCTCAAGGAGGGCCAGTTCACGGCCCGCGCCGAGGACGACGACCGCGCCGAGATCGAGCGCATCCTGGCCGACACGTCGACCGGCCGCGGCGTCCGCGAGGCCGCCGAGAAGGCCCTCGCCGGCACCGCCGCCGACCTGCGCCACTTCCTCACCGTCGAACTCGACAAGCAGCGCCAGGACGACGACCGGGTCGAGGTCAGCAAGCTCATCGCCACCGGCGGACGTGCCGTCCGGGAGGCCGGCGGCGCGGCGCTCGACGGCAGCTACGCGGACGTCGTCACGTTCCTCAAGGAGGGCCAGTACAAGGCCCGTGCCGAGGACGACCGGGTCGCGATCCTGGTCGTCATCGCCGACAGTACGGTCGGCCCGCGCGTCTTCGCGGGAGCGCAGAAGGCCCTCGACGGCACGCCCGCCGACCTGCGCCGCTTCCTTGAGGTCGAGCTGCCGTCGCTGCGTGAGAGCGACGACCGGGTGAAGGTCTCCCAGCTCATGGAGACCGGTGGCCCCGCCGTCAAGAAGGCCGCCGGCGCCGTCGCCGACGGCAGCTACGCGGACATCGTGAAGTTCCTCAAGGAGGGCCAGTACACGGCCCGCGCCGAGGACGAGGCCAACGCGGCGGCCGCCGCCAAGCCGACCACGCCGACCCAGCGGCCGGAGCAGGCGCAGAACTCCGGCACCGGGCAGAGCCAGTCGACCGGGCAGACGGCCCAGACCGCCCAGGCGACTCAGACCGTCCAGACCGCCGGCGTCGTGGGCGCCACCACGAACCCGGGCCCGGCCGTCGCGCCCGCGCGGGTCACCACCGCCGGCACGACCACCACCGCCCCGGCCTCCGGCCAGCTCGCCGCCACCGGAGCGGACGAGGGCCTCGGCTGGGAGGCCGGCGGCGCCGCCGCGGCCGTCGCGGCCGGTGCCGCCCTGGTGGCCGTCTCGCGCCGCCGGCACGCCGCCGAGAGCTGATCGCCGTCCGCTCGCCCAGGGTGCCCCGTCCCTCCGGCCGGGGCACTTCTGCGTGCGACGGCCCGGCCGTGGTCGACTACTTGCGGACCCCCGGCATCAACGGCGTCGGCGGATGCGAGCGCAGGAACTCCTCGAACACCGCCGGATCCTCGACGTACCGCTGCACCTCCGGAGACAGCGGGGCGTACTCCCGGACCGTGACGCCTCCCGAGCCGTGGGCAAGGGCTGCCGCCGTGGCGCAGCCCGCCGCCACCAGGACCCCTGCCAGCGCCAGCAGGACCCTCCGTGCCCGCACCTCCGCCATCGCACGACTCCCCCTCTCCACCTGCTGTCGCCCCCCGGATGGTGCACAAGCACGGCCACCGGCCATGAGAGCCGCGATATCGACAGCCGCTCCTGCCGACAGAGTAAGCAGAATCGAAGCCGTCCGGGCCCGAACGCCGGTGTGTCGCAACCGAGTCGGCGGCCTACCCGGCCGCCGCCGCACCACCCAGGTACGGCTCGCCCCTGCCGCCGCGCAGGGCGGCGCGGGCGCGCGTGACGCCGGCCCGGATGCCGACCGCGCCCGTGCCGACCGCGACCGGACGGCGCCCGAGACCGGCGCAGGCACGGCAGACTCCCGGTTCGGGCACCGGGTCATGGCACGTGGCGCACTCGGCGTAGCCGGCTTCCGGGGCGATGTCGGGCGAGCGCTCCGGCGGCAGCTTGCGTTCCAGCCGGCTGCGCAGCACGCCCAGCGGGGAGTGCAGGGGTGTCGGCAGGCCGGGCAGCAGCGCACGGGCGAGGTCGTCGACCGTACTGCCGCGCTCCAACCACCGGGCGACCAGCGGCGCGAGTCGCAGCGCCTCGGCCTCGCCGAGGCGCAGGCGGGGCTCGGGGCGGAGCGCCCGGAAGAGCGTGTCGACCGCCGTCCGCGTCGCCTCGTCGACGGGCCCGGGAGGCTCGACAGGCCCGGGAGGCTCGGGAGGAGGCGGGAGGGTGGGTGGTTTCTCCCGGTCCTTTACCGAAGGGACGACAGCGGCGGCGGCAGCCGGTCGACCGGATCCCGGACGGGTGACATCCGGCCGCGCGTGCGGGCAGTCGTAGACGTGACTCTCGCTGCGGAGCGTGCCGTTGGGCAACCGGACGGTCTCGACCCGGTAGTAGCCGGCGTCGGTCAGTTCCTTCAGGGCCCGCCGGACGGCGCCGCGCCCCTGCGGGCTGGTGTCGGCCATCTGCCGCCCGTCCTCGCGCCGCCCGTCGGGGCGGGAGAGCAGGTCGGCGAGCAGGCCGCGGGCAGTGTAGCTGAGCCGGCGGTCCTGGAGCAGACCGTTGGGCAGCACGGTGAAATGGCGCGCGTGAGCGCTACGATGAATGCGCATCGGGAGGGCTTTCTCCTGTTGCCGGGCCCCGGGGTGTTGGTAGCACCGCCGGGGTCAACTATGTCTCTGTGTGATGTTGTGATTCCGGAACGTAGCACACGCACCGTCCGGTGGGCGACGAGATCAACGGGTGCGCACAGACCGGTCAACTCCGGCCCTACGGCAGGCAGAAGTGGCCCCGGGCCATCCACTTCGATCAAAATCACTGGCCGCCGCCACCCTCTTTGCGTCAGAATGACGATATGAGCAGCGAGTACACGGGGAACCCCCTCGACACCCGCGACCGGGCCGCGCTGGTGGCGGCCGTCGCCTCCGGAGCCCGGCCGAGGTGGCTGATGTTCTGGGGCCACCGGCCGCAGCAGGACGGGTCGGTCGGGCAGGGTGCGCTGAGCCAGTGGTGGCCGTCCGCGTTCACCGTGGACGGCGTCGCCTACCCGACCGCCGAGCACTGGATGATGGCCGGCAAGGCCCGGATGTTCGGGGACGAGGCCATCGTGCCGCGCATCCTCGCCGCCCGGACCCCGGCCGAGGCCAAGAAGCTGGGGCGCCAGGTGCGGGGCTTCGACGAACCCACCTGGGCGGCCGGGCGGTTCGAGCTGGTGGTGACGGGCAACCTCGCCAAGTTCGGGCAGGACGAGGCCCTGCGCGGCTACCTCCTCGGCACCCACCAGCGCGTCCTGGTCGAAGCCAGCCCGGTGGACCGGCTCTGGGGCATCGGACTCGCCGCCGACGACGAGCGGGCGACCCGACCGGCCGACTGGCGCGGCGAGAACCTGCTCGGCTTCGCCCTGATGGAGGCCCGGACCCGGCTGGCGCGGTGAGCGCGATCGCACCCGTCCTGGACGCCACGGTGGTGGTGTCGGCGGGCGCCGCACTCGCCCTCACCCCGAGGGCGCTGCGGCGGGAGGTCCGGCCCGGACCCGGCGGAGCGCCAGGGCCGGAGGCGCTGCTGGCGATCGTCGTGGCGCTGATCCTCCTCAACCAACTGGCCTTCGCCGTCCACGTCCAGCGCGTGCACGGCGGCAGCACCGCGTTCATCGCGCGCTACCTGCCGCCCGGGTGGTTCGCGGTGCCGCACGGCAACCCGTTCGTCGACTGGGTCGCCGCGCACACCCCGGCGCCCGAGCTGCTCGCGCCGTCCGTGCTCCGCGTCCAGGCGTTCCTCGAACTGCCGCTCGTGCTGCTGACGTTCGTCGCACTGCTGCGCCGCCTCGACCGGCAGCTGTACGCGCGGGTGGCCCGCTCGCCGCTGATCCCGCTCGCCGCCGCCTCGTACACCGTCGCGTTCTGCGCGGTGGAATGGGACCTGCGCAACCCGTACACGGTGGACGACCTCGTCATCCGGGCGGTGTCGGCGCTCGTCACACCGCCGCTGATCGGCTGGATCGCGCGGCGGGAGGCGGACACCGCGTCGCGCTCCCCCGGGGCGGTCGTCTTCGCGCTCGACCTCTGGGCCTACGGCCACCTGATGCTGGTCCTCTACGACACCGCGCTGCTCTACAACCTGTCCCGGCTCGACGAACGGCTGCCGGGCGCGATCACCGCGGTCGGTGTGCTCGGCCTGACCCGCCTCCTGCCGCGGTCGCGGCGCGACGCCCCGGCCGGCCCGCGGGTGACCGCGCTCACGGACACCCTCGGCCGGGGCCTCGCGCTGTTCCTCGTGCCCGCCCTCGCCGTCCGGTACGCCGGAAGCTTCGGCACGCCCCGGCTCGCCGCCCTGGCGGGCGCCACCGTGCTGATCGTCGCCGTCGCCCGGCGCGCGACCCGGCTCGCGCTCCCCGCGGCGGCCGGCGCGGTGACCGGATTCCTGGCCGTCCGGTGGTCCACCGACCCGTACTACGAGGCGGCTCTGCTGCGGGCGGCCGTCGTCGCGCTCCTCACCGCCGCCGCCGTCTGCGCGCTCCTGGACCGCAGTCGCAAACATTTCGACGCACTGCCGTAACGCTCTCGCCGTATACCGACGCCAGGATGACCCGCAGTCAGGGTCGAGATGGACAGGGTGCGGCGATCATGCGGATACGGCACACAGAACAACCCATGGATCGGCACGGCGGCGAGAGCGAACAGGACGCGCTCGAACTCCGTGCCGAGCTGGACGAATTACTGCGAGCCCGGCAGTACGCCAACCAGCGCGAACGGCGGCTCACCGAGGCGGTCCGGGCCGTGCCTGACCGGCAGCGGCCGGACGCCGAGCTGCTGCGGCAGCTGGCCCAGGCGCGGACGCTGCGCGAGGGGCTCGGCGCGCGCTGCCTGGAGCTGAGCGAGCAGCTGACGGCGCTGGAGGACCGGCTCCGCCAGCCGGCGCCGCGCAATCCGGTACCCCGGCAGCCGACCGGCGCCCGCTTCGGGGGCGCGTACGAGGAAGCGCACGCCCCGTCGGTGCAACAAGCTCCGCCGCCACCACCCGCCACCGGAGCACGGTTCGGTACCCGGCCGCCCCGACCCGCGGAGACTGCGGACAACGGGGAGACCGGGGAGCCCGCACAGGCCCGCGAACCCGGCCAGGCCCGCCAATCCGGTCAGGCCCGCCGGCCCACCCAGGGCCGCGAACCCCGTCAGACCCGCCAACCCACCCAGCCCCCCGCCGCCGCGGCGGCCCCCGCACCCCCGCCGCCCCAGCCCGCGCCGGAACCACCCCGACGCCGCTCCCCCGCCGAACTGACCGCCCTCGCCGCACGGATCACCTCCCTGCACCGCCAGGGCGCCGCCGAGGAGATCACCACGCTGCTGGGCCAGGCCGCCGCCCTGCTCCTCCCCCTCGACACCGCCCGGCTGGCCGGCCTGCTCGCCCGCGGCGGCCCGCCCGACGCCTCCGTCCAGCTGGCCCGCGGCGCCGCCGCCGGCACCCCGACGCAGGCCGCCAGCACGCTCGCCGAGCTGCGCCAGGCCGGTCTGGCGCAGGAGGCGACCGAACTGTTCCACGCCCTCTGGGCCTACCCGGCCGACGCCCTGCCGGCCCTGCTGGCGGCCCTGGAGCGCGCCGGCCAGCACGCGGACGGCGCCACCCTGCTCTGGGAGTGGGGCTCCGCGCCCACCGCCGAGCTGGCCGCCCTCGCCGCCGGGCTGGAGCGGGCCGGCCGCGCCGAGGACGCCCGGACCCTGCTGCGCCAGGCCGCCGGCCGGCCCACCGCCGACCTGATGGAGCTGGCCACCACCCTGCCCGCGCCGCTGCCGGCCGTCCTGCTGCGCGAACTCGCGGCGCTGCGCCCGCCGGCCGAACTGGTCCGGCTCGCCACCGCGCTCGCCGCGCACCGCAACGACCGCGCGAGCCAGGACGGCCGCGAGAGCCGCGAGTACCGCAAGGTCTACGACGGCCTGCTGACCGCCCTCCTGGAGGACGAGGGCCGCCACCGCACCACCCTCGCCTCACTGCGCAGCGCCGGTCTGCCCACCACCCCGGCCACCGCGCCCCGCTCCCGCTGGGGCCGCCGGTAGGCGCGCGGCCCGGGCACCCGGGACGCCAGGAGCCCCCGCCCGCCGGAAGGCGAACGGGGGCTCCCGAAGGGCACGGACGTCAGCAGCCGATCAGCCGCGCCGCCAGGTACGACTTCACCTGGTCGAGCGAGACGCGCTCCTGCGACATGGTGTCGCGCTCGCGCACGGTCACCGCGTTGTCCTCAAGGGTGTCGAAGTCGACGGTGACGCAGAACGGCGTGCCGATCTCGTCCTGGCGACGGTAGCGCTTGCCGATCGCGCCCGCGTCGTCGAACTCGACGTTCCACGCGGTGCGCAGGTCGGCGGCCAGGCCGCGGGCCTTCGGCGACAGGTCGGCGTTGCGCGACAGCGGCAGCACCGCGACCTTGACCGGGGCCAGGCGCGGGTCGAGCCGCATGCCGACGCGCTTCTCCAGGACGCCCTTGGCGTTCGGCGCCTCGTCCTCGAAGTAGGCGTCGATCAGGAAGGCCAGCATGGCGCGGTTGAGGCCCGCCGCCGGCTCGATGACGTACGGGAAGTACCGCTCGCCGGACTCCTGGTCGAAGTACTTGAGGTCCTGGCCGGAGGCCTCGCTGTGCACCGTCAGGTCGTAGTCGGTGCGGTTGGCGACGCCCTCCAGCTCGGAGAACTCCTGACCGCCGAAGTTGAAGCGGTACTCGATGTCCACCGTGCGCTTGGCGTAGTGGGAGAGCTTCTCCTTCGGGTGCTCGAAGAAGCGCATGTTCTCGGTCCGCAGGCCGAGGTCGACGTACCAGTCCCAGCGCTGCTGGAGCCAGTAGTCGTGCCACTGCTCGTCCTCGCCCGGCTTGACGAAGAACTCCATCTCCATCTGCTCGAACTCGCGGGTGCGGAAGATGAAGTTGCCGGGGGTGATCTCGTTGCGGAAGCTCTTGCCGGTCTGGGCGATGCCGAACGGCGGCTTCTTGCGCGAGGTCGTCTGGACGGCCTTGAAGTTGGTGAAGATGCCCTGGGCCGTCTCCGGGCGCAGGTACGCCAGGCCGCCGGCCTCCTCGGTGACGCCGAGGTGGGTCTTCAGCATGCCCGAGAACTCCCGGGGCTCGGTGAAGGAGCCCTTGGTGCCGCAGTCGGGGCAGTTGATGTCCTTGAGGCCGTTCGCCGGCGGGTAGCCGTGCTTGGCCTCGTACTTCTCCTCCAGGTGGTCGGCCCGGTGGCGCTTGTGGCAGGAGAGGCACTCGGTCAGCGGGTCGTTGAAGGTGGCGACGTGGCCGGAGGCCTCCCAGACCTCGCGGGCCAGGATCACCGAAGAGTCGAGCCCGACGACGTCCTCACGGGCCTGGACCATCGCGCGCCACCACTGGCGCTTGATGTTCTCCTTCAGCTCGACACCCAGCGGCCCGTAGTCCCAGGCGGCACGCGTGCCGCCGTAGATCTCGCTGCAGGGGTAGACGAAGCCACGGCGCTTGCTCAGGCTGACGATCGTGTCGATCTTGTCGGCGGCCACAGTGCTCTCTTCAGTACGACGGCACGGTCAGGGCACGGCTGGTTGCGCGTACCCGAATACCTCAGGTTACCGGCCATATGGGTACGAGGTTCAAATCGGTATCGCCCCGCCCCTCCCACCCATCACCACGCACCGTTCACCCGTCCGAGTGATTTGACAATCATTTCCATCTAACCTGAGAATGGTTGTCATGATGATCCGACGACCTACCCGCACCGCCCTCGCCCTGACCGCGACCGCCCTCTCCGGCACCCTCCTGCTCACCGCCTGCGGCGGCGACAGCGGCGCCGAGGGCACGGACGGCAAGCTGGGCGTCGTCGCCTCGTTCTACCCGATGGAGTTCCTCGCCTCGCAGATCGGCGGCGAGCACGTCAAGGTCACCACCCTGACCCCCGCCGGCACCGAGCCGCACGACCTGGACCTCACCGCCAAGCAGGTCGCGAGCGTCAAGAAGGCCGACGCCCTGCTCTACCTCAAGGGCCTCCAGCCCACCGTGGACAAGGCCGTCGCCGGCTCCGGCGCGAAGCACGTCGTCGACGCGACCGCCGCCAGCCCGCTGGTCGACCACCACCTGGGCGAGGACGGCGAGGGCCACGCCGAGGGTGACGGCCACCAGCACGACGCGGCCCCCGGGGACCCGCACATCTGGCTCGACCCGACCCGCTACGCGGCGGTCGCCAAGAGCGTCGGCGCCGAGTTCGCCAAGGCCGACCCGGCGCACGCGGCCGACTACCAGAAGAACACCGACGAGCTGGTCGGCAAGCTCACCACCCTGGACCAGGAGTTCCGGGACGGCCTGAAGGACGCGAAGACCAAGACCTTCGTCACCAGCCACGCCGCCTTCGGCTACCTCGCCGAGCACTACGGCCTCACCCAGGTCGCCATCAACGGCGTCGACCCGGAGTCCGAGCCCACCCCGGCCCGGCTCGCCGACGTCCAGAAGGCCGCCAAGGACAACGGCGTCACCACGATCTTCTTCGAGACCCTGGTCAGCCCCAAGCTCGCCGAGACGGTCGCCAAGGACCTCGGACTCACCACCGCGGTGCTGGACCCGCTGGAGGGCGTCAAGGACCCGGCCAAGGACACCTACCTCACGGTGATGCAGCAGAACCTCGCCAACCTGCGGGCCGCGCTCGGCACGACCACCGCAGCCACCACCAGCTGACGGGACGGCAGCACGCCATGACCCACCCGATACCCCCGGCCGTCCGCCTGCACGACGCCGTCGCCTCGCGCGGCGGCCGACCGGTGCTGCGCGGCGTCGACCTCACGGTGCAGCCCGGCGAGGTGGTCGCCCTGCTCGGTGCCAACGGCTCCGGCAAGTCCACCACCGTCAAAGCGGTGACCGGCGCCGTCCCGCTGGAGCACGGCGGCCTGGAGCTGTTCGGCATCCCGTTCGCGAAGTTCCGGGCCTGGCACCGGATCGGCTACGTGCCGCAGCGCACCACCGCCGCCTCCGGCGTCCCGGCCACCGTGCGCGAGGTGGTCTCCACCGGGCGGCTGCCGCAGCACCGGCTGCTGCCCTTCCGCCGCCGGGACCGGGACGCGGTGGACCGCGCGCTGACCGCCGTCGGCATGCTGGACCGGGCCGGGGACGGCGTCGCCGACCTCTCCGGCGGCCAGCAGCAGCGGGTGCTGATCGCCCGCGCCCTGGTCGGCACCCCCGACCTGCTGATCATGGACGAGCCGATGGCCGGGGTGGACGCCGCCAGCCAGCAGGTGCTCGCCGACACCCTGCGCGCCGAGGTCGGGCGCGGCGCGGCCGTCCTGCTGGTGCTGCACGAACTCGGGCCGCTGGAGCCGCTGATCGACCGCGCCGTGGTGCTGCGCGACGGCTGCGTCGCGCACGACGGCCCGCCCGTCCCCAACACCGGCCTGCACGCGCTGCCCGGCCACGACCACGTCCACCCGCACGCCGACCACACCCCGCCGAGGCTGCTCGCATGACCGAGATGCTCTCCTACGACTTCATGCAGCGCGCCCTGCTCGCCGCCGTCCTGGTCGGGGTCACCGCGCCCGCCGTCGGGATCTACCTGGTGCAGCGGCGCCAGGCGCTGCTGGGCGACGGCATGGGCCACGTCGCGATGACCGGCGTCGGCCTCGGCTTCATCTTCGACACCAGCCCGGTCTGGATGGCCGTCCTGGTCTGCGTGCTCGGCGCCGTCACCATGGAACTGGTCCGCTCCCGCGGCAACCAGCGCGGCGACATCGCCCTCGCGATGCTGTTCTACGGCGGCATGGCCTGCGGCAAGCTGCTGGTCTCGAAGTCCGCCCAGGCCGGCGCCGGCAGCCTGGAGAGCTACCTCTGGGGATCCATCCTGACCGTGGCCCCCTCCGACCTCGTCACCATCGGCGTCCTCGGCGCCGTGGTGATCGGCGTCACCGTGGGCCTGCGCCGCCAGCTCTTCGCGATCTGCCAGGACGAGGACTTCGCCCGCGTCACCGGCCTGCCGGTGCGCTTCCTCAACCTGCTGCTCGCGGTGATGGCCGCGATCACCGTCACGGTCGCCATGCGGGTGGTCGGGCTGCTGCTGGTCAGCGCGCTGATGGTGGTCCCGGTGGTGGCCGCCCAGCAGCTCACCCGCTCCTTCGCCGCCACCCAGGCCGCCTCGATCGGCCTCGGCGTGCTGGTCTCGCTGGCCGGCGTCACCGGCTCCTACCAGCTCGACGTCCCCTCAGGCCCGGCCATCGTGCTGCTCGCCATCGCGGTGTTCGCGGTCTTCAGCGTGATCGCCGCACCGCTGGCCCGCCGCCGGCACCGGACGGCGACGGCCGATCCCGCCCCGGCGGTCTGCGACGTCCAACTGCCCGGGCAGAGCCCGTCCGACGCGACCACTCCGGACCGGAGTGCGGGGCTGGCACAATGAGGTGCGAGACGCCCACACCCCCAGGAGGACCCACGGTGACCACCGCAGGCCCGTCGCCGCGCGCCCGCTCGACCCGGCAGCGAGCCGCCGTCTCGGCGGCCCTGGACGAGATCGAGGACTTCCGCAGCGCGCAGGAGCTCCACGACATGCTCAAGCACCGAGGCGACTCGGTGGGTCTGACCACGGTCTACCGCACCCTGCAGTCGCTCGCCGACGCGGGCGAGGTGGACGTGCTGCGCACCGCCGACGGCGAGGCCGTCTACCGCCGTTGCAGCAGCGGGCACCACCACCACCTGGTCTGCCGGCACTGCGGCGCCACCGTCGAGGTGGAGGGGCCGGCCGTCGAACGCTGGGCCAACTCGGTCGCCGCCGAGCACGGGTTCAGCGACATCGCGCACACCCTGGAGATCTTCGGGACCTGTGCGGAGTGCGCCAAGAAGGCCTGACCCGATCGTGCCGAAGGGCCCGTGGGAAACCTCCCACGGGCCCTTCGGCACGATCCGGCACGATCCGGCACGGCCAGGACGACCGGGCACGGCCGGCGCGCGGTCAGCCCGCGCGGCGCCGCTCAGCGCTGCGCGGGCACCTCCGCGGCGGCCTCGCCGGGGGCGACCTCGTTGGGGATCGCCCCGCCGAAGCGGCGGTCGCGCCTGGCGTACTGCTCGCAGGCCCGCCAGAGGTCCCGGCGGTCGAAGTCCGGCCAGAGCACGTCCTGGAACACGAACTCGGCGTACGCCGACTGCCAGAGCAGGAAGTTGGACGTCCGCTGCTCGCCGCTCGGGCGCAGGAAGAGGTCCACGTCCGGCATGTCCGGGTGGTAGAGGTACTTGGCGATGGTCTTCTCGTTGACCTTCTTCGGGTCGAGCCGGCCCGCCGCGACGTCGGCCGCGAGGGCCGCCGCGGCGTCCGCGATCTCCGCCCGGCCGCCGTAGTTGACGCACATGTAGAGCGTGACGGCGTCGTTCTCCCTGGTCTGCTCCTCGGCGACCTTCAGCTCCTGGACGACGCTCTTCCACAGCTTGGGCATCCGGCCGGCCCAGCGGACCCGCACGCCCATCGCGTCCATCTCGTCGCGCCGGCGGTGGATGACGTCCCGGTTGAAGTTCATCAGGAACTTCACCTCGTCGGGCGAGCGCTTCCAGTTCTCGGTGGAGAACGCGTACAGCGAGATGTTCTTCACACCGAGCTCGATCGCGCCCTTGAGCACGTCCAGCACCACGGTCTCGCCGACCTTGTGGCCCTCGGTGCGCGGCAGTCCGCGCTCCTTGGCCCAGCGCCCGTTCCCGTCCATCACGATCGCGACGTGGTTGGGGACCAGCTCGCCGGGGATCTTCGGGGGCTGTGCGCCGCTGGGGTGCGGGGTCGGGGGGAGGTACTCCCTTTGCTTGCCACCGCCGAAGAGCCGTCGCGCTGCCATGTGCTCACTTCTCCACGTATCTCATCGAGCGGATGCCCCGCTCCAGGTGCCACTGCAGATAGGCCGCGACCAGGCCGCTGCCCTCCCGCCAGTACCTCGGCTCGCAGGTGTCGGCCGTCTGCCAGTCCCCTGACAGCAGCGCCCCGAGCAGTACCAGTGTCTCAGGGGAGGGTACGGCACAACCGGGGACTCGGCAGTCTCCGCAGAGCACACCGCCCGCCTGGAGGGAGAAGAACCGGTTCGGGCCGTCCAGGCCGCACTTGGCGCAGTCGGTGAAGCTCGCGCCGTAGCCGTTGACGGCCAGCGAGCGGAGCAGGAAGGCGTCCATCACCAGGTGCGACTCGTGCGACCCGGCCGCCAGCGTCCGCAGGCCCCCGACCAGCAGCAGGTACTGCTGGACGGCCGGCTCGCCCTCGTTCTCGGCGAACCGCTCCGCCGTCTCCAGCATGGCCGTCCCCGCGGTGTAGCGGCCGTAGTCGGTGACGATCGAGCCGCCGTACGGGGCGATCGTCTCCACCTGGGTGCAGAGCGGCAACCCGCGCCCCACCAGCTCACTCCCCCGGCTGAAGAACTGCACGTCCACGTGCGAGAACGGCTCCAGCCGGGCGCCGAACTTGGACTTGGTCTTGCGCACCCCGCGGGCCACCGCGCGCACCTTGCCGTGCTGGCGGGTGAGCAGAGTGATGATCCGGTCGGCCTCGCCGAGCTTCTGCGCCCGGAGCACCACGCCGTCGTCCCGGAACAGGCTCATGCGGCGGCCTCGCGGCCGGCGTCGAACAGTGTGGACATCCCACCATTGTCCCCTACCGGCGGCCCGGGCCGGGCAGCCGTGTGGCCCGCACCGGGGCCGTGGGGGAGGCCCGATCGGTGCGGGTCACGGCGGGCCCCGGGTGGGGGCGTCTCCCGGCCGGGGGGCCGGGAGACGGGTCGGGCCCGTTCGTGGGGGTTCCGGGGGGACGGGGCCGGGGGCGCGGGGTGCCGGCCCGGGTCGCGCCGGGTCGAGGTGGCGCCGCGTCCACGTGGCGCCGGGTCCCGGTGGTGTCAGGCCCCGGTGGTGTCAGGTCCTCGTGGTGTCAGGAGCCGGTGCTGTCAGGTGCCGGTGGTGTCGGGCCCGGTCACGAAGACCCGGCGACAGAAGGACGGCGGCGAGGATCCGGTGCGAGGATCCGGTGCGCGGGCCCGGCGACGAGGCCCCGGCACCGAGCGCTTAGTACGAAGCGCGGGTGGCCGCCTCCAGCAGCGCCCCGACCCTCGCCTGCGGCAGGTCCAGGCAGCGCCCCACGACGGCCAGCGCCTCGCGCTCCTGGGGCAGGTACCGCCCGTCGGCCAGGGCGATCGCCGCGCCCTGGAGCAGCAGCCGCTCCCGGCCGTGGTGGGCCAGGTGCGGGGCGAGCGGTTCGAGCACCGCGTGCAGTTCCACCGCCAGGGCGCCGGCCTCCCCCAGCCCGTGACCGGAGGGCGACTCCAGGTCGTGGGCGTCGTGGAGTTCGCCGCCGAGCCCGGAGAGCGCGGCCAGCGCGGCCAGTACCTGGGCCTCGCCGCAGTCGTCGAAGCCGGCCTCCCGGACGGCCGCGCAGGCCGCCTCACGGGCCGCCCGGTGCGCCGTTCCGCCGGCCGCCAGCAGGGCCAGGGCCACCGTGTACTGCGCGTCGCGCAGCATCCCGCCCAGGCGGACGCAGGTGGGCTGGTCGAGACTCTCCACCCCGTAGCGACCGTGGCAGGTGGTGCACTGCGCACTGCGGACGACCGGGCCGAGCGGCAGTACCGCCGCTCCCAGCAGCCGCAGCCACCGCCGGCCGTGCTGCCGGCGGTAGTTGCGGTCCCCGCCGCAGCCTGGACAGAAGAAGTCACCGAGAACGTCAGTCCGCCATCGCGGGCGAACACCCCACAACCCTGTCACGGCGCCACTCCCCAGACATGGCAGGCGGCCTGCTCAACAATGGGCAGGTCACGCGACCGGACCCCGAGGCCGTCCCACCGACCCGGATTTCCGGTGGGTCGATGTTGCCATGGTTACCGGCACGTGTCAGTACCTCGAACGGCTTCCGACCCGAAAAAATGTGGCGCAGGCCACAACGGCCCGGCCGGGGCCGCCCGTGACGACGGCGGGCCGCCCCGTGGGACGGCCCGCCGACTACCACTCGTACGAACTACCCGCGCTGCGCCCGGTTGACGGCGCTGATCATCGCCTTCAGCGAGGCCAGCACGGTGTTGCCGTCGATGCCCACGCCCCACAGCACCTTGCCGTCCACGGCGCACTCGACGTACGCGGCGGCCTGGGCGTCGCCGCCCTCGCTCAGCGCGTGCTCGGCGTAGTCCAGCACCCGGACGTCCACCCCGATCCGGGCCAGCGCGTCGGCGAAGGCGGAGACCGGGCCGTTGCCGGTACCGGCCAGAGTGACGGGCGCGCCCTCGACCAGGGCCTGGGCGGTCAGCGCGTCCCGGCCGTCCTCGGTGGTCAGGCTGCGCGAGCCGCTCAGCGAGATCCGGCCCCACGGGTTGTCGGTGGTCGGCAGGTACTCGTCCTGGAAGACCGCCCAGATCGCCGCCGGGGTGACCTCGCCGCCCTCGGCGTCGGTCTTCGCCTGGATGATCCGGGAGAACTCGATCTGCATCCGGCGCGGCAGGTCCAGCTTGTGGTCGTTCTTCAGGACGTACGCGACGCCGCCCTTGCCGGACTGGCTGTTGACCCGGATGACCGCCTCGTACGTGCGGCCGACGTCCTTCGGGTCGATCGGCAGGTACGGGACGCCCCAGGTGTGCTCCTCCACCGGCACGCCGGCCGCCGCGGCGTCGGCCTCCAGGGTGTCGAAGCCCTTCTTGATCGCGTCCTGGTGCGAGCCGGAGAAGGAGGTGTACACCAGGTCACCGGCGTACGGGTGGCGCGGGTGCACCTCCATCTGGTTGCAGTACTCGGCGGTGCGGCGCACCTCGTCGATGTCGGAGAAGTCGATCTGCGGGTCGATCCCCTGCGAGAACAGGTTCATGCCCAGGGTCACCAGGTCGACGTTGCCGGTCCGCTCGCCCTGGCCGAACAGGCAGCCCTCGATGCGGTCGGCGCCGGCCATGTAGGCCAGCTCGGCGGAGGCGACGGCGGTGCCGCGGTCGTTGTGCGGGTGCACCGACAGACAGACGTACTCGCGACGGGACAGGTGGCGCGACATCCACTCGAACTGGTCGGCCTGGACGTTCGGGGTGGCCCGCTCGATGGTGGCCGGCAGGTTCAGGATGATCTCGCGGCCCTCGCCCGGCTGCCAGACGTCCATCACCGCCTCGCAGACCTCCAGCGCGAAGTCCAGCTCGGTGTCGACGAAGATCTCCGGCGAGTACTGGTAGCCGAAGACGGTGTCGTCGCCCAGCAGCTTCTCCGCGTACTCCATCACCAGCCGGGTGCCGTCGGTGGCGATCGCCTTGGTGGCCGCCCGGTCGTTGCGGAACACCACCCGGCGGAACAGCGGCGCGGTCGCGTTGTACAGGTGGACGGTCGCCCGCGGCGCGCCGACCAGCGACTCGACGGTCTTCTCGATCAGCTCCTCGCGCGCCTGGGTCAGCACCGAGATGGTGACGTCCTCGGGGATCGCCCCCTCCTCGATCAGCGACCGTACGAAGGCGTGGTCGGTCGCGCCGGAGGAGGGGAAGCCGACCTCGATCTCCTTGTAGCCCATGCCGACCAGCAGGTCGAACATCTTGCGCTTGCGGGCCGGGGACATCGGGTCGATCAGCGCCTGGTTGCCGTCCCGCAGGTCGGTGGAGAGCCAGCGCGGCGCCTTGGTGATCACCTTCGACGGCCAGCTGCGGTCCGGCAGGTCGACGGTGCCGAACGGCAGGTAGCGGCCGTGCCGCATGCCCGCGCCCCGCTGGCGCACGGTCGTGGCGGTGATCGGCGTGGGGCGGTCGACGAACGCGCGACCGGCGGGGATGGACGCGGCGGAGTTCTGCTCGGTCATGGAGATGACTCTCGGCTTCCTGTGATGCGGGGCTTGTCGGGGTGAGGTTGACACCCGACCGGCCGGCCTACTGCCGCGCACGACCCCTCGGTGGGCCGCGGAATCGCTACGCGCACAGCACAGTCCCCGCGGCGAGGGAGCCGGCCCTGGTGGACTACAGGCCCTCGACGCGGCAGCTAAGAAGAAGCAGCCAGTTGCGCATGATGTCGTCCAGCGTAACCGAGGACCGCGCGCCCCCGAAGTGAGCCGGGCGGACATTCCACCCCTTGAGACGGCGGACGATCCGGTCCGCGCCGGTGACAACAGGTCATGCGTGCGTCACTCTTGGCCACATGACCGCCGAACCGCCGCTCTGCGCGATCGTTCCGCCGTACGTCCTGGACCGCCTCGCCGAGGACGGTCACGAGCCCGCCGCCCGCTCCCTCGCCCTGGACGCCGTGCACCGCACGGCCCGCCTCACCGCCGTCCCGGCGCAATCCGGCTCCACCCGCCTGGAGCGGGTGGTCTGCGACGCCGGACACACCCAGCGGCTGCCCGGCCGCACCGTCCGCCGGGAGGACCAGGGGCCCGTCCCCGACCAGTCCGTCAACCACGCCTACGACGGCCTCGGCGCCACCTTCGCGCTGTTCGCGGACGCCTACGGCCGCCGCTCGATCGACGACCAGGGCCTGCGCCTGGACGCCACCGTGCACTACGGCCGGAGCTACGACAACGCCTTCTGGGACGGCCACCGGATGGTCTTCGGGGACGGCGACGGCGAGGTGTTCGGCGACTTCACCGCCTGCGTCGACGTGATCGGCCACGAACTCACCCACGGCGTCACCCAGTTCACCGCCGGCCTGGAGTACCAGGGCCAGCCCGGCGCGCTCAACGAGTCCGTCTCCGACGTCTTCGGCTCGCTCGTCAAGCAGTACGCGCTGCGCCAGGACGCCGGCGACGCGGACTGGCTGATCGGCGCCGGGCTGCTCGCCCCGGGCGTGCAGGGGGTGGCGCTGCGCTCGATGAAGGCGCCCGGCACCGCGTACGACGACCCCCGGCTCGGCAAGGACCCGCAGCCGGCGCACCTGCGCGACTACGTGCACACCGCCCAGGACAACGGCGGCGTGCACATCAACTCCGGCATCCCGAACCACGCCTTCTACCTGCTCGCCACCGCACTCGGCGGCCCGGCCTGGGAGCGGGCCGGGCGGATCTGGTACGACGCGCTGACCGGCCGGCGGCTGGCCGCCGACGCCGACTTCACCGCCTTCGCCCGGGCGACCGTCGCGGCCGCCGGGGCCCGCTACCCGGAGCAGGCGGTGGCCGACACCGTGACGGCGGCCTGGGCCACGGTGGGCGTCAGCACGGCCTGAACGACCCGGCCGCCGGTCGAGCCCGACTTGAGCGGTCATAAGGTTTAAGAGCCCATAAGGTCAAGGTCCTGAAAAAGCCCGGCAAACGCCATCCCTGCGTAGCACCATGGACACCATGCGTATCCAGGTGACCCGGACCGGCGGCCTCGCGGGCAACGTCCGCCGCGCGGAGCTCGACACCACCGCGCGGACGGACGCCCCGCACGTGCACGCGCTCGCCCGCGAGGCCGTCGCGGGCGGGCTGCGGGCACCCTCCTACGGGGTCCCGGACGGCTTCCACTACGAGATCACCGTCGACGGCCGGACGGTGCACTGCGCCGACCCGAAGCTCACCGAGTCACAACGGGAGCTGGTCTCGCTGGTGATGCGCGAGGGCGCGTAGCACTCACCCGCGGCACCGGGCGTGCGCGGCCCGGCCGGCGGGCCGCCGGGCTCAGATCCAGCCGTCCAACGAGGCCAGGAAGCCCGCGAGGTCGTCGCGGTGGATGGTGTGCCCGGCGCCGCCCACCGTCCGCACCTCGTAGCCGGCGGCACGCAGCCGCTCCGCGTCCTCCGGACCGATCAGGGCACTCCGGTCGGCGAGTTGGACGAGCGAGGGGACGGCCGGAGCGCCGGGCAGGCCGGCCGCCTCCCGGTACCCGGAGAGCGCGATCGCGCTGTCGCTGTCCCAGAGCGCGAGGGTGGCCAGCTCGACCTCCACGTCGGCCTCCTCCCAGCGCGGGCTGATCGCGGTGATCTGCTCCCGGGTGGCCCGCTTGAACCGGGTGAAGACGGCCGGGTCGAAGGTGCTCGGCTGGGCGAACTTCCAGGCCGGGTCGGAGTAGACCACCCGGGCGAGCTTCAGCCGCTCCACCGCGCCCAGCAGGGCCAGCCCGCCGAGCGAGTGGCCGATGGCGAGTTCGGCGCCGATCGGCAGGGTGTCGACCAGGTCCTGGGCGTACTGCCCCGGGCCGTAGCGCTCCAGCGGGGTGGCGCCCCCGCCGCGCGGGCTCGCGCCGTGGCCGCGCAGATCGACGGCGATCACCCGGTAGCCGTACTCGGCCAGGGCCGGACCGACCCGGCGCCAGGTGCGGTGGTCGGACATGATCCCGTGCACCAACAGGGCGGTCCTGTCACCGGAGCCCCACTCGTGGGTGTTCAGCTGCATCCCTCGGAAACCTCTCTGCTCGGCCGTCCGGGCCGTCGGCCGGCACCGTCGCGCCCGCGCGCCGGTCCGGTCTGCCCGCCCCAGCGAACACCCGGACCGGGCGGAGGGCCAGAGCACCGGCCGCGACACCGGCCCGCGCACCGGCCCCGCGCACCGCGGCGGGACACGCACGGGGCCCGCCCGGACGCGGTCGTCCGGACGGGCCCTGGGCGGTGCGGGCGGGCTCAGAAGCCCAGCTTGCGCAGCTGCTTCGGGTCGCGCTGCCAGTCCTTGGCCACCTTGACGTGCAGGTCCAGGTAGACCGGCGTGCCGAGCAGCGCCTCGATGTGCTTGCGGGCGGTGGTGCCGACGTGCTTCAGCCGGGCACCCTTGGCCCCGATCACGATGGCCTTCTGGCTCTGCCGCTCGATGTAGACGTTGGCGTGGATGTCCAGCAGCGGGCGGTCCGCCGGGCGGTCCTCGCGCGGGATCATCTCCTCGACGACGACCGCCAGCGAGTGCGGCAGCTCGTCCCGGACACCCTCCAGAGCCGCCTCCCGGATCAGCTCGGCGACCATGATCAGCTCGGGCTCGTCGGTGAGGTCGCCGTCCGGGTAGAGCGGCATGCCCTCCGGGAGCAGCTTGGTGATCAGCTCGGCGACCAGCTCGACCTGCTTGTCGCCGACGGCCGAGACCGGGATGATCTCGGCCCACTCGATGCCCAGCTCGGCACCGAGCTGGTGGACGGCGATCAGCTGCTCGGCCAGCCGCTTGGAGTCGACCAGGTCGGTCTTGGTGACGATGGCCACCTTGGGGGTCTTCTTGACGTCGGCGAGTTCCTTGGCGATGAACTTGTCGCCGGGGCCGAGCTTCTGGTCGGCGGGCAGGCAGAAGCCGATCACGTCGACCTCGGCCCAGGTGGAGCGGACCAGGTCGTTCAGCCGCTCGCCGAGCAGGGTGCGCGGCTTGTGCAGCCCCGGGGTGTCGACCAGCACGAGCTGGGCGTCCGGGCGGTGCACGATGCCGCGCACGGTGTGCCGGGTGGTCTGCGGACGGTCGGAGGTGATCGCGACCTTCGTCCCCACCAGGGCGTTGGTCAGGGTCGACTTGCCCGCGTTGGGCCGGCCGACGAAGCACGCGAAGCCGGAGCGGTACGAGGAGGAAGGGGCACTCATGGGCCCCATTCTCCCTGATCACCGGGAGCCCGGCGGACAGGCCGCCCCCGTCAGCCCTTTTTGCCGCCCAGAACGGCGGAGATCCCGCTGATCAGAACGATCAGGAGGAAGGCGACCGAGCCCCATAGCCAGAACGGCGATCCGGTCTCCTGCCACTTGCCCATCCCCATGACGCCCAGCAGCAGGCCCGCGAAGAACGCGAACGGCCCCATGTCCCCAGCCCCCTCACCGCCATCTGTACCGGTGAGATTATCTGCGGATCCTGGAGGGCCGGGCGCCCGGGTTCCCCCGAGCGCCCCGAGCGGCCCCAGCGGGCCTCAGCGGGCCTCAGCGGGCCTCAGCGGGCCTCGGCCGCGACCTTCAGCGTCCCGTCCGGCCCGGCGAGCAGCACCGGCGTCCCGGCCCCGCCGAGGTCCCGCACCGCGGCCAGATCGGCCTCGGCGGGCTCCCCGGCCTCGCTCACCACGGCCGCCGCCTCCAGCGACCGCGCGCCGCTGGCCACCGCCATCGCCACCGCCGTCTGCAGCGCGCTGAGCCGCAGCGACTCCAGCGCGACCGTGCCGGCCACATAGGTGCGCCCGGTCTCGTCGCGCACCGCGGCCCCCTCCGCGACGCCGTTGCGGGCACGCGCGGAGCGGGCCAGGGTGATGATCTTCTTGTCTTCGGGGTCGAGCTCGACGATGTCACTCATGGCGCCGAGCATAGGACGCGCCGCTCACCGGCCGCCCACGCCCTCCGCCGCGGCCACCGCGGCCGGCCTCAGTGGCCGATCGGGTTGGGCGGTCCCGGCCGCATGACCTTGACGAAGGTCTTCGGCCCGTTCGGCAGCGGCTCCTCGTCCGCGGCCCGCTTGCGCCAGTACGGGTTGTCGTGCGGCAGGTGGCTGCTGACCCTGCCGTACATCCCGAAGGTCGTCACGACCACCCCGAAGACGAACGCGAACAGCACGTTGGACATCCGGAAGTTGAGGATGTTGGCGTCCGGCCGGCCGAGCACCGCCAGACCGTAGAAACCGGAGAGCACGAAGAGGATGCCCACCGCCATGTTGAGGTTGGCGGCGAAGTTCCCGCCGATGACGGCACCGCCGACGAGGATCACGCCCACCACGATGGAGAGGATCGCGAGCGCCCCGTTGCTCGACAGTCCGACGACGTCACTGCCCCTGGTGGACAGGAAACCCGGATGGTCCGCCAGCCCGAGGATCCCGAACACGATCAGGAACACCCCGCCGAGCCCGGCCCCGATCCGCCAGACCAGGAGCAACCGGTGGTCGACGGGCAGTTCGTCTTGCAGCTTCATGGTGACCTCCACCATGGGACGTCGAACGGCCTTCCTTCACGCTACTCCGGTCGCGGAGCGGCGCACGGCCCGGCTGAGGGGGCGGTACCCCCGCGTGTGCCTAGCTGTAGGGGTGGCTCCCCTCCATGTGCGGCACCTCGTGCATGTACAGCGAGCCGCACTGCTGGCAGCAGCGCAGCCCGGTGCCCCACTCCTCGTCCGGCCGGGTCTCGGCATCGGTGTCCATCGTCCGGCCGCACAGGGCCGTCGTCGGATCCGCGGCCCGGACGACGTGCCAGGACTTCGCCCCGGCCGACCGTCCCTGCGGGCCGTACTCCGCACGCAGTAGATGAGTCATGACGCCATCGTCGCCCCGCGGGCGGCCGAACGCTACTCGCCGGACTCCCGGAGGGCCTCGGCCGAGGCCCGGACCGGGATGGCGACCATCGAGCCGATCCGGTTGCGGCGCCCCGCCGAGCTCTCGGCGGTCAGCCGGATCGCGGTGAGACCGGTGGCCGCGTCCTCGGGCAGCGGGATCTCGCAGGACGAGCCCGGGATCGGCACCCGGCCGAGGTGCTTGGCGAGCAGGCCGCCGACGGTCTCGACGTCCTCGTCCTCCAGCTCGATCCCGAACAGTTCGCCGAGGTCCTCGACCAGCAGCCGGGCGGTGATCCGGTACGAGCCGTCGCCGAGGTCCTCGACCGGCGCGATCTCCCGGTCGTACTCGTCGGTGATCTCACCGACGATCTCCTCCAGGATGTCCTCGATGGTGACCAGACCGGCGGTGCCGCCGTACTCGTCGATCACGATCGCCACGTGCGAGCGGCGCTGCTGCATCTCGCGCAGCAGATCGCCGGCCGGCTTGGAGTCCGGGACGAAGACGGCCGGCCGCATCACCGCGCCGACCTCCTCGGACTCGGCCTCCCGGTTGATGTGGGTGCGCCGCACCAGGTCCTTGAGGTAGACGATGCCCACCACGTCGTCCTCGTTGTCACCGACCACCGGGATGCGCGAGAAGCCGGAACGCAGCGCCAGGGTGAGCGCCTGACGGACGGTCTTGTGCCGCTCGATCATCACCAGGTCGGTGCGCGGCACCATCACCTCGCGGACGATGGTGTCGCCCAGCTCGAAGACCGAGTGCACCATCCGGCGCTCCTCGTCCTCGATCAGGTCGTCCTTCTCCGCGAGGTCGACCAGGGCCCGCAGCTCCGCCTCGGAGGCGAACGGCCCCTCGCGGTAGCCCTTGCCCGGGGTCAGCGCGTTGCCGAGCAGGATCAGCAGCCGCGGCAGCGGGCCGAGCACGCCGGCCAGCGGCAGCAGCACGAAGGAGGCCGCGGTGGCGGTGGTCAGCGGGTGCTGGCGCCCGATCGTGCGCGGCGAGACGCCGACCGCCACGAAGGACACCAGCACCATCACGCCGAACGCCAGCAGCACGGCCTGCCAGGTGGAGTCCAGGCTGCGCACGCAGACCACGGTGACCAGGACGGCCGCCGCCATCTCGCTGGCCACCCGGATCAGGGTGGCCAGGTTGAGGTAGCGGATCGGGTCGGAGGCCAGTGCCAGCAGCCGGGCCGAGCCCCGCCGGCCGGCCCGGACGGCCTCCTCCGCGCGGAACCGGGAGACCCGGGAGATACCCGCCTCGGCGCATGCCGCCAGCCAGCCGAGGACGACCAGCAGCACGGCGCCGACGATGAAGCTCGTACTCTCACCACTCACAGGGTTCGGGCTCCGCGCTCAGTGGGTGGTGGGGGCCGGGGAGATCCCGCCCAGGCCGCGGCCGGCCCGCCAGCCGTCCAGAATGGCCTTCTGGAGGCCGAACATCTCCTCCTCCTCGTCCGGCTCCTCGTGGTCGTAGCCGAGCACGTGGAGCACCCCGTGGACGGTCAGCAGCTGCAGCTCCTCGTCCATCGAGTGCTTGGACGGGGCGTCCTTGCCCTGCTGCTCGGCCACCTCGGGGCAGAGCACGATGTCGCCGAGCAGCCCCTGCGGCAGCTCCTCGCCCTCCTTGCCGGGACGCAGCTCGTCCATCGGGAAGGACATCACGTCGGTCGGGCCGGGGAGGTCCATCCACTGGATGTGCAGCTCCTCCATCGCCGCACCGTCCACCAGGATCACGGACAGTTCTGACTGCGGGTGGATCCGCATCTTGTCCAGCGCGTAGCGGGCGACGTCGAGGATGGACTCCTCGTCGGCGTCCCAACCGGACTCATTGGCGATGTCGATCGACATGACGGGCTGGTTACTCAGCTTTCGGTGCGATGGGACTGTCGGGGTGCGCGTGGTTCGGTCGTCTTGCCGGGGCGCCGCTGGCCGGGCTTGCGGGCCGGCGGAGCGTTCTCCTCGCCCTCCTGCCGGGCGTCCCAGCGCTCGTAGGCCTCCACGATCCGGCCGACCAGCTTGTGGCGGACCACGTCGGTGCTGGTGAGGACGGAGAAGTGGATGTCGGGCACGTCGGCCAGGATCTCCTGGACGACCTTGAGGCCGCTGCGGGTGCCGCCCGGGAGGTCGATCTGGCTGGTGTCGCCGGTGACGACCACCCGGGAGTTGAACCCGAGGCGGGTGAGGAACATCTTCATCTGCTCGGGCGAGGTGTTCTGGGCCTCGTCGAGGATGATGAAGGCGTCATTGAGGGTCCGGCCGCGCATGTAGGCGAGCGGGGCGACCTCGATGGTGCCGGCCGCCATCAGACGCGGGATGGAGTCCGGGTCCATCATGTCGTGCAACGCGTCGTAGAGCGGGCGCAGGTACGGGTCGATCTTGTCGAAGAGGGTGCCGGGCAGGAAGCCCAGCCGCTCCCCCGCCTCGACGGCCGGACGGGTCAGGATGATCCGGTTGACCTCCTTGGCCTGGAGGGCCTGGACGGCCTTGGCCATCGCGAGGTAGGTCTTGCCGGTACCGGCCGGGCCGAGGCCGAAGACGATGGTGTGCTTGTCGATCGCGTCGACGTAGCGCTGCTGGTTGAGGGTCTTGGGGCGGATGGTGCGGCCCCGGTTGGACAGGATGTTCGCGGTGAACACCTGGGACGGGGCCGGGCTGTCCGGGTCGTCGGCGCTGCTCCGGAGCATGGCGATGGAGCGCTCCACGGCGTCCTCCGTCAGGGGTTGGCCGGCGCGCAGCACCAGCATCATCTCGCTGAAGAGCTCCTGGACGAGGGCGACCTCGGCGCGCTCCCCGGTGGCGGTCACCTCGTTGCCGCGGACGTGGATGTCGGCGGCGGGGAAGCCCCGCTCGATCACCCGCAGCAGCGAGTCCGCGGTGCCGAGCAGGGTGACCATCGGGTGCTTCTCGGGGATGACGATCCGGGCGCTGGTGCGGCCCTCGTCGGCCGGTTCGGGACGCGACTGGCCGTTCGTACGGGTCTGCGATGTGTCACTCATAGGTCGGCGCTGGGGCCTGCCTCATCCCATCCGTGGTCTCGTGGTGCCGCTCGGTCCTTCCGGGGCACCAGGGTACGCCGCGAGCGTGATCGCCGCGGCGGGCGGCCGGGCCGCACCCGACGATGCTCCGGCAGATCGCGGGGCGGCGCGAACGGTTTTCCGCGCGGCCCCGGCGGGCCGCGCCGCGCTCACGGACGCCGTCGGGGCGGCACGGGCACCCGGGCGAGGTCCTCGGCCAGTACGACGGTGCCGTCGAAGTGCTTGCGGGCGTCGGCGAGGTGCTGGCCGAGGTCCGGGTAGCGCTGCGAGAAGTGGGTCAGCACGAGGGTGCCCGCGCCGGCCTCGGCGGCGACCTTGCCGGCCTGGCCGGCGGTGAGGTGGCCGTGCTCCTCGGCGAGCCGGGAGTCGGCGTCGGCGAAGGTGGACTCGATGACCAGCAGGTCGGCGCCCTCGGCGAGTTCGTGGACGCCCTCGCAGAGCCGGGTGTCCATCACGAAGGCGAACCGCTGGCCGCGCCGGTACTCGCTGACCTGGTCGAGGGTGACCGGCCCGCCCTCCGTCTCGATCGCGCCCCGGTGCTGGAGCCGGCCGACGTCCGGTCCGGCGATGCCCAGCGCGGCCAGCCGCTCGGGCACCAGCCGGCGGCCGTCGGGCTCGGTGAGCCGGTAGCCGAAGGACTCGACGGGGTGCGAGAGCCGGACGGCGTCCAGCGCGAAGCGGGCCCCGGGCGCGGGCAGCGGGCCGGACTCCTCGATCGGACGGGGGCGCAGCACGGCCGTCTCGTGGTACGCGGTGGCGTGCCGCAGCCGTTCGAAGTAGACCTCCCCGGAGGCCGGGAAGTAGACGTCCACCGGGTGCGGGACGCGGTCCAGGTTGATCCGCTGGATCACCCCGGCGAGGCCGAGGCTGTGGTCGCCGTGGAAGTGGGTGACCGCGATCCGGGTGATCTGGGTGGCCGAGACCCCGGCGTGCAGCATCTGGCGCTGGGTGCCCTCGCCGGGGTCGAACAGCAGGCCCTCGCCGTCCCAGCGCAGCAGGTAGCCGTTGTGGTTGCGGTGCCGGGTCGGTACCTGGCTGGCCGTGCCGAGGACGACGAGTTCGCGCTGTGACACGTCGCTCAGACCATGCGCTCGTTCATCGGCATCCCGCCGAGCACGTGGACGTGGGCGTGGAAGACGGTCTGGCCCGCGCCCGCGCCGGTGTTGAAGATCAGCCGGTAGTCGTCGAGGCCCTCGTCCCTGGCGACCTCGCCGGCCTCGGCGAGGAGCTCGCCGGCGATCCGCGGCTCGGCGGCGGCCAGCGCGGCCGCGTTCGGGTAGTGCGCGTGCGGGATCACCAGGACGTGGGTCGGAGCCTTCGGGGCGATGTCCCGGAAGGCGAGCACACGCTCGGTCTTGCGCACCACGGTGGCCGGGATCTCGCCCGCCACGATCTTGCAGAACAGGCAGTCGGACTGCGGCTCGCCGGCCATCGGGGTCTCCTCGCGGTGTCGCACGGTGTCGGTCGGGGCGTACCGCCGCATGCTAGCCGAGCCGCCCGGTCGCCTGCTGGTACTCACGCAGGTGCTTCCACCGGACCACGCGGACCCCGACGGCCGTCCCCTCCGACTCCGGATCCTCCGTCAGCAGACCGACCACCACGATGACGTAGCCGAGCAGCCAGCGCTTGGTGAGCCGCCAGGTGTGCGGGCGGCTGCCGTCCTTGCGGCGGATCACCCGGGTGGCCAGGACGCCCTTGCCCAGGCTGAAGCCGGTGAGGCGGGCGAGCAGCACCTGGTTGGCGAAGGAGACCCCGAAGAAGACGCCGACCAGGGTGGCGAAGTACACGCCGGCCGGGCCGGCCGGGCCGCTCGCCGCCTTGGCGGCGGCGAAGCCGGCGGCGAGGGCCGACACGCCGTCGAGGGTGGCGGCGAGGAACCTCCGGACGCTGCCGGCCTCCGCCGGCCGCGGCACCTGCTGGGCGTACGGCTGCTGGGCGTACGGCTGCTGGGGGTAGGGCTGCTGGGGGTAGGGCTGCTGGGGGTGGCCCTGCGGCGGGTACGGCTGCGGCGGGTACGGGCCGGGGGCGTGCGGGTAGGGCTGCGGCGGCGGGTACTGGCCGTAGGGCTGCTGCCCGTACGGCTGCGGCGGTTGGCCCTGCTGCGGGTAGCCCTGCTGCGGATACGGTTGCCCGGCGGGTCGGTAGCCCTGCGCCATGTCGATTCCCCCGTGGATCTTGATCGAGAACAGGCCACGCATCCTAGGACACGCCGCGGCGGCGCCGACGGCGACGCGGTGCCCCCGTGGTCCGGGGACACCGCGTCGTGGAGCACTTCAGGGGTACCGGCTCAGGGGTACTGCCTCAGGGGTACCCGGGGGTACGTCAGGGGAAGACGATGTCCGACTGCCCCACGTACGACCGGCTGAGGTGGAACTTGGCCTCGGACGGCCGGTAGACGCCGAACGTGGTGCGGCCCACGCCGCTCCAGTCGCCGACGACCGGCAGATCGCCCGCCGCGCCGTAGGAGGCCGTGGAGACGGAGCCGTCGTCGTGGCGCAGCGCGAAGAGGTTGGCGCCGCCCGCACCGGCGGAGGCCCGGAAGACGCCCATCTGGGTGTGCCCGACGCCGTCCCAGTCCCCCACCACGGGCAGGTCGCCGGGGCCGCCGAAGTACGCGGCGGTGTAGCTGCCGTCGTCGTGCCGCACCACGAACTGCCCCGTGCCCGGTCGGTAGACCGCCAGCTGGGCGTGTCCGTTGTGGTCCCAGTTCCCGGGGACGGGGATGTCACCCGGCCGGCCCATCGCGACCGCCGTCACGGTTTCGTCCACGTGCCGCAGCGCGAAGGTGTTCGAATCGGGCCGGTAGATGCCGGGCTGGTCGTACCCGACCCGCTCCCAGTCGCCCGCGACCGGGATGTCACCGGCCTGGCCGAAGCGGAAGCTGTTCTTCTGGGCACCCGGGGTGTTGGTGTTGAGGAGGTTCCACAGGCCTTCGTTGAAGTACCCCACCGCCGCGCCCTGCTGCCCGGCGCCCCACCGGCCGGCGATCGGGGTGGCCACCGAGACCGCCTGCGCCGCCGACGCCGAACGGCCGTGGTCGTCGGTCACCGTCACCGTGACGGTGTACGTCCCGGGCTTGGCGAAGAAGTGGCGGACGGAGGGGACGGAGGGCGCGACCACGGAGGGCGCGGTGCCGTCGCCGAAGTCGTAGCGGTACGAGGCCACCGGCCAGGGGCTGACGGTCCCGGGGGCGTAGGCCGTCACGTCCAGGCCGGAGCCGCCGGAGCCCGCCCAGACCTGGATCCTGGGCTGGATCGGCCCGACCTTGGCCCCGACGTACGAGGTCGCGGTCCTGGTCAGGCCCAGGGCGTCGGTCGCGGTCAGGGTGGCCTGGTAGGTGCCCTCGGCGTAGTCGTGCTTCACCGGGAAGGTGACCGGACTGACCGGGGCACTGCCGTCGCCGAAGTCGAGGGTGGTGGTCGCGGCGGCCCAGGTCGACTCGACCCGCCCGTCGAACACGAAGGTCAGCGGCTGCCCGGCGGGCTGCTGGGTCTGCGACAGCGACGCGGCGAGCGGGTCCTGCTCCTCGACGGCGCCGCGGTCGTGGTAGCCGGCACCCGTACCGGTGTTGGCCACCAGCGGGTTGTCGACCCGCGGGCGGGCGAGGAGGTCGGTGCCGAGTGCGCCGGGGGCGCCGGCGTCGGCCGAGTCGACGGCCGGCGAGTTGGGCTTGCGCAGGTCCTCCCGGGAGGCCGTGAGGTCGTGCGCGCCCTGCCCGGTGCCCTGCCGGAACTGCCCGACCGTGGCGTAGCCCTGGCCCGCCCAGCTGTACGGCGCGGCCGTCCCGGTGGTGACCAGGTTGTAGTCCGCCGTCGTCCCGGCCGTCGACGCCGCGGACACCGCCAGATCGCCCGGGGCGGTGGAGGCGCAGTGGCCCCACGCCGGGGAGCCGTGCTCGTCCTGGTCCAGCACGTTGTTGCGCAGGGTGGTGCCGGTCGAGGCCCCGGCCAGCTCGATCATCGGCCCGCACACACCCGCCACGGTGTTGCCGGTCACGACCGAGTCCGGCGCGTCGGCGAGCACCACGCCCTGGCCGGCATTGCCATCGATCTCATTGGTCGTCAGGACGGTTCGGAGGCCGCCCTCGACCCGGACACCGGCCGCGTGCGAACTGGTCACCGAACTGCGGCTCAAGGTGACGTCGCTGCTGGCGCCGGTGATCCGGACGCCCGGGTACCCGGCGCCCTCGCCGCCCGAACTGAAGATGACCAGCCGGTCGAGGGTGACCCGCTGGGAGTCGGTCACCAGGGCCCCCTCCTGCCAGGACTGCCCGAACAGGTTGCCGAGCACCACGTCGTGGACCCCGGTCAGGGACACCAGGTGCGGCAGGGTGCCGTACGGGCTGAGGGTCGTCACGTCCTCGTCGCCCGGCACGTAGGGCTTGCCGAGGATCGTGATCGGCGCGGAGGGGGTGCCCGAGCGGGTCAGCTGGATGCCCTCCTGGTAGCTGCCTCCGGCGATGTGGACGGTCTGCCCCGGCAGCACGACGGCGGTCGCGGCCGCGATCGTGCAGTAGGGCGTCGCCTTGCTCCCCGCGCTGCCGGAGGTGTTCGAGCAGGCGGCGGCGGTCTTGTCGACGTACAGGTCGGTGACGTCGGCACGGGCGGTGCCGGCCGACGCGCCGGCCCCGATGACGGAGAGCCCGAGAAGGGCGGCGACGGGTATGCGTGCTCTGCGCACGGTGGTTCCCCCTGGATGACTGCTGACATGGCCGAAATCGGCGGACCATACCTTCCAGCGATCATGAAGGGCTGTCAACTTCCTTCTCCCCGCCGCTGCGGCCGGGCCCGCCCGGGAAAGCGCTGGTCCCGGGCGGGCGCGGCCGTCGCGGCTACACCGGCGGCAGCTCCGGCGGGGTCTTGGCCGGGGTCTCGGCCAGCGTGGCCAGGGCGATCCGGACGCCCTCGGCGAGCTGGGGGTCCTCCCCCGCGGCCCACTGGTGGGGCGCGACCGGCACCTCGACGTCCGGGTCGACGCCGTGGTTCTCCACGCCCCAGCCGTACCCCTCCAGCCAGAACGCGTACTTGGGCTGGGTCACCAGGGTGCCGTCCACCAGGCTGTACCTGCTGTCGATGCCGATCACACCACCCCACGTCCGGGTGCCGACCACCGGGCCGAGCTTCAGCGCCTGGATGGCGGCGTTGACGATGTCACCGTCCGAACCGGAGAACTCGTCGGCCAGCGCCACGATCGGCCCGCGCGGCGCGTCACCGGGGTAGGGCACCGGGTTGGCGAGGTCCCGGGCGACGTTCCAGCCGATGATCCGCCGGGCCAGCTTCTCGATCACCAGCTGCGAGGTGTGACCGCCGCGGTTCTCCCGGATGTCGACGATCACGCCCTCCCGGGCCATCTCCGACCGCAGGTCGCGGTGGATCTGGGCCCAGCCGGAGCTCTGCATGTCGGGGATGTGCAGGTAGCCGAGCCGCCCGCCGGACAGCTCGCGGACGGCGGCCCGCCGGCCGGCCACCCAGTCGTGGTAGCGCAGCGGCTCGTCGTCGGCGAGCGGGACGACCACCGGGTGCCGCCGGTCGGTGCCGTCCTTACCGGCCACCGTCAGCTCGACCGGCTGCCCGGCGGTGCCGGCCAGCAGCGGGGCCGGACCGGCCACCGGGTCCACCGGGCGGCCGTTGACGGCCAGGACGGCGTCGCCCGGGCGGACGGCGGCGCCCGGCGCGGCCAGCGGCGAGCGGGCCCGCGGGTCGGAGGACTCGCCGGGCAGGATCCGGGCGATCCGCCAGACCTCGCCGTCCTTCACCAGGTCGGCGCCGAGCTTGCCCTGCCGGCGGGCGGCGTCGACGTGCGCGCCGTAGGGCGCCACGTAGGCGTGCGAGGTGCCCAGCTCGCCGTGCACCTCCCAGAGCAGGTCGACCAGGTCGTCGTGCGAGCCGAGCCGCTCCACCAGCGGCCGGTAGCGGTCCAGGACGGCGGCCCACGGCACGCCGCCGAGGTCGGCCCGCCAGAAGTTGTCACGCATCAGGCGGCCGTTCTCGTCGTACATCTGGCGCCACTCGGCGGCCGGGTCGACGGTCACCCGCAGCCGGTCGAGGTCGACCTCGGCCTCGTCGTCCTCGCCGGCCGCCTTGTGGTCGGCCGGGACGATCCGCAGCTCGCCCTCGTCCAGTACGGCGACCCGGGTGCCGTCGCCGCTGACCTCGAACGCGTCCAGACCGTCGACCAGTTGCTCGGCCCGGCGCTTGCGCAGGTCGAAGCGCTCCAGCGTGGGGCGGGCCGGGTCGGCCTCCGGCGAGGCCGCGTCGTCACCGAGTTCGCCCGTCAGCGGGATCCTGGTCCACAGCACGCCGTCCTTGGCGGCCGCCAGCTCGCCGAACCGGCCGCCCTCGACCGGGAAGGGGACGATGCGGTCGGCGATCCCGTCCAGGTCGACCCGGGTGGCGGGCAGGGCGTCGGCCGTGCCCTCCTCGCCGTCCGCCTTCTTGCCCTTGGGCTCGTCCTCCTCGCCGCCGACCGGGCGGCCGGACCGCCGCGGCCCGAACGGGGAGGGCGTGTCGGCGGCCAGGGTGACCAGGTAGGGGCGGCAGCCGTTGGGGAACGACAGGTCGAAGACGTGCGAGTCGTAGACCGGGTCGAAGTTGCGCACCGACAGGAAGGCCAGGTGGCGGCCGTCGGAGGTGAAGGCCGGCGAGGTGTCGATGAAGCGCGCCGGGGTGACCTCGCCGACCGTGCGGGTGGCCAGGTTGGCCAGCACGATCTGGCGCAGCGACCAGGCCCCGAAGCCGGGGCACGGCCGCGACCAGGCCAGCCAGGCGGAGTCCGGGCTGAACGCCAGCCCGCTGACCTCGCCGTCGGTGCTGCGGGCCAGCTCGTGCACGGTGCCGTCGGCGAGCGTGACCAGGAGCACCCGGCCGTCGTGCGCGCCGACCGCCGCCTGCTTGCCGTCCGGCGAGACGGCCAGCGCGCGGACCCGGCCCAGCTGCCCGGCGGCCAGCCGGCGCCGCTCGTCGCCCGGCACGGCGGGGGCGTACTCGATCGCGTCGTCGCCCTCGGCGTCGGTCACCCAGAGCACGCCCTGCGCGCCGTCCTCGCCGGGCACCACCCGGGCCCGCCGGGCGCGCACGCCCGGCGTCTCGTCCAGCACCCGGGCCGGGCCCTCCCGGTGCGGCAGCCAGTGCACGCTGCCGCGCACCACGACGGCGCCGGCCCGGCCGGTGCGGTCGGGGACGGCGGTCTCCAGCCAGTGCGCGGCCGGTACCGGGCGGGGCCGCCGGCCGGAGCGGGGGCCGGAGGGCCGGACGTCCAGCCGGCGCGGCTCGGCGCCGTCGAGGTCGTCCAGCAGCCAGAGGTCGCCCGCCCGGTGCCAGATCACCCGGGTGCCGTCGGTGGTGGCGCCGCGGGCGTAGAAGCCGTCCTCGGAGGTGGTGTGGCGGCGCAGGCCGCTGCCGTCGGGGAGGCTGGAGTAGAGCTCGCCGACGCCCTCGTGGTCGGCGAGGAAGGCGATCCGGGAACCGCCGGGCGCGCCGACCCAGAGCGGTGACTCGATGTGCCCGTTCAACTCCTCGTGGACCCGGGTGAACTCCTCCTCGCCGATCCAGAGCTTGCCGACCCGGCCGCCCCGGTAGCGCTTCCACCGGGCGGGCTCCGCGCCGGCCGCCGAGAGCAGCAGCACGCGGTCACCGCCCGGCTCCGGGGCCAGCCCGCCGATCGGCCCGTACGGCAGCCGCCGCGGCTCGCCGCCGTCCAGCGGCACCGCGTGCGCCCAGGTGCGGCGCAGGGTGGCCTGCCCGGCCGAGGTGGTGGCGATCGGGCGGCCGTCGGCCGTCCAGCCCTGCAGCTGCGTCTGGTCGCTGCCCCAGTACGTCAGCCGGCGGGACGGTCCGCCGTCCACCGGCGCGACGTACACCTCGGGTACGCCGTCCCGGGTCGAGACGAAGGCGATGTGCCGCCCGTCCGGTGAGAAGCGCGGCCGGCGGACCGGGACGTGATCGGCCGTCAGCCGCCAGGACCGGCCGCCGTCCCGCGGGGCGAGCCAGACATCGTTCTCCGCGACGAAGGTGATCAGGTCACCGTGCAGGTGCGGGTGGCGCAGGTACGCGCCGGCAGGGGTGCTCGGGGATTCGCTCACAGCGGCACCCTACGCACCGGCCGGGGCGGCGCGCCCCGGTTTCCCGCAGCGCGCCCCCTATGAGGGACGAACGGGCACCCGGCGCCGTCGGCGGAGCCGGTGCCCGGCCCCGCCCACCGGCCGGGCGAACGGCCCGTCGGGGACGAACGGACGCTCAGCCCCACCGGCCGGTGCGGCCCAGCAGCAGGGCGCCGGCGGCCACCCCGGCGGTCGAGGTGCGCAGCACCGAGGGCCCGAGCCGGTACGGCCGGGCGCCGGCCTCGGCGAAGGCGGCCAGCTCCTCCGGGGAGACCCCGCCCTCGGGCCCGACCACCAGCACGATGTCCCCGCCGCCGGGCAGCGCGGCGCCGGCCAGCGGCTCGGCGCCGTCCTCGTGCAGCACCGCGGCGAGCGCGGCACCGGCCAGGACGGGCGCCAGCTGCCGGGTGGTCGCGAGTTCGCGGACCTCGGGGAAGCGCAGCCGGCGGGACTGCTTGCCCGCCTCGCGGGCGGTGGCCCGCCACTTGGCGAGCGCCTTGGCGCCGCGCTCGCCCTTCCACTGGGTGATGCAGCGGGAGGCGGCCCACGGGATCACCACGTCCACGCCGACCTCGGTCATGGTCTCCACCGCCAGTTCGCCGCGGTCGCCCTTGGGCAGCGCCTGGACGACGACGATCCGCGGCGCCGGCCCGGCCTCCCGGCGGACCGCGGTCACCGTCACCTCGACGGCGTCCTTGCCGTGGACGGCCGTGACGGTGCCGTCGGCGCCGAGGCCGAGCCCGTCGGCCAGGGTCACCGCCTCGCCCGGCTCCAGCCGCTTCACGGCGGCGGCGTGCCGCCCCTCCGGGCCGTCCAGCCGGACCACCGCGCCGGGGGCGGCGGAGGCGAGCTGCGCGGTCTCGACGACGAACACGGGCGCGGTCATGGCGGTTCCTGGGAAGTCGGGGGTACGGGCGGGGGAACGACGGCGCCCGGTGACCCGCCGGGGGGCGGGATCACCGGGCGCCGGTGCGGTCAGCGGCCGTTGAAGGCGTCCTTCAGCCGGGAGAACAGCCCCTGCTGGCCGGGCGCGAACTGGCCGGAGGGCCGCTCCTCGCCGCGCAGCACCGCGAGACGGCGCAGCAGCTCCTCCTGCTCGGGTTCGAGCTTGGTGGGCGTCTGCACCTCGACATGCACTATCAGGTCGCCGCGGCCGCCGCCGCGCAGATGGGTGATGCCGCGGCCGTGCAGCGGGATCGACTGGCCGGACTGGGTGCCGGGCCGGATGTCGACCTCCTCCAGCCCGTCCAGGGTCTGCAGTGGCACCTGGGTGCCGAGCGAGGCGGCCGTCATCGGGATGGTGACCGTGCAGTGCAGGTCGTCGCCGCGGCGCTGGAAGGTCGGGTGGTTGCTCTCGGCGATCTCGACGTAGAGGTCACCGGCGGGGCCGCCGCCGGGGCCGACCTCGCCCTCGCCGGCCAGCTGGATCCGGGTGCCGTTGTCGACACCGGCCGGGATCTTGACGGTCAGGGTGCGGCGGGCCCGCACGCGGCCGTCGCCGGCGCACTCCGGGCACGGGGTCGGCACGACGGTGCCGAAGCCCTGGCACTGCGGGCAGGGCCGGGAGGTCATGACCTGGCCCAGGAAGGACCGGGTGACCTGGGAGACCTCGCCCTTGCCGCGACACATGTCACAGGTCTGCGCGGAGGTGCCGGGAGCGGCCCCCTCGCCGCTGCACGTGGTGCAGGTGACGGCGGTGTCGACCTGGAGTTCCTTGGTGGTGCCGAACGCGGCCTCCTCCAGGGTGATCTCCAGCCGGATCATGGCGTCCTGGCCGCGCCGGGTGCGCGAGCGCGGGCCGCGCTGACCGGCGGCCGCGCCGAAGAACGCGTCCATGATGTCGGAGAAGCCGAACCCGGCCGCGCCCGCGCCGAAGCCGCCCGCGCCGCCGCCGTTGGGCGAGAGGGGATCCCCGCCGAGGTCGTAGACCTGCCGCTTCTGCGGGTCGGAGAGGACCTCGTAGGCGGCGTTGATCTCCTTGAACCGCTCCTGCGTCTTCGGGTCCGGGTTGACGTCCGGGTGCAGTTCGCGTGCCAGGCGCCGGAACGCCTTCTTGATCTCGTCCTGCCCCGCATCCCGTCGGACGCCGAGTACCGCGTAGTAGTCCGTGGCCACCAAATGCTCCGCTTGTTCCGCCTGTAGAAGTGCTTGCGACTGGTACCGGTGTCACGCGTGTGACGCCGGTCGTTCCCTACGACTCGGCCAGGATCTGACCCACGTACCGTGCCACCGCTCGCACCGCCCCCATTGTGCCCGGATAGTCCATCCGGGTCGGACCGATCACACCCAGTTTGGCCACGCTCTCGTCGCCCGAACCGTAACCGACGGAGACGACGGAGGTGGAATTGAGCCCTTCGTACGCGTTCTCGCGGCCGATCCGGACCGTCATCCCGGCGTCGGCGGTCTCACCCAGGAGGCGGAGCAGGACGACCTGCTCCTCCAGCGCTTCCAGCACCGGCTGGATGGTGAGCGGGAAGTCGTGGCCGAAGCGGGTCAGGTTGGCCGTGCCGGCCAGCATGATCCGCTCCTCGTTCTGCTCGGCGAGCGCCTCGAAGAGCGTCGCCAGGACGACGGTGACGGCCGGCCGGTCCGCCGCCTCGAACATCGCCGGGAGCTCGTCCAGCAGCCCCGGCACCTCGGGCAGCCGCACCCCGACGGCCCGTGTGTTGATCCTGGCACGGAGGTCCGCGAGGACCACTTCGCCGACCGCGCCCGGGCAGTCGACCATCCGCTGCTCGACCCGGCCGGTGTTGGTGATCAGGACCAGCATCACCTTGGCCGGGGCCAGCGCGACCAACTCGATGTGGCGCACCGTGGACCGGGAGAGCGAGGGGTACTGGACCACCGCGACCTGCCGGGTGAGCTGGGCGAGCAGCCGGACCGTGCGGGCGACCACGTCGTCCAGGTCCACCGCGCCGTCCAGGAAGTGCCGGATCGCCCGCCGCTCGGGCGCGCTCATCGGCTTGACCTCGGCGAGCCGGTCGACGAAGAGGCGGTACCCCTTGTCGGTGGGGATCCGCCCGGCGCTGGTGTGCGGCTGGTGGATGAAGCCGTCCTCCTCCAGCGCGGCCATGTCGTTGCGGACGGTGGCCGGGGAGACCCCGAGGTTGTGCCGTTCGACGAGAGCCTTGGAGCCGACCGGCTCCTCGGTGCCCACGTAGTCCTGGACGATGGCGCGGAGCACGGCGAGCTTGCGTTCGTCGAGCTGGCGGATCTCACCGGCCATGGGGCACGCACCTCCCTCTTCGCACGTTGTCCGTTGTGACATGTCCGTTCCGGCATGTTCCGGGCCGCTCTGGGCGGACCCGCGGCTTTGGCACTCTGAACAGACGAGTGCCAGAACCGTACCTGCCAGTGTAAGGCCCGGGTCCGACGGCAGGAACGGCCCCGCCGGGGTGATCCTGCCCGCACTCCGCGGCACGCGGGTGATGCCGTCGGACCGGCCGGGTGGCAGCATCGATAGCGAACGGCGAACGGAGGACCAGCGATGTCGACCTCGGGCCAGCACACCCGCTTCGCACCGGACCGCGGCCTGACCGGCCGGATGGTCGGGACGATGTTCGTGATCGGACTGCTGTACGTCGGTTTCACCGGCCTGCTGATCGCGCTGCTGCGCGGCGCCTGGCCACTGATCGTGCTGATCTCCGGCGGGCTGTTCGTGGCCCAGTTCTGGTTCAGCGACAAGATCACCGAACGGGCGATGGGCGCCCACCGGGTCACCCCGGAGCAGTACCCCCAGCTGCACGGCACCGTGGACCGGCTCTGCGCGCTCGCCGACATGCCCAAACCGCGGGTGGCGGTCGCCGACAACGACATGCCCAACGCCTTCGCGACCGGCCGGAACCCGCAGAACGCGGTGGTCTGCGTCACCACCGGCCTGCTGCGGCGGCTGGAGCCGGAGGAACTGGAGGGCGTGCTGGCGCACGAGCTGTCGCACGTGGCCCACCGGGACGTCGCGGTGATGACCATCGCCGGGTTCCTCGGGGTGCTGGCCGGGGCGATGACCCGGATCGCGATGTACGGCGGCTTCATGGGCGGCGCCCGGAACAGCAACGACTCCAATGCCGCGCTCGCCGCACTGGTCATCCCGCTGGTGTCGATCGTGGTGTACGCGCTCAGCTTCCTGCTGACCCGGCTGCTCTCCCGCTACCGGGAGCTGGCCGCCGACCGGGCGGCCGCCCAGCTCACCGGCCGGCCCAGCGCGCTGGCCTCGGCGCTGACCAAGGTGACCGGCCAGATCGCCGCGATCCCGACCAAGGACCTGCGCCAGGCGCAGGCCTACAACGCCTTCTACTTCGCCCCGGCGCTGAGTGCCCGGGACGCCGCCTCGCAGCTGTTCTCCACCCACCCGTCGCTGGAGAAGCGGCTGGAGCAGCTGGCGAGGATCTCCACCCAGCTCGGCCACTGAGCCGCCGCACGAGCCCCGGAGGGGACCGCCGTGGGAATCCTGGACACGCTGTTCGGCCGCACCAAGCCGGTCAAACCCGATCTCGACCAGTTGTTCGGCGTGCCGTCGGCCGCGCTGACCCTGGAGGCGGCGGCCGGCTTCCGGCCGACCGGCGTCGGGTCGGTCTGCTTCGCCTCCGTGGAGGGCGGGGCCTTCGTCGAGGTCGAGCGGCAGGTCCGGGCGCTGCTGGACGCCGACACCGAGCGCGGCGGCGTCCCGGTGGAGGCCTCCAAGGACGCGTACGGCTACTCCTGGCTGCTCGCCCGGCACACGCCCGAGGAGCTGCCGGAGCTGGTCAACGACCTGCACGCGGTCAACAGCGAGCTGGAGGCCAACGGGTTCGGGCCGCAGCTGCTCTGCTCGCTGGTGGCCTTCCGCAGTGCCGAGGAGCAGCCGCTGGCGCTGGTCTACCTCTACAAGCGCGGGACGTTCTACCCGTTCGCGCCGGTGCCGGGCGGCGGGGAGAAGCGCAACAGCCCGCTGGAACTGCAGGTCAACGCCATGCTGGGGAACGACCTGCGGCTGGAGAAGGACCTCACCCGCTGGTTCCCGGTCTGGGGCGCGCCAGGTCTGTGACGCCCCGTCGGGCCTGCCTATAGTCACCTGCATGCGCAGCCGCGAGTACGGACCCGACCTCACCCCGCCGTGGAAGCGGCAGCAGCCGGTGCCCGAGGTGCCCGCCGACCGGGACCTCGTGGTCGAGGAGGCCGCGACCGGCTTCTGCGGCGCGGTGGTGCGCTGCGAGAGGACCGCCGAGGGGTTCACCGTCACCCTGGAGGACCGGTTCGGCAAGCACCGGGTCTTCCCACTGGCCCCGCGCGGCTTCCTGCTCGACGGGAAGGCGGTCACCCTGGTGCGGCCCGCCGCCGCCGCGCCGGCGCCCTCCCGCGCCCCGGGCCGGACGGCCTCCGGCTCGGTCGCCGTCCCCGGCGCCCGGGCCCGGGTGGCCCGGGAGTCGCGGATCTACGTCGAGGGGCGGCACGACGCCGAGCTGGTCGAACGGGTCTGGGGTGACGACCTGCGGATCGAGGGCGTGGTCGTCGAGTACCTGGAGGGCATCGACGACCTGCCCGCGATCGTCGCCGACTTCGCCCCCGGCCCCGGGCGCCGGCTCGGCGTCCTGGTCGACCACCTGCTCCCCGGCACCAAGGAGCACCGGATCGCCGCCCGGGTCACCGGGACCGCGGTGCTGGTCGTCGGCCACCCGTACATCGACATCTGGCAGGCCGTGAAGCCCGCCCCGGTCGGCGTCCCCGGCTGGCCGGACGTCCCGTACGGCGAGGACTGGAAGGAGGGCGTCTGCCGCCGCCTCGGCTGGCCGGTGGACACCCCGGCCGCCTGGAAGCGGATCCTCGCCTCGGTCGACTCCTACAAGGACCTGGAGCCCGCGCTGCTGGCCAAGGTGGAGGAACTGATCGACTTCGTGACGACGGAGGAGTGACTACACGTAGGTCCGGAAGTCCGACGTGTCCGGCCCCGCCGTCATGACGATTTCCCCCCTGATGAGTTCGGCCTTGAAACCCTCCGGAACCTCCCGGTTCTCGAAGATCCCGGTCATCCGATCATCGATGGCGGTCATCGCACGCTTCCTCCGACGGCTGACACCCACGGTAACGAATGTCAGTCCACCAGGTCGCGCACGACCGCGTCGGCCAGCAGGCGGCCCGGGAGGGTGAGGGTGGCGCGGCCCTCGGCGTAGGTGGCGGCGTCCAGCAGGCCCTCGCCGAGGGCCCGCTCGGCGGCCTTCAGGCCGGCCCCGGCGAGGAGGGTGAGCGGGATGCCCTCGGCGAGGCGCAGTTCGAGCAGGATCCGCTCGACCCGGCGGTCCTCGTCGGTGAGCAGTTCGCGGCCCTGGGCCGGGGTGCGGTGCTCGGCGAGGGCGCGGGCGTAGCCGGCCGGGTGCTTGGCGTTCCACCAGCGGACGCCGCCGACGTGGCTGTGCGCGCCGGGGCCGGCCCCCCACCAGTCGCCGCCGGTCCAGTAGAGCTCGTTGTGGCGGCAGCGGCCCTCGGGGGTGGTGGACCAGTTGGAGACCTCGTACCAGGAGTAGCCGGCGGCGGCGAGCGCCTCCTCGGCGATCAGGTAGCGGTCGGCGTGCACATCGTCGTCGATCATCGGCAGCTCGCCGCGCTTGACCCGGGCGGCCAGCTTGGTGCCGTCCTCGACGATCAGCGAGTAGGCCGAGACGTGGTCCGGGCCGGCGCCGATCGCGGCGTCCAGGGAGGCCCGCCAGTCGTCGTCGGACTCGCCGGGGGTGCCGTAGATCAGGTCGAGGTTGACGTGGTCGAAGCCGGCCGCGCGGGCCTCGGCCACGCAGGCCTCCGGGCGGCCCGGGGTGTGGTGGCGGTCGAGCAGCCGCAGCACGTGCGGGCGGGCGCTCTGCATGCCGAAGGAGACCCGGTTGTAGCCGCCCTCGCGCAGTTCGGCGAGGTAGGCCGGGTCGACCGACTCGGGGTTGGCCTCGGTGGTGACCTCGGCGTCGTCGGCGAGCCCGAACTCGTCACGGATCGCCGCCAGCATCTTCACCAGGTCCCGGGCGGGCAGCAGGGTGGGCGTGCCGCCGCCGAGGAAGACGGTCCGCACCGGCAGGTCGGCGGAGCCGAGCACCCGGCGGGCCAGCCGGATCTCGGCGACCACGTTGTCGGCGTACGTCTCCTGGGAGGCGACGGCGCCCGAGGAGCGCAGCTCGGTGGCGGTGTAGGTGTTGAAGTCGCAGTAGCCGCAGCGGCTCGCGCAGTACGGCACGTGCAGGTAGAAGCCGAAGGGCCGCGACCCGAGCCCGGCGAGGGCGTGCGCGGGCAGGGAACCGTCGGACGGCACGGGTTCGCCGTCGGGGAGAGCGGAGGGCATGACCCCATTGTCCCGTACGGCCCGGGTGGTCCCGGGCCGTACGGCACGGCGCGGGCGGATCAGGCCTCGTTGGCGCCCGCGTACATCTCGGTGACGGCGTCCGCGTACGTCCGCTCGACCACCGGGCGCTTGATCTTCAGGCTCGGCGTGAGCTCGCCGTGCTCGATGTCCAGGTCGCGCGGGAGCAGGGTGAACTTCTTGACCGTCTGCCAGCGCTGGAGGTCGGTGTTGAGGCGCTGCACGAAGCCGTCGATCAGCTGGTGCGCCTTCGGGTCGCCGACCACCTCGGCGTACGACTTGCCGGCCAGGCCGTGCTCGGCGGCCCACGGCATGATCACCGCCTCGTCCAGGCCGATCAGCGCGGTGCAGTAGTTCCGGCCGTTGCCGATCACCAGGATGTTGCTGACGAACGGGCAGACCGCCTTGAACTTGCCCTCCACCTCGCTCGGCGCGACGTACTTGCCGCCGGAGGTCTTGAACATGTCCTTCTTGCGGTCGGTGATCCGCAGGAAGCCGTCCTGGCCGATCTCGCCGATGTCCTCGGTGTGGAACCAGCCGTCCGGCTCCAGCACCTCGGCGGTCTTCTCCGGCAGGTTGTGGTAGCCGCGCATGACGCCGGGGCCCCGGAGCAGGATCTCGCCGTCCTCGGCGATCCGGATCTCGCTGCCGGGCAGCACGGTGCCGATGGTGCCGACCCGGAGGTCCTCGGCGGGGTTGACGCAGATCCCGGCCGAGCTCTCGGTCAGGCCGTAGCCCTCCAGGACGGGCACGCCGACGCCGGCGAAGAAGTAGCCGATCTCGGGGGCCAGCGCGGCGCTGCCGGAGACCGAGCCGCGCATCCGCCCGCCGAACGCCGCCCGGATCTTGGCGTACACCAGCTTGTCGGCCAGCGCGTGCTGCAGCCGCAGCCCCAGCGGCGCGCTGTCGCGCCCGGTGGCGATCCGGCTGGCCTGGGTGACCCGGGCGTGGTCACGGGCGGTCTTCGCCGCCCACATGAAGATCTTGTACTTGGCGCCGCCCTCGGCCCGGGCCTTGCCGGCGATGCCGTTGTAGACCTTCTCGAAGATGCGCGGCGCCGAGGCCATCATGGTCGGGCGGATCACCGGCAGGTTGTGGATGATCCGGTCGACCCGGCCGTCCAGCGCCATCACGTGACCGGTGGCGATCTGGCCGCAGATCAGGCTCTTGCCGAACACGTGCGACAGCGGAAGCCACATGAACTGCACGTCATCCGCGCGCAGCAGCCCGCTCTGCTCCTGGGCCCGGCCCTGGTAGGCCCAGCAGTCGTGCACCAGGCGCACGCCCTTGGGGCGGCCGGTGGTGCCGGAGGTGTAGATGAGGGTGGCCAGCTGCTCCTTGTCGAGCGCGGCGACGGCCTTCTCCACGGCGTCCGGGTGCTGCTCCAGGTACTCGGCGCCGAGCTGCTCCAGCTCGGCCAGGGTGAGCACGTTCAGGCCGGCCGGCGTGCTGGCCGGCCCGGCACCGTCGAAGAGGACGGCGGTGCGCAGCTCGGGCAGCTGCCCGAGCTCGCCGACGACCTTGGCCAGCTGCTTCTCGTTCTCGACGAAGAGCGCTCTGGAACCCGAGTCGGAGAGGATGTAGGCCGTCTCGTCGGCGTTGGTGCTGGGGTAGACGGCCGTGGTGGCCGCGCCCGCGCACATGTTGCCGAGGTCAGCGATGATCCACTCCAGCCGGGTGGAGGACATCAGCCCGACCCGGTCCTCCGGGCGGACGCCCAGCGACAGCAGGCCGGCGGCCACCGCGTACACCCGGGTGGCGGTCTGCGCCCAGGTCAGCGAGCGCCACTGCTCGGCGCCGGGGGCGCCGTCCGCCGCGTGCTCGTCCACCGGGACGGGGAACCGGTAGGCCTCGTCCGCCGGCGTGGCGGCGACCCGCTCCAGGAACAGGTGGGCGACGGAGGCGGGACGCCCGGCGACGATGTCGGCACGGCCGGAGTCGATCAGGGACTGCGCGGAACTCAACGAGGACCTCCGGGGGCGGGTGGCCGTCTGAGGGATGTCGCGGCGTCCGTGAGGGCGGTCGCCGGGCCCCCGGTCGACCGATCGGGTACCGGCGAGTAACAAGGGGGCAATCAGCAGCCTAGGGGGAAACCGGTCATTCCGTAAGAGGGCGCGGACAGTCGGCACGGCGGCGGGCCACCAGTGCACCGCGCAACCGGGCCCGCCGGTGGATTCGGCAAAGGACTGGACAAACCTCGGGGCGGCGAGGCCGGAATCAGCTGTACGAGTGCACCGAAGCATGAGAATTGGGATGCGAATCCCACTGCCGACGACAAGAGTGTGCCAGTGCTGATCAGACTGCTCAGGGCGTACCTGCGCCCGTACTCCCGACCGATCACCCTGCTGGTGCTGCTCCAGCTGGTGTCCACCCTCGCCCTGCTCTACCTGCCGACGCTGAACGCCGACATCATCGACCAGGGCGTGGTCAAGGGCGACACCGGTTACATCCTGCGCATCGGCGGTGTGATGATCGCCGTCACCGTCGTCCAGGCGCTCTGCTCGATCGGTGCCGTCTACTACGGCGCGCGCACCGCCATGGCGTTCGGCCGGGACGTCCGGGCCGCCGTCTTCGACCAGGTGCAGACCTTCTCCGCCCGCGAGGTCGGCTCCTTCGGCGCCCCCTCCCTGATCACCCGGACCACCAACGACGTCCAGCAGGTCCAGATGCTGGCCCTGATGAGCTTCACCCTGATGGTCGCCGCGCCGATCATGTGCGTCGGCGGCATCATCATGGCGCTCAACCAGGACGTGCCGCTCTCCGCGCTGCTGCTGGCCGTCGTCCCCCTGCTGGGCGTCGTGGTCGTCCTGCTCGTCCGCGCGCTGCGCCCGAAGTTCCGCAGCATGCAGAAGAAGATCGACACGGTGAACCGGGTCCTGCGCGAGCAGATCACCGGCATCCGGGTCATCCGCGCCTTCGTCAAGGACGACCACGAGCAGGCCCGGTTCGCCGGCGCCAACCAGGACCTGACCGGCGTCGCCCTCCAGGTCGGCCAGCTGATGTCCTTCATGTTCCCCGTCGTGATGCTGGTGGTGAACGTCTCCAGCGTCGCCGTGCTCTGGTTCGGCGCGCACCGGATCGACAGCGGCGGCATGGAGATCGGCGGGCTGACCGCCTTCCTCTCCTACCTGATGCAGATCCTGATGAGCGTCATGATGGCCACCTTCATGTTCATGATGGTGCCGCGCGCCGAGGTCTGCGCCGAGCGCATCCAGGAGGTCCTGGACACCGACTCCAGCGTCGTCCCGCCGTCCTCGCCCGTCACCGAGCTCCTGGCCCGCGGTCACCTGGAACTGCGCTCCGTCGAGTTCCGCTACCCCGGCGCCGAGGCCTCCGTGCTGCGCGGCATCGACATCACCGCCCGCCCCGGCGAGACCACCGCGGTCATCGGCTCCACCGGCAGCGGCAAGTCCACCCTGCTCGGCCTCGTCCCCCGGCTCTTCGACGCCACCTCCGGACAGGTCCTGCTGGACGGCGTGGACGTCCGCGAACTCGCCCCCGAGGCGATCGCCGAGACCGTCGGCCTCGTCCCGCAGAAGCCCTACCTGTTCACCGGCACCGTCGCCAGCAACCTGCGCTACGGCCGGCCCGACGCCACCGACGAGGAACTCTGGCACGCCCTGGAGGTCGCCCAGGCCAAGGAATTCGTCGAACGCCTCCCGGAAGGCCTCGACGCCCCCATCGCCCAGGGCGGCAGCAACGTCTCCGGCGGCCAGCGGCAACGCCTCGCGATCGCCCGCGCGCTCGTCCGCAAACCCGGCGTCTACCTGTTCGACGACTCCTTCTCCGCGCTCGACTACGCCACCGACGCGAGGCTGCGCAAGGCACTCGGCCGGGAGACCGCCGACGCCACCGTGCTGATCGTCGCCCAGCGCGTCTCCACCATCCGCGACGCCGACCGGATCGTCGTCCTGGACGAGGGCGCCGTGGTCGGCAGCGGCACCCACGGCGAACTGATGGCCGGCAACCCGACATACCGGGAGATCGTGCTCTCCCAGCTCACCGAGCAGGAGGCGGCGTGACCACCCCGCAGGAAAAGGCGCCCACCCGGAAGGGCCCCGGCGGCGGCGAACCGTCCAGCGACTCCCAGGCGGCCGCCGCCCGCCGCGGCCCGGCCGGACCCGGCCGGTTCATGGGCGGCCAGGGCTCCGAGAAGTCGATGGACTTCAAGGGCTCCGGCAAACGGCTGCTCACCCTGCTGCGCCCCGAACGCGCCCTGCTCAGCGGCGTCCTGGCGCTCGGCGTGCTCAGCATCGGCTGCGCCGTGACCGGCCCCAAGGTGCTCGGCGAGGCCACCGACCTGATCTTCGCCGGCGTGGTCGGCCGGCAGTTCCCGGCCGGCACCTCCAAGGCGGACGCCATCGCGGGCGTGCGGGCACACGGCGACAGCAGCGTCGCCGACCTGCTCTCCGCGGTCGACTTCACCCCCGGCCAGGGCATGGACTTCGGCGCGATCGGCACCGTGCTGCTCTGGGTGCTGGTGATCTACCTCGCCTCCGCCGCCTTCGGCATCGTCCAGGGCCGGATCGCCACCAAGGCGATCCAGCGGACCAGTTACCGGCTGCGCCAGGACGTCGAGGCCAAGCTCTCCCGGCTGCCGCTCAGCTACTTCGACAAGCAGCCGCGCGGCGAGGTACTCAGCCGGGTCACCAACGACATCGACAACATCGGCCAGTCCATGCAGCAGACCATGGGCCAGGTGGTGAACTCGCTGCTCACCGTGGTCGGCGTGCTGGCGATGATGTTCTGGATCTCACCGCTGCTCGCCCTGATCGCGCTGGTCTCCGTCCCGCTCTCGGTCGTGGTGGCGACCAAGGTCGGCAAGCGGGCACAGCCGCAGTTCGTCCAGCAGTGGAAGTCCACCGGCCAACTGAACGCGCACATCGAGGAGATGTACACCGGGCACGCCCTGGTGAAGGTCTTCGGCCGGCAGCAGGAGTCCGCCGAGACCTTCCGGGAGCACAACGAGGCGCTCTACGCGGCCAGCTTCCGGGCCCAGTTCATCTCCGGGATCATCCAGCCCGCGATGATGCTGATCGGCAACCTGCAGTACGTGCTGGTCGCCGTCGTCGGCGGCCTGCGGGTCGCCAGTGGCGCGCTGTCGATCGGCGACGTGCAGGCCTTCATCCAGTACTCGCGGCAGTTCAGCCAGCCGCTCACCCAGGTCGCCAGCATGGCCAACCTGGTGCAGTCCGGCGTCGCCTCCGCCGAGCGCGTCTTCGAGCTGCTGGACGCGCCCGAGCAGACCCCGGAGCCGGCCATGCCGGAGCGCCCCGACGCGGTGCGCGGCCGGGTCGCCTTCCAGGACGTCTCGTTCCGCTACGACCCCGACAAGCCGCTCATCGACGACCTCTCGCTGAAGGTCGAGCCGGGCCAGACCGTCGCCATCGTCGGCCCGACCGGTGCCGGCAAGACCACCATGGTCAACCTGCTGATGCGCTTCTACGAGGTCAGCGCCGGACGGATCACCCTGGACGGGGTCGACATCGCGGCGATGTCCCGCGAGGACCTCCGGTCCGGCATCGGCATGGTCCTCCAGGACACCTGGCTGTTCGGCGGCACCATCGCCGAGAACATCGCGTACGGCGCCCAGGGGGCCACCCACGAGCAGGTCGTCGAGGCGGCCAGGGCCGCCCACGTGGACCGGTTCGTACGGACCCTGCCGAACGGCTACGACACCGTCATCGACGACGAGGGCACCAACGTCAGCGCGGGCGAGAAGCAGCTGATCACCATCGCCCGGGCCTTCCTGGCCCAGCCGTCGATCCTGGTCCTGGACGAGGCGACCAGCTCGGTGGACACCCGCACCGAGGTGCTGATCCAGCGCGCCATGGCCCGCCTGCGCACCGGCCGCACCAGCTTCGTGATCGCCCACCGGCTCTCCACCATCCGGGACGCCGACGTGATCCTGGTGATGGAGAGCGGCTCCATCGTCGAACAGGGCACCCACGACGAGCTGATCGCCGCCGGTGGCGCGTACGCCCGGCTGTACCAGGCGCAGTTCGCCGAGGCCGTGGCCGAGGTCGACTGACCCGGAACCGGCGGCGGGCCCCGCCCGGAGGGGGAGGTCGGATGAACCGACCTCCCCCTCCGGCGCTCCGCCCACCGTCCCCGGACGCTACGGTGGGCCCGTGAGTGACGACCTGTCGGCCGCCGGCGCGGCACACCCCGACGCCTTCGAGGCGAACCGGCGCTACCTGGGCTCGGTCGCCTACCGGCTGCTCGGCTCGTTCAGCGACGCCGAGGACGTGCTGCAGGAGGCCTGGCTGCGCTGGCGCTCCGCCGACCGGTCCGGCGTGGCCGACCCGCGCGCCTTCCTGACCACCGTCGTCACCCGCCTCTGCTACGACCAGCTGGGCTCGGCCCGGGCCCGCCGGGAGGCCTACTTCGGCGAATGGCTGCCCGAGCCGGCCGTCTCCTACCAGGACACCCCCGCCTCCCCGGCCGAACTCGCCGAACTCGGCGAATCCGTCTCGCTGGCGCTGCTCGCCGTCCTGGAGCAGCTCACCCCGGCCGAACGCGCCGCCTTCGTGCTGCACGACGTGTTCGCGGTCGGCTTCGACGAGATCGCCGCCTCGCTCGACCGCTCCCCCGACGCCGCCCGCCAGCTCGCCTCCAGGGCACGGCGCCGGGTGAAGGAGGGCGGGCGCCGGGCCACCGCCGAACCCGCCGAGCACCGGCAGGCGGTGGCCGCGTTCGCCGCGGCCACCGCGCGCGGCGACATCGAGGGCCTGCTGGCCGTGCTCGACCCGGACGTGGTCTGGCACTCCGACGGCGGTGGCGTCGTCTCCGCCGGCGCCCGCCCGGTGTACGGCGCCGACAAGGTCTCCCGCCTGGTGGCCGGCCTGGTCGCGAAGTGGTTCACCCCGGACATGGAGATCGAGCCGGCGACGGTCAACGACGAACCCGGCCTGCTCTGGCTCGACGCCGAGGGCGCGGTCGGCGGCGTGCTGGCGTTCACCGTCGCCGACGGCCGGATCACCGAGGCCTACGTGGTGGTCAACCCCGAGAAGCTGACCCGGGTGACCAGGCCCGCCGCGTCCGGGCCTGTGAGCGGGTGACCAGGCCCGCCGCGTCCGGGCCTGTGAGCGGGCTCACTGTCACAGCCTGACCCGCCACGTCGTCCCCTTCCCGGACACGCACCGAGCGCGTGGTCGACCGAGCGCTTCGAGAGGGCGCTCCGAAGGAGGCGGACGACATGACCGAGAAGCAGATCGTCGTACTGGGCGCCGGCTACGCGGGGCTGAGCGCGGCGACCCGGGCGGGCCGGCGCCACCGGGTGACCCTGATCGCGCCGGAGACCCGCTTCCTGCACCGCGTCCGCCAGCACGAGACCGCCGCCGGCCACCCCGAGCACCGGCCCACCCTGGCCGAGGTCACCCGCGGCCGCGGTGTGCGGCACGTCCGGGCCCGCGCCACCGGCCTGGACCCCGCCGCCCGCAAGGTGTTCCTGGACACCGGCGAGGCCGTCGCGTACGACACCCTGGTCTACGCCCTCGGCAGCCGCACCGCCTGGCACGCCGTCCCCGGCGCCGAGCGGCACGCCTACCCCGCCGAGCGGGCCGCCGAACTGGGCGAGCGGCTGCGCACCGCCGACCGCCCCGGCACCGTCGCCGTGGTCGGCGGCGGCGCCACCGGCATCGAGCTGGCCACCGAGATCGCCGAGGCCCACCCCGGGTGGCGGGTGCGGATCGTCGCCGCCGGCCAGGTCGGCGGCTGGTTCTCGGCCCGGGGCCGGGGCCACGTCCGCGCGGTCATGGCCCGGCTCGGGATCGAGGTGCACGAGCGGAGCACCGTGACCGAGGTCGACACCGGGGGCCTGCACACCAGCGGCGGCCGGATCCCCGCCGACGTGGTGGTCTGGGCCGCCGCCATGGAGCCGCACCCGCTGGCGGCCGAGGCCGGCCTGACCGTCGATCCGGCCGGCCGGGCGCTGGTCGACGACCACCTGCGCTCGGTCTCGCACCCGGAGGTGTACATCATCGGCGACGCCGCCGCGGTGACCGTCCCCGGCACCGGCACCCTGCGGATGGGGTGCGCCACCGCCCTGCCGATGGGCGGCTACGTCGGCAAGGTGCTCACCGGGCGCACCGACAAGCCCTTCGCGTTCCGCTACAACCTGCAGTGCCTGAGCCTCGGCCGCCGGGACGCCCTGGTCCAGCTGATCCACGGCGACGATTCGATGCGGCCCTCGATCCTGACCGGCCGGACCGGGCGGTTGATCAAGGCCGCCATCGTCAACGGCGTGATCTGGTCACTGCGTTGAGACGCCGACGGGCCCGGGGCGACTACTCGCCCCGGGCCCGTCGGCCCCGCTCAGCTCGCGCCGGCGGCTACTTCTTTTCCTTCGGCGCCTCGGCGTCGGTGGACAGCGCGGCGATGAAGGCCTCCTGCGGGACCTCCACGCGGCCGACCATCTTCATCCGCTTCTTGCCTTCCTTCTGCTTCTCCAGCAGCTTGCGCTTACGCGAGATGTCACCGCCGTAGCACTTGGCGAGAACGTCCTTGCGGATCGCGCGGACCGTCTCACGGGCGATCACCCGGGAGCCGATGGCCGCCTGGATCGGCACCTCGAACTGCTGGCGCGGGATCAGCTTCTGCAGCTTGCCGGCCATCATCACGCCGTAGTTGTACGCCTTGTCCTTGTGCACGATCGCGGAGAACGCGTCCACCGCGTCACCGTGCAGCAGGATGTCGACCTTCACCAGGTCGGCCGTCTGCTCACCGATCGGCTCGTAGTCGAAGGAGCCGTAGCCGCGGGTCTTCGACTTCAGGTGGTCGAAGAAGTCGAAGACGATCTCCGCGAGCGGCAGGGTGTAGCGCAGCTCGACACGGTCCTCGGAGAGGTAGTCCATGCCCTGGAGGTTGCCGCGGCGGGACTGGCACAGCTCCATGATCGCGCCGACGAACTCGTTCGGCGCCAGGATGGTGCCGCGCACGACCGGCTCGTGCACCTCGGCGATCTTGCCGGTCGGGAACTCGCTCGGGTTGGTGACGGTGTGCTCGGTGCCGTCCTCCATCACCACGCGGTAGACCACGTTCGGGGCGGTGGAGATCAGGTCGAGGTTGAACTCGCGCTCCAGGCGCTCCCGGATGATCTCCAGGTGCAGCAGGCCCAGGAAGCCACAGCGGTAGCCGAAGCCGAGCGCGACCGAGGTCTCCGGCTCGTAGACCAGCGCGGCGTCGTTCAGCCGCAGCTTGTCGAGGGCGTCGCGCAGCAGCGGGTAGTCCGAGCCGTCCAGCGGGTAGAGGCCGGAGAACACCATCGGACGCGGGTCCTTGTAGCCGCCCAGCGCCTCGGTCGCGCCCTTGTGCATCGAGGTGATGGTGTCACCGACCTTGGACTGCCGAACGTCCTTCACACCGGTGATGATGTAGCCGACCTCGCCGACGCCCAGGCCGTCGGCGACCTTCGGCTCCGGGGAGATGACACCGATCTCCAGCAGCTCGTGCGTCGCACCGGTCGACATCATCGCGATCCGCTCACGCTTGGTGAGCTGACCGTCGACGACACGGACGTAGGTGACCACGCCGCGGTAGGAGTCGTACACCGAGTCGAAGATCATCGCGCGGGCCGGGGCGTCCTTGACGCCGACCGGCGCCGGGATCTTCTCGACCACGTGGTCGAGCAGCTCCGGCACACCGAGACCGCTCTTGGCGCTGACCTTGAGGACGTCCTCCGGGTCGCACCCGATGATGTGGGCGAGCTCGGCGGCGTACTTCTCCGGCTGGGCGGCCGGCAGGTCGATCTTGTTGAGCACCGGGATGATCGTGAGGTCGTTCTCCAGCGCCAGGTACAGGTTGGCGAGGGTCTGCGCCTCGATGCCCTGGGCGGCGTCCACCACGAGGATGGTGCCCTCGCAGGCGGCGAGCGAACGGGACACCTCGTAGGTGAAGTCCACGTGGCCCGGGGTGTCGATCATGTTGAGGATGTGCGTCGTGCCGACGTCCGGTCCGGTCTTCGGCGCCCACGGGAGGCGGACCGCCTGCGACTTGATCGTGATGCCGCGCTCGCGCTCGATGTCCATCCGGTCGAGGTACTGGGCGCGCATCTGCCGGGGGTCGACGACCCCGGTGATCTGCAGCATCCGGTCGGCGAGCGTCGACTTGCCGTGGTCGATGTGGGCGATGATGCAGAAGTTGCGGATCAGCGCCGGGTCGGTACGGCTGGGCTCTGGCACATTGCTGGGGGTCGCGGGCACCTTGGTCCGATTCTCCGTTGGTCCGGGGGCCGGGGGCGTCCGGGTCATCACTGACCGGTTTCCCGGAGACCGGACAGTCGTCCGATCGAAATAGTTCTTCCCATCCTCCCACGAGCGCGGTGGTCGCCGCCGTTCGGTTCCGCCGGGGCCGCTCCGGGGGCTCCTGCGCCGCTTCTTCGGCCACTGCTTCCGTCGCTTCTTCGGCCGCTTCTTCCCGCGGTGGCCCCCGCCGGGCAGGATGGCTCCCATGATCCTGGAAAGCGCCCTCCTCGATGTCGTCCCCGGCCAGGAGGACGCGTTCCTCACCGCCTTCACGGAGGCCAGGCCGCTGATCACGGTCCAGTCCGGCTTCCGCTCCCTCAGCCTGCGCCGCTGCCTCGACGAGGGCCGCGGCGCCAGGTTCCTGCTCCAGGTGGAGTGGGAGACGCTGGAGGACCACACGGAGGGGTTCCGCCGCTCCGCCGAGTACCAGCGGTGGCGCGAGCTGCTGCACCGCTTCTACCAGCCGTTCCCCGAGGTGGAGCACTACGGCGAGCCGCTGCTCCACGCCTGAGCCGCACCCGGCCGGTTTGGGCGGGTGGATGCCCCCTGGTAGCCTGGGGCGCTGTACCTGGCCTCGGCATGCCCTCTCAGCTTGCCCGGCGGCCGCGCGGTGCAGAACTCCCCCAGCCTCTGGCCGGGGGGACCCCAGAACCGTTTACTGACAAGACTGAGGCTCCTTCGTGGCGAACATCAAGTCCCAGATCAAGCGCAACAAGACCAACGAGAAGGCGCGCCTGCGCAACAAGGCCGTCAAGTCCTCGCTGAAGACCGCCGTGCGCAAGGCCCGCGAGGCCGCTGCCGCCGGTGAGACCGAGAAGGCCATCGTGCTGGCCCGCGCCGCCTCCAAGGCGCTGGACAAGGCCGTGAGCAAGGGCGTCATCCACGCCAACCAGGCCGCCAACAAGAAGTCGGCCATCACCAAGCGCGTCAACGCCGTCCAGGCCTGACTCCGCCGGGGCCCACGGCCCCGAGCGCCCCAGGGCGAACCGGCCCTCTACCCGGACTCCTGAGGCGCGAGTTCAAGACTCGCACCGCACGCGGCCTGCGTTCGCCACGCGGGTGCGGTGCACAGAGCATTGCCGGGAGTGCCCGATCGTAGGCGCTTCCCCGACTGCCCGCCCGGTCCCCACCGGGCGGGCAGTCGGCGTTTGTGGCCGCGTGCGGGGTTCGTGCCGCGTGCGGGTTCGTGCCGCCGCCGACCGCCGGGGCAACGCCGCTGTCGCAGACACGCCGCTCTCCCCTGCCGCCCGGTCCGGCACCCCGCTCCGGCACCCCGGCTCGCCCGTGCCGCGACGGCGGCTGCGACTCCTGTCGCGTTCTGTGCTCCGGCCGCTATGGTCGGTCACGGCAGTTCGGGGAGCACGCGCACGGCACCCGGTCCCGCGGCGGCACGTCCCCCTTCGGGACCACCGCTCCGGGAGGTCCGTTCGCGGCCGGCACCTTCGTCGACGCTCAGGGGGGCACCTATGGCGACGCCACCACCGCCACCGGCCGGCGGGCCGGGGTTCGGCGGTCTTCCGCCGCAGCAACCGCCACCGTCCGGCTCGAACCCGGGCTTCGGGCCTCCGCCCGGACTGCCCCCCTCACCCGGCATGCCTCCCGCACCCGACACGCTCCCCACCCGGTCCGGGGATCCGGGCCGGCAGGGTAGGGCCGCCGGCCCGGGTGGGACGGCCAGGAAGGACGGCAATCTGCGCCGCAACGCCGTCTGGGCGTTCGTCGGCGCCATCATGGCCTCGGCGGCCTGGTCCGGCGCCGTGGCCCTGGTGCCGCGGCTCGTCCACGGCAGCGGCTCCCCCGCGCAGAGCCTCCACGGCTACCACGCCGTCGACAAGCTCTGCGAGGCGGGCAAGCTCACCGCGTTCAACCAGAAGTACCGCATGGTCGACAACTACCCGCTGCAGCACACCGGCCGGTCCGATGCCATGGACATCATGCGGTGCTACGCGCTGGTCAAGCGGGCGGTCAGTGGGAGCGACGTCGCGGACTACGCCACCCTCGACATCCGCGCCGAACTGCACAGGGCCGTCGACTCCAGGCCCGAGTTCACCGCCACCCGGGGCTACTTCGCGCAGCAGAGCTACGAGATCACCGAGGTGCCGGACCTCGGCCAGGAGGCCTACTTCGCCTACGGCGACGAGCCGACCAGCTCCGACAAGACCTTCCACGACATCAACTACTACCTGCAGGTCCGGGACGGCGGGATGACGTACTCCCTGTTCTGGACGGACAACTACCAGGTCGGCAAGAACACCACGCTGGACCGCGAGACCGTCCGCCGGGCGATGCTCGACGACACCCGGGACATCCTCAAGGCGATCGGCGGCCCGTAGCGGCCGGGGCCGCGACGGGTGCGGACCGGCAGGGTGCGGGCCGGCGGGTTCGCGCCGCAGGTTCGCGCCGCAGGTTCGGGCCGCAGGTTCGGGCGCGGCTCAGTAGGAGCGGGCCCCGGAGCCGGCCCGGGCGGCCCTGGCGACGGCCACCACGGCCCGCTCCAGCGCGAACGCGGGGTCGTCGGAGCCGCCCTTGACGGCGGCGTCCGCCTGCGCGATCGCCGTCAGGGCCACGGCCACGCCGTCGCCCGTCCACCCGCGCATCTGCTGGCGGACCCGCTCGACCTTCCACGGCGGCATCCCCAGCTCACGCGCCAGGTCGGCCGGGCGCATGTTCCGCCCGGTGGTCGCCAGCCGGCCGATGCTGCGGACCCCGGAGGCCAGCGCGTACGTGATACCGGTCGGGGGCTGCCCCACGGCGAGCGCCCAGCGCAGCCGCTCCAAGGCCTCGGCGGCCCGGCCGGTGACCGCGAGGTCCGCCACCTCGAAGCCGGTGGCCTCGGCCCGGCCACTGTAGTAGCGGGCCACCACCGTCTCGTCGATGGTGCCCTCGACGTCCGAGGTGAGCTGGCTGCACGCGGCCGCCAGCTCGCGAAGGTCACTGCCGAGCGCGTCGAGCAGCGTCTGGCACGCCTCCGGGGTGGCCGACCGCCCGAGCGTCCGGAACTCGCCCCGGACGAAGGCCAGCCGGTCCGACGCCTTCGCCAGCTTCGCGCACGCGACCTCCCGGCCGCCGGCCTTCCGCCCGGCGTCCAGCAGGCCCTTGCCCTTGGCGCCGCCCGCGTGCGCCAGCACCACGATCACTTCCTCGGCCGGTGCCTCGATGTACGCCTTCAGCTCCTTGACGGACTCGGCGGAGAGGTCCTGAGCCGCCCTGACCACGATGACCTTGCGCTCGGCGAACAGCGAGGGCGTCGTCAGCTCGGCGAGGCTGCCGGGCTGCAGAGTGCCGGGAGGGAGGTCCCGCACATCGGTGTCCGGGTCCGCCGCCCTCGCCGCCGCCACCACCTGGGCGACCGCGCGGTCGAGCAGCAGCTCCTCCTGGCCGACCGCGAGGGTCAGCGGGGCGAGCAGGTCGTCGGGTGCACTCTTCCTGGCCATCGCCTACCAGCATCCCACGGGGCGCGGACACTCCCGCCCGGCCGGGAGCGCACCGGGGTGAGGGGGCCGGACGGAGGCGGGGGCGGGTGCCGCCGGGGGGTGGTGATCGACCGGAGGGGGCGTGCGGGGACACGCGGCCGCTCCCTGGACAATGGGCCGGTGACCGAAGACCTCGACATCGACCAGCCGGACGCCTTCGACCCGAACGCCCGGCAGTTCCTCGTCCTGCCCGACCGTGACGCCGCCGAGGACGCCACGGAGGAGCTCAGCGCCAACCATCCCGACCTCGGCGAACTCGAAATCGTCCGGGACGCCCTCGCCGGCGAGGACGACGCCGAGGACGCCCAATGGCTGGTGGTCGTGGAACCTCCGGAGGACGGCTGGACCTCCGGCCTGCTGCGCGCACTCGACGCCATCGCCGCCGAGCACGAGGGCTGGCGCGAGGAGGGCTGATCCTCCGACGCCTCCCCGACGTCCCCCCGAGGGCCGCGCGGCACGGCCCCTGGCGTGGGAAGTCGGACGGGCCGACTTCCCACGCCGGAGACGGGCCCGTTCGACCCCCGCCAGGAACACCGGGCCCGGGCGGTGGTCGCGCCGGCCCGGGCACTACCCGGGCCGGCGCGCTTCTTCGGGCCCCCGCCCCCGCCCCCGCCCCCTCGCCCTCCCTCCCCACCACCCTCCTCCCGGTGGGGAGGGACGAGCGGGCGGAGGAGCGTCACACGGGCGGGCCGCGCGGCCCGCCCGCGGCGTGGAGGTCGCGGGAAGCGCCCGGCGCGTACCCGAGGTGGGACCCGCGCGGACGGACGGCCGCGGCGAGGTGTGCCGGGCTGTCGCCCAGCACGGCGATGTCTCCCGCACGGTCCGTGCGCAGCACCGTGGCACCGAGCGAACGCAGATGATCGAGCGTCCTCACCGACGGATGACCGTACGGATTACCCTCACCGCAGGAGACCAAGGCCAACCGAGGGCGCAACGCCGCGGTCAGGGCCCAGTCCTGGTGCGCCGATCCGTGATGAGCCACCTTCAGAACGTCCACCGTCACGCCGCCTCCCCATCTCCCCAGCAATGCCGACTGTGCCGGCGGTTCGAGATCACCCAGCAGAGCCACCCGCACCCCGCCCGCCAGGGTCGCCAGGAGCGCGACACTGGCGTTGTTGGCGCCGGACGCCTCCGCCGGTAGTTCCGCCTCCGGCCAGACCACCTGCCAGGACAACCCCGGCCCGGCCGAACGCTGTTCACCCCGCCGGGCCCGCAACAGCGGAACCCCGGCGGCCGCCGCCCACCCGGACACCCGGGCCGCCTCGCCCGGAGGGTCGTTCACGCTCGTCCCCTCGATCGCCCCGACGGCACGGCCTCGCAGCACTCCCGGCACACCCTCCACGTGATCGGCGTGGAAGTGCGTCAGCAGCAGGAGCGGGACCCGGGTGATCCCGAGATCGCGCAGACAGCGGTCAGCCGCCTGCGGATCCGGCCCCGCGTCGACCACCAGCGCGCTGTCCGCGACCGCGCCCCCGTCCGAGGCCATCGGCAGCACCACCATGTCGCCCTGCCCCACGTCACACATGACCAGCCGCCACCCCGGCGGTGGCCAGCCGGTCGCGAGCCGGGTGAGCAGCGGCGGCCGCACCAGTACGGCCAGCAGGGCGAGCAGGAGAAGGCCCGCGACCACCGGGCGGATCCAACCGGCCGGAGTACGGCGGCCGTTCGCCAGGTCGGGCCGGGGCAGCAGAAGGGGCACCGTCCAGCACATCGCCACGGTGGCCAGGGCCAGCGTCACCGTGCCGAGCAGCCCTCCGGGCCAGGAGATCTGAGCGCCCGGCAACTCCGCCCCGTACCGGGCCACCGCCGCCAGCCAGCCCACCGGGATCCCGGCGGGCTCCGCGAGCAGCCGGGCCGGACCCGGCGAGAGCGGCTCCAGGACGAGCACCGTGAAACCGAGCAAGGTCGCCGGGGCCACCGCCAGCTCGGCCAACAGATTGCAGGGGACGGCGACCAGGCTGATGTGTCCGGACAGCACCACCGTCACGGGCGCGCAGAGCGCCTGGGCCGCGGCCGTCGCCGCGACGGCGCCCGCCAGGTGGGCCGGCCAGCCCCGCGCCCGCAGACGCAGCGCCCAGTGCGGGCCGAGCACCAGCAGACCGGAGGTGGCGAGCACCGACAGGAGGAAGCCGAACGACCGCGCGAGATAGGGATCGAGGAGCACCAGGACCAACGCGGTGCCGGCCAGGGCGGGCACCGCCTGCCGGGGCCGACCGGTGGCGAGCGCGAGCAGCCCGATCAACCCCGTACCGGCGGCCCGCAACACGCTGGGCTCGGGTCGGCAGACGGTGACGAAGGCCAGCGTGACGACGGTGCCGATCAGCGCGGTGGTGCGCAGCGGAATCCCGAGCAAGGCTGCCAGGCCTCCCCGTTCGGGGGTGCCGGCCCGGCCGGGGGCTCCGAGCAGAACGCCCAGGACGATCGCGAGGTTGGCCCCGCTGACCGCGACCAGGTGCGCCATGTCGGTGGCCCGGAAGGCGTCCAGGAGGTCCCCGGACAGGCGGGAGGTGTCCCCGACCACCAGGGCCGGAAGCAGTCCACGCGCGTCCGGCGGGAGATCGTCGGCGGCCGCCCGCAGGCCCGCCCGCAAGCGGCCGGCGACCCGCTGCGGCAGGCTGGGCGGTGCGAGCTCCTGCGGCGGCCCGTGCGCGATCAGCAGCGCGGCCGACTCGTCGCCGTGCCCCTCCCCCGCCGGACGGACATCGGCAGTGACGGCGACGCGGGCCGACGGGAGCAGCTTTTGCCACCCGGCGATGTCCGGCCCTCGCACCAGCACCGTCACCGGTGTCCGCGTCCTGGTCGTCACGGCGCCCGACGACTCCGTGCCGCCCGCGCCGCCGGCCGGGGCGGCGTCTCCCGCACCGGCGCCCGCCGGAACGGTGACCTGGTCGGCCACCGCGTCGACGGTGAGGATGCCCTGCCCGGCAGCCGTCCCCCGGGTGCGGGAGGTGTGGGCCCTCGGGTCGCCGGTGACGGTCAGTTCGACGCCCACCTCCGGCGCGGGGGCTGCGCCACGGGCCAGCCCGGGCAGTGGGCCCCGGTGGAGGTCGGCGGTGTGCAGCAGGGTCGCGGCGGTGGCCGCCGCACCGGTGAGCAGCACGGCGGACAGGGTCACGGCGGCGCCACGACGGCTCCGCGCTCCCGGGCGGACGAGCAGGAGGACGGCGGACAGGACGGCCGCGACGGCGGCCGACGACAGCAGGAGACCGTGGCCGGGACCCAGCCCGAGGACAGCCGCCGTGACCGCCCACGCCGCGACGGCGGGGAGGAGAAGGCGCAGGTCGCCGGCCGGCCGACGAGGCACCGCCGCCGTGGAGGCGGGCCTCGCGGCGATGGCGGCGGCGGTGTTGTCGGCGGTGTTGGCCTTGGCGGTGGCGGCGATGACGGTACCTCCCTTCCGGGGAGCGGTGGACGGGTCGGACGGCTGCGCGCGTCGAACGGGCACGGGACGGCGGCAGGCCGAGGAGGAGGTGGGCAGGCAGGCAGGCAGGCAGGCAGGGCCGACGCGTGGGCCGGCAGGGCGGACACGGGCGTGGTGGGCGGATCAGAGGGTGAGCATCGGCCTGATCTCCGCGTAGGTGCGTTCGCCGATGCCGCTGACCTGCCGGAGCTGGTCGAGTGAGCGGAACGATCCGTGCGATGCGCGGAAGGCGATGATGCGCTGCGCGAGCGTCGGACCGACGCCCGGGAGCGTGTCGAGCTGTTCGAGGGTGGCGTGGTTCAGACTGACCGGTGGCCTCGGCCCGGTGGCCCCGGCCCCGACCGGCCCGCCGGCGCCACCGGCGGCCGGCGCCGGGCCCGGCTCGCCGACGAGGATCTGCTCACCGTCCGTCAGCACCCGGGCCAGGTTGAGGCTCTTGGTCTCCGTCTCGGGCAGCGGGCCGCCGGCGACGCGCAGCGCGTCCGCCACCCGGGATCCGCTGGGCAGCGCGTGGACACCGGGGCTGTGCACCCGGCCCCCGACGTCGACCACCACGACGGTGCGCGCGCCGGCGTCATCGAGGACGGGCGGGGCACTACCCGGGCCGGCCTCCGGTGGACCCGGAGCCTCCTGCCCCGGAGCCGGCTGTCCCCGAGCCGCCTCCCCCGGTTCCACCGAGCCGACCGCGACCGCCGGCACCGCGACCGGTTGGGGCCGCGCCAGCCAGAAGTGCTGCAGGCCGTAGCCGACGGTGAGCAGCAGCAGGACGACCAGCCCCAGCACGGCCCGCCGGTCGAGCAGCACCGAGGTGCCGAAGCGCCATCGCGCTCGGGCCGGTCCGGCAGACCCGATCCCGTCGGGCGGCACACCATCGGGCCCCATCGTGCCGAGCGCACCGCCCGGCCGGCCACCGCCCGCGCCGCCTCCCGCGCCACCTGCCAGGTCACCTGCCATGCCGCCCGGCACGCCGAGCGTCAGGTCACCCGGCAGGTCACCGACGGACACGCCTCCCGGCGGCGGCCCGGTGGCCGACGGCTCGGCCGCGTCGGCCGCTCCCCCGGCTGCCTCCTCGGCCGCCGGCAGCAACGCCGCCAGCCGCCATCGCGCGGCCTCACCGACCCTCTGGCGCTTCACCGCGCCGATGCTCATGCTCGTCATGCGGAGCACGCTAGGAGCCGTCCAGCGACTGCGGGATAATAAGCGAACCCCTGTGGAAAACTGCGGGGTTGTGGATAAATCGAGTCGCTCGAACGAGTGAACAGCGCTGGTCAGAGTTGACTATCCGTCCGACGAGGGCTGTCGCGGCACTCGCGCCCCACCCCCACCCCGGGGCCGGAATCCACCCCCGGCCACCCCCTTCAGCGCGGCGAGACCACCACGGCCAGCAGCCCCGGTCCGACATGCGCGCCGATCACCGCCCCCACCTCGCCCACATACAGGTCCCGCAGCCCGGGGATTCGCCCCCGCAGGCGCTCCGCGAGCGGCTCGGCCCGCTCCTCCGCCGCCAGGTGGTGGACGGCGATGTCGACCTCGCGCTCCCCCGCCCGCTCGACCGCGATCTCCTCCAGCCGCGCGATCGCCCGGGACGCCGTCCGGACCTTCTCCAGCGGCTCGATGCGCCCGCCGGCCAGGTGCAGCAGCGGCTTCACCGCCAGCGCCGACCCGAGCAGCGCCCGGGCAGCCCCGATCCGGCCGCCCCGGCGCAGGTACTCAAGGGTGTCCACGTAGAAGAACCCGCTGGTCACCGCAGTGCGCCGGACGACGGCCGCGGTCACCTCGTCCAGCTCCCGCCCGGCCGCGATCGCCTCAGCGGCCGCCAGGACGCCGTACCCGAGGGCCATCCCGACCAGCCGGCTGTCCACCACCCGCACCGGGACGGGCGCCTCGCCGGCCGCCAGCCGGGCCGCCTCCGCCGTCCCGGACAGCTCGCCGGAGATGTGCACCGAGACGATCCCCTTCGCACCCGCCTCGGCAGCGGCCCGGTAGGCGGCGGCGAAGGCCTCGGGACTCGGCCGGGAGGTGGTGACCCGCTGCTTGCCGCGCAGCGCCTCGGCGACGTCCTTGGGCGAGATCTCCACGCCCTCGGCGAGGACCGTGTCACCGACCGCGACGCTCAGCGGGACCACCGCGATCTCGTGGCGGTCGACGGCCTGCTGGGGCAGGTAGGCCGTGGAGTCGGTGACAAGTGCGAGGTCGGCGGGCATGAGGCGGAGGTTACTCCGCGCCCGGCCCGGATGACAGCGCCCCGACCGGGTCGGCCCCGGGCCCACGCCACCGACCCCTCAGCCCCCGCGGCCGGGCCGTACGCCACGTGCGGGGCAGTCCCGCGGAGCCGCGTGCGAGGCAGTGGGAGCCCCGACGACGACCGGCGCACAGCGAGCGGCGCGGGACAGCCGACGAACCGGACAGCCGGCGAACCGGACGGACCGCGGAAGGACGGCGGTCAGCCGGCCGTCGGCCCGGCCGACGGCTTCCGCAGCCGGTCCGCCAGCCGCGTCAGCGGATCGGTCAGCCCCAGCAGTTCCTCGGCACTCGGCCGCGCGCCCTTCCCGTCGGTCAGCCCCGCCCGCCGCGGCGCCTCCCCGCCGGCCGTGCCCGGGCCGGAGGACGCACCGGAGGACGCACCGGTCCCGGGTGCGGCGGCAGCGGAGCCCGTCCCGCCACCCGAGGTGTCCCAGTGCCGCAGCGCGCCCGCCTCGCTCTCGCACTCCTGGCTGAGCCGGCTCAGCTCGTCGGCGGCGAAGCGGTGCATCCGGTCCTGGGCGGCCCAGCGCATGGTCTCGGCGGAGTGGGTGATCCGGTCCGCCCGCTCCCGCAGCTCGGGCAGCTTGGCCGCGATCCGGCCCGGGTCGGGCTCGCGCTCCAGGAGCCGCAGCTCACCGTCCAGCTCCGCCGCGTGGGTGTCCAGCCGCCGTAGCAGGGCGAGTGCCTCGCCGAGCTGGCCGTCCTGGACCAGTCCGCTCTCCAGGACCTGGCGCGTGCCGTCCAGGGAGGTCCGCAGCTCCAGCCGGACGGCCGAGATCCGGCCCTGCGGGCCGGGCTTGGTGTAGGTCTTCGCCTTGAGTGTCACGTTCTCGACCGCCCGACGGGCATTGGCCTCGTGCCGCTCCACCTTCGTGGCGATCGCCCTCGCCGCCTTGACCGTCCCGACCACCGCCAGTACCGCCACCACGAGCCCGAGGAGCAGGGCCAGGCCGACCAACACGCCGAGCGCTTCCATCACGAGCCACCTTCCGTCAGCCGAACCGGCCCCCACCGAGCCCAACGCGGGCCGGCCCACCGAGGGTTCCACGGTAGCCCCCCGACCGGCGTCGGGGGCGGGCCGAACGGGCCCGGGCCGCGGAGATCAGGGACAGATGGGGGATGTCCCCGACGAGGGCCCGACCCCGCGATCACCTCCGGCGCACCCGCCACGTCCAGCCCGCCGCCGGCACACCCGGCACACCCCGCGCTCCCGGCACACCCGGCGCCCAACAGCCGGCGGCAACCAACCACCGACAGCCACCGGAAGCCACCGACAGCCACCACACGGCATCGAGGAACGCCGAAGGGCGGGCGCCCCGAAGGACACCCGCCCCGGCCGGCAGAAACGGCCGACGGAAACGACCGCCAGAAACGGTCAGCAGAAACAACCGCCGGCCGGCCGTCAGCCAGTGACGATGTTCACCAGTTTCGGCGCCCGCGCGATCACCTTGCGCACCGGCGCGTCCCCGATCGCCGCGACGACGGCCGGATCGGCCAGCGCCAACGCCTCCAGCTCGGCGTCGGAGATCGACGGCGCGACCTCCAGCCGGGCCTTGACCTTGCCCTTGATCTGCACGACGCAGGTGACCGCCTCGTCCACCACGTACGCCGGGTCGGCCACGGGGTAGTCGGTGTGGGCCAGCGACTCGCCGTTGCCCAGCCGGCGCCACAGCTCCTCCGCGATGTGCGGGGCCAGCGGGGCGACCAGCAGGACCAGCTGCTCGGCGACCGGTCGCGGCGTGGAGCCGCGCTTCACCAGGAAGTTGTTCAGCTCGATCGCCTTGGCCACGGCCGTGTTGAAGCGCAGCGCGGCCATGTCGCCGCGAATGCCGTCGATGGCCTTGTGCAGCGCCCGCAGGGTCGCCTCGTCCGGCGTCTCGTCCGTGACGACCAGCTCACCGGTCGCCTCCGAGACGACGTTGCGCCACAGCCGCTGCAGGAAGCGGTACGAGCCGACCACCGCGCGGGTGTCCCACGGGCGGGAGACGTCCAGCGGGCCCATCGACATCTCGTACAGACGCAGCGTGTCGGCGCCGTACTCGTCGGCGATCTCGTCCGGGGAGACGGCGTTCTTCAGGGACTTGCCCATCTTGCCGGCCTCGCGCTTGACCGGCTCGCCCGCCCAGGAGTACGCGCCGTCGCGCTCCTCGACCTCGGCGGCGGGCACCGGGAAGCCGCGCTCGTCGCGGTAGACGTCCGCGGTGATCATGCCCTGGTTGAACAGCTTGTGGAACGGCTCGACCGAGGAGACGTGGCCCAGGTCGTGCAGCACCTTGTGCCAGAAACGCGCGTACAGCAGGTGCAGCACGGCGTGCTCGGCCCCGCCGACGTACAGGTCGGCGCCGCCGCCCGGCTTCTCGGCCGTCGGGCCCAGCCAGTACTGCTCGTTGGCCGGGTCGACGACCCGCTCGCCGTTCGACGGGTCGATGTAGCGCAGCTCGTACCAGCACGAACCGGCCCAGTTGGGCATGGTGTTGGTCTCGCGGCGGTACGGCTTCGGGCCGTCGCCCAGGTCCAGCTCGACGTTGACCCAGGCCTCGTTGCGCGACAGCGGGGTCTTCGGCGAGGAGGCCGAGTCGAACGGGTCGTAGGTGTGCGGCGAGTAGTCGTCCACCTGGGGGACCTCGACCGGCAGCATCGACTCGGGCAGCGCGTGCATCACGCCGTCCTCGTCGTAGACGATCGGGAAGGGCTCGCCCCAGTACCGCTGGCGGCTGAACAGCCAGTCGCGCAGGCGGTAGTTGACGGTTCCCTCGCCGATGCCGCGCTCGGCCAGCCAGGCGGTGACGGCGGCCTTGGCGTCGACGACGCTCAGACCGTCCAGCGAGATCCCGTTCTCGGCGGCCACGTCGTCGGCGGTGTGCGCCGAGTTGACGATCACCGAGTCGTAGGTGTCGAAGGCGTCGTCCCAGGTGTGCGGGTCCTCGTCGCGGCCGTCGGTCGGCTTGACGACGCAGCGCATCGGCAGCGCGAAGGCGCGGGCGAACGCGAAGTCGCGGTGGTCGTGGGCCGGGACGGCCATGATGGCGCCGGTGCCGTAGCCCATCAGCACGTAGTCGGCGATGAAGACCGGGACGGGCTCGCCGCTGACCGGGTTGACCGCGTAGGCACCGGTGAAGACGCCGGTCTTGACCTTGGCCTCGACCTGGCGCTCCACGTCGGACTTCGCGGCGGCGGTCGCGCGGTACGCGGCCACGGCCTCGGCCGGAGTGGCGGCGCCGCCGGTCCACTCCTCACGGGTGCCGGCGGGCCAGGCGGCGGGCACGATCGGGTCGACCAGGCCGTGCTCGGGGGCCAGCACCATGTAGGTGGCGCCGAACAGGGTGTCGGGGCGAGTGGTGAAGACGGTGATCTTCTGGTCGCCGGGGGCCGCGAAGTCGACGCGGGCGCCCTCGGAGCGGCCGATCCAGTTGCGCTGCTGCAGCTTGATGGCCTCGGGCCAGTCCAGCAGGTCCAGGTCGGAGATCAGCCGGTCCGAGTAGGCGGTGATCCGCATCATCCACTGGCGCAGGTTCGACTTGAACACCGGGAAGTTGCCGCGCTCGGAGCGGCCGTCCGCGGTGACCTCCTCGTTGGCCAGCACGGTACCCAGCCCGGGGCACCAGTTGACCGGCACCTCCTTGGCGTAGGCCAGCCGGTACTCGCCCAGCAGTTCGTCGCGCTCGGCGGCGGACAGCTCCGACCACGCCCGGCCGCCCGGCAGCTCGCGCGAGCCGTCCGCGAAGCCGGCGATCAGCTCGCTGATCGGGCGGGCCCGGCCGGCCTCCTTGTCGTACCAGGAGTTGAAGATCTGCAGGAAGATCCACTGGGTCCAGCGGTAGTACTCCGGGTCGATCGTGGAGATCGAGCGGCGCGGGTCGTGGCCCAGGCCCAGCCGGCGCAACTGCTGGCGCATGTTGGCGATGTTGGCCTCGGTGGAGACCCGCGGGTGGGTGCCGGTCTGCACCGCGTACTGCTCGGCGGGCAGGCCGAACGCGTCGTAGCCCAGCGTGTGCAGCACGTTGTGGCCGGTCATCCGCTGGTAGCGCGCGAAGACGTCGGTGGCGATGTAGCCCAGCGGGTGGCCGACGTGCAGGCCCGCGCCGGAGGGGTACGGGAACATGTCCATGATGAAGCTGTGCGGCTTCGCGGAGACGTCGCCGGCGCTCGGGTCGGCCAGGTCACCGGCCGGGTTGGGAGCGCTGAACGTGCCCTCCTTCTCCCAGATGTCCTGCCAGCGGGACTCGATCTCCGCCGCCAGGGTGGCGCTGTACCGGAACGGCTCGGTCGCGGCCTCGGCCGCGCCGGAAGCAGGGGTCGTCTCGCTCATGGTCCTTCAGGCTCCATCGATGTCAGTGGGCGAACCGGGCACAGGGCCGGGCGCGACACGAAAGGCGGCGGAAAACAAAAAAGCCCCTCGCAGGAGGGGATGCCACGCCGACTCCGGCGCCCGCCCTGGGGCGCGGCCGGTCCTGGTCAGCGCGGCCGGCTAAGGAGCAGGCGCACGGTTCGCATGGGCTCAGGGTACCGCAAGGGGATCAGGCCTCTCCCGGAGATACCGACCGGGCGGCCGCGTCGAAGTCGCGCAGCGCGCGGGCGACCCGCTCGGACTGCATCCCGGCCGCCAGGGCGCGCGCCCGGTCGGCCGTGCCGGCGGCCTCCCGGAGGCGGCCGGTACGGCGCTGGGAGTCCGCCAGCCGGACCATCAGCAGCACCCGGGCCCGGGCCCGGCCGGGTCCGAGCCCGGCCACCGCCCCGGCGAGCAGGGCCTGGGCGTCGCGGTGGTCACCGAGGAGGAGGTAGCCCTCCCCCACCATGCCCGCGAGGTCCGCCCGGGCCTGCGCCACCTCCGCGCCCCCGGCCCTGGAACCCGCACCCGCACCCGCAGCACCCCCGGCCCCGGCCCCGGCCCCGGAACCCGCACCCGCACCCTCCGCGGGCCCCGCCCACCCGTCCAGCTCCGCGAACGCCCGCCCGGCCGCCGCCGCGACCTGCTCCGGCTCACCCCGCCGCCCGTACGCACGCGCCATCCGGCCGAGCTGCAGGGCCCGGTCGGCCGGGCCGAGCGCCTCCCAGGCCGCCTCCAGCACCCCGGCGAGGACGGTGACGGCGTCCAGCCCCCGCGCTCCCCCGCCCTGGGTGGCCAGCACCACCAGGCAGCCGACCACCCCCACCCCGAGCCGGGGGTCCCCGCTGAGGTGGGCGGCGCGCAGCGCGGCCACGAACGCCCGCTGGGCGGCCGCCTCGTGGCCGAGGTCGTACGCGGCCCAGCCGGCCAGCCGGGCCAGCCGGCTCGCGGTGCCGTACAGCGCGCGGCCGAGTTCCTCGTCGTATCCGCCGAGTTCCAGCAGCTTGGCGACCATGGCCAGCTCGGCCCGGGCCGGCCCGAGCACCAGGCCGCCGCCGCAGGCCCGTTCCAGCCGCAGCTTGCTCCGGTAGGAGAGCCGGAGTTCGCCGACCAGCGCGGGGTCGATCCGCAGCGCGCCCTCGCCGCCGCCGACGGGTGGCGGCGGGGTGGCCAGCCGGGCGGCGGCCTGGTCGAGGTCGGCGCCGCGGAACAGGTCGGTGAGCCGGACCGGACCGGCGTCGGTGGCCGCCTCGCGCAGCGCGGTCTGGGCGGTGTCGGCCGTCCACGGGTCGGTGAGCAGCCGGGGCGAGAGGATCTTGGCCCCCCGGTTGCCGCCCATCCGGCCCCAGAGCTGCTCGTAGGTGACGGCGATGCCGAGCGTGCGGCTGAGCACCTCGCAGACCGTCTGGTCGTGCGGGCTGCGCGGGACCATGCCCCGGTCGCGCCACTTGTACGGGGCGGTGGAGCTGATCGCCAGGCCGGGCGGCAGGGTCAGGTTCACCTCGCGGGCCAGCCGCTCCGGGTTCCAGCCGAGCTGGTGGAGTATCCGGGCCAGCTCCTCGTTGCGTCTGCGCTCCAGATCGGCCATGGCACGACGGTAGCGGTCCCGCGTGGCCGGCGGCCGGGCCGGCCGGAAAACCCCGGGGGGTGCCCGCCGTAGCTGAGCGGGCACCGCCGGGGCCGGCCGAACCGGCCTCGGGAAACGCCGAAGGCCGCCTCCCGGAACGGGAGGCGGCCTTCGACTTCTGTGGAGCTACGGGGAATTGAACCCCGGACCTCTTGCATGCCATGCAAGCGCTCTACCAACTGAGCTACAGCCCCTTGACCTGCGGTGTCACCGGAGGTTTCCTTCGGTTTCCCTCGGCGACATCGACTACTTTACACGGTCGAAGGGGTGCTCCACGAATCCGTTACCGGAGGTACTACCCGGCCGTCGGACGGCTGCGGGCGGCGAACGCCGCGCCGAGGCCGACGAGGCCCGCGATCGCGGCGGTGGTCACCAGCAGGGCGTGCCCGGAGTCCGGGGCGACGGCCGGCAGATCGACCCCGCCGAGGAAGACCGAGCCGAGCACCGCGACCCCGACCACCTGGCCGAGCTGGACGACCGTCACCAGCACGCCGCTGGCGTCCGCCGCGTCCGCCGGGGCGACACCGCCCAGCGCCCGGGCGAACAGCGGCGAGTACGAGCAGCCGGCGACGAGGCCGAGCCCGGTCATCAACAGCAGGGCCGCGGGGCCGATCTCCGCGCCGCCGCCGAGCAGCACCCCGAGCAGCAGGTAGCCGGGGGCCAGCAGGGCGGCGCTGATCAGCGGCAGGAAGCCGTGCAGCCGGGCGGGCAGCCGGTGCCAGTGCAGGCTGGACAGCCCGAAGCCGATCGCCACCGGTGCCGAGCAGAGCCCGGCGCGCAGCGCGCTGTGCCCGAGGCCGGACTGCTGGTGCAGGGCGAAGGCGAACAGGAAGCCCGCGAAGGCGGCCATGATCATGAAGATCGCGCCCGCCGCCGGGCGCAGTCCGGGCGCCCGCAGCACCCGGCCGGAGATCAGCGGTTGCCCGCCGCGCCGCGCGATCCGGCGCTCGACCACCACGAACAGGCCGAACAGCGCCGCGCTGCCGGCGAGCATCGCCCAGCCCCAGCCGGGCCAGCCCAGTTCGTGGCCGAGCACCAGGGGCACCACCAGCAGCCCGAGGGCCGCGCCGAGCACCACCAGGCCGGGGAGGTCGAGGCCGCGCTCGCGGTCGCCCGGCAGCTTCGGCAGCAGCCGGGCCCCGGCCACCAGCAGCGCCAGCCCGATCGGCACGTTGACCAGGAAGACCGGGCGCCAGCCCGTCCCGAACAGGTCGGCGCTGACCAGGACACCGCCGAGCACCTGGCCGACCGCCATGCCCCCGGCCAGCACCGCCGAGTAGAGGCCGAGCGCCCTGGTCCGGGCGGCGCCGGTGAAGGTCTGCTGCAGCAGGCTCATCACCTGCGGCACCATCAGGGCCGAGCCGGCGCCCTGGAGCAGCCGGAAGGCGATCAGCCAGCCGGTGGTCGGGGCGAGGCCACAGGCCAGCGAGGCGGCGGTGAAGACGGCCAGGCCCAGCTGGAACAGCCGGCCGTAGCCGTGCCGGGCGCCCAGCCGGGCGCCGGTGATGAGCAGCACCGCGTAGGCGATGGTGTAGCCGGCGATGACCAGTTGGAGGGCCGCGCCGGAGGCGTGCAGGTCGGTGCGGACGGTCGGCACCGCGACGTTGACGATGGAGACGTCCAGGATGGCCATGAACTGGCCGCAGAGCAGGAGGGCGAGGAGCCGCCCGGGCCGGGCGGCCGGGCCGGGGGCGATGGCGCCGGCCGCACCGGGCCGGATCTGAAGGTCCGTCATGGACCCAGCGTGCCGCGCGGCCGGTACTGGTGGTTAGAGCCTGCGGATCCTGGTACCGGCAGCACCTGTCTCGCCGGCCCGCCCTGCGGCACGATGGCGGGTATGACCGTCCTGGACGACCGCACCGCCTCCACCGCCGGGCCGCGCCGGCAGGACCGCCGCCGCACCGAGCTGGCCGGCTACCTCAAGGCCTGCCGGGCCCGGGTCTCCCCCGAGGACGTCGGCCTGCCGCCGGGGCTGCGCCGCCGGACACCGGGGCTGCGCCGGGAGGAGGTGGCGCAGCTCTCCGGGGTCGGCGTCACCTGGTACACCTGGCTGGAGCAGGGGCGGCCGATCAACGCCAGCGAGCAGGTACTGGCGGCGGTGGCCCGGACGCTGCGGCTGGACGACACCGAGCGCGAGCACCTGTTCCGGCTCGCCGGGCTGTCCGCGCGCCCGCGCACGCAGGCCGACCCGCCGGTCCTCGACCCCTCGACCCAGGCCATCCTGGACGCGCTCGCGCCGCTGCCGGCCGCGGTCTCCAACACCCGGTTCGACGTGCTGATGTACAACCGGTCGTACGAGTCGCTGTTCGGGACGAACCGGACCGCCACGCCCAGCGGGCGGTTCAACAGCATCTGGTGCACGCTCCTCATGCCGCCGTGCTGCAACCCGTTCCTGAACCGCGCGGAGGCGCTGCCGCGGATGGTGGCGGTGCTGCGGGCCGCGTACGGCAAGCACGTCGGCGAGCCGGTCTGGGAGGAGCACGTGCAGGGGCTGTCGGCGCGCAGCGAGCTGTTCCGGGACCTCTGGGCCCGGCAGGAGGTGGCGCAGCCGCAGACCTGGCTGCGGGTCTTCCGGCACCCGAAGGTCGGGGTGCTGCGGCTCAACGCCTCGTACCTGTCGCTGCCCGGGGTGCCCGAGACCTATGTGGTCGTCTATCTCCCGGAGGGGCCGGAGGACCGGGTCCGGATCGAGGAGCTCGCCACCCTGGCGCCCGGCGGCTGGCTCAACAGCTGCCACTCCTGAGCGGCCGGCCGGACTCCGGCCGTTCCCGGGGCCGCCCGGCCGACGGGGGCCCCGGGAACGCGGAAGGCCGCCACCCGATGGGTGGCGGCCTTTTCGCCGGTCTGTGGAGCTACGGGGAATTGAACCCCGGACCTCTTGCATGCCATGCAAGCGCTCTACCAACTGAGCTACAGCCCCGCGACACGCACGGCCCTCGCGGACCGCAGGTGCGGAGTGGAGCTACGGGGAATTGAACCCCGGACCTCTTGCATGCCATGCAAGCGCTCTACCAACTGAGCTACAGCCCCGCACTCACCGGATTTCGCGCTTCCCTTCCGGGCTGCGTTTCTTCCGTGCGAACGAGGAAGACTCTAACTGGTCAGGCCCGGAACTGCGAAATCCGCCCCCGCAGACCGCCCGGCGGCTCACCGCCGGGTGTCGCCGCCCAGGTGTCCCCACCCGAACGTCACCACCCGAACGTCACCGCTCGACCGTCCCCACTCGGCCGTCACCACTCGGCCGTCGCCGCCCGACCGTCACCGGCCGGGCGTTCCCGATCGGGTGTTCCCGATCGGCACCGTCGCCACCGCTCAGGTGTCGTCGCCGATCACCGGCTGCGGGAGGGTGCCCGCGTTGTGCTCCAGCAGACGCCAGCCGCGCGCGCCCCGGCCCAGCACGGACCAGCAGCAGTTGGACAGGCCGCCGAAGCACTCCCAGAGCGCCGGCTCCAGGCCGAGCAGCCGTCCGAGCATGGTGCGGATGGTGCCGCCGTGGCTGACGACCACCAGGGTGCCGTCCTCCGGCAGTTTGCCGACGGCGTCCAGCACCACCGGCACCGAGCGGTCGGCGACCTCGGTGGACAGCTCGCCGCCGCCGCGCCGGATCGGCTCGCCCTGCGCCCAGGCCGCGTACTCCTCCGGGAAGCGGGCCCGGATCTCGGCGTTGGTGAGCCCCTGCCAGGAGCCGGCGTACGTCTCGCGCAGCCCCTCGTGGTGCTGCACGTCCAGGCCGGTGACCCTGGCCAGTTCCTCGGCGGTGCGCCGGGCGCGCTGGAGGTCCGAGGAGACCAGCAGGTCGGGACGGAGGCCGGAGAGCAGCCGGGCCGCCCGCTGGGCCTGCAGGACGCCCTGGCCGGTCAGCTCGATGTCCGTGGTGCCCTGGAACCGCGATTCGAGGTTCCAGGACGTCTGGCCGTGCCGCCAGAAGACGATGCGCGGGCCCCGCGCCTCGCGGCTCAGCTGTAGTCCTCGGCGCCGAAGTTGTCCGCCGGGGCGGCCTCGGCCGGGGCGAGGGCGTTGCCGGCCTCGTCGGTGTGCGCGTCGGGACGGTTGCGGGAGGCCAGCGCGTCGGCCGGCAGCGGCAGCTCGGGGCAGTCCTTCCAGAGCCGGTCCAGGGAGTAGAAGGAGCGCTCCTCGGAGTGCTGGACGTGCACCACGATGTCCAGGTAGTCGAGCAGGATCCAACGGCCGTCGCGCTCGCCCTCCCGACGCACCGGCTTGATGTCCAGCTGCTCGCGCAGCTTGTCCTCGATCTCCTCGGCGATCGACTTGACCTGGCGGTCGTTGTTCGCGGAGGCGATCAGGAAGGCGTCGGTGATCGACAGCACGTCGCTGACGTCGAACGCGATGATGTTGTGCGCCAGCTTGTCGGCCGCCGCCTGGGCGGCGACGTTGATGATTTCCTGGCTGTGCTCGGTGGCGGTCACGATGTTCTTCCGGCTCGGCGGCTTGGGGGCGATGCCCGGCACTCGGCCGGGCATCGCCTTCCAGGATCTCACGCCGCCCCGGTGGCCCAGGAATCGTTTCCCGCGCCACCCGGCCGCCCCGGTCCTCCGCGCGGGCCTACTGCGCCTTCGGCGGCTGGTAGTCCTTGCCGAGGACGACCACCAGGTCGGCGTTCTGCGCGTCGGTGACCTTCTTCGCGGCCGTCTCCGGCAGGTTGAGGCTGACCGCCAGCGACTTCGCCGCGGCCTGCCGGGCGTCGTCGGTGTAGCGGATCTCACTGGTCGCCTGCGGCGTCGCCTTCGCCCCGCCCGGGATGAAGGTGAGGCCCGCGTTCACCACCTGGACCTGCGCGGCGCCGGCCGCCTGGTCGTTGCCGGTGGCGTCCTGGATCGAGACCCGGGCCGGCGCGTCGGCCGAGGTGGCGGACTTCACCGTGCCGCCCAGCACCTCCTTGACCTGCTGGCCGGCGCCGGCCTCGTCCAGGCTGCCGTCCGGCTTCACGGTCAGCACGGTGGTCCCGAGGTGGCCGTCCTTCGCCTGCTGGGCGAGCTGGACCAGCACGCCGGCCAGGGCGTCCTCCGGCAGCGACGGGTCGAGCACCGCGTTCATCCGGTGCACGTCGTCCTTGGCGTCCTTGAACTCGACCGGCATGGTCCGCATCACCGCGTCCATCACCTGGCCGAACCGGGCGAGTTGGGCGTCCCGGTTCTCGCCGGACGCCTGCAGGGTGGCGTAGGCGACCGCCGCCTTCCCGCTCAGCAGGGTGTTCTTGCCCGCGGCGGAGAGCAGCTTGCCGTCCGGCTTGCCGCCCTCGTGCGTCTCGGCGTTGGTGTCCACCCGGACCCCGCCGAGCTGGGCGACCAGCAGCTCCAGGTACGGCGTGTCGAGCCGCCAGGTACCGGCCACCGGGGCGCCCAGCACGGTGGCCAGGCCGTCCCGGGTGGCGGACGGACCGATGCTGTCCATCGCCTGGCCGACGGTGGTGACCGGCGGGTCGCCCGGGCCGGGCAGCCGCAGCGTGTCCGGCAGCAGCAGCACGGTGCCCTTGTGTCCCGAGGCGTCGTTGACCAGCAGCGCGCTGGAGACCTTGCCCTGGAGGTCACGCAGGTGCACCACGTTGACCTGGCGCGGGCCGGCGGCGGTCGCCGCGGTCTGCTTGCCGCCGGTCAACCAGAGGTAGCCGCCGGTGCCGGCCGCCGCGAGCGCCAGCACCACGCCGACGCCGATCAGCCGGGTGCGCAGCTTGCGGCGGCGCTCGGCGCGCACCTCGCTGCGCGACTCGGCGAACTTCAGCCAGTCGATGACGTCCTCGGTCTCCTCCGCCTCCTCGTCGACGAAGGTGAACTCACCGGTGGCGTAGTCGTCCCGGGGCGTCTTCCCGGCACCGCCGGCGGCCTTGGCCGCACGGCTCCCGCCGACCTGCTCGGACGGCGCCGCGGGCCGGGCCGGCGCCGCCCCGGCGGGGGTCGGCCGGGGCGTGCGGGGGCGCGGCGGCACCGGGGCCGGCGCCGGGGCGGCCTGCTCGGGCACCGGCTCGGCGACCACCGGCTGCGGCCCGGTCCCGAACTGCTGCGGCTGGTGGCCGCCCTGCTGTCCGTAGCCGCCCTGCTGCGGCTGCTCGTACGGCTGGTACGCCTGCTGCTGGTACTGGTCCTGGCCCTGCCCCTGGTAGCCGCCCTGGTAGCCGCCGGGCTGCTGGTACGCCTGCCCGCCGGCCGCCGGCTGCCCGTACGGGTCGTACTGGTCGTACCGCTGCTGCTCGTAGCCGCCCTGCTGTCCGTAGCCGCCCTGCTGCGGCTGCTCGTACGGCTGGTACGCCTGCTGCTGGTACTGGTCCTGGCCCTGCCCCTGGTAGGCGGTGTACTGGTCCTGCCCGTGGGGCTGCGCCGGCGGTACCGGCTGCCCGTACTGGTCGTACTGCTGCTCGTAGCCGCCCTGCTGCTGCTCGGGCGGGTACTGCTGCTGGTACTGCCCGGTGGACCAGTCGTCCTGCTGTCCCCTGCGATCGGTCATCCGTCGGCCCCTCCGGGGATCAGGTCCGGTGCGGCGCGTAGAGCGCCCGCTTGTCGATGTAGCGGACCACGCCGTCCGGGACGAGGTACCAGACCGGTTCACCCTTGGCGACCCGGTTGCGGCAGTCCGTGGAGGAGATGGCCAGCGCCGGGACCTCCACCAGGGAGACCCCGCCCACCGGAAGCCCGGCGTCCGAAAGAGTGTGCCCCGGCCGGGTGCAGCCGATGAAGTGGGCGAGCGAGAAGAGCTCCTCCGAGTCCCGCCAGGAGAGGATCTGCGCGAGCGCGTCGGCGCCGGTGATGAAGAAGAGGTCCGCGTCCGGGTGGAGCGCGCGCAGGTCGCGCAGGGTGTCGACGGTGTACGTCGGGCCCTCGCGGTCGATGTCGATCCGGCTGACCGAGAACTGCGGGTTCTCCGCGGTGGCGATGACCGTCATCAGGTAGCGGTCCTCGGCCGGGGTCACCTCGCGGTCGGTCTTCTGCCACGGCTGCCCGGTCGGGACGAAGACCACCTCGTCGAGGCGGAACGCGCTCGCCACCTCACTGGCGGCGACCAGGTGTCCGTGGTGGATCGGGTCGAAGGTGCCGCCCATCACGCCGAGCCGCTTCTTCACCGGTACCGGTCCGCCGGGATTCCCGGCCTGCTCTCCCATGCCGCCACACCTTACGCGACGCCCGTTACGGTGCGGGAACGCCCGGGTGGAGGCCATCCGGAGAACGCGTGAGGGAGCGGCCGGCGCTCCCGCCGGACGCTCCCCGAGCCGACCCGGCGGGGTTCGGTGCGCCGCTCAGCGGTCCCGGTTGAAGCGCGTGGTCACGTAGAGCAGCAGCAGCAGGACGAACAGTGCGGCGCCACCCGTGAGGTACGGGTTGAGGCTGTCGTGGTTGCCCCCCTCACCCTCGGAGGCGAGCAGGTTCAGGACGGGGAGTGCGGCGGCAGTGCTCATGGTCGGCGGACCTTCTCGGCTCGGATGACGGACCAGGGGTGGGCGGGCCGGTGAGGACCCACCTGTCATCGTACGGGTGCCGACACGGCAACCGCTCGGCGGCCCACCGCGTCTGATCCCGCGTGAGCCGGGCGCCCGGCGGGGCCCGTCCGGAGGGTGGTCAGTTGTTGCGGCCGGCCCGCAGCAGGAGCCAGGCGAGCAGGCCGACACCGACGAAGGAGGCCACCACGATGATCCGCAGGAAGAGCCCCGGGCCGTTCTCCGTGGAGATCGGACCGGCCAGGCTGACAAGGGCGTCGGTGGACATCTGCGGGCTCCTCGGACTGCTCGGTACCGCGGCCAGGTCTGGTCTCGGCTCTCCAGGTCATTCAGGGTAGACCGGCCTCACACCCGCGCCGGTCACCGCCCCCTCCGGCGCCGTCCGCGCCGCGCGTAGGGTGAGCGCGGGGACGAGTACGCAACCACGGACGTTGCACAGACAGTCGTTGCAGGCGAAGACCAGCGGGGGCCGGCCAGCTGCCGGGGCCGCCGTCGACCAGGAGGGTACTCACACCATGACCGATACGACCTCGAAGGCCCCCAGCCGGCGCCGCCAGCGGTTCCCGGAGATCTCCACCCGGGCCTGGGAGCACCCGGCGGACCGCTCCGCCCTCGTCGCGCTGCGCAAGCTGACCGGTTTCGACGACGTCCTCAAGAAGCTCGCCGGGCTGGTCTCCGAGCGCTCGATCCGGCTGATGTTCCTGGCCACCGCCGTGAAGACCTCCGAGCGGCAGTTCCCCGAGCTGCACGGGATGGTGCGCGACGCCGCGTACGTGCTGGACCTGGAGAAGGTCCCGGACCTCTACGTCTCCCAGGACCCGACGGTCAACGCCTACTGCATCGGCATCGACACCCCGATCATCGTGGTCACCAGCGGCCTGGTCGAGCTCCTGGACGAGGAGGAACTGCGCTCCGTCATCGGCCACGAGGTCGGCCACGCGATGTCCGGCCACGCCGTCTACCGGACGATGCTGCTGATCCTCACCAACATCGCCGCCCGGATCGCCTGGGTGCCGCTCGGCAACCTCGCGATCATGGCGATCGTCACCGCGCTCAAGGAGTGGTTCCGCAAGGCCGAGCTCTCCAGCGACCGGGCCGGCCTGCTCGCCGGCCAGGACCTCCAGGCCTCCATGCGGGCCCTGATGAAGCTGGCCGGCGGCCACAACCTGGGCGAGATGAACGTCGACGCCTTCCTGGAGCAGGCCGCGGAGTACGAGAAGGCCGGGGACCTCCGCGACGGCGTGCTCAAGCTGCTGCAGGTCCTGCCGCAGAGCCACCCGTTCGCCGTGGTGCGGGTCGCCAAGCTGAAGAAGTGGGCGGAGAGCGAGGAGTACCGCTCGATCCTGGCCGGCGCCTACCCGCGCCGCACCGACGACGCCGAGACCTCGGTCGGCGACCAGTGGAAGGCCGCCGCCGACCACTACACGAGTTCGGTGAAGGAGAGCAAGGACCCGCTGATGGGCCTGATCCGCGACGTCGCCGGCGGCGCGGCCACCGTCGGCGGCAAGCTCCGCGACACCTTCACCGGCGCCACCCGCTCCAACGGGTCGTCGGCCCCCCGCGACGAGAACTGATCCCGCGGTGCCGACGGCTCCCGGCGGCCCGCCGGGAGCCGTCGGCGCACCCGGGGCCCGGCACCGCCCGAACGGCACCCACCGCCCGAACGGCCCCCGGACCGTGCCCCGCGGCCCGGCCTCAGCTGCCCGCCAGCACCCCGCAGACCTGCCAGGCCGGGTGGGCGTGATTGCCCGGATCGATCGGCTGCGCACCGGCCGCCGGGGCACCGTCCGCCCCCGCCAGCAGCGGCTGCACGTACCCGGCCAGCGAACCGCCGCACGGCGCCGGCCCGGCCTGGAGCACCGAGTCCACCAGCCGCAGCTGGGCGGAGGCCAGGTCGATCCGGTCGAACTGGAAGGTCAGCTGCCGCCGGACGGTCTCCAGCGTCACCGGCGCGCCGCTCGGGGCCCCGGCCGGCTTCAGCGCGTAGACGAAGGTGTGGTCGGTGGTGATCTGCAGGGTGGTGCTGTCCGCCTCGTCGATCCGCATCGCTCCCGCCACCTTCACGCTGTCGGCGGCCAGCGCGACCTGCGCCGGGTCGAAGCGGACCACCCACCCGGTCAGCGCGTGGTGGCGGTCGTCGACGGGCTGCGCCACGCTGGCGTCGAACTGGGCCTGCTCACCGGGCGTCACGAAGGCCCGCACATCGGCGGTCGCCCCCTGGATCAGGGCTGTCGGCGCCAGCGAGGAGGCGACCAGGTAGCGCTGGACGGTGTCGAGCGCCTTGGTCACCTCGATCCTGCTGAAGTGCTCGGTGGCCGCCCCCGCGGGAGTCCCCAGACCGAGGGCACCGTCGCTGTACCCGGGCGGCAGCGCGGCGAACGGGGCGGCCGGGTCGGCGGCCGGCCGGACCGCCGAAGCCGGACTCAACGCCACCAGACTGACGGTCACTTGGGTGCCCTCGGGGCGGGACGTCGGCCGGTTCGGCGCGCTGATGCCGAAGTACACGGCGGCCGAGAAGGCCAGCAGGATCAACAGCAGTAGGGCGAGCGCCTGCCGCGGCACGGTGCCCAGCGGACCGAGCCGGATCCGCGGGCGGGTGGCCCGGCCGAACGAGTTCGCCAACCGTTCCCGGGCCGAGAGCTCCTGGATCCGGGCAGCCCGGACGAACGATTCGTCGAAGACGACGGACCGGTACTCGTCATCGCTTCCGGAACCACCGTCGGGCGCACCCTCCGGAGGCTCTCGCGGGTCACCCATGACACCAGGGTAAGCCGCGGCCGCGCCCCGCCACGAGGGTGTTCACACAGATTCCCGGGAGCGCTCCGTGACCGGAACGCCGTCGCGCGGAGGCCCCCGGGCGCACTCCGGCGCACGGCTCGCGAATCAGCGCCTCAACCCGCCGGCGCGGTGACCACGAGCGACGGATCGGCCGGCGAGGGGGCCGGATCGACCCCCGCGCTGCTGCTCCCGGACTCGGGCCGCCGGGGCGTGCCGCCACCGGCCCCGCCCACGCCCTGGTAGACGGCCGCGACCGCCACCGCGACCAGGCTCACGCCCATGATCACGGCGAGCACCCAGGCCACCGGCCGGTGCCAGCGCTGCTGGGCGACATAGCGCCCGCGCCGCGCCCGGACCGGGTCGTAGACGCTGTCCCGCCCCCACCGCCCGGCCCGGCGCCCGACCACCCGGCCGGGACCCGACCACGGATCGGGGTAGCGGCGGTCGTCGTCCAGTCCGCTCGGGTAGGGGCGCAGCTCCAGCGGCACCCCGTCACCCGCGGGGACGTCATAGGACCAGCCCGGTACCACCGCGTCCGGCTCGAACCGGGCCTCGGCCGCGGCGAGCTGCCGCTCCTTGGCTGTCGGCTCGTGCACGGCGGCGGACCGGACGAAGGCCTCATCGAAGACCACGGTGGCGAACTCGTCGTCCGCACCACCGTGGTCGGCGCCGTCGGGGTACGGCAAGCCCCCCACATCGTCAGCCACGGATTCAGCGTATTACCGGTCGGGCGATTTGTCTGTGGCTCCTCGCACTTGGTCGGTCACTCGTGTGACGCGGCCCGCCCGCCCGGAGCCCCCGGCCGGCTCAGCCGGCGTCGGCCGCCCCGCCCACGGTCTGCGCCGCCTCGCCCCGGACATGCCCGTCACCAGTGACGATGTACTTGGTGCTGGTCAGCTCCGGCAGGCCCATCGGGCCGCGGGCGTGCAGCTTCTGGGTCGAGATGCCGATCTCGGCGCCGAAACCGAACTCACCGCCGTCGGTGAACCGGGTCGACGCGTTGACGGCCACCGTCGTCGCGTCGACCAGCTGGGTGAAACGGCGGGCGGCGGCCTGCGAGGTGGTGACGATCGCCTCGGTGTGACCGGAGGACCAGCGGCGGATGTGCGCGACGGCGGCCTCCAGCGAGGGCACCACGGCCGCCGCCAGGTCGTACGAGAGGTACTCCGTCTCCCAGTCCGCCTCGGTGGCCGGCACCACGGTGGCCGCCGACCCCTCGGCGGCCTTGAGCACCGCGTCGTCGCCGTGCACCGTCACCCCGGCCTGCGCCAGGGCCGCCAGCGCGAGCGGCAGGAAGGCCTCCGCGACGTCCTGGTGGACGAGCAGGGTCTCGGCCGAGTTGCAGACGCTCACCCGCTGCGCCTTCGAGTTCAACAGGATGCCGACGGCCATCGCCAGGTCCGTCTCGGCGTCCACGTAGACGTGGCAGTTCCCCGTCCCGGTCTCGATCACCGGCACGGTCGAGCCCTCGACCACGGTCCGGATCAGCGAGGCCCCGCCGCGCGGGATCAGCACGTCCACCAGGCCCCGGGCGCGCATCAGCTCCTGGACCGACTCCCGGCTCTCGCCCGGGACGAGCTGGACCGCGTCGGCGGGCAGCCCCGCCGCGACGACGGCGTCGCGCACCACCGCGACTAGCGCGGTGTTGGACCGGTAGGCGGAGGCCGAGCCGCGCAGCAGCACCGCGTTGCCGGACTTCAGGCAGAGCGCGGCGGCGTCCACGGTGACGTTCGGACGGGCCTCGTAGATGATGCCGACGACGCCGAGCGGGACCCGCACCTGTCGCACGTCCAGGCCGTTGGGCAGGGTGTAGCCGCGCACCACCTCGCCGACCGGGTCGGGCAGGCCGGCCACGTCGCGGACGTCCGCGGCGATCGCGGCGATCCGCTCGTCGGTGAGGGTGAGACGGTCGACCACCGACTCGGCGGTGCCCGCCGCCCGGGCGCGCGCGACGTCCTCGGCGTTGGCGGCGGTGATCTCGGCGCTCCGGGCCACCAGGGCGTCCGCGATCGCCACCAGCGCGGCGTCCTTCGCCCGGCGCGGCAGCGGGGCGAGCGCGGCGGCGGCCTCCCGGGCTCGGCGCGCTACGGCGAGGACGGGGCTGTCGGCGGTGGCGAGGTCGCTGGTCATGCGCCAAGGGTAGCGACTGCGCGGGCGCCGACCGCCGGGCATTTCGCCCGGTGAGACACCGCCCGGGCGCCCCGGCGGCGCGCCGGGCCGAGCGGCCGGGCCGAGCGGCCGGGCGGACCGGGGCCCGGGGCCCGGGGCCCGGGGGTTCAGTACGGGTGCACCCCGCCCAGGTGCGGCGGCGGATCGCCGAAGCCCTCGGCGACCCGCTTGTGGTACGTCGCCCGGTCGACCACCTCCAGCCCCACGATCTCCCAGGGCGGCAGGCTCGCGGTGACCTTGTGCTCGCCCCAGAGCCGCAGCGCGATGGCCGCCGCGTCGTGCAGGTCCCGGGCCTGCTCCCAGTAGCGGATCTCCGCGTGGTCGGCCGCGTAGCGGGCCGTCAGGAAGAACGAGTGGTCGTGCGCGAGGCGTTCCAGCCCCGCCCGCAGCGCGGACAGCGGGGTGGTCGGCCCGGCCACGCTCAGCACCACGTGCCAGAGCCGGGCCTGCTCGGGCACCGTGGGCGGCTCGCCCTCGTCCCGCCGGTCCGGCCGGATCCTGCGTACCGCGCCGGGCTCCTGCGGCGGCGGACCGGCCGGCTCGGCAGGGGCGTCGGCCCCGCGCCCGCCGTCGATGCTGGTCAGCCGCCGGCCCGCCGTTCCTCCGGTCAGCGCTGCCTCGCGCCTGCGTTCCACCGGCGGCCTCCTGTTCGGCGATCTCGTGTCGTCGTACCCGCCGGCCTCGGCCCGACGCGGACGGCTGCGCCCCTCCTCGCCCGCGGCCGGGCGTGCACCCCGCGCGCGGTCGCCGCCGCTCCTCCAGGCCGGTCAGCCGCGCAGGACGACCAGGTCGTCGCGGTGGACGACCTCGCGCTCGTACGCGGCACCGAACTCCTGGGCCAGGTCTCGGGTGGACCGGCCGAGCAGCCGGGGCAACTCCCTCGCATCAAAGTTGACCAGTCCGCGCGCCACGATGTGGCCGTTTTCGCCAAGAAGGTCCACCGGATCACCCGCGGCGAACTCCCCGTCGACCTTGGTGACCCCGGCCGGCAGCAGCGAGGCGCCCCCGGAGACGACCGCCGCGACGGCGCCCTCGTCCAGGTGCAGGGCCCCGCGCGGGCTGCTGGCGTGGGCCAGCCAGAGCAGCCGGTCGGAGGAGCGGCTGCCGGTGCGCAGGAACAGCGTGCCGGTGGGCCGGCCGGCCAACGCGTCGGCCGCCCGGCTGGCGGCGGTGAGCACCACCGGGATGCCCGCGCCGGTGGCGATCCGGGCCGCCTCCACCTTGGTGACCATGCCGCCGGTACCGACGCCGGCCTTGCCCGCGCTGCCGATCGAGACGCCGTCCAGGTCGTGCGGCCCGGCCACCTGGGCGATCCGGCTGGTGCCGGGGCGGCTCGGGTCGCCGTCGTAGAGGCCGTCCACGTCGGAGAGCAGCACCAGCAGGTCGGCCCGGACCAGGTGGGCGACCAGCGCGGCCAGCCGGTCGTTGTCACCGAACTTGATTTCGGCGGTGGCGACGGTGTCGTTCTCGTTGACGACCGGCATCGCGCCCATCGCCAGCAGCTGGTCCAGCGTCCGGTAGGCGTTGCGGTAGTGGGCCCGCCGGCTGGCGTCCTCGGCGGTCAGCAACACCTGGCCGACCCGGATGCCGTAGCGGGCGAACGAGGCGGTGTAGCGGGCGACCAGCAGACCCTGGCCGACGCTCGCGGCGGCCTGCTGGCGGGCGAGGTCCTTGGGTCGCCGGTCCAGGCCCAGCGGGGCCAGGCCGGCCGCGATGGCACCGGAGGAGACCAGGACCACCTCCGGGGCGTCCGGGCCGCCGCGCACCTTGGCGAGCGCGTCCACCAGGGCGTCGACCCGGTCGGCGTCCAGGCCGCCGGCCGCCGTGGTGAGTGAGGAGGAGCCGACCTTGACGACGATCCGTCGCGCGGTCAGGACCTCCTCCCGCAGTGAGTCGTCGCTCATCTCGCTGTACGCCCTTCCGGTGTGGTGCGGGTACGGCGGGCCCGGGCCCGGCCGTCACCCCCGCAATCTACGCGATCGGCGCAGCTCGGCCGCCGGGCATTTCACCGGCTGGACCCGCCCCGGGTACGGGCCCGCCGTGGCGCGGCCGAGCGGCGCCTTCCCGGCCCGCGGGCCGGATCGGCGGCCGGGCAGCACATCTGACGACCCGTCATCCGCGCGGGCGGAGCGGACTCCCCCGGCCCGCCCGGCGCACCGGACCGCGCTCCCGCCACTCCGGCGGGAGGCGCCGGCCGCGGGAAGTCCCGTACCCGCCAGGCGAAGTGATGTCGCGCAAACGCCGCGGCCCCGCCTCCGGAACGGGAGGCGGGGCCGCGGCGGCGCACAGGTCGGGACCGGTCGGTCCTACTCCTCGTCGTCGCCCTCGACGGCCTCCGGGCGGCTGCCGGAGAGCGCCTCGAAGGCGAGGAACTCGGTCTCGGCGGCGTCCCGGCCCTTCTGCTTCTCACGACGGCGGTCGACCGCCGGCCGCGGGTTCTCGAAGCGGTGGTCCTCACCGCGGCGGCCGAGCATCTCGGCGCCGGCGGCCATGGTCGGCTCCCAGTCGAAGACGACGGCGTTCTCCTCCGGGCCGATGATGACGGTGTCGCCCTCCCGGGCGCCGACCTTCCAGAGCTTGTCCTCGATGCCGAGGCGGGCCAGCCGGTCGGCGAGGTAGCCGACGGCCTCGTCGTTGGAGAAGTCCGTCTGGCGGACCCAGCGCTCCGGCTTGGTGCCGCGGATGCGGTAGGCGCCGTCCTCCTCCTCGATGGTGAAGCCGGCGTCGTCCACGGCGGTGGGCCGCAGCACGATCCGGGTGGACTCCTCGAGCGGCTTGGCGGCCCGGGCCTCGGCGACGATCTGCGCCATCGCGAAGTTCAGCTCGCGCAGGCCCTTGCGGGAGGTTGCGGACACCTCGAAGACGCGGTAGCCGCGCTCCTCCAGCGACGCCCGGGTGAGGTCGGCGATGTCCTGGCCGTCCGGCACGTCGATCTTGTTGAGCGCCACCAGGCGCGGCCGGTCGTCCAGGCCGCCGTACTGGGCCAGCTCGGCCTCGATGGTCTCCAGGTCGGTCAGCGGGTCGCGGCCGGGCTCCAGGGTCGCGCAGTCCAGCACGTGGACCAGCACCGAGCAGCGCTCGACGTGGCGCAGGAACTCCAGGCCGAGGCCGCGGCCCTGGCTGGCGCCCGGGATCAGGCCGGGCACGTCGGCGACGGTGTAGACGGTGTCGCCGGCGGTCACCACGCCGAGGTTGGGGATCAGGGTGGTGAACGGGTAGTCCGCGATCTTCGGCTTGGCGGCGGAGATCACCGAGATCAGCGAGGACTTGCCGGCGCTCGGGTAGCCCACCAGGGCCACGTCGGCGACGGACTTGAGCTCCATGACGATGTCACGGGCCTCGCCCGGCTCGCCGAGCAGCGCGAAGCCGGGCGCCTTGCGGCGGGCCGAGGACAGCGCCGCGTTGCCCAGGCCGCCGCGGCCGCCGGCGGCGGCGACGAAGCTGGTGCCGTGGCCGACCAGGTCGGCGAGGACGTTGCCCTGCCGGTCCATCACGACGGTGCCGTCCGGCACCAGCAGCACGAGGTCGTGACCCTCGGCGCCGGTCCGGTTGCCGCCCGCGCCGGGCTTGCCGTTGGTCGCCTTGCGCTTGGGCGAGTGGTGGTACTCCAGCAGGGTGGTGATCTGCGCGTCCACGGTGAGGATGACGCTGCCGCCCTCACCGCCGTTGCCGCCGTCCGGCCCCCCCAGCGGCTTGAACTTCTCCCGGTGAACGGAGGCGCAGCCGTGGCCCCCGTTACCCGCGGCGACGTACAGCTCGACGCGGTCCACGAAGGTGGTCATGGGTGTGCCTCCAGTGCGAAGAAAGTGTTGACCTGCTGTAAAGCATGAAGGGTGGACCGGATCATTCCGGCCCACCCTTCATTGTGAGTCTTGTCGGACTCAGGCCTCGACGGCCACGATGTTGACGACCTTGCGGCCGCGACGCGTGCCGAACTCGACCGCACCGGCGGCGAGCGCGAACAGCGTGTCGTCGCCACCACGGCCGACGTTGGCGCCCGGGTGGAAGTGGGTGCCACGCTGGCGAACGATGATCTCGCCGGCGGAGACGACCTGGCCGCCGAAGCGCTTCACGCCGAGGCGCTGGGCGTTCGAGTCACGGCCGTTCCGGGTAGAGCTTGCGCCCTTCTTGTGTGCCATCTCGCTATCCCCTTACTTGCTGACGGAGTCGATGCTCGTGATCCGCACAGCAGTGTGCTGCTGACGGTGACCCTGGCGACGACGGTAGCCGGTCTTGTTCTTGTAGCGCAGGATGATGATCTTGTCGCCCTTGGTCTGGTCGACCACCTCGGCGTGAGCCTTCACGCCGGCCAGCACCCACGGGTCGGAGGTGACATCGTCACCGTCGACGACCAGGATGGTGGAGAGCTCCACCGAGTCACCCGGCTTGGCCTCGATACGGTCGATCTCCAGCACGTCGCCGATGGCGACCTTGTGCTGGCGGCCGCCTGCGCGAACGATCGCGTACATGCGGTACCCACTTTCCTAACTCGGTCGGAGCTCCAGATGCCAGCCACCTGGGTACGGACACAGGGGCCTCTCCCCGACTCCTCTGACGAGGCGCCCGGAAGGTGATGTGTTCGGGAGCGCGGCGTAGACACGCCGAGGGTCAAGAATACGGACCGGCCGCCTTCGGGGCAAACCGGGCCGTCCCGGTCCGGGGCGGGCTCGCGCCCGCCCCGGACCGGGGCGCTACTCGGCTGCCGAATCACCCTCGGCGGCCGCGGCCTTCTTGGCCGCCGCGCTCGTCCGCTTGGTGGCGGTCTTGCGGGCGGTGGTCTTCTTCGCGGCGGCCGCCGTGGTCTTCTTGGCCGCCGTCTTCTTCGCCGCGGTCTTGCGCGCGGCCCGCTTCTTCGGAGCCGGCGCCTCCTCGGCGGGCTCCTCCTCGGCGGCGGGCTCCTCGGCGACCGGCTCGGCCTCGGCGGCGGGCGCCTCGGCCGGGGTCTCGGCAGGAGCCTCGACGGGGGCTTCGGCGGCGGCCTCCGCCGTCACCTCGGCCGGGGCCTCCCCGGGCGTCTCGGCAGCCGCGAAGGCCGCCTCCAGCGCCGCGTCGGCCCGGGCCTGCAGCACCACGATCTCGGCCTCGGCGGGCGCCCCGGCCGGAGCCGTCGCCTTGCGCACCGCGCGGCGGCGGGTACGGCCCGCCGGCGCCGCCGTGGCGGCGGGGATCTCGACCAGGCTCGGCTGGGCCGGCTCCTCGGCCGCGGCCGGCTCGGCCACCGCCTCGGCGACCGGCTCGACGACGACCTCGGCCTCGGCGACCGGCACCTCGATCGCGAGCTGGCCCTCGACCTCCTCGTGCTCCAGTGCCTCACCGCCGGCCTCGACCGCGGTCTGCGCCTCGTCCTGGGCGGCACCGCCCTTGCCCCGGCGCCGGCGCTTGCCGCTGCCCGCAGCCGCCTCGCCCGCCGCGACGGCCTGGCCGCCACCGGTGTGGACGTGGGCGCTGGGCTGCTCCATGTGCACGATCACGCCGCGCCCGTTGCAGTGGACGCAGGGCTCGGAGAACGACTCCAGCAGGCCCTGGCCGACCCGCTTGCGGGTCATCTGGACCAGGCCCAGCGAGGTGACCTCGGCCACCTGGTGCTTGGTCCGGTCCCGGCCCAGGCACTCCAGCAGACGGCGCAGCACCAGGTCCCGGTTGGACTCCAGCACCATGTCGATGAAGTCGATCACGATGATGCCGCCGAGGTCGCGCAGCCGCAGCTGGCGCACGATCTCCTCGGCCGCCTCGATGTTGTTGCGGGTGACGGTCTCTTCGAGGTTGCCGCCCTGACCGACGAACTTGCCGGTGTTGACGTCGATGACGATCATCGCCTCGGTGCGGTCGATCACCAGCGAACCACCGCTGGGCAGCCAGACCTTGCGGTCCAGCGCCTTCATCAGCTGCTCGTCGATCCGGTAGGTGGCGAACACGTCCACCTCGGAGGTCCACCGCTGCAGGCGCTCGGCCAGGTCGGGGGCCACATTGGAGACGTAGTCGTGGATGGTGTTCCACGCCTCGGTACCGGAGACGATGACCTTGGTGAAGTCCTCGTTGAAGATGTCGCGGACGACCCGGACGGTCATGTCCGGCTCGCCGTAGAGCAGCGCGGGGGCGTTGCCGGTCGCGGCCTTCTTCTGGATCTCCTCCCACTGCTGCTGGAGGCGCTGGACGTCGCGGGTCAGCTCGTCCTCGGAGGCGCCCTCGGCGGCGGTGCGCACGATGACGCCCGCGTCGTCGGGGACGATCTTCTTGAGGATCTGCTTCAGACGGGCCCGCTCGTTCTCGGGCAGCTTGCGCGAGATCCCGGTCATCGAGCCCTCGGGCACGTACACCAGGTAGCGGCCGGGCAGCGAGATCTGGCTGGTCAGGCGGGCGCCCTTGTGGCCGATCGGGTCCTTGGAGACCTGCACCAGGACGGACTGGCCGGACTTCAGCACCGACTCGATCCGGCGCGGGCCGCCGTGGCCGCCCAGTGCGCCGAAGTTCACCTCACCGGCGTACAGCACCGCGTTGCGGCCCTTGCCGATGTCGACGAAGGCGGCCTCCATCGACGGCAGCACGTTCTGGACCTTGCCCAGGTAGACGTTGCCGACGTACGAGGTGGCCTGCTCCTTGTTGACGTAGTGCTCGACCAGCACGCCGTCCTCGAGGACGCCGATCTGGGTGCGCTGGCCGTTCTGGCGCACCACCATGACGCGCTCGACCGACTCGCGGCGGGCCAGGAACTCGGCCTCGGTGATGATCGGCACCCGGCGGCGGCCCAGCTCGCGGCCCTCGCGGCGGCGCTGCTTCTTGGCCTCCAGACGGGTGGAGCCCTTGATGGACTGCACCTCGTCCGGGTCGAAGGACGGCTCGGTGGAGCGGCGGCGCGGCTCGCGCACCTTCACCACCGTGCGGACACCGTCCTCGGTGGTCTCGGCGACCTCGGTCGCACCGGCCTCACCGCTGCGACGGCGGCGGCGACGGCGGCGGCGGGACGAGGCCAGGCCGGCCGACAGCTCGTCGTCGTCCTCGCCGTCCTCGTCCTCGGCCTCGGCGACCGGCTCCTGGACGGACTGCTCGGTCTCGGCCTGCTCGGCCTCGAAGTCCTCGGCCTCGCCACGACGGCGGCGGCGGCCACCCCGGCGGCGGCGGCGCGACGGACGGCCGTCCTCCCACTCGTCCTCGGCCTCGGGGCCGGCGGCGGGGGCCTCGGCGACGGCCGGAGGCTCGACGACGACGGGCGCCGCGACCGGGGCCGCGACCACGGGGGCGACGGGGGCGACGGGAGCGGCCGGAGCCGCGGGGGCACTGGCGGCGCCGCCCTTGCGGCGGCCCGGGGTCTGCACCCGCACCTGGGTGCGGGTACGGCGACGGCGGCCGACGCCGCTGTACTCGAACTCGTCCTCCTCCGCCGTCTTCGCGGCGGGGGCCTCGACCGGGGCCGGGGCCGGGGTCTCGACCGGAGCGGCCGGGGCGGCCGGGGCCGACGGGGCCGACGGGGCCGACGGCGCGGTGTAGGGAGCCGGCTCCTGGAAGACCGGGGCCTGGAAGATCGCGGTGGACGGGCGGACCGCGCGGCGGCGCACCCGGTGGGTCGGCTCGGCCTCGGCGACCGGCGCGGGGGCCGGGGCGGGCTCCGGCTCGGCGGCGGGCGCGACGGCCTCGGCCTCCTCGACCGGCTCCTCCTCGGCGGCGGGCTCCTCGGCCGGGGTCTCCTCGACGACCGGCGCGGCCTCGACCACGCGGCGCCGACGGGGGCGGCGGGCCGGTGCGGCGGGGGCCTCCTCCACCGGCGCGGCCTCGGCGGCGGGCGCCTCGGCCGGGATCTCGGCAGCGGTCTCGACGGGCGCCTCGGCGGCGGCGGGCGCGCTCACCGGCGCCTCGGCACGCTTGCGGGCACGGCGGGCCCGGACGGGCTTCTCGGCGACCGGCTCGGCGACCGGCTCCGCGGCCGGCGCCTCCGCGGCGGGAGCCTCGACGGCCTCCGGCGCGGTCACCACGATCGGGGTGGCCTCCGGCGCCCCGGCGGGCGCCTCGGCACGCTTGCGGGTACGGCGGGCCCGGACGGGCTTCTCGGCGACCGGCTCGACGGCCGGCGCCTCCGCGGCGGGCGCCTCGACGGCAGCCGCCTCGGCCGGAACCACCGTCTCGGCGGTGTCGGTGGCCGCACCCTGCGGGGTGCCCGCGGGGCGGGACACCGCACGGCGGCGGCGGCGCGGCGGCGCGGCGGACGCGCCCTCGCCGGTGGTTCCGTCGCCGGTGGCGACGGTGTTCTCGTTCGGTTCCGCTGCCGCGCTCTGCTGCGGATCGGTGTTATCGAGCATGCGGGTGGATCTCCCGTCAGGCCCCCGGGCTCCGTATCCGGGCACGGCAGGGCACCGGTGGCCGGCCGGCATCACGAGGATGCTCGGGCCGGACCCTTTCCTGGTGCCGCCGTGCGGACGCGAGGCCGCACAGGGGCTCGTAGTCTCGCTCGGCGCCCCGCCCTCGGCGGGGTGTCGAAAGTCTTCTGGTCTGACCAGTCTTCTGAGGTTTTCCCAAGCTGCGCCGTCCCCCAACCCCGGGTGGCTCCCGGACGGGGTCCTCGGGCCCACCGACCATCCGGGTCGGCGGGCCGCAAGAGGCCGGCCTGTGCTTCGACGACGCTCGCTCCCCTGGGGAGCCGCGGGGGCCTGGAGGACCAGTGGGTCCAGTGAGGCACTGGACCGGGCCTCCGCCCGCTAGGCGGACGCGGTTGCGCGCGGCTCGCCGGCGGCCACAGGGCCGGCCGGGGCCGCGGCGCGGTCGAGCGCCAGCGGGTCGGTCACCGTGCCGGTCCCCTCGTCGAGCGGCCCCTGCGCCAGCCTGGTCACCTCTGCGGGGACCGGCGGCGCCAGGTCAGCCGTCGCACGGAGACCGGACAATACGTCGTCGGGTCGTACGGCGGGTGTGGCGTGTCGTACTACCAGCCGCAGTATCGCACAGGGACGGCCGGTCCGAACATCGCGGGCCCGTTCGTCGTCCGTGTCCGCACCGCTGTCGACCTGCGGCGAGAGGATTTCCAGCGCCGCCACCGCGCCGCGCGCGTCGAAGACACGCACGCCGTTCTTGGTGAGGCGTTCGACCTCGACCCGCTCCTCGGCGAGGAATGCGGCGGCCGCGGCGGCCGCCTCCTGCGGCGTGACACCGTCCAGCCGGACCTGCCATTCGGAGGCTTCCAGACGCTCCACGAAGTTCGGCGTCCGGACCTCGACCGCGTCGATGACGTCGAGGCCGTTCGGCAACGACTCGTCCAGCTGCGCGCGCAGCTCCTCCGGGTCGCGGAAGGCCGCGAGGCCGATCTCCAGGTACTCCGCCTCGCTCGCCACTCCGGTGGGGGCGGCGTTGGCGTAGGAAACCTTCGGGTGCGGCGTGAACCCGGCCGAATAGGCCATCGGCACGGCCGACCGGCGCAGGGCGCGCTCGAAGGCGCGCTGGAAGTCGCGGTGGCTGGTGAAGCGGAGCCGGCCGCGCTTGGTGTAGCGGAGACGAATCCGCTGCACCGTCGGCGCGGGCGGCGGACCGTCGGGCGTACGGCGTGCCAGGGTCGCTCAGTCCTTAGTCAGATGTCCCCGTCCGGCGTGGCACGAACGCGCCACACTCCGGACTCTGTCACTCAAAGGGTACGCGCCCGCGCACCCCCTTCGCTCCGTCCCTGGTCAGCACGGATGCGCGAAACCCCGGCCGGAGCGTCCGGCCGGGGTCCCGGGATGACGTGCTATGTCCTACTTGACGACCGTCAGCGGCAGCAGTTTCTTGCCGGTGGGGCCGATCTGGATGGACGTGTCCATCTGAGGACAGACCCCACAATCGAAGCACGGGGTCCAGCGGCAGTCGTCGACCTCGACCTCCTCCAGGGCGTCCTGCCAGTCCTCCCAGAGCCAGTCCTTGTCGAGGCCGCTGTCCAGGTGGTCCCAGGGCAGCACCTCCTCGTAGGTGCGCTCACGGGTGGTGTACCAGTCGACGTCGACGCCGGTACCGGCCAGGCCCTTCTCGGCCGAGGCCATCCAGCGGTCGTAGGAGAAGTGCTCGCGCCAGCCGTCGAAACGGCCGCCGTCGTCGTAGACCGCCCGGATGACGGCGCCGATCCGGCGGTCGCCGCGGGAGAGCAGCCCCTCGACGATGCCCGGCTTGCCGTCGTGGTAGCGGTAACCGATGTTCTTGCCGTACTTGCGGTCGCCGCGGATGGAGTCGCGCAGCTTGGCCAGGCGGGCGTCGGTGGCCTCGGCGGACAGCTGCGGGGCCCACTGGAACGGGGTGTGCGGCTTGGGCACGAACCCGCCGATGGAGACGGTGCAGCGGATGTCGTTCTGGCCGGTGACCTCCCGGCCCTTCTGGATGACGTTCTTCGCCATCTGGCCGATCTGGAGCACGTCCTCGTCGGTCTCGGTGGGCAGACCGCACATGAAGTACAGCTTCACCTGGCGCCAGCCGTTGCCGTACGCGGTGGAGACGGTACGGATCAGGTCCTCCTCCGACACCATCTTGTTGATCACCTTGCGCATCCGCTCACTGCCGCCCTCGGGGGCGAAGGTGAGCCCCGAGCGGCGGCCGTTGCGGCTGAGCTCGTTGGCGAGGTCGATGTTGAAGGCGTCGACCCGGGTGGACGGCAGCGACAGGCCGATCTTGTCCTCGGCGTAGCGGTCCGCCAGGCCCTTGGCGACGTCGGCGATCTCGGTGTGGTCGGCGGAGGAGAGCGACAGCAGGCCGACCTCCTCGAAGCCGGTGGCCTTCAGCCCGCGCTCCACCATCTCGCCGATGCCGGTGATGCTTCGCTCCCGCACGGGGCGCGTGATCATGCCGGCCTGGCAGAAACGGCAGCCGCGGGTGCAGCCGCGGAAGATCTCGACGGACATCCGCTCGTGCACGGTCTCGGCGAGCGGGACCAGCGGCTGCTTGGGGTAGGGCCACTCGTCGAGGTCCATGACGGTGTGCTTGGAGACCCGCCACGGCACGCCCGGCGCGTTCGGCACCACGCGGGCGATCCGGCCGTCGGCCAGGTACTCCACGTCGTAGAACCGGGGCACGTAGACGCCGCCGGTGCGCGCCAGGCGCAGCAGCACCTCCTCGCGCCCGCCCGGGCGGCCCTCGGCCTTCCAGGCGCGGACGATCTCCGTGATGTCCAGCACGGCCTGCTCGCCGTCGCCGACCACGGCGCAGTCGATGAAGTCCGCGATCGGCTCGGGGTTGAACGCGGCGTGGCCGCCGGCCAGCACGATCGGGTCGTCCTCGGTCCGGTCGCGGGCCTCCAGCGGGATGCCGGCCAGGTCGAGCGCGGCCAGCATGTTGGTGTAGCCGAGTTCGGTGGAGAACGAGAGTCCGAACACGTCGAAGGCCTTGACCGGCCGGTGCGCGTCCACGGTGAACTGCGGGACGCCGTGCTCGCGCATCAGCGCCTCGAGGTCCGGCCAGACGCTGTAGGTGCGCTCGGCCAGCACGCCCTCGCGCTCGTTGAGCACCTCGTAGAGGATCATGACGCCCTGGTTCGGCAGGCCGACCTCGTAGGCGTCGGGGTACATCAGCGCCCAGCGCACGTCGCAGGCGTCCCAGTCCTTGACGGTCGAGTTGAGCTCGCCGCCGACGTACTGGATCGGCTTCTGGACGTGCGGGAGGAGGGCCTCCAGGCGTGGGAAGACCGATTCGACAGTCATGTACTAGGAACCCTTACGACGTTGAGAGGTGTCGCTCGCACCGGACCCGGTCGGGTGGTGGGCGACGGCTGGGAGGGGTGACCCTCAAGGGTAGCCGAATCCGGGGACGGTCCGGCCGGCCGCGGGCCCCGGGCGGCCACGCGGAACCCCGCAGACCGGTTGTTGACAGCCCCGGACGGCCCATGCGCTACTGGCAGGGCTCCGCCGGGAGGCCCTGCACGCCATCGGGACAAGGAAGTTGACCATGCACGACGGCACCGACACCGGCCTCCCGGTATGACCGACACCGGCCGGCGGGTGCCGCACTGCCACCCGGTACCCGAGCAGGCGGACCGCTACCCCACGGTGGCCCGCGCCGAAGCGGCGGCCCGGCGGCTCGCCCGGCGCCATCCGGAGCGCTGCCGGCTGCGGGAGGTGGGCCGCTCCCGCGCCGGGCACCCGCTGCTGCTGCTCTCGGTCGACGCGGGCCCGGACGCCGTCCTGGTGGTCGGCGGCCCGCACCCCAACGAACCGGTCGGCGTCGCCAGCGCCCTGCGGCTGGCCGAACGGCTGCTGGACCACCCGCCCCGGCCGGGCGTCTCCTGGCACATCCTGCCCTGTCTGGACCCGGACGGCGCCGCGCTCAACGCGGGCTGGCTGGACGGTCCGCTCACCATGCGCCGGCACTACGAGCACTTCTACCGGCCCTCCTTCGAGGAGCAGCCCGAGCTGCTGCCGCCCGCCGGAGCCGACCGCGCGCCGATGCCGGAGAGCCTGGCGCTGACCGGCGTGATCGACGAGCTGCGGCCGTTCCTCCAGTGCTCCCTGCACGGGGTGGACTTCGGCGGCGCGTTCGTGCAGCTCACCGGTCCCGTCCCGGGGCTGTCCGAGCGCTTCGGCCGGTCGGTGGCCCGCGGCGGCATCCCGCTGGACGTCGACTCCTACGACGCGGTGGGCTGGGCCAGCCCGGCGCCGGGGACGTATCTGATGCCGGCGCCGGGCGGCGCCGGTGTCTCGCGGGCGCTCCCGGACGAGCCCGAGCTGTCCACCTGGTCGTACGCCGGCCGCTACGGCGGGGTGACGGCGGTCCTGGAGGTGCCGATGTGGGCGGTCGACTCGGTCGGCGACGCCCGCCCGCACCCGGCCGTCCGGCAGGCGGTCGGCACCGCCGCCCGGGTGCTGCGGGACCGCGCCGAGGAGCTGTCCGGTCTGCTCGTCCATGTGCCGCCGCACTCGCGCCGGGCGTACGGCCCGTTGGTGCGCGCCGCCGAGTTCACGCTGGCGGTCTGCTCGCCGGTCGCCGACGAGTGGCTGGACCAGTGGTGCGCGCAGCCGCTCACCGTCTCGCGGGTGACCACCGCCGGGCTCGCGGCCGCGCGGATCCCGCTGCGGGTGGCGTCGGTGCTGCTGCGTCTGCTGGCGGACACCCGCGGTCCGGCGGCGGACGCGGCCCGCGAGCGGGCGCAGGGGATCGTCGCCGAGAGCCTGGACCAGCTGCGGCACCGCTTCGGTGCCCGTTGGGTGCCGGTGGAGGTGCAGACCGCCCATCACACCCGGGCGGTGCTCGCGGCGGCCGCGTGCCTGCCGGGCCGGGGCCGGTAGCGGGGCGCCGTCCGTCTTCCGGGCCGGGTGGAACGCCGGCGGGGGGGGGGCCCGGCCGGGGGCCCCCCCCCCCCCCCCCCCCCCCCCCCCCCCCCCCCCCGCGTCCGCTCAGCCGGCGGCCGGGTGGCCGCAGCGGAACAGCGGGTCGCGGGTGTCGAAGGCGACGTCCTCGCGGGCCGCGTCGACGGCGGCGTCCGAGCGCGGCAGGTCGAACGGCAGGACCCCGGTCATCGGGGCGCGGCCGAGCACGGCGTCCAGGACGAGGTCGTCGTGGGCGCCGAACTCGCCGACCAGCAGGGCGGCGTGGGGCACGAGCGGGGTGAGCACGGCGGGCCGGTCGAGGTGCACCACGAAGGCGGTGGGGACGACGGCGGCGACGGCGCGCAGCCGCGCCACCTCCTCGGGCCGGTACTCCAGCGAGCCGCTGTGGAAGAACCGCTCCAGGAACCCGTCGCGCGCCTCGTAGGGCGCGGCGATGCGCAGCACGGCGAGATCGGCGTCCTCGGGCCGGTCGACGACGGTGCCGTAGCGGGCGGCGACGGCCGGGTCGACGCCCTCGACGTAGAGCCGGGTGCCGGGCCGCGGCGCTCCGGCGATGTGCACCAGCGAACGTGCCTGGACCCGGCGGCCGAGCTCGCGTCCGGCCGGGGCGCCGACCAGTCCGGCGGCGGCGTCCGGGTCGACGTAGGGGTCGTCGAACAGGCCGAGGCGGAACTTGTCGCGCAGGATCCGGCGGGCGGACTCGTCGATCCGGGCCTCGCTCACCGCGCCGGAGCGGACGGCGGCCAGGACCAGTTCGGGATCGGTCTCGCCGCCGAGCTGGTCGGCGCCGGCGTCCAGGGTGAGCACCACCTGCTCGGCGACCGACAGCTCCTCGACGCCCCAGTGCCGCGCCGGGAGGCTGACCAGGCCGGGGACGTCCATGCCGGTGATGGCGTTGAAGTCGGTGCAGACGACGCCGTCGAAGCCGTACTTCCCGCGCAGCAGCCCGGTGATGACGTCACGGTTGAAGTTGGCGCCGACCTCGGCCAGCCCGGTGCCGGAGGGGATCGCGTAGGCGGGCATGATCTGCGCGGTGCCGGCCTCGAACGCGGCCTCGAAGGGGCGCAGGTGCTGCTCGAAGGCGCCGCCGGGGTAGACCAGCCGGCGTCCGGCCGCGAAGTGCGAGTCCTCGCCCTTGAACTGCGGGCCGCCGCCGGGGAAGTGCTTGGTCATGCAGGCGACGCTGTCGGGGCCGGTCCGCTCGCCCTGGAGGCCGGCGATGTAGGCGGCGATCATGCGGGAGGCGCGGTCGGCGTCCTCGCCGAAGGTGCCGTTGATCCGGGGCCAGCGCGGCTCGGTGGCGAGGTCGGCCATCGGGTGGATGGCGAGCCGGATGCCGACGGCGCGCAGTTCGCGGCCGATCAGTGCGGCGTACTCCCGGACCAGGGCCGGGTCGTCGGTGGCGGCGAGGCCGATCGGCTCGGGGCCGAGGCTGAAGCCGCCGCCGCTGGCGGCGGTGAGCGGGTTGGCGGAGGTGCCGTGCCGGGGGTCGGAGGCGAGGGTCACCGGGATGCCGAGGCGTTCGGCGGCGGCGAGGTCCTGGACGTGGTTGTTCCAGAGCGCCATCGAGCGGGCGTCCGGAACGGCCATCATGGCGAAGGCGGTGAGGCCGTGTTCGGTGATGAGGTGGGCGCCGGTCGGGAAGGGGCCGGCCTGGGCGTCCGGGCCGCCGGGGAGCATCCGGCCGTGCAGCATCAGCGCGGCCTTCTCGGCGAGGGTCATCCGGCCGAGCAGGTCCTCGACCCGCTCCTCGACGGGCAGCCGCCGGTCCTCGTAGGGCTCCATGGTGCCGTTGTGGTTGAGGTCGCGGAACGGCGTGCCGTCGGTGTGGCGCAGCAGCGTCAGCATGCGACGGCCTCCGGGGCGGCCTTGGCGCGGAAGGCGGCCAGCGTGGCGTCGGTGACGCCGCAGGCGGCGAGGAAGGCGGCCGAGCCGCCGTGCCGGGTGTGGACCAGGTCGAGGAAGGCGGCCATCGCCTCGGCCGGGGCCGCCAGCAGCGGGGCCGGGACGGCGTCGCGGGCGGCGGTGTCGTTGAGCGTGACCCGGTGGCGCACGGCGAGGCCGGCCCAGATCTGCGGCAGCGCCTCGGTGGTGCGGTGGTAGTCGGCGACGATGTCCTCGACGGGCACGCCGAGGACGTCCAGCAGCAGGGCGGTGAGCAGGCCGGTGCGGTCCTTGCCGGCGGCGCAGTGCAGCAGGACGCCGCCGGGGCGGGCGGCGGCCTCCACGGCGGCGGCGACGGCCCCGGGCGCGGCCTCGGCCATCAGCAGGTAGAAGGCGCCGAGGTCGGCGGCGGTCGTCATCTCGCGCATGGCCGCGGTGAGCGCGTCGGTGGTGGGGTTGATCCGGGCGGCGACGACGGTCACCCCGTCGGCCTCGACGGCCGCCCAGTCGGCCGGGTCGCACTCGGCGGCGCCGCGCAGGTCCACGATGGTGCGGATCTCGGCGGTGCGGAGCTGTTCGACGGTGGCCTCGTCGGCGGCGGGGAAGGGCTGGGCGGAGCGGAAGAGCTGCCCGGCGCGGATCAGCCGGCCGTCCGGGTCGGTGAGCCGGGCGGGGTCGCGGAAGTTGACGAGGGACATACGGGGGCCTTTCGGAGGTACGGAACAGCGGGGAACAGCGGGGGGATCGGGGCGCGGCGGGGCGGGGCCGGTCACCGTGCGGGCAGGGGGGACCGGCCGCGCACCCGGCGGGGCGCGGTGGGTGGGGCGGTGGGCGGACCGGCGTGGCGGCCGGTCAGCGGGTGGGGCGCAGGACGTCCTGGTAGGCGGCGGCCCAGGCGGCCATCCCACCGGTGTCGGAGCCGCTCAGGAGGTGGTGCCGGATCATGCCGGCCAGCACCGCGCCGAACGCGGCCGGCCGCAGGTCGGTGTCCGGATCGACGCCGAGGCGCTCGGCGGCGGACCCGGCGGCCCGCTGGCCGAGGGTGTCGACCAGGACGAGGGCGTAGTCGCGGACCGACCTGATCTCCAGGACCTCGCGGCGCAGCGCCCGCCGCCGGGTGGTGTGCTCGGCCGGTTCCTCCATCCGCCCGTCGGTCGCGGCGACGGCGTGCTCGAACGCCTCCCAGAGGCCGAGGCCGGCGGGGGCGGCCGCGAAGGCGCCGAGGACGGTCTGGCCGAAGTCCCAGCCGAACAGCAGGGCTTCCTTGGTGGCGTAGTAGCGGAAGAACGTGCGGTGGGCGACGTCGGCGCGGCGGCAGATCTGGTCGACCGTGGTGCGCTCGAAGCCCTGTTCCTCGAAGAGGTCCAGTGCGGCGGTGCGGATGGTTTCGCGGGTGCGGGCCTTCTTGCGGTCCCGCATGCCCAGCTCTGCTCCGGTGTCCGTCTCCTGCGCCCGCATCGGTGTCCCGCTCCTCGTCGTCCGCCCGTCGCCGGGTGTCGCTCTGACGGTGCTTCGCGCACCGCCGCCACCCGTACCGAATCACGACCGACGCGGCCCGCTCAAGGCGCGTGCCAACTCTTCGGCAGCTGGCCACACGAAGTTAACACAACTGCCTTTTGGCAGTACTGCCAGATCGGAAATGGTGTCGTCGGCGGCAGTCCCCGGTGCTGGCGCCCCACCCCCCGTGAACCGAGAAACCCGAGGAACCATGAAGCGGCACAAGCACGTTGTGGCATCGGCGGCCTGCGCACTGGCCATCACCCTCACCGCCGGCGCCTGCGCGGCCTCCGACGACGCGGTGTCCGGCGAGGGCTCCGCGAAGGCCGCGGCGAACGACGGCGCGGCGGTCGACGGCGGCACCCTGAAGATCGGCCTGGACCGTCCGTTCGCCAAGCTCGACCCGGCCGACGGCGTCCTCACCTCGATGCCGATGATGATCCTGGCCAACGCGCTGTTCGACCCGCTGATGGTGAACGGCGACAACGGCGCCGTCCAGCCCTACCTCGCGAAGTCCTTCACCCCGAACGCCGACGCCACCGGCTGGACCCTCGACCTGCGCGAGGGCGTCACCTTCAGCGACGGCAAGCCGCTCGACGGGCAGGCGGTGGTCGACCACGTCACCCGCCTCGCCAAGCCGGAGAGCAAGTGCTCCTGCGCCGCCGACGCCGCCGCCATCGGTGCCATGGCGGTCAACTCCCCGACCTCCGTCACCTTCACCCTCAAGGCGCCCAACGCCGCCTTCCCCAGCCTCTTCACCCGCTCGCTCGGCTACGTCTCCGAGCCGCCCGCCGGCGACGCCCCGGCCGTCGGCTCCGGCCCGTACACCGTGGAGAGCGTGCAGCCCGGAGTCTCCGTCACCCTCACCCGCAACCCGGCCTACTGGGGCACCAAGGGCCACGCCGACAAGCTGGTCTACCGGGTGCTGCCGGACTCCGACAGCCGCTACCAGTCGCTGCGCTCCGGCGACGCCGACCTGATCTGGACCGAGACCCCCGCCCAGTACAAGCAGGCCGCCGGCGACGGACTGCGCGCCGCCACCGGGCCCGGCTCCACCTCCACCGCCGTGATCAACACCAAGGCCGCGCCCTTCGACGACCCGCGGGTCCGCCGGGCCCTCCAGTACGCGATCGACCGCGAGGCCGTCGAGAAGGTGGTGCACCTGGGCCGGGGCAAGGTCTCGGACGGCCCGATCGGCTCCACCTCCCCCTACCGGGGCACCGCGGCCCCGGAATACCCGGCCCGCGACGTGGCCAAGGCGCGGGAACTGCTCGCCGAGGCCGGCCACCCGGACCTCTCCTTCGAGTACCTGGTCGACAACCGGCCCGAGGGCCAGCAGCGCGCCACCGTCCTCCAGCAGATGCTGGCCGAGGCGGGTGTGAAGGTGACCGTCAAGCCGATGGACTCGGCGAGCCTCGGCACCGCGATGTTCCAGCGCAAGTTCCAGGTGATGGACTTCGTCACCAGCATGTTCGGCGACACCGACACCGCGCTGGCCGCCCTCTACCTGCCCGACTCCCCGTTCAACTTCAGCGGCTGGAACAGCCCCGAGGCGGCCCGCGCGATCGCCGCCGGGCGGGCCTCGCTCGACCAGGCCCAGCGGGCCCGCTCCTACCAGGAGGCCGCGCGGTCCGTCGTCGCCGACGCCCCGATGCTCTTCCTCACCGAGAACCCGGTCGGCTTCCTCGCCACCCCCCGGGTCGCCGGTCTGCCCGACGTGTCCAGGCGGACCGTCGTCAACGTCTCGCCCGCGCCGCTGTGGGTGAAGAAGTGACGGCCTCCGCCGTGCGGCCCGCGCGGACCGGCGCCGTGCGCCACTCGGTCACCCGGCTGTCCGCCGTCGCCGGGCCACTGGGCCGGGCGGGCGCCGTCCTCCTCCTGGTCACCCTCGGCGCGCTCCGGCTGCCGCAGCTGATGCCCGGCTCCCCGGCCGTCGCCGCGCTCGGCCCCACCGCCACCCCCGAGCAGGTCGCCGCCTTCGAGGCCGGCCTCGGACTCCACGACGACGTGCTCACCGCCGCCCGGCACTGGCTCGGCGCCGCCCTGCACGGCGACCTCGGCCACTCGCTCACCAGCGGCGCCGCCGTCACCGCCGAACTCGCCGACCGGATCCCCGTCACCCTCGAACTCTTCCTCGCCGGGCAGCTGGTGGCGCTGTGCATAGCCGTGCCCGTCGCACTGCTCTCCGCCTGGAAGCCGGGCGGCCCGCTGGACCGGGTCGCCACCGCCGGCGCGTTCGTCTGGCTCGCCGTGCCCGGCTTCGTGCTCGGCCTGCTGCTCATCTGGATCGCCGCCGTCCAGCTGAGGATCCTGCCCGCCACCGGGTGGACCCCGTTCACCGATGACCCGGTCGAGAACCTGCGCCACCTCGTCCTGCCCGCGCTCACCCTCGGCCTCACCGAGGCCGCCGTCTTCACCCGGACCCTGCGCGGCCAGCTGCTGGACACCCTGGACCAGACCTACATCGCCGCCGCCCGCAGCCGGGGCATGGGCACCGGCCGGCTCCTGCTGCGCCGCGCGCTGCGCCCCTCCTCGCTGCCGCTGGTCACCCTGATCGGCATCGGCATCGGCACCTCGCTCGGCGGCTCGGTCCTCGTCGAGACGCTCTTCGCCGTCCCGGGCGTCGGCAGCTTCGCCGCCGGGGCCATCAGCAGCCGCGACTTCCCCGTCATCCAGGCCGTCGTCGTCATCAGCGCCACCGCCGTCGTCGCGGCCACGTTCGTGGTCGACCTGCTCTACCGCACGCTCGACCCGAGGATCGCCCATGACCACCGCTGAGACCGTCCAGCCGGCCGCGGCCGCGGCGGAGCCCGCCGAGCCCGCCGCCGCCCCCGGCCGGGCCCGGCGGCTGCCCCCGCCCGGGGTGCTCGCCGCCACCGCCTGGCTGGCCGTCGTCGCGCTCTGCGCCCTGCTGCTGCCGCTGCTGCCCGGCTTCGACCCGCTGCACGGCGACTTCGCCCACCCCTCCGCCCCACCCGGCCCCGGCCACTGGCTCGGCACCGACGCCTCCGGCCGCGACCTCCTCCAACGCACCGTCGCCGGCGCCCGCGCCTCCTTCGCGGTGGCCGCGCTGACCGTCTGTGTCGGCCTGCTCGGCGGGGGCGCGCTCGGCCTGGCCGCCGGCTGGTTCCGCGGCCCGGTCGACAAGGTCATCGGCTTCGCCACCGACCTGCTGATGTCCGTCCCGACCCTGATCCTGGTCATGATCGTCGTCTCGCTGCGCGGCCCCGGCCTGCCCGTGATCGGCGGCCTGATCGGCCTGTTCACCGTCCCCTCGTTCACCCGTGTGGTCCGGGCGGTCGTGCTGTCGCTCAGCGAGCGCGGCTTCGTCCAGGCCGCCCGGATGATCGGCACCGCCCCGCTGCGGATCCTGCGCCGCGAGGTCGTCCCGCACGTCGCGCCGATCGCGCTGACCTTCGCCTTCACCGCGACCACGGTGGCCATCGTCGCCGAGGGCTCGCTCAGCTTCCTCGGGTTCGGGCTGCGGCCGCCGGAGCCGTCCTGGGGCGGCATCATCGCCGAGGGCCGCACCACGCTCGGCAGCGCGCCGTGGATCTCGCTCGCCCCGGCGGCGGTGCTCTGCCTGACCGTCCTCGCCCTCAACTACCTGGGCGAGCGGCTCCGTTCGAAGGGAAGCCCCGCATGACCACCCCCGTCCTGGACGTCCGCTCGCTCGACACCACGATCCACACCCCCGACGGCCGGGCGCTGCACATCCTGCACGACGTCAGCCTCACCGTCGACGTGGGTGAATGCCTCGGGGTGGTCGGCGAATCCGGCTCCGGCAAGTCCGTCCTCGCCCGGACCGTCCTCGGTGTGCACGCCCGCACCACCCGGGTCGAGTCCACCGGCACGGTGCTGCTGAACGGCGAGGACCTGCTCACCGCCACCGCCGCCCGCCGCGGCGAACTGCTCGGCACCGGCGTCGCCATGGTCCACCAGGACCCGATGACCTCGCTCAACCCGGTGGTCCGGATCGCCGACCAGGTCACCGAGTCGCTCACCAACCGGCGCCGGCTCGGCCGCCGGGCCCGCCGCGAGCTGGCCGCGGAGTTGCTCGCCGCCGTCGACGTCCCCGACCCCGCGCGGCGCGCCCGCGCCTACCCGCACGAACTCTCCGGCGGCCTGCGCCAGCGCGTCGGCATCGCCGCCGCCCTCGCCGGACAGCCCGCCCTGCTGCTCGCCGACGAACCCACCACCGCCCTCGACGTCACCGTCCAGCGCACCGTCCTCGACCTGCTCGACCGCCACCGCGAGACCCGCGGCCTCGCCACCCTCCTGATCACCCACGACATCGGCCTGCTCTACGGGCGGGCCCGGCGGACCGCCGTCATGTACGGGGGCCGGATCGTCGAGACCGGCCCCACCGAGGAGGTCACCGAACGGCCCGCCCACCCGTACACCGCCGCGCTGCTGCGCTCGGTGCCGCGCGTCACCGGACCGCTGCGCCGCACCCTGCCGGCCGTCCCCGGCTCACCGCCGGACCTCTCCCGGCCGGCCGGGGGCTGCTCGTTCGCCCCGCGCTGCGAGCTCGCCCGGCCGCTCTGCACCACGGCCGCGCCGCCCGTCCAGCAGGTCGGACCCGGGCAGACGGCCGCCTGTCACTTCCCCCTCACCACGATGGAGAACGCCGCATGAGCGCCCTCCCGACCACCCCCGTCCTGCGGGCCGAGGGCCTCTCGGTGGTCCACCGCACCCGGTCCGGGCCGCTGCACGCCGTCAGCGATGTCGCCCTGGAGCTGCGCGAACGCCGCACCCTCGCCCTGGTCGGCGAGTCCGGCTCCGGCAAGAGCAGCATCGCCAAGGCGCTGCTGCGGCTGCCCCCGCCCACCGCCGGCACCGTCACCCTGGACGGCACCGACCTCGCCGCGCTCTCCCCGCGCGCGCTGCGGGCCCTGCGCCCCCGGATGCAGATGGTCTTCCAGGACCCGCTCTCCTCCCTCAACCCCCGCCGGACGGTCCGCGACCTCGTCGCCGAACCGCTCGACGCCCACCCCGACCCGGCGCGCGACCGGGCGGCCGTCGTCGAACGGCAACTGGCCGCGGTGGGCCTGCCGCCCGGGCTGTTCGCCGACCGCCGCCCGGCCCAGCTCTCCGGCGGGCAGGCCCAACGCGTCGCCATCGCCCGCGCGCTCGCGGCCGGACCGCGCGTGCTCATCGCCGACGAGGCCGTCTCCGCCCTCGACGTCTCCGCCCAGGCCACCGTCCTCAACCTGCTGCGCCGGCTGACCGAGGAACGCGGTCTGGCGAGCCTGTTCATCTCGCACGACCTGGGCGTGGTGCGCGCGGTCAGTGACGACGTGGCCGTGCTCCAGCTCGGCCGGGTCTGCGAACAGGGCCCCACCGAGGAGGTGCTGGCCGCCCCCGCCCACCCCTACACCGCCGCCCTGCTCGCCGCCGTGCCCGAACCCGGCCGCCCGCTCGGCGACACCGGCCTGCTGCCGGCCGACCCGCCCTCCCCGCTCGCCCCGCCCTCCGGTTGCCGCTTCCGCACCCGCTGCCCGCTGGCCGACGCGCGCTGCGCGGACGAGACGCCCGCCCTGCGCGAGGTCGCCCCCGGCCGGACGGTGGCCTGCCACCGGCCGCTGCTCTCCTGAGGGGGCGACCGGCCGCACGGCCCGCCGCCCCCGGGCGCGCGGGTCCCCGGGATCAGGGCCCGTGCGCGGGTCTCACACCGGGTCGCCGCCCACGTTCCGCACCATGCGCCGCAGCACCCGCAGGGTGGTCGCGTAGTCCGCGTCGTCGACGCCCTCGTGGATCAGGTCGCGCCAGGCCGGCGCGTGGGTCTTGAGACCGGCGCGGGCCGCGTCGCCGCTCTCGGTGATCCACAGCCGCCCGGCGCCGTCCCGGGTGACCCGGCCGCGTTCCAGCAAGGTCTCGGCCTCGTCGGCCACCCGGTCCTCCGGGCACAGGTAGGTCCGCATCGCATCGACCAGCTCGGGCACGGTCATCCCGTGCCCGTCCGGCGAGATGTCGTGCTTCGACACGTGGCGGGCTCTGGCGGCCCGTGCACGAACCGGACCTCAGCGTCGGTCCCACCGTGCTGACCGAGGGCCGCGTGCTCGCGGTCGCGACGGGCTCCGACCTGGCCGGTCGGGAGTCCGTCTCGATGGAGGACCTGGCGGGCCGGACCGCCCTCGACCCGGGGCCGTTGGTCCCCGACTACTGGTTCGAGGCCATGGTGCCCAAGGTCACCGGGAGCGGACACCCCGTCACGCGCGGGCAGGCGGCGAGGACCTTCCACGAACTCCTCGCCCTGCTGGCCACCGGGGCGCTCGTCTGCCCGCTCAACGCCCATGTCCGCCGCCACCACACGCCGCCCGGTATCACCTTCGTGCCGATCCACGACGCGCCCGCCACCGAGTGGGCGCTGGTCTGGCCCACCCCGGCCGACAACGCCCGGCTGCGCGCCTTCGTCCGCACCGCCACCGACGCCGGCCCCCGTCCGATGGGCGACCGCACCGGCTGAGCCGCGCCCCGGGTCAGGGCCCGTCGCGGCGGCCGACGAGACCGGCGAAGTACTCGCGGTCCCGCAGGGCCGGGGGCAGCGGGTGGCCGAGCAGGACGTGCAGATTGCACGCGGCCAGGGTGTACGCGTGGAAGAGCAGGTCCGTGGTGGTGTCGGCGCCCAGCTTGCGCAGGACCGTCCTGGTGCCGCTGCTGCGCAGGGTCCGCTCCTGCCAGGCGGCGCGGTGCGCCGGGTCGTCACCGAGCGCGTCGAGCACCTCCTTGGCGCGGGTGGCCCGCTCCGGCCACCGGTCCCCGGCGGCGGCGTACGCGTCGGCCACCCGGTACGGGGACTGCGCGATGTGGACCAGCGCGCTCACCGGCTCGCCGTCCGCGGCCCGGCGTTCGGACCACCGCACCAGGGTGTTGCGCCGATGGCTGGTCGTCACGTCGTACATCACGCCCTTGACGCGCACCAGCGCGGCCAGTTCGCCGGCCAGCGGGAACCGGGACGGGGGCAGCGGCCGCCAGGTCATCCCGGCCGAGGCGTTGACCACGACGATCTCGTCCACCTCGTAGTGCGCGGGCGGCCGGTCGGCGCGCCGGGCCCGGTCCGCCAGCGCGGTGAGCCACTGGTCGGCCATGTTGTCGTAGACCCCGCCGTCCGTCAGCACCAGCTGGGTGGCGGCCGGGGCCGGATCGGCCACGGCCGGCCCCGGGGCCGTCCGGTGCGGGTCGGTGGGCAGGCGCCGGACGGCGAAGGCACCCGGCAGGCAGGCCGAGACCTGCACCGCGGTGGACAGCGGGAGCCCTCCCGGGGCTCCGGTGCCGAACCGGTACCCGTAGGTGAAGCCGGGCGAGAGGTAGAAGTGGTCGCCGCTCTGCAGTTCGGTGGCGCAGAAGACGTGGTCGACGGAGCGCCGCACGTCACGCAGGGGCGTGGCGACGCCGTCCCGGTGGAAGAACACGCGGGCCAGGGCCCGGTCCACGACGACGCTGCGCCGTTCGAAGACCACCAGTGCGCCGGCGGCCAGCAGCAGACCCGCCACCAGCAGGACACCGGACAGGACGCGGATCCCGTCGACCGCGGTGGCGGCCACCCCGGCGAGCGTGACCGCGCAGGCCAGGCCGGCGAGCGCGAACAGCGAGCGCACGTAGGCGTTGGTGGACGGCCCCCAGAAGAACAGGCCGGTGTGGGCGCAGTGCCGGATGAGCGGGCGGACGCGCCCGGCGAACTCCGGCCCGGGGCTGTCGCGGTAGTCGGTCTCCTGGGCGACCACGCCGTTGGCGACCGAGCCGCCGGACACCGAGGAGATCGCCACCACCTCCCGGTTCCGGCCGACGTCGGCCAGGTAGATCAGGGCTCCGATGCCCCACATGGTGGCGCGGTAGCCGCCGCCGGACAGGGCCACACCGATCTTCGCCATGGTCAGACCTCCACGGTCGTGCCCGTCCCTGCGGTTCCCGTCCCTGCCGTGCCCGTCGCGGTCGTGCCCGTCGCGGTCGTGCCCGTCGCGGGAGCGTCCGGGTAGACGGCGGTGTAGTCGAGCGTCCGCTGCTGGTCGGGGTCGGCCCACGGGGCGGTGGTGTCGCTGCGGTAGTTGAACACCAGCTCGGGCGGCCCGGCCGTGCGGTCCGCCGCGCCGATCATGCGCAGGACGGCCGCCCGGTCGGGGTGCTTGAACTTGTCGCCGTTCGTCGACATCAGGAAACGGCGGGTGGCGAGCAGTGCCAGCAGCTCGTCCGTCGTGTTGGCGGCGCTGCCGTGGTGGGGCACTTTGAGGGCGTCCACCGTCAGCCGCTTCGCCGGCCGTTCCGCCAGGAGCCGGGTCAGGCCGCGCGCGAGGACGTCCCCGTGGCCGTCGCCGGTGAGCAGGAGGCGGTGGTCGCCGAGCTCCAGCAGGAACGCGATGCTCGATCCGTTCGGCACCGATCCGTCCACCCGTTCGCCGCCGAGCAGGTCGTCGGCGAGGCCGCGCAGGTCCCTGCGCCGGGCCAGCCGGTCGAGGGCCTCCTCGGGGTGCCCGGGGGTCACCCCGAGGCCCTTGAGGACCTTGGTCCACTCTCCTCGCAGGGCGTCCAGTTCCTTCTGGCCCGGGGAGACCACGGTGGCGCGGGCGCCGCCCGGAAGTGCGGCCGAGGGCAGCGCGCCGCGGTCCGGGACCAGGACGGCGGGCGCGGCCTGCCGGCGCGTGCGGAAGGCGCTGTTCCAGCCGAGGCGCTGGCTGCCGATCAGGGCCTGGAGCATCTCGCCCTGGTCCGCGCCGAGCAGGTCGGTGTCCTGGGTGAGCTGCGTCCAGCCGTTGAACCAGACGTCGCCGATGGACAGTTCGAGCGCGGCCCGGTCCTGGAGGAGCCGCACGACGCCTTCGATGTGGTCGGCGTCGACATGCGTCACCACCAGCACGTCCAGGTGCCGGTCCCGCTTCGGCAGGGACCGCACGCGGTCGAAGACGGCCCGGTAGGTGGTGCTCGGTCCGCCGTCGACGAGCATCCGGTGCACCTCGCCGCCCGGCCCGGGCCACTCGATCCACAGCGCGTCGCCGTGCGCGGCGGGCAGCATCTCGACGGTGATCACGGCGCACCTCCGGCAGGGTCGGCTCCCATGGGGCCGGCTCCGGTCGGATCCGGCGCCGGCCCCGGGCCCGCGACGACCCAGCGGGCGTCGCCGAAGGCCACGATCGACATGGCGAGCGTGAACCCCAGGGCGAGCAGCCGGCGGCGGATGTCCCGCACCAGCTCGCCGACGCTCTTCCCGTCGTTCGCCCGGTCGGCCAGCATCGCCGCGGCGATGCCCGCCATCACGGCGGCCTGCCGGCCCAGGGTCGGTACGAGGGTCCCCACCACCACGGGCGCGCTCTCCTGGAGGAACTTCGCCGCGACGTTCTGCCAGCTGACGTCGGCCTCCGCCATGGTGCAGCCGAGGAGCATGACGATCGGCCCCGTGCCGCCCTCGTGCAGGTCGGACAGGATGTCCTGGCGGCCGATCAGGACGGACGGCAGCCTGCTCGGCTTGAGCCTGTTGCCGATCTCCAGCACGACGGTGTTGCCCTCGTCGCGTCCGTTGTGGGGGAGGGCCAGCAGCAGCGGCGGGCCCTGGGTCCGGACCACGTTCCGCCAGGCCCGCCAACTGGTGGCCGTGTGCAGTCCGTCCACCCCGAACGAGGTCCGCAGCGCCCGGGTCGCGGCCGTGCGGTCCGCCGCCCGGACGTTGTGGCTCACCGCGAAGAGCACACTGTCGACCGGACGCAGCGCCCGGCCCTGGTCGGCCGCGTCCGGTTCGACGACCGTCCCCGCGAGCCGGTCCCGCTGCACGCGTCGCTCGATCTCCAGGCGGATGCCCCAGAAGCCGAGCGGGCAGACCGTCCGGCGGCCGAGGCCGGCCGAACCGTCGGCGCGGGCGCAGGTGCAGGTGCCGGTGTCGAGGGCCTGGCGCCAGTTGGCGCAGAGTCTGGCACCGTCGCGCGGATAGCCGTAGTCGTAGACGAACTCCGCCGGCCACAGCTCCGCCGCCTCCGCCGAGACCACCTGGAGGTACGTGATGTCCTTCAGCGCGCCCAGGCCCAGTGTCACCAACTGGTCGAACAGGGTGCTGCCCTGCTGGGCGAGGCCGCGCAGCAGCTCGTCCGGCGCGCGGTCACCGGGCTGCCGCGGATCGGCGTCCTGGGCGAGCACGCCGGTGAGGTGCTCCCGGATCATGGCCCGGAAGTCGTCCAGGCCGTCGAGGCGCACGGGGGTGGTCTTCCCGCCCAGGTGGATGTCGGCCCGCTCGCCGTCCTCGACGCGGATGACCGCCCGGCGGTCGCCGCTGCCCCCGGGGGCAGCGGCGGGGGTACTGGTGAGGGAGCTGAACAGCTCGCCGCGGATGGTGATCTCCTGCCCGGCGACGGGCCCGTCCGGCTCGGCGACCGGGCCGACCAGCTCCAGCCGCTGCAACAGCCGGTCGGCGTGGTAGACACGGGCGCCGCAACGAATCTCCCGCTCGCCCGGCTCCACCGTGACCGGGAACACCGCCTCGCTGGAGGCGCCGCGGTCCGGTAGGACGATCGTCTTGGACGGGTGGCGGCTCGCGGTGCTCCGGTCCTCGTAGAACTCGACCACGAGGCGCGCCCCGCTCTTCCGGTGGATGAGGTCCTCGGTCGGGAACTCCTCCACCAGCGCGTGCCACTCGGGACTGCCCGGGCCGACCCGGACGTGGACGTCGTGGACGGCACCGGGACGGAACGCCTGGCGCCGCTGCTCCCCGGTCGCCCGCACGGTGACCAGGGCCTGGAGGAAGCGGGCGTCGGGCCGGCGGGTCGCGGCCCCGGGCGAGCGGCTCTCTCGCAGGGGAGGGGCGGTCTTGCGCCGGAGTCCTGTCCGGCGGCGCCCGGTCCGACCGGCCCCCGTCGGGCTGCCGCCCGCACCGCCCGGGGCCGGAGCCGGGGCCGGAGCCGGCGGCACCGGTGGTTCGGGTGGCCCTGGGGCGTGTGCCGACTGCGCGCCGCCGTCGATGTACGCCTGTAGGCTCCCGCTCCCGCTCCCGTACCGGACGGAACCGGTGACCGTGGGGCGCTCGACCAGCTCGGTGTGGGCCACGGTGAGCACCGAGCCCGCCCGCGCCGCCGCCTGGTCGAGCGGGACGTCGTAGGACAGCTCGCGCACGAGCCGGCCGACGGCCTCGCCCGCGTCGCCCGCGGCGAGGTCGGCGACGATCCAGCCGGAGGCGCCCAGTTCGCGCACCACCGCGTCGAGCCGGGCCGGTGCCTCCCTCCCGAGCGGCTGCCGGGCGCACCACAGCACGCAGGTGGCGCCGGCACCGTCGGCGTGGGCCTGCTCCAGCAGGGCGAGCCCCTCCGGGCCGGACACCACCAGGAGGTCGCACTCCCCGTCCCGCGCACCGAGGGTGTAGGCGTCGACGAGCGGGGCGATCGTCCGGTGGGACCGCAGGCCGTCGAGGAGTTCCGCGGCCGCGTCGGCCGTCACGGCGCCGACCCGCAGGGGCCAGTGCCAGCGGGGCTCCGGCTCCAGGGTCTGGTCCGCGACGAACACCGTCCCGACGGCGGGCCGCAGGGTCCGTAACCGCGCCACGAGCGCGAGCCGCTGGGTGGGCGGCACGTCGTACAGGGCGAGCCGGACCGGGGCGGCGTATTCGAGGGCGTCGTCCCAGGCGAGGCTCAGTTCCTCCTGGAGCCGCGGGTCGCCGACGACCCGGGCGCGGATCTCCTGGGGCAGCCGCCAGGCCCAGGGCCGCCCCTGGTCCGGCGCGCGCAGGGGGCTGGTCGGGCCGGTGTCCTCCCAGCCCACCACACCCGCGGCGGCCAGGGCCGCCGGGGCGATGGAGAGGATCTGACGCGACGCGACCATGGGAGACCTCGTCCCCGGCTCCGACAGGAGGCCACCCGCGACTCAGGTCGGTCTCCCGACCCTTCCACTCTGCCACAGGTCGGGAGGCCGGTGGAGGGTGCGGTCGCGGGCAAGGACCGAGGCCTCAAACGTTGAACCGTCGAGCGGTTGGGGGCGCCGGCCGGTCATCGCGGCCTGCACCGCTCATCGCGGCCTCGCCCGGCGCCGGGCGGGTGGGGTGGCACCGGCCGGGCGGAACGCGGACGGCGGGTCAGGCCGAGCCGGCCCGGCTCAGCCTGGCCAGCCGCACCAGGGAGAGCGGGTACTGGGCCGCCTTGCGCGGGGAGGGGGAGATCCACACCGTGGCACCGGTCCGCGCCGGGCCGTACAGCGGGGCGGCGGTCTGGTTCGGCGCGTGGTGACGTGCACTCATCGTCGGATTCCTTCCTGGCGGGGGAGCGGCGGCCATCTCGCCGGCACCACCAGGGAACCGGCCTTTGCCGGTCGGATCAATGCGGGGGACTACCTAAACGACCAGGGTGAATGGTGCGTGAACCACCCACGAACGGCGCGAGCCTGGGCGGCGGGGTCACACCCGCCTCCGCCGCCTCCCCCGACCGCCCGTCGGCTCCCGCCACCGGACGGCAGCACCGCGGGTCAGACCGGTGACCCGTCCGCCGCGCCGTCCCCGGCCTCCTCCGCGTCGGCCTTGGCGAGCGCCCGGCCCGTCTCGGCACGGCTGGTGGCCAGTTTGTGGAGCACGTTCGCGACGTGGTGCTCGACGGTCCGCGGGGAGAGGAACAGGGCCTGGGCGATGTCCTGGTTGCCGGCGCCCTGCGCGAGCAGCTCCGCCACCTGCCGCTCGCGCGGCGACAGGCGCTTGCCGTAGCCGCGGCGCCCCGGGGAGCCGGTGTTGCCGAGGTCCAGGTCGCGGCGGAGCTTCTGGCAGCGGGCGATGTCGGTGGTCGCCGCCACGGCGAGGTAGACGCGTTCCGCGGCGGCGATCCGCTCGGTGGCCCGGGCCCGGTCGTGCGGGGCGAGCGCGGCGGCGATCCGCTCGTCGGCGCGCGCCGCCTCGTACGGGCGGCCGATGTCCTGCCACTGGTCCCGGGCCCGGGTGAACGCCCGGTCGGCGCCGGGCTCCCCGGCCGCGGTCAGCAGCAGGCCCCGGGCGAGTTCGAGGGCCGCCGACACGGCGGGCGCGTCCCGGCCGCTGAGGGCGGCCTCGGCCTCCTCGGTGACGGCGACCGCCGGGGCGTGGTCACCGGTGACGATGAGTGCCTCGACGGCGACCGGCAGCAGTTCGGCGGTACGGGCCCAGGCGTCGGCCTGGCGCGTGGTGGTGAGGGCGGGGCCGACCGTGGCGGCGGCCGCGGCCGGGTCGCCCTCCAGCAGTTGCAGGCCGGCGAGCCCGGCCGCCGCGCGCAGGGCGGCGGTGACCTGGGACTCCCGCTGGCCGTACCGGCCGGCGATCTCGAACTCCTCGCGCGCCAGGGCCAGTCGGCCGTGGGCGGCGTACAGGCGTCCGAGCAGGAGGGAGCGTTCGGCCCCGGCCATCGCCAGGTTGTCGAACTCCGCGCCGAGGGTGTCGAAGCGCCGCTCCAGCCCCTGCCAGCGGCCGGCCAGCATGTCCAGCCGGATCAGCGCGAGGCGGCTGTAGCACTCCAGGTACGGGATGGCCGCCTGCCTGGCCAGCCGCCGGCTCTCCGCCAGCAGGTGGGCGGCCCGGCGGTCGTAGCCGAGTTCGATGGCGATCTCGCCCGTGTTGTACAGCGCCCGGGTGGTCTGGCGCATGACCTCGGGACGCTCGGAGGCCCGGGGCAGCAGGTCCAGCCGGTCCCAGACGGCCGGGTCGCCGTCCCGGGCCAGGAAGGTGAGGGAGGTGGCCTGGACGGCGGCGGCCACGTCCTCGTCCGGATGGGTCGCCAGCAGGCTGTCCGCCCGCGCCAGCCAGTCCGCCGCCTGCCGGCCGGCGCCGTCGCGTTCGTCCATGGCGATGGCCACCATGGCCCGGGCCGCCCGGGTCGGGCGCTCCTCCAGTTCGTCCAGCGCGTCGCGGATCCGGTCGAACCCGGCCCGGTTGCCGCTGTGGACGGCGGTGAGGAAACCGAGCGCGAGGCGGATCTCGCCGCGGTCGGCGACCGGCAGTCGCGGGTCCGCGATCATGCCGCTCAGGACCTGGATGCTGGCCGCCGGGTCGATGTCGTCGGCCGCGATCCGGGCCAGGGCCAGTGCGGCCCGGCCGCGCCGCTGCGGGTCGAGGCCCGGCTCGTCGAGGAGGCTGCGCAGCATCGTCCGGGCGCTGCCCGGGTCGCCGAGGGCCACCGCCTGGTCGGCGGCGGCCTGGGCGAGGTCCTGCCAGGCCCGGCGGTCGCCCGTGGCCAGCGTGTGGTGGGCGACCTGGACCAGCGGCCGGGGGACGCGGGTGTCCAGGGCCTCGACCGCCCTGCGGTGCAGGACCCGGCGGTGCGGGCCGGGAACGCGCTGGTAGGCGACCTGCTGGGCCAGGACGTGGCGGAAGGCGTAGCGGTCGGGGGCGTTCTCGTGGAGGACGGCCGCGTGGAGGGCTTCCGTGAGGCCGTTCGCCCCGGCGGCGGGGTCCAGCCCGGCGACGGCGGTCAGCAGGTCCTGGTCCGCCGGGACGGCGAGGACGGCGGCGGCCGCCACGACGGCGTCGCCGTCCCCGCTGAGGCGGGTGAGCCGTTCGGTGACGGCGTCCCGCAGCCCCTGCGGCACCTCGCGCCGGGCCAGCTCGGCGGCCAGGTCGGCGCTCTGGTCGCCGCTCTGCCCGGGACCGGCGGGACGGCCGGTGGTCCGGGCCTCGGCGCGGGGCCGTTCGGCGATGGCGAGCAGGTCCTCCTCGGCGGTCAGGGGCAGTCCCTGGCTGCGTTCGAAGAGCACCCGGGCGAGGTCGGCCGTGACGCGCGGGCCGAGCGCCGCACGGGCCAGTTCGTGGACGTCCGGTTCGGTCAGCGGGCCCAGCCGGATCAGCGCACCGGCCACCCCGGGCGGGCGCCGGTAGGCCGCGCCGAACGCCGGGGCGTCGGGCGGCATGTCCTCGGCGCGGTAGGTGACGGCCAGGGCGAGCCGCGGCGGCATGTCGCGGGCCAGCTGGAGCAGAAGGTCGCGCGTCGCGTCGTCGGCCCAGTGCAGGTCCTCGATCACCAGGATCGCGTCGTCCAGCGCGCCGAGCAGCGCGCGCAGGCCCTGGACCAGCAGGTGACGTCCGGAGAGCAGGCCCTCACCGGTGGACGGTGTCGGGGGCAGGGCCGGCGCGAGATCGGGCAGGACCCAGCGGACCGCTCCGGCGCTGGGCGGGAGCCGCTCGGGCGGGGGCAGCAGGGCGGCGGCGTCCCGCAGCGCGTCGACCACCGGGCCGAAGGGCAGTGGTTCGCGCAGCGGGTGGCAGAGGCCGCCGAGGACGGGCCGCCCCGCTCCGCCGAGGGCCGCGACGGCCTCGGCCACCAGGCGGGACTTGCCGATGCCGGCCTCGCCCTCGACCACGAGCACGGCCGGCGGGTGGGACAGCGCGTCGCGGGCGCGGGTGAGCTCACGGTCGCGGCCGACGAGCGTGAAGCCGGCGCCGTGGGCGGTCGGCGGCTGAGGCCGGCTCATCGCCGCGGTGCCTGGGGGCGGTCGTGGCGGACGGCGTATCCGGTCTGGGCGGGCATGCCCCTATGATGCCTCGGCCCCGTGCGGGCAGCCGGGGCCGGGTCGCCCGGTGCCGCCGGCCGGCGCGGTCGGGTCGCGCCTCATCCGGACAGCGCGGCCGGCACGCCGCCCAGGAACCGGTCCACGGGCCGCACGACGCGGCCCGGTGTCTCGACGACCTCGCAGCCCGCCCGTGCCAGCCGGGCGACGGTCGCCGCGGCGACGCGGTCGTCGAGCGAGAACACGAACGGTCCGGGGACCAGGACGACGTCCGTCCACCCCTGCTCGGCCGCCCTCAGCAGGTTCTCCAGGGCGGGCAGCGGACCCCTGGCGGACCGGCCGTGGTCGGCGTAGACCTCCGGGAAGGGCAGTCCCAACCGGACGGCCAGCATCTCCATCGCGGTGCGCACGTACTCCGCCTCGCGGGTGTCGTACGGGTGGCACCGCAGGTACATCGCGGGTCGTCGGACCGGTCTCACCGGGGGGTGGGCGTCGTCCATGCCGTTCACCTGGCCTTGCCTGTCGTGGAGCCTTGCGCGGGGAGCCCGGCGCTCGCAGCGGGCGTACTCGGCCGGGTGCTGGGCCGGGCGGGTTCGGCCGGCCGTCCTGCTGCCGGCGCCCCGGTGGCTGCTTCGGTGGCTCGCCCGGTGGTCCGGGCCGCTTCTCAAGCGGACCTCCGGAACGGTTCGGGGAACAATGCGGGGGAGTACCCATTTCTCGCTCCGTGCCTGATCGCGGGCCCGCCGCACCCCTGCGCCGCCCGCCCCGCGGTGCCGGTGCCGGTGGTGTCACGCGTCGTGCCGCTCGCCGTCCCGGGGGGTGGCGATGAGCACCGTGCCGCCGCCCCGGCGGGCCGGGCCGGTGACCGGGCGCGGGTCGGCGAGCGGCGCGTCGCCGGGCAGGTCGGCGGCCGCCGCGCGGAGGACCGGGTCGGCGGCTCCGCCACGCCCGCCGGGCGGTGCCCGTATGGTCGACGGGAGGCCTGCCCGGAACGGGCGGGTCCCCGGCAGCGTTGAGAGTGGCAGGAGGTTCGGATGGACGGCACGAGCGTGTTCTGGTGGGTGGCCGGCGGGGGCCTCGTGGTGGCCACCGCGGCGGTGGCGGTCGTCCTGGTGGTCAAGCTGGTCCGGGCCCGGCGGCTGCTGGGCGCGTCCGGCATCCCGATGTCGAAGAAGGTCCTGTTCTGGGCGTCGATCGTCTATCTGGTCAGCCCGGTGGACCTGCTGCCCGACCCCATCCTGCTGGACGACATCGCCTTCCTGCTCGTGGCGCTGCGCTCGCTGAGCAAGGCCGGGGCCGGGCTGCGGCTGGGCGGCTCCGGCGAGATCCCGCGACTCAAGCGGTGACGCCCGGCCGGGCGTGATCGAGCGGTGTCGTGGTCGCCGGTGCGGGCGTATCGGTGGTGAGGTGTTCCGGTTCGGTCAGCCGACGGTCAGGCCGAGGCCGGTCCGGGCGCCGGTGGCTGTCCGACTCGTTCCCGTGATCCGGTCGGGGTTCAGGGTCCAGGGTCCTGGGTCCGGGGGAGGCGGCGGCATCCGGGGCCTGCCGCCGCCTCCCCCGGGGAGAGCGCCGATCACTCGGGGGATCGGCTACCGGGCCCTCCGGCCGGCGCGGCCGTCGGTCAGCGCCGCACGCCCCACGACAGAGTGTCCGTCAGGGAGGCCCGCAGTCCGGGGTCGATGACGGCGGACGTCGGGTCGGTGGCGACGGCGGTGAGCCGGTGGTGCGCGCCCTTGGGGCCGACGAGGTGCAGGTCGGCGACGGCGACCGCCGTCCGGTCGCGCCAGGTCCACACCTCGCGGCCGTCGAGGTACCAGCGCAGCCGGGTGCCGGGGGCGGGCAGTTCGACGGTGAGTCGGTCGGCGGGGGTGAGGAGGGTGGTGCTGGGGGTCGGGCTGGTGAGGGTGGCGGCGTAGCGGTAGAAGCCGGCGATCATGGCCTCACGGCCGGGGAGGTTGAACTCGCGGCCGAGCGATCGCATGATCGAGTTCTCGGTGGGTCGGTAGAGGCCGGTCGGGTAGTAGCCGCCGCCCTCGTACGCGCCGACCGTCCCGCCGTCGGGGGAGGTCCGGCCGAGCCAGCGGTACCACTTGGCTCGGGTGCGGCGCAGCTGGTCGGCGGTCAGGGCGGTGATGTTGGCCTCGGTGGGTTCGTCGCCCTGGTAGGTGCCCTGGCCGTCGTAGAAGTACTCGTCGGCGAGGAGGCCGAGGGAGTGGCCGGTCTCGTGCACGGCCACCTGCCCGGAGCGGTCGTTGCCGCCCGACACCGTGGCGATGCCCGAGTACCCGAGCGGGGAGACGACGTCGTTGTAGCCGGCGCCGCCGTACTTGGCGCTGTTGGCGACCACGAGGACGAGGTCGGCCTGGGGGGCCTTGGCGGCGTAGCGGTCGACGGCGGCGGTGTCGACGCAGAGCAGCCGTTCGACGTCCTCGCACCAGAAGTAGGAGCCGAGGGCGGTCTGCCGCACGGTGGCGCGGTCCGGGTCGCCCGAGACGCCGGACTGGGCGGAGACGGCCTGGACGGCCCAGACGTTGAAGAGCGAGCGGTAGGTCGTGTAGGGCTCGACGGCGGTGATCTCCTGCCACTTCGCGGCGGCGTCGGTGAGGAACTTCTCCTGTTCGGCGGCCGTGTAGCCGTCGCCGATCACCACCACGTCGAGCTTGCTGTCGGTCCCGCCGTTGCGGACGACCGGCGTGACGGTGCCGTCGCCGGCCGCGGGCCCGGCCAGGGGGCGCGGGGAGGTGAACGGGGAGGCCGCGGGCACCCGGGCCCGGCTGATGCCGCCGTCCTCGGCGAACACCTCGACCTGGTGGTCGGCGCCCGGTCGCGCGGCGCCGGCGGGAGCGGGGGCGCCGGCGGGAGCGGAGGCGCCGGCGGGGGCGGACGCGGAGGCGGCCGGGCGGGGCGGTTCGCCCGCGGCGGCTGCCGCGACGGCGGGGACGGGCCAGGAGCAGAGGGCTGCCAGGGCCGTGACGCCGGCCAGGGCGGTGCTGAGGAGTCTGCCGTGACGCACGAGGGAACCTCCGGGGCGGGGTGAGCCGACTGGGACGGCGGTGAGCCGACTGGGTGGTCATGGGGCGGGGTATGGCCAGAGCGGTTAAGTCACTGAATAATCAGACTCAAGTGACGAGTTAATCTAGAACACTGTCGCGTCCACGACAATGGGTGCGACGAGAACGGCGGATGCCCGACGGAAGGGGCGGTCATGACCTCGGAGCAGGATCCGGCCGGCATCGGGCAGCGCGTCCGACGGCTGCGCAGGGAGCGCCAGTTGACCCAGCGCATGCTCGCCGAACCGGCCTACACACCGGCCTACGTCTCCACCGTCGAGGCGGGCCGGGTGCACCCCTCCGAGGCCGCGCTGCGCCACCTCGCCGAACGCCTCGGCGTCACCTTCGACGAACTCGCCACCGGCCGGCCGGCCCACCTGGCCACCGAACTGGGGCTCGCGCTGACCGAGGCCCAGAGCGCGCTCGCCGACGGTGACGCCGCCGACGCCGCCCGCCGCTTCGCCGCCGTCCGGGACCGCGCCGACCACTACGGCGTCGAATCCGTCCGGCCCGCCGCCCTGCTCGGCCTCGGCGACTGCGCGCTGGAGGCCGGCCGCCTGGACGAGGCCAGGGGGCACTTCGAGGACGCGGAGCGCCTGCTGGCCGACGAGCCGCTGCCGCGCCGCGCCGCCGCGATCCGGGGCCGGGCCGTGGCACATCTGCTGGCGGGCGAACTGCGCTACGCCTGCTACCTGTTGGAGACCGCCATCGACCGGCTCAACGCCGGCGGCCTGCACGACCCGGACGCGCTGCTGCTGCTCTACTCGGCCGCCATCGGCCCCTACATGGACATGGGCGCCCACGCCCGGGCCGCCCAGGCCGCCGAACTCGCCCTCGCCCTGGCCCCCGACGCCACCGACCCCGCGCTGGTCGCCGGGCTGCACCGCAGCGTCGCCCGCACCCTGATCGCCGACGGCCGGGCCGCCGAGGCCGACGCCTCCCTGGCCAAGGCCCAGGCGCTCTACCAGCGCCTACGCCTCACCACCGACCTCGCCAAGTGCCACTGGATGCGCGGCTACGTCCACGCCCAGGCCGGCGACCTCGCCCGGGCGGAGGACGAACTGCGCACCGCCCGCGCCATGCTGGCCTCCCGGCAGGCGGAACTGTTCACCCACCAGGTGGACGTCGAACTCGCCGACGTGCTGCGCCGCCGCGGCGACCACGCGCAGGCCGAGGGCCTGCTCCGGAGCCTCCTCGACCGGATCGGCCCCGACCGCGGCGCCGTCCACGCCGCCGGGGCGCACCGGCTGCTCGGGCTCATCGCCGAGGAGCGGGGCGAGCCGGACGCCGCCGAGGCGCACTACACCGGTGCCCTCGCCCTGCTCGAACGGACCGGTGCGGCGGGCGACCTCGCGGACCTCTGCCGGCTCCTGGGCGACCTGCTGCGCCGCACCGGCCGGGTCGAGCGCGCCCTGGACGTCTACCGGACCGGCCTGGGCCACCGCGCCGCGCCCGGGACGACGACGCTGGGACCGGCCCCCGCCGCCCCGCCGATCCCGACCACCGGCCGACCCGCGGCCGGGGCGTAGCCGCCCGCCACCGGGCGCGACCGACCGGCTGGCCAGCCGGCCGGCCGACCGACCGGGCCGGCTGACCGACCGGGCCGCCCGGCTCGTCGGTCAGTCGTGGAAGTCGCTCGGCCGGACGCGGTAGACCTGCAGGTTGAGGCCGTAGTACTTGGCCGTCTCGCCCACCCACTCCATGCCGAGCCGCTTCGCCATCGCGATGGCGCGGGTGTTGTTCGGCCGGGCGACCGCGAACAGCTCCTCGGCCTCGTGGGTGAAGGCCCAGGCGATCAGGGCCCGCCCGGCCTCGGTGGCGTAGCCCTTCCCCCACGCGTCGGGGGCCAGCTGCCAGCTCATCTCCAGGTCGTCCTCGAACGGCGGCAGCAGCCGGATGCCCAGGCCGCCGACGACCGCCCCGTCCTCCTTGCGCTGCACGGCCCAGCGGCCCCGAGGGGGCGGCAGGTTCGGCTGGGCCTCCTGCCAGGCCTGCAGGACCGAACGCATCGCCGCCACGTCGACGACGCGATCCATCACCGGGGTCAGCCAGTGGGCGACATCCGGCGAACCGTAGATCGCCAGAGCCGCTTCGGCGTCGTCGGGGGACCAGTCCCGGACGATCAGCCGATCGGTGGCCAGCGAGATGTCCATGGGCCGGAACCTCCTCGCGTTTCCTGAAGCACATCATCCCCCCGCCCGCCGGTCCGTGCGCGAGGAGCGTCCACCCACCGGGCCGCCACCGGGCCGGCGCGCCGGCGCGCGGTGGTCGGCCCGCGTCGGCCCACGTCGGCCCACGTCGGCCCGCGTCCACCCCGGGGCGAACGCCGCGGCGGGAGCGGCCCGCCCGCCGGCAGCCCGGCCGTCTCGGTGTCGAGCCGTTCAGACCCGGGCGATCAGGGCGTACCGCTCGTCGGTCACCGGCCCGCCCCACAGATCGGCGTTCGTGCTGAGCGGTTCGATCCGCAGGCGGGCCACGAGCGGGCGCACGGCGGCCGCCAGCTCGCCGGCGCCGACCCCGCCGCTCCACGGCAGCGAGTCCGCCCCGGCCGCGTACGGCGGGCCCGACTGCCCGGACACACGCCACCGGCCCTCGACGAGCACCAGCCGGCCCCCGGGCCGAAGCCGCGCGACCCACTCCCTCAGCGCGGCCCCGGGATCGGGCAGCGTCCACAGCAGGTGCCGGGCCAGTACGACGTCGAACAGCTCGCCGCCGGTCGGCGGACCGGCCGCGCCGCCCAGCAGGAAGCGGGCGGACAGCCCGGCGGCGGCCGCCTTCCGTGCGGCCCGCTCGATCATCCCCGGAGCCAGGTCGACCCCGGTCACCCGGTGCCCGGCCGCCGCCAGGAGCAGTGCGAGCGAGCCCGTCCCACAGCCGACGTCGAGCACGTCGGCCGGTGCGAAGGCCGGAGCGGTGTCCGGAGCGGATGCCGGCGTGCAGGCCGCGGCGGCGTCCGGAGCGGAGGGTACCCACGTCGCCGGCAGCCGGGCCCACGCGGCGCGCGTGGGCCCGGCCGCGAGCCCGTGATCGGGCGCGTCGTCGAAGGACGACGCGCCCGCGTCCCAGTGGTCGACGACGGCGGATCGATCGATCATGGCCGGCATCCTCGCAGTCGCCACCGACACTCCGACCGCACGGTGCCGGCCCGGACGCGCCCTGTCGAGGGAGCGCGGCGGGGCGCGGGGGCGCGCGGGGCGCGGGCCGCGTGCCTCCGGACGGGGCCGGGCGACGCCGGGATCCGGAGGGCCGGTGTCCCGTCAGGTCGGCCCGGCGTGGGAGCGAAGCACAAGTCCCCACGCCAGGCGGTGAATTGGCGGCGATTCCGGCCGTTCCGGGCGTGCGCTCGGACATCGCCTTGTACGGTGGGTCGGCTGTCCCGGCCCGGTGCGGACCGCGGGAGTCCCGGCGTCGGCCGGGGTTGGCGGGAGCGGTGCGGGGGCAGAGCACACCCACGTACGGGGGCAGGGGCACCCACCCGCAGGGGGCACCCACGCACAGGGGCCGGTGAGGCCCCGAGGGGGAGACATGGCGTATCTCGTTGAGCTGCCGGTCGGTACGGCGGAGGGCCGGCCGGATGTCGTGAAGGTCGAGATCGAGCAGACCGCGGAGGGCCTGGTGCAGGTCGCCCGGCCGGGCCAGGTGGTGGCGCGCGCCACCCGGTCGCTGGGCGAGATGCTGGCCGGGGTGCGGCCGGTGGCGCAGGACTTCGTGGAGGGCTTCCGTGACATGGTCCACGCGCCGGACGAGATCGGCATCGAGTTCGGACTGTCGCTGTCGGCGGAGGCGGACGTGGTGATCTCCAGCACCTCGGCCCAGGCCAACTTCAAGGTCTCGCTGACCTGGCACCGGGCCCCGGCCGACGACGCGGGCGAGGGCGTCCGGCCGGTCTCGGCGGAGCCCGCGCCGTGACGTCGCCGGGCACCGGGCCCGTCGAGGGGCTCGGGCCCGTCGAGGGGCTCGGGGCGACGGCGCTGGACGCGGCGGTGCTGCGGGTCCGCGACGCGCTGAGCAGGCCGGTGGGCGTGGGCTTCCTGGTCGCTCCCGACCTGGCCCTCACCTGCGCGCACGTGGTCACGGCGGCGCTGGCCGGCCAGGGCGTCGAGCCGGGCGTCGGGTCCTGGGTGTTCGTGGACCTGCCGTTGCTGCCGGCGCCGCCCGGCGCGGGCGAGCCGGCCGTGACGGGTGTGATGGCGGTCGTCGAGCACTGGATCCCGCGGACGTCGGAGCGCGGTGGTGACGTCGCGGTGCTGCGGCTGGCCGCCCCCCTGGCCGGCGTCCGCCCGGTCCGGCTGATCGAGACCAGGACCGAGAACGTCTGGGAGCACCCCGTGCGGGCGTTCGGCTTCCCGGTCGGCCGTTCCGACGGCGTCTGGCACGCGGGTGTGCTGCGGGCCCGGCAGGGCGGCGGGTTGTTGCAGGTCGACCTCGCGGCCCAGGGCTACCGGGTGTCCGGGGGGTTCAGCGGCAGCCCGGTCTGGGACGACCACCTCGGCGGGGTGATCGGCATGGTGACGATCGCCGAGGCGACCGACCCGCCGGTGAGCTACCTGATTCCCACCGACGGCCTGACGGCGGCCTGGCCCGGCCTGCGGGCCGTCATGCTGCCGCCCTCGCCGTTCCGCAGCCTGACCTCCTTCCAGGAGTCGGACGCGGCGGTCTTCCACGGCCGGAGCGTCGAGAGCGAGGAGGTCGCCCTCCTGGCGGCCCGCGAGCGCTGGGTCACCGTGGTCGGCCCCTCCGGCTCCGGGAAGTCGTCGCTGGCCATGGCCGGGGTGGTCCCCCGGCGGCGGGCGGCCGGGGCACTGGTGGTGACGCTGCGGCCGGACTCCGGCGGCAGCCCGCTCCCGGCGCTGGCCGCCGCGCTGCTGCCGCTGCTGGAGCCGGAGCTGTCGGCGACGGAGCGCCTTCAGCGGGCCCCCGTCCTGACCGCCGTGCTGGCCGGGCCGCGGGGCATGGCCGACCTCGTGCCGCTACTCCTTCAGCGTTACCGGGCAAGCCAACTGCTTCTGGTCCTGGACCAGTTCGAGGAACTGCTGGCAGCCGGCCGGTCCGCCGTCGACGAACTGGCCGGCGTGCTGTTCACCGAGGCCCTGCCGAGCACCGTCCGCGTCCTGACCACGCTGCGGGCCGACTTCCTGGAGGCGGCCCTCGCCCACCCGCGGCTCGGCCCGGTCATCGGCCGGAAGGTCTACGCGCTCGGCCCGATGAGCCGCGAGCAGCTGCACCAGGTGGTCACCGCGCCGGTCGACGCGAGCCCGGGGGTGCGCTACGCGCCCAGCCTGGTCGAGCGCCTGCTGGACGACACCGGGGCCGAGCCGGGCGCGCTGCCGCTGCTGGGCTTCGCCCTCGACGTGCTCTGGAAGCGCCAGGACGCCGGTCTGCTGACCCATCAGGCCTACGAGGCGCTCGGCGGGGTGAAGGGCGCGCTGGGCGCCCACGCCGACGACGTCCTGCGGCGGACGGTCCCGCCGGAGGAGCGGGACACCGCCCGTCGGCTCTTCACCCAGCTCGTCCGGGTGCCGATGGGCTCGCTGTCGGCCACCCGTCGGACGGCGCTGCGCACCGACCTCGCCGAGGACGAGTGGCGTATCGCCCGGCGCCTGGCCGACGAGCGCCTGCTGGTCACCGGCCGCAGCGCCGAAGGCGCGGAGACGGTGGAGCTCGCGCACGAGGCGCTGATCAACGCCTGGGACGAACTGCGGACCTGGGTCGAGGAGGACCGCGCGTTCCTGGCCTGGCGGGAGGTCCTGCGGCACGACCGGGACCGCTGGGAGCGCGCCGGGCGCGACCGCGACCTGCTGCCGGGCAAGACCACGCTGGCGGGCGCCGAGCCCTGGTTGCGCGGCCCGGCCGGACACCTGAACGAGGCCGAGCGGGACTACCTGGCACGCGGGCACGCGCACCGCCGCTCAGGCCGCCGGCGGCGGGTGGTGGTGGCCGTGGTGCTGGTCGCGGCGCTGCTGGGCGCCCTGACCGGGGGTCTTCTCACCCAGCGGCAGCGAGACGCCACCGACCGGGAGCGGGCGGCCACCGCCCGGCAGACCGCGGCCGTCAACTCCAAGGACCTGGCCGCCCGCGCGCAGGCCCTCGGTGGCAGCGATCCCGGACTCGCCACCCAGCTCGCGATCGCCGCGCACCGTACGTCCCCCACCCAGGAGGCCACCGCCCAGCTGTACGACCTGGGCAGCTCGCTGATGGACGGCGTCGTCGGCGAGGCCGGGGGTTCGGTCGTCATCGTGGCGACCGCCGCCCGCGCGCCCCGGGTCGCCACCGTCGACGAGGACGGAGCGGCGCGGATCTGGGACCTCACCGACCCGGCCGCGCCGGCCCTGCGCTCGACCATCGACGTCGGCCTGGTGGGCATCGCCCTCACCCCGGACGGCTCCCACCTGGCGGCCAGGTGCGACCCCGCGGGCGGCCTGTGCCTGTGGAGCCTCGCCGACCCCGCGAAGCCCGTGATCGCGGCCCGGCTGCCCTACACGACCGACCCGGGGGAGGAACCGACCGGCGTCACCTCCATGGCCGTCAGCGCGGACGGCGCGCTGCTGGCGGCGGCCTCGGGAAACGGCGACACCCGCCTGTGGTCGATCGTCCGGCCCGCCGCCCCCCAGGAGTTCGGCCGGCTGCGCAACCCGACCGGCGACGGGCCGCACAGCCTCGCCGCCGTCGCCTTCGCGCCGCAGGGGCACCTGCTCGGCGCCACCGTCCTGGGCGGCAAGACCCAGCTGTGGGACGTCACCGACCCGGCGAACCCGGCCAACCCGGCCACCCTGGAGACCGGGTACAAGTCGATCGCGTTCAGCCCCGACGGCAGCCTGCTGGCCGCCGGCAGCCAGCGGGACGTCGGCCTCTGGCGGGTCGGGGACCCGGCCCACCCCGAGGCGATCAGAGTCGGCATGGAGGGCTCCGCGAACGTGAGCGCGGTGGCCTTCGGCCGGGACAGCCGCTCGCTCGCCTACGGCGGGACGGACGCCACGGATCCCAAGGGCGATCTCTGCTTCGCCACCCTGGCCCCGGAGGACCTGACCCCGGGGTCGGCGAAGTCGACGTGCCTCAAGACGCCCTTCGGCGTCTACGCCATGGCCACGACCACCGTCGGCGGGCTGCTGACCGCGGGCGCGGACGGCGTGCTGCGCCGCTGGCGCTCACCGGTGCGGCAGATCGAGGAGGCCCGGCAGCCCGGCGGCCTCCCCTCCTGGTCCTTCAGCCCGGACGGACGCCTGATGGCCGCGCCCCAGCAGGTCAGGGCAGCGCCGCCGACCCCGAACTCGCAGTCCGTCGGGCTCTGGGACCTCTCCGCATCCCCGGGCCCGGCCCTCCTCACGACCCTCCCGGTCTCGGCGCGGAGCACCGCGTTCATCCGTCCGGGCGCGCTGCTGACCATCGGCTGGGAGGGCGAGGTCCAGCTCTGGAAGGTGAGCGATCCGCGCAACCCGGTCAAGGCCGCCACCCTGGGCACCGCGGACTTCCCCGCGACCCCGACCGGCGTCGGTGATGTGATCATCACCTTCGGGGTGACCTGGGACGACGGTGGCCACCTGATGGCGGTGATCCGCGGCGGCGCGCTCCACCTGTGGCGGGTGACCGACACGCTCGACGCGACGGAGGCGGGGTCGATCCCCGCCCCCGACGCCGGCGGCCACGACGCCGGCGTGCTGAACCACGGTCGCACGGCCTACCTGGCGACCAAGAGCGGCTTCGACTGGTGGGACGTCAGCGACCCGGCGAAACCGCGGCGCGCCGGCTCCTCGGAGATCAAGCCCCCGGACGGCTCCACCGGCTCCGGAGACAAACTGAACATGGGCTCCGCGATCTCCCGGGGTACCCCGGACAGCGCCGTCCTGGCCGTCACCAGCACACCGGACACCACCTGCAAGTGCGCGGCCCTGGAACTCTTCCACTTCACCGGCGGCGGCGAGCCGACCTCGCGGGTCACCGTGCCCGGGGCCTTCAATGACGCCCTCGGACTGAGCAGCGACAACCGACTGCTCGCCGCCGGCGGAAACAGCGGAAACACGGTATCCCTGTGGGACATCGGCGATCCGCGGCACCCCCGCCCCCGGACGACCATCCAGACGGTGCAGGACATCCAGGGCATCGAATTCGCCCAGGACGGCACGCTCATGACCGTCTGGAACGAGACCACCCTGGAACTCTGGGACCTCCGCGACCCCACCGCCCCCGCCCGGGTGGCCTCCGTCGCCAATCCGAACAGCAAGCCGATCCGGGCGGTCGCGCTCGTGGCCACCGGCCCCACGCTCCTCGTCGCCTCCAGCCAGACCGTCTCGCTGCTCGACACCGACCCCGGCAACCTCGCCACCCGCCTGTGCTCCTACAGCGCGGGAGCCGTCACCCCCGCGCAGTGGCAGCGGTACGCGCCCGACATCCCCTACCGGGAGCCGTGCCCGAAGCGCTAGCCGGGCGCGGTGAGGCCGTGACCGGCGGGACCACCACCGGCCAAGGTCAAGGCCTCACCGTGACCGGAGGTGCCCGGAGGCGAATGCAATGCTGACCGGTGACCGGAAAGAGGACACCCCTGCGAGGACCACAGGCCGCTGCAACAGTCCTGTTGCCTCGACTCCACGAAGAACAGCAGGCCAAGCTGATGTCGCCGGACAGGCCGCCGACCCTTCGCCGATTGATGGGATCTGCTTCCGGCGCCGGCCGTGATCCGAGCCGCCCCGAGCGATAGTCGCCGCACTGGAAGTCGGCCCGTCCGACTTCCGGTGCGGCACCCGGGGGTGCCACGCCCGTCGTCCCGTTGCCCCGCGCCGTCCCTCACTACCTTGAGCCGCATCGGCGGGGCCGCAGTGGGCGGTCCCGCGCCGTCCGAAGGGACATAGACGCATGAAGCGACGCACCGCCACCGTTCTGGGAGCCTGGCTGGCGGCGGCCACCCTGGCCGTCGCGGTACCGAACACCGCGTACGCGGCCCATGGTGTGCTGATCATCGACGGCGGCGCGCACCAGGATCCGAGCGGCTGCATCACCCTGGGCGACTTCGTCCGCCCGCTGGTGACCAACCTGACGGACTCCGTGGTTCAGGTGCGGACCGGGACGGACTGCTCCGGCCGGATCGAGGCGTTGATCGTCCCCGGTCAGAGCTACGCGCCGATCGCCGGCCGGAGCGTCCTCGTCCCCTGACGCCCGGAGAGCGGGGCCCGCGCAGGAGTTCGGCCCGGCCGGTCGGACGTCGGATCGGGGGTCGAAGGCCGTCGCTGCTCCTCGGCATCGATGTCAGTGCCTCCGGCTATCGTGCCGGCGACCGTCGAGAAGCAGGGAAAGGGTCTTCCGCCATGCCGTCACTCCTGCGCCCGCGAGCGCTCGCTGCCGGCGACGTCGTCGCGGTCGCCGCGCCTTCCGGCCCCCTGGACGCCGAGGCCGCCCCGCTGTTGGCCCGCGGCACCGGGACACTTCGGCAGCTGGGTTTCGAGGTGCGCGACTCGGCGCTGCTCGCCGCGGGCCACCCCCGTTGGTGGGCGGCCGGCTCCCCGGCCGCGCAGGCCGAGGAGTTGAACGCCCTGCTGCGCGATCCACAGGTGCGGGGCATCATCGCCCACACCGGCGGCCAGGCCACCCTCGGCCACCTGGACCTGCTCGACCTCGACGCGATCCGCGCCGACCCCAAGCCGCTGCTGGGCTGCAGTGACATCTCCCTGCTACTGCTCGCCCTGTACGGCCGCACCGGTCTGGCCGGCATCCACGCCGACATGGCGACCTACGGGCTCGGCCACTCCTGGCACACCCTTCCCGGCCGGCACGAGGAGTTGGCCGCCCTCTACCGGCGGCTGCTCACCGTGCCCGAGCCGCTCGGCGTCCTGCCCGCGACCTCCGGCTGGGAGTGCTGGCGGGCCGGGCAGGCGCAGGGGCCGCTGGTCGGCGGGCTCCTCAACCGGCTGACCTCCCTGCAGGCCACCCCGTACGCCCTGCCGGCCGAACTCTTCGACGGCGCGGTGCTGTTCTGGGAGGAGGTCGAGCGCCCGCTCGCCGCGGTCTGGAGCGATCTGCACGTCCTGCGGTTGTCCGGGGTACTGGACCGGATCGCGGCGATGGTGGTCGGTGTTCCGCACCGGCTCACCGCCCCCGGGTGCGCGCAGGGGGCACCGGCGCTGCGCGAGGTGGTCCTCGACGTTCTGGGCAGCCGCGACCTCCCCGTGCTCGGCCAGGTCGACATCGGTCACGCCGGCCCCAATCTCCCCCTGCCGCTGGGCGTCCGTGCGGCGGTGGACGCCACCGCGCGGACCTTGACCCTCCTGGAGGCCGCCGTGACGGCCTGACCTCCGGGAACGCTCCGCATCTGGCGCCCGGTTCACCGGAGCTACTCGGCGGGGATGCCGCGGAGGAGGAAGGGGAGGTGGGCGCCGCGGGCGAGGGCGGTGAGGGCCTGGGCGGCGCGGCGGTGCTGGTCGGTGGCCATGGTGTCGGCGAGGTCGGCGGGGTGGACCCAGTGCAGGGCGACGATCCGCTCCGGGGGTCGGTGGCGGGCGACGGTGGTTTCCTGGGCGCGGGTGAGGCGGCCGCCCCAGTAGACGAAGTTGACTCCTTCGGGCAGCAGTTGGGCGTCGACGTAGTCGGTGGCGAGGATGCTGCGCAGGGGGAGGACGAGGCCGGTCTCGGTCTCGGTGTGACGGCGGGCGGCGAGGTGGGGGAGTTCGTTGCGTTCGGCACTGCCGCCGGGGAGGGTGCAGCCGTTCTTGTAGGTGGTCTCGACGAGCAGGACGGCGCCGTCGGTGTTGAGGACGAGGGCCTGGTGGCCGAGACGGCGGCGGGGCGGGTTGGTGAGGATCTCGGGCAGCGGGTACAGCATCGCGGGCTCCTTGGAGGGGAGTTGGGGTGAGTGTCCGGCCCGGCTCGCGGCTGGGGTCGCGAGCCGGGCCGGGCGTCCCGCGTGGCGCACCACACCGGCACGCGGGAGTTCGGGGGTCATCGGCGGGGCGTGGTGGCCGACAGCCGGGTGAAGCAGGCGGGCAGTCCGGCGACGACGCCGGTGGTGAGGATGAGGCCGCTGACGAGGAGGCGGGGCCCCAGGGGCGCGTCGCGGATCGGCCAGCAGGCGAGCGCGGCGGCGCCGGTGCTGAGGGTCGAGACGCCGAGGAGGGCCGTGAGAAGCCTGAAGGAGGGGCTCACGCGGCGTCGTTCGCGCGGGGCGGGCTGGGGTGCTGGACGTGGATGAAGCGGGGAGTGTCGAGCGGCTTCACGTGCTCGGGGCCGGTGGTCCACTCGCAGCCGCCGGCTTCGGGTCTGAGGTAGGCCGCGCCGCCGAGGGTGTCCATGTAGACGCCTTCGGTGGCCTGCCCGTTGGGGGCGCGGTGGGCGAGGTCGCGGACGACCTCGCCCACCGTTGGCCGGTACGCGGGCGTGCGGGGGCGGCTGGGCATGGGGGCTCCCTTGGTTGCTCTGGGTTCCCGAGTTCTTACCGGGTGTAGCCATGGTGGCCCGGATGGCTCTACGATGGCCAGGGTTTCACCATTGACCGATCCGTCATGTGAAAGGTCCCAGCTGGCATGGTTGACAGTACAATTGACGCCACTTCATCTCCCGCCGTCCGGTTTGGATGGGAACTCCACAGGTCACGGCGGGCGAGGGGCTGGTCTCAGGTCGGTCTGTCGAAGCGCATGGGCTACTCGAACACGCTTGTGTCATACATCGAACGAGCGAAGCGTCCTCCAACAAGGAAATTCGCTGTCAAAGCCGACGAGGTGTTCGAGACTGGAGGTGCCTTCTACGAACTCTGGCGGCGGTACTCGCGCGCCAGTCTGCTGGAAGGGTTCCCTGAGTTCGCCGACGCGGAAGCGAAGTGTCGACGCTTGCGGACCCTGGAACTGGCTGTCATTCCAGGGCTGTTCCAGGTACCGGCCTACGCCCGGGCGTTGGCTCAGGCCGCCGCAAACCGAGGTGCCATCTCGCAGAGTGAGGCGGCAGAGCGAGTCGACTTCCTGGTCTTTCGCCAACAACGTGTGCTGGGACAGCAGTCGCCTCCGCTCATCCATGCGGTGATGGATGAGAGCTGCCTGCTCCGTCCGGTCGGCGGTCGCGACGTCATGTGCGGCCAACTCGACCATTTGGAGGCTCTTGCAGCGCGCCCGAACGTCACCATCCAGGTGGCTCCGTTCAGTCTTGGTGAGAACTTGCCGTTCACCATGCCGGTAGTGCTGTTGGACCTTCCGGATCACTCGGTAGTCGGATACGCCGAGTCTCAGGCTCGTGGCTACCTTGAACGCACGCGTGCAACGGTCACAGGTTGGGAGAGAGAGTACGATCAGCTAGTGGTGGAAGCGCTGCCCAAGGCGGCATCCCTGGCACTGATCCGCAAGGCTCGAAAGGAGCTAGCCTCATGAACCTTGACATGTCTAGCGCTTCCTGGTTCAAGTCGCCTTACAGCAACAATGGCGGCAACTGCGTGGAGGTCTCCGCGAGCTTCCCGGGTGCCGTTCCCGTGCGTGACTCCAAGGACCCCGAGGGTCCCGCGCTCGTCTTCCCCGCCGATGCCTGGCAGTCGTTCCTCGCCGGTGTCCGCAAGGGCGACTTCGGCGGTGTCTGAGACGACCCACGTGCAGAGGGCCCCGACCGGCTTCCCGGTCGGGGCCCTCTCCTATCGGTGAGGCACGGGGCGTACGATCGGCTGGTGGTGCAAGGTGGCCTCGAAGCAGTGTCCTTGACGCTAGTTCACAAAGTCTCGGAAGGAGCTTGCCCATGAACCCCGACCTCTCCGGCGCGTCCTGGGTCAAGTCGTCGTACTCGGGCAACGGCGGCAACTGCGTGGAGGTCTCCGCGAGCTTCCCGGGTGCCGTTCCCGTCCGTGACTCCAAGGACCCCGAGGGGCCCGCACTCGTCTTCCCCGCCGATGCCTGGCAGTCGTTCGTCGCCGGTGTTCGGGTGGGCGACTTCGGCGCTGTCTGAGCGGCGGCCCCGGTCGGTTGCGATCATCACCACCGGCCGTGCGCTCGACGTGATCACGATCTGCGGCCCGGGTAGCGAGGGGCCAAGGACGACGACGCGGAGGAAGCAAGGTCGCCCCATGGTTCGAGCAGCCTGGCGGCGCGACGCTGTACAAGCTCAACAAGACCGTGAGTCAGCTCTGCCCGGGGGATTCCTCGTGCGCGGGACAGGAGAACCCTGCAGGTGAACCACCATGAACTCGTGGTCGCGCTCCGCGAAGCCGGGGTGAGTAGTGGCTCGTACGGGCTTGAGGTGCGCGACCTGCCGAGCTCCAAGTACATCCAGGAGAGCATCCCCGTCCTGGTCGAGCACGTCGACGGCCGGTGGGCGATCGAGGCCTGGGAGCGCGGCCGGCACTGGACCGTGGCGAGCTTCGACACCGAGGCGGAGGCCTGCGCATACCTGTACACCTATCTCGTGCCGCCGTCTCGTAGCAGCTGAGCGCCCGGCCGGGGGCTCGCCGGCCGGGCGCCTCGGGTGCGTGCGGGGGCGTCAGCCCGTGTGTGAAGTCCCTCGCGGTGGCACCCCACGTGGGGACCGAGGACCTGCTGAAGGAAGGTCAGCCAAGGGCCGTCAGCGCGGTGCGGGCGAGGGGGGCTTGGAGCGGGTTGAAGGCGGGGTCGGCGGTGAGTGCCTCGGTGAGGTGGGTGCGGGCGTCGTCGGTGTCGCCGAGGGCGTGTTCGATCTCGCCGAGGTGGTAGAGGAAGAGGGCGTTGTGCCAGCCGTGGGCCTGGGCCTGTCGGGCGAGGCCGAGGGCTTCGGTGTCCGCGCCGGTTCGGTGCAGGGCCCAGGAGAGGGCGTCGGCGACGAGGACGTTCTGCCGGCGGGCCCATTCGGCACGCAGGAGGCGGACGGCCTCGGCGGGGTCGCCGTGGTCGGCCTGGTACTGGCCGAGCGTGAGGTCGTCGACGACGCCGTTGGCGGCGGCCAGCTGCTGTTCGGCGGTCAGCATCCGGTACTGTTCGCGGGCCTGTTCGGGCTGGCCGAGGGATTCCTGGAGTTCGCCGAGTTCGAGCAGGTACTGGGGGAGCGGGACGCGGGCGATGGCGGCGGCGTAGTCGCGTACGGCGTCGTCGTGCCGGCCGAGGGCGGCTTCGGCGCGGGCCTGGCCGGCGAGGGCGGGGGTGTGGCCCGGGTCGGTGCCCAGGGCCTGCCGGTAGCCGGTGAGGGCCTCCTGGGCGCGGCCGGAGGTCCGGTCGAGTTCGGCGATCTGGTACTGGCAGAAGGCCTTGTCGGCGGGGTCGTAGGCGCCTTCGAGGGCTTGGCGGAGCGCGGCGCGGGCGTCGTCCGTGCGGCCGTGCTGTTCGAGGTCGTAGGCGGCCCGGGTGAAGGCGGCGGTGCCGGGGCGGCGGTCCAGGAGTTGCTGGACGGCTTCGGTGGCGCCCGTGTCGTCGCCGAGCTGGGTCCGGGCGTCCGCGAGCACGGCGTAGGCGGGCCAGTGCGTCGGTGAGGCGGCGATGGCCCGTTCGGCGAAGTCGCCCGCCTGGTCGAAGAGGTGTCGGGCGTTGGCGAGGGCGCCGAGGCCGGTGAGGGCGTCGGCGTTCGCCTGCGGCACCAGGGTGAGGGACCGGCGCAGTGCCTCGTCGGCTTTCGGGTAGTACGACGGGTCGGCGGTGAGGCGGGCCTGTTCGACGTACTCCGCGCCCAGCCGGGCCCAGGCCGCGGCGTCGTTGGGCAGCTGCCGCAGCCGCTGCTGGTCGGCGCTGATCGCCCGGGTCAGCGAACCGTCGGGGGCGGAGCGGTTGCCCGGAGGCCGGGCGGTGTCCGCCGAGGGACGGGGGGAGCCGGGCCAGGGACGGTCCAGGGCCCCGAACGCGGCCAGGCCGCCGCACAGCGCGAGGGTGGTGAGCAGCAGGGGCAGGCGGCGCATGGGAGTCCTTCGGCGGTGCGGTGGGTGGGGCCGGGCGGGTGGGTGACGGCGTGGTCGCCCACCCACCCGGCGGGGTGGGTCAGTTGGGCTGGTTGACGGCCTTGTCGTACGGCAGCGCGATGTACGGGAAGGCGGTGCCGAACGGCTTGTCGGCGGTGTTGACCTTGTCGCCGGCGGCGAGGGCACCGATCAGGTGGCCGGGGGTGGCGCCCTCCATGACCTGGAGGGCGATGTCGACGACGTCGTCGGTGAGGCGGCGGCCGTTGGGGTAGCCCTGGAAGTCGCCGTTGAGGACACCGAGCCGGTCGGGCTTGGCGGTGACCGGGGTGGACATGTTCAGGCGCAGTTCCTCGGCCGCGACGAACTTCCTCGGGTTGATGTCCTGGTTCATCAGCTGCGAGTTGAGGTCGACCTGGAAGGGTCCGCCGGTGGCCTTGGCGATGCCGGTGAGGAAGATCTCCTGGAGGTCGGTGCGCGGGGTGGCCGGGGCGGGGAGGCCGTAGATCGCCTGGATCAGCTGCGGCACCTCGGGGTTCAGCACCTTGTCGACCACGGCGGGCTGGTTGTGGTCCTCCGACGGCGGCAGGGAGTTGAAGGCGTCCTTGAGGCCGGCGGGCAGGACGACCTCGTTGACGAGGGGGTTGCCCAGCCGGGAGACCTGGACGAACTTGCCGGCCGGCTCGGCCTTGCCGGGGCTGAGCTTGAGCGTCTGCTTCTCGGTGCTGGACCAGACCCCGATCACCGGGTTGCGGCCGGGGTCGCCCTTGTAGGCGAGGCGGCTCTTGGGCACCTGGATGGACAGGGAGTTGACGTTGTACCCGGCCAGGGTGTTCTGGCCGACCTCGGAGAGGTCGCCGCCGTAGAGCAGGTCGAAGATCCGAAGGTCGAGGAAGAACGGGTCCGCGGCCTGGGTCGCCACGGTCTGCCCGCCGCCCGGGAGCTGGACGGTCGCCTGCTGGCGCAGCTGCCCGTAGTTCGGCATGGACGCGCGGCCGGTGTCGGAGGGGGCGACGCTGCCGTGCTCGACCAGGGTGACCGGGTCGCAGTCGGGACGCAGCTCCTGGAGCGTGTAGTACTGGCGGAACAGCAGGGTGGGGTCGGTGAGGTTGTTCACGACGCCGTTGTTGTAGAGGAAGGTGTTGGTACCGCGCCGGTCCTCGGTGTGGAAGGTCCAGCGGTAGGTGAGGTCGGGCCTGCCGGTGCCTTGGGAGTCGATGTTGATGTCGTAGTGCGCGCCGTCGGCCCAGGGGTAGAAGTTGGGTCCGCCGTTGGGCTCCTGGAACGGCAGCCAGTTGGCGACGAGGGTGACGGTGTCCTGGTTGTCGGGGCTGGTGAAGGCGTAGACGTCGGTGTTGTCGACCTGCGGGTCGGCGGCGATCAGCGGGGCCTCGCGGTGGCTGGAGGCGGTGCTGACACCGGCGCCGGATCCGAGGATCGCGGTGCTCGCCAGCGCGAGGCTCATGGTGGTGAGGGTCGCCGCGGTGCGGGCGGTGGAGCCTCGGCGGGCGGGGCGGCGCGTGACGTTCATACGAGTGGGGTGCTCGCTTTCGTGACGGGTGGGCTTCCACTCCGGGCCGGACGTGGCGACGGAGCGGGGATCCGGCTGGGCAGCCGCACTCGGCACTGTGGACCGGATCCCGTCACGGCTTCGCGAGCGGGGCGGGCGCGGTTTGGTCGCCTCACTCCCGTGGCTCAGCGAAGTCACCCGCCCGGGTGCACGGACGCCGCGAGGAGCCCTGTTCGCCGGGTGCGCCGGGCGCATGGGGGAGGGACGCGCAGCACCGGCTCACTCCAACGGGTCAATCGGTGCCGATCATCCGTTCGGTGGACGGGAACAGGCATCCGGAGGCGATGCCCCGGCGGAGTGACGCCCGCGCCGGGGTCGGAGTGGTGCCAATCCCGAGCCGCCTCCCGGCCCGGATGGTGTGCGTCGGGCCCTTCGAGCCCGCATCTCGTTCCTGCCGGGCCGGGCTTCGCCGCCGCGGCGGCCGGCCCCTTTCCCGGAGGCCCAGCATGGCGGTTCCACGATTTCTCGCCCGGGCAGGTGTGGCTGCTTCGGGCGCACTGCTGCTGCTCGGTGTCGCCGTACCTGTCGCCGGCGCCCATCCACTGGGGAACTTCTCCGTCAACCACTACCTCGGCTTCACCGTCCACCCCGACGGCCTCGATGTCTTCGCTGTCACCGACGCCGCCGAGATCCCCACCCTCCAGGAGCAGCCGAAAGTCGACCGCGACGGCGACGGCACCGTCGACGACGCCGAGCGCGCCGTCTGGGCCTCCGAGCAGTGCGCGCAAACCGCGCAGCGCCTCAAGGTGACGACAGACCGGGCGACCGCGGCCCTGACCTGGCGGACGGACTCCGGGCGGTTCCAGTACGAGGACGGCTCCGCGGGCCTGCGCACCAGCCGCCTGGAATGCGTGCTACGGGCGGAACTGCACCTCCCGGCCGACGGCACCACGGTGCGCGTCGTCAGCGGGAGCGACCCGAGCCGGGTCGGCTGGAACGAGATCACCGCTCAGGGCGACGGGGCCACGCTCGATCACACCGGCGTCCCGGCCGAGTCGGTCTCCAAGGAACTCCGGGACTACCCCCGCGACCTGCTCGACAGCCCCAGCGGTGTCACCCGCGCCGAGTTCCGCGCGCGCCCCGGCGGCAGCGGGGCGCCGGTCCGGGGCGCGGGCGTGACGGCGGACGGCTCCGGGCCCACGGCCTGGCTCGCCAGCCTCGACGCCCGCCTCACCGAACTCGGCGCCGTCCGGCGCCTGACCGTTCCGCTGGGCCTGCTCGCCGTCCTCCTGTCGATCGTGCTGGGTGCCGGGCACGCGCTGCTGCCCGGACACGGCAAGACCGTGATGGCCGCCTACCTCGCGGGCCGCCGCGGCAGCACCCGTGACGCCGTCACCGTCGGCGCCACCGTCACGGTCACCCACACCGCGGGCGTCCTCGTGGTCGGTCTGTGCCTGACCGCGTTCTCCTCACTGGCCGGCGACGTGCTGCTCGGCTGGCTGGGCGTGCTCAGCGGCGCCCTGGTCGCCGTCGTCGGCGCCGGCCTGCTGCGCGACGCGGTACGGCGCGCCCGCGGCACCGAGCGGCACGGACACCCGCCGCACACCCACGCGGAACCCGACCGCGAGCCCACCAGGGAACTCGCCCACGTGTCGGCGGCGGTCGCCCCGTCCGGCCACCACCGCCACCCGGACTCGCACCCGCGGCCGGTCGCGCACCACGTCCGGGGTGACCACGGGCACGGCCACGGTGACCACCCGCACGACCACGACCACCCGCACGACCACGACCACCCGCACCACCACCGCCACGGTCTGTTCGGAGGCGGCCACCATCACCACCACGACCCCGCGATGCCCGGTCGCCGCGGCCTCGTCGGCCTCGGTATCGCCGGTGGCCTGGTCCCCAGCCCGTCCGCCCTGGTGGTCCTGCTGGGCGCCGTCGCACTCGGCCGCACCCTGTTCGGCGCGGCCCTCGTGCTCGCCTACGGCCTGGGCATGGCCGCCACCCTCACCGCCGTGGGCCTGCTCCTGGTTCGCGTCGGCGACCGGCTCGCCGGCGCGGCGAACGGCCCGGTCATCGGACGGCTGCGCCGGATCGCCCCCTACAGCGCCCTGCTGACGGCCCTGCTCGTCCTGACCGTCGGCCTGGGGCTGGTCGTCCGCAGCTTTCCCTCGACCCTGTGAAGACCCGTCCGCACCGGAGGCCGACCGTCATGACCACCCGCCCGGCACACCTGCTGTGCCTGATCCTCCTCGTCGGTCCGCTGTCGGCGGCCTGTGGAGCGGAGCCGGACGGCAGTTTCGACGCCCGGCCCGGCACGCCGACCCCGTCCTGTCTCCAGCACCAGGTCAACGACCCGGGCGCCGACTACACCGGTGGGGAGAAGTCCGATCCGCGGGCGGTGCTGGAGATGATGCGCTTCTACACGGCCAACGGAACCAAGGCGTACTGCGACGGCAGGCCGCCGACCGACACCGACCGCCGTTGGACGGGTCTGTACGTCGCGCTGGGCGGCGACGCCGGCCACCTCCCGCCGCCGGAGCGGTGACCGTCGCGACCATCCCCGGTCCACGGCACCACCGGCTTCGGCGACGCCGTCGAGCGAGGTCCCGGCCGCGCACGGTCGACCGTCCCGGCACCCGCGACCCCGGACCGTGCCCGGTGGCCCGGGGAGATCCTGGGCAGAGCCCCTTCCCGGTGCTCAGCCCGGGACGAGCGCGTCCCACTGGTCCCGGGTGGGGCCGTCGTGCGTCGGGGTGAAGTCCGGGCGGGCGGCCAGCCAGGCGGTGACGTGCCGGTCCACCTCGTCGGTGCCGTAGGCCTCGTCGGGCGTTCGCAGGAGGTGGCGGACCTGGGCGCGGGCCCGCATGACGACGGGGTCGTCGAAGGCGCAGGCGGCCAGGGCGGCGGCCCGCCGGTCCGTGAGGGGTGAACTCGCGGCGAGGCGTTCCGCGTTGGCGCGGTCGGACGTCACCTGGGCGTCGAAGCACGGGCGGAGGGTCCGCGCCGCCCAGGCGTGGTAGCCGGTCGGGTCCTCGGCCGTCTCGTCGGCGTGGGCGGCCAGGTGCTGGGCGGCGCGCAGGCCGAGGGCCACGCCGTGACCCAGGGTGGGGTTGGTGTGGATGAGGCTGTCCCCGGCGTTGACCAGGCCGGTGACGACGGGGCCGGCGTCGTCGGTGAGGGCCGTCCAGCGGTTGTCCAGGCCTGCCATCGGCAGGACGGCCGACTGCGGTTCGGCGGCCAGGTCCAGCCAGGCGGCGCAGGCGGGGAAGGCGCGGGCGGCGGCCTCGAAGACGGCGGGGTCGGTGAGCGCGCCTCGGGTCGGATCACCGGTGGAGAGCACCAGGTTCACCGCGAAGGTGTCGTTGTCGGAGGGGAAGACGCCGGCGAGCGCGAACGGCGCGGCCGAGCCGTTCTTGACCCGCCCGGGGTCGCGCGGTCCGTCGGCCCGCAGGCGGTACCAGCGGCACAGGTAGGCGATCCCGGCGCGGTGGCTGTCGACCACGGGCGGCCGGCAGCCGGCGGCGGTCAGCCAGGCCGGCACGGGTGAGCGGCGGCCGGCCGCGTCGACGACGAGGTCCGCCTCGTGGGCTTCCGCGCCCACCCGCACGCCGGTGACCCGGGGCGGGCGGCCCTCCTCGACGGTGAGGGCGCTCACCCGGCAGCCGCGTCGCACCTGCACGGTGGGTTCCCGCCGCACGGCCGCGGTCAGGGCGGCCTCCAGCACGATGCGGCGGGTGCGCAGGGTCACCAGGTCCTCGTCGCCGGCCCGGTGCGGAGGGTGCTCGCCGAACCAGTCGAACTCGTGGTACTCCCGGGCGCCGCGGGCCAGCAGGTCCGCGTAGACGTCAGGGGTTTCGCCGAGCAGCACGGTGCGTACGGGCGCGAGGAGCGAGTGGGGTTGGACGGCCTGCGGTATCCGGGGCCGGTTCCAGTGGAAGAAGTCCCGGTCGAGGTCTGCCCCGGCCTGCCGCGTGTCCTGTTCGAACAGGGTGACCGTATGGCCCCGCCGGCCCAGCATGAGCGCCGTCCCCAGCCCGCTGATACCCCCGCCGACCACCGCAACCCGCGCCACTGTCTCCCCATTTCGCGTCGTGTTGCGGGTTGATCCTACTGTCCGATGATCTTCGGTTGCGCATCGGGGCTGCCCCTGTCAGTGCCGGCGGCGGGCGTTGAGCCGGGCGGCCTGGCGGGTCAGATGGTCGCGTTCGGCGAGGTTGGGGGCCTGGTGGGCCGCCTCGGCGTAGAGCCTGGCCGCCGTCGCCAGATCGCCGTCCCGCTCGTGGAGGTACGCCGCGACCGCCGTGCGGCGGGGGACGGCGCGCCCTCCGGTCGAGGAGTCCGGGGAGGGGTCGTCCAGCGCCGCGAGCGCCGCCAGCCCGGCGCGCGGTCCGTCGGCCTCACCGACGGCCACCGCGCGGTTGAGCCGGACGACGGGGCTGCCGGTCAGCCGCACGAGCTCGTCGTACCACTCGACGATCTGCACCCAGTCGGTCTCCTCGGCGGTGGGCGCGTCGGCGTGGAGTGCCGCGATGGCGGCCTGGGCCTGGAACTCGCCCAGCCGGTCGCGGGCGAGCGCCGCCTGAAGGATCCCGACGCCCTCGGTGATCGCCCCGGTGTCCCACCGGCCGCGGTCCTGCTCGGCGAGCGGGACCAGGCTCCCGTCGGGCGCGGTCCGGGCGGCGCGCCGGGCGTGGTGGAGCAGCATGAGGGCGAGCAGGCCCGCGACCTCGGGGTGGTCGACCTGGGCGGCGAGCTGCCGGGTGAGCCGGACGGCCTCGGCGGCGAGGTCGACGTCGCCGGTGTAGCCCTCGTTGAAGACCAGGTAGAGGACGCGCAGCACGGTGGCGACGTCGCCGGGCCGGTCGAACCGCAGGCCGCTCACGGTGCGCTTGGCCCGGCTGATCCGCTGCGCCATGGTCGCCTCGGGGACCAGGTACGCCTGGGCGACCTGACGGGTGGTCAGCCCGCCGACGGCGCGCAGCGTGAGGGCGACCGCGGACGACGGCGTGAGCGAGGGGTGCGCGCACAGGAAGTAGAGCTGGAGCGTGTCGTCCACCGCGGGCGCGGCGCCCGGCGCCGGCTCCTCGTCGACGAGGTCCTCGCGCCGGCGCCGGGCGGTGTCCGAACGGGTCGCGTCGAGGAACCGGCGCCAGGCCACGGTGACCAGCCAGCCCTTCGGGTCCCGGGGAGGGTCGGCCGGCCAGACGCGGACCGCCTCGACCAGCGCGTCCTGCACGGCGTCCTCGGCCGCCGCGAAGTCGGCTCCGCGGCGGACGAGGACGGCCAGCACGCCCGGGGTGAGGCTCCGGAGCAGGGCCTCGTTCAACGGGGAGGTCACTCCGTGATGGTAGGCGGCGCGGCCAGGAACGGACGGACCTCCAACCACTCGTGGATCGGCTTCCCGCCCGCCCCGGGCGCGGCCGACAGCTCCCCGGCCAGCTCGACGGCGCGCGCGTGGCTGTCGACGTCGATCACCATCCAGCCGGCGATGAGGTCCTTGGTCTCGGCGAACGGGCCGTCGGTGACCGGCGGGCGCCCCTCGCCGTCGTAGCGGACCCAGGAGCCCTCGGGGGCGAGCGCCTGGCCGTCGACGAACTCGCCCGTCTCCTGGAGCCGGTCCGCGAAGTCGTGCATGTACCGCATGTGCGCCGAGATCTCCTCCGGCGTCCACTGGTCCATGGGCACGTCGTTGACCGCGGCCGGGGCGCCGCGGTAGTGCTTGAGCAGCAGGTACTTGGCCATCGTGGTTCTCCTCGGCGCTGGTGCGACCCATGGTGGTCGCGCTTCACTACGGGGACGGAGCGGGCCACGGGTTCTCGACATCACCGGCCGGGATTTCTTCGGTTCTTTTTCGCGCGCTCGGCTCACGGCTGCCGCGGGTCCCGCCGGCGACCGCGTCCAGGCCCTGCCCGCAGCGGTCGGCCCTCTTCGCCCCGGGCTCAGGGGGTCGGGACGACGACCAGTTCGCCGACCAGCGCGGCGGCTGCCGCGCGGTGCTCCTCGGAGAGGCCGTCATCGGTGATCAGGACGTCGACCTGGTCGAGCGGGGCGAAGGAGACCAGGCCGACGGAGTTCCACTTGGTGTGGTCGGCCACCACGACGACCCGCCGGGCGGAGTGGATGAACGTCCGGTTGGTCTCGGCCTCGGCGAGGTTGGGGGCCATCAGCCCGCCGTCGGCGGACAGGCCGTGGCAGCCGAGGATCAGCACGTTCACGTGCAGCGAGCGGATGGCCTGGTCCGCGACCGGGCCCACCAGGGCGTCCGACGGGGTCCGGACGCCGCCGGTGCGGATGACGGTGGCCGGGGTGGGCGCGCTGTCCGCGCCGGGATCCTCCATGAGGTCGGCGATGCGCAGCGCGTTGGTGACGACGGTCAGCCCGCCGATCGCCCGCAGGCAGCGGGCCACCTCGTAGGTGGTGGTGCCGGCGGCCAGGCCGACGGCCGAGCCGGGCTGGACGAGTTCGGCCGCGCTCCGGGCGATCGCCTCCTTGGCGGGCAGGTGCCAGGACGACTTGGCCTCGAAGCCGGGCTCGCGGACGACCGGGTCCTCGATCCGTACGGCGCCGCCGTGGACCTTGTGGAGCAGGCCCTTGCGGGCGAGCGTGTCCAGGTCCCGACGCACCGTCATGTCCGAGACGCCCAGCTCGCGGACGAGTTCGTTGACGCGCACCCCGCCCCGGGTGCGCACCAGGTCGAGGATCAGGGCGCGCCGCTGGCCGGCGAGCGGCTGGTGGGTGTCGGACATCGGGCTGGCCTCCTCCGGCGGGTGGTGACCCGGGTGAATGGTGATCATCGCCATCATGACAGGTCGAGTCGCCGCCTGTTCGCGAAACGCTGTTGACTTCCGTTGGATAATGTTTGATTGTGACTGTGTCCGGGGCATGGGCGCCGGAAAACCGAGAGGGAACGATGGCCAAGACCGTGACGACGCTGGCGGACGGCCGCGAGCTGATCTACTTCGACGCGGGCGCGGCCGCACCGCCGCACACCGCCGTCGACCGCCGTCCGCTGGACCGGTCGGCCCCGGCCTCCGAGGTACGGCTCGACCCGGCCACCGGCGCCTGGGTCACCATCGCCGCCCACCGCCAGGCCCGCACGTACCACCCGCCGGCCGACGAGTGCCCGCTCTGCCCCTCCCGCGACGGACGCCTCAGCGAGATCCCCGAGGCCGACTACCAGGTGGCGGTCTTCGAGAACCGCTTCCCGTCGCTGGCCGGCTCCCCGCTCGCTTTCCCGGGTGGCGAGGCGGCGGAGGCCGACCCGCTGCACACCGCGCGGCCGGGCGACGGCCGCTGCGAGGTCGTCTGCTTCACCGCCGACCACGACGTCTCCTTCGCCGACCTCGACGAGGACCGCGTCCGGCTGGTCCTGGACGCCTGGACCGACCGCACGGCCGAGCTGTCGGCACTGCCCGGGGTGGAGCAGGTGTACTGCTTCGAGAACCGGGGGGTCGAGATCGGCGTCACCCTCGCCCACCCGCACGGCCAGATCTACGCCCTGCCCTTCACCGCCCCGCGCACCGCCCGCATGGTCGAGCAGGCCGGCCGCCACCGCGAAGCCACCGGGCGCAACCTCTTCGAGGACCTCCTCGCGGCCGAACGCGCCGACGGTGAACGGGTCGTGACCGCCGGCGAGCACTGGACGGCCTTCGTCCCGTTCGCCGCCCGCTGGCCGTACGAAGTCCACCTCTACCCCAACCGCCGCGTCGCGGACCTCACCGGGCTCACCGAGGACGAGCGAGCCGAGTTCCCCGGCGTCTACCTCGACCTGCTGCGCCGCTTCGACGGCCTCTTCGCCACCCCGCAGGCCCCCGGGCGGACACCGTACATCTCCGCCTGGCACCAGGCCCCCGCCCGCGACGGTGACGAACTCGCCCTGCACCTCGAACTGTTCACCATCCGGCGGGCCGCCGACAAGCTCAAGTACCTGGCCGGGGTCGAGTCCGGCATGGACGCCTTCGTCAACGACATCGCCCCGGAGACCGCCGCCCGGCGGCTGCGCGAGACCGCCCCCCGGACCGCCGCCTCCTGAGCACCCGGCTCGTTCCCGCGAGCGCAGACCTTTCCCGCCGCAGGCCTTTCCCCCGGCAGACCTCCCACCGCAGGCCCTCCACCCGCAGACCTCCCACCCGGAGAACGACAACCATGACGACGTTCCACGCGCTCTACGGCCACCAGCCCGAAGGGGAGTGGGCGGCCCCCGGCCGGGTCAACCTGATCGGTGAACACACCGACTACAACCTCGGGTTCGTGCTGCCGATCGCCCTCGCGCAGACCGTGCGCGTCCAGGCCCGCCGCCGGACCGACGGCCGACTGCGCCTGTACAGCGCCCAGGGCGACGGCTCCGTCACCGAGCTGACCGCCGAGGACCTCGCCGCCGGCGACGTGGCCGGCTGGGCCCGCTACCCGGCCGCCGTCGTCCGGGCGCTGGCCGCGGCCGGCCACCGGGTCGGCGGGGCGGACCTGCTGTTCGACAGCGACGTCCCCACCGGCGCCGGGCTCTCCTCCTCGGCGGCCCTGGAGTGCGCGGTCGCGATCGCCTACAACGACCTGCACGACCTCGGGCTGGGGGAGCAGGAGCTGGCCCTGCTCTGCCAGCTCGCCGAGAACCGGTACGTCGGCGTGCCCTGCGGGATGATGGACCAGATGGCGTCGATGTGCTGCCGGGCCGGCGCGGCGCTGTACCTCGACACCCGGGACCTGGCCGTCCGTCAGGTGCCGTTCGACCTGGCCGGCGCCGGTCTGCGGCTGCTGGTGATCGACACCAGGGTGAAGCACGACCTCGGCGACGGCGCCTACGCGCAGCTGCGGGCCGGCTGCGAACGGGCCGCCGGACTGCTCGGGCTGCCCGCCCTGCGCGAGGTGCCGCTCACCGGCCTGGACGAGGCCCTCACCCGGCTGCCCGCCGAACTACGGCCGCTGGTCCGGCACGTGGTGACGGAGAACGAGCGGGTCCGGCAGGCGGTGACGCTGCTCGACGCCGGTGACCCGGCCGCGCTCGGGCCGATCCTGACGGCGGGACACGCCTCGCTGCGCGACGACTTCCGGGTCTCCTGCGCGGAGACGGACCTCGCCGTCGCGGTGGCCGTGACCGCCGGCGCCCTCGGGGCACGGATGACCGGCGGCGGCTTCGGCGGCTCGGTCATCGCGCTGGTCGCCGCCGCCGCTGCTGAGGCGGTGGCCGGCAGTGTCACCGAGGCCTTCCGCGCGGCGGGCTACGCCGAGCCGGTGATCCACCACGCCGAGCCGGCCCGTGGGGCCCGGAAGCTGAGCTGAGCGGGGTCGGGACCGGGCTCGCCCGGGTGTCCCGGCTCCCGTCCCGGTGGGGGCGTGGGCGGCTCGGTCATCGCGCTGGTCGCCGCGGGCAGCGCTGACGCGGTGGCCGGCAGTGTCACCGAGGCCTTCCGCGCGACGGGCCACGCCGAGCCGGCCAGCGGAGCCCGGAAGCTGAGCTGAGCGGGGCCGGGACCGGGCTCGGGGCGGGGACCAGGTGGACGACCCGGGTCCGTCCCGGTGTCCCGGCTCCCGCCCCGGCGGCGCGCCGAGCCCGCCGGTACCGCCGGATCGGCGTCGGGCGGCGATGATCGATGACAGCTCTCCCGGAGCGACGTCGTCCCATCGCTTCTCCCGTACAGGAGGGCTCCGATGCCCCGGCCGTCCCAGCCGTCCGCGACCCTCACGCCCCTGGCACTGGTGCTCTCCTCGCTGGCCACCGCGCTCCTTCCGGTGGCGCCGGGCACCGGAGCGCGGAGCGTACCCGTGGTGAGCACGGCGGCCCCCGCGCCCGTCCCGCCCGCGTCCGACCGCGCGCCCGCTCCGCTCACGCCCCTACCGGCCCCGGTCGACAGCCGGGAGCGCTTCCCCACGCGGTTCACCGCGCCGTACGTGGAGGCGTGGGGATCACCGGACGTGCTGGAGCGCGCTCACCGGGAGCTGGGCCTGTCCTACTTCACGCTGGGCTTCGTGATCAGCGACGGCGGCTGCGAGGGCGCGCTCGACGGCACCATTCCGATCGCGGAGCCCGGGTGGCCGGAGTCGGTGGCGGGGCTGCGCGCGGCCGGCGGCGACGTGATCGTCTCCCTGGGCGGCGGCGCGGGGACGGAGCTGGCGAGGGCGTGCAGCTCGGTGGACGCCCTCGTCGGCGCCTACCGGCGCGTGGTGGAGGCCTTCGACCTGCGCAGGATCGACCTGGACATCGAGGGGCCCACGCTGGAGGACGACGCCGCCAACGAGCGCCGCACCCGCGCACTGGCCCGGCTCCAGCGCGAGTACGCCGCGGAGGGCCGCAGGCTCGCCGTTCACTACACCCTGCCGACCCACCCCCACGGTCTGTCCGACCCGGCGCTGCGCCTGTTGTTCGACGCCCGCGACCGGGGCCTGGAGATCGACCTGGTCAACATCATGACCATGGACTACGGACCGGACTTCGACATGGGCCGGACCGCCATCGGGGCCGCGAAGGGCCTGCACGAGCAACTCGCCGGGATCTGGCCGGGCAAGAGCGCCGCGCAGTTGTGGGCGATGGAGGGCAATACGCCCATGGTGGGTGTCAACGACGCCGTGAACGAGGTCTTCAGCACGGCCGACGCCATCGAACTGGCGGCGTTCGCCGACGAGACGGGCATCCGGATACTGTCCTACTGGTCGCTGGGCCGGGACCGGGCCTGCCCCGTTCCGGGCGTCCTGGCCGAGGACTGCAGTGGAACCGCCCAGGAGGCGGGCGACTTCGCCCGCCTCCTCAACCGCACCGCGTCCCCCGCCCCGCGGATCGCCGAGCCGGCCCGGTTCCGGTACCGGAGCGCGGTGGCGGGGCGGGGGATCGTCCCGTTCCGTCCCGACGGTCGGGCACGGACGGAGATCGAACGTGACCCCGCCGGCTGGGGCCAGTCGCCGGCCTTCCAACGCCGTTACGCGGGGCCGCACGTGGGGCCGCACGCGAAGGGACCAGGCGGACCGCAGCGGTAGCCGCCGGTACCGGAGGCTCCTTCGGCGCGCCGGCGATGCGGCGTACCGGAGCTGTGGCCGACCGGAGATGCGGCGTACCGGCGGCCCCGCGATGCGGCGGCCCGGATGCGTTCCGGACCGCCCGGGGGTCAGGCGGGCGGTGTCACGGCGCGGATCGCCTGGAGGAGCCGGCGCAGGGCGGGTGGGGGTGGGCCGCTACGGACGGCGAGCGAGGTGGTGACGGTGAGGCCGGCGAGTGGCCGGTAGGCGATCCGGGGGACCGGTGGCAGCTCGGACACCCGGTAGAAGACCGTCCATGACGGGGCGTCGGCCGCGATCTCGGTGAGCGTCTCGCGCAGGGTGGTGAACGGCGGGCCGGGTACCGGTGCGGTGCCGCCGACCGCGTGCCAGGCGGCGGTGACCAGGTCGTGGAACGGCGGGTTGTGCGCGCGGGGGGCCAGCCGCAGCGGAAGGTCGCGCAGGTGGGCCAGGGGCAGCGGGGCGGGTCCGCCGGGTGCCGGACCGCCCGGCGCGGCTCCGGCCAGCGGGTGGTCGGCGGGCAGGGCGGCGTACAGCGGGTCGCTCCAGAGCGGGAGCAGGTCCAGCCCGGGCTCGGTGGCCGGACCGCGGACGAAGGCGGCGTCCAGCGCACCCGAGCGGACCAGGGCGAGCCGCTCCGCCGGGGCGGCCCGGGTGAGGCGGACGCGCAGGCGAGGCGCGAGGTCCGCCAGCGCGGCCAGGATGTCGTAGAGACGGTCGCCGGGCCCGTGGAGGGCTCCCAGCCGGAGCGTGCCGTCGGCCCCGGCGGCGATCTCGGCGGCCACCCGGCGGGTGCGGTCGGCCGCCGCGAGGACCGCCCGGGCCTCCGGCAGCAGGCGCTCACCGGCGGCCGTCGGCCGGACGCGCCGGGTCGAACGGTCGAAGAGCACCACCCCGAGTTCGCGTTCCAGCCGTTGGACCTGCTGGCTGACCGCCGACTGGACGATGCCCAGCCGCTCGGCGGCGCGGCCGAACCCGCCCTGCTCGGCCACCGCGACGACGTACGCCAGCTGCCGCAGTTCCACGGTCCCCCTCGGTGTGCTCGGTCCGGTCCCTGTGCTCTCGGGCCGTTGCTGTCCGGCCGTTGCTCTCTGCGAGTGCCCGGATTCGCGCCCGGTGCCCTTCCGGCGCGCGCGGTCCGCCGAGTCGCCGACCCATCGCGATCACTGATCGGTGCCATCGCCAACTGCTCCTGGTTCGGCCGCTATTCCCGCGTTCGAATGGGTCCCGACCAGCCGGCCACCCAGGAAGGACCCCGCCATGCCGTCCCACCCGAGCCCTCACTCCACGTCCCGCTCCACCCCTGGGCCGCTGCCCGGGACGGCGCCGGCGGTGGTCGTCCGCGCGGCCGATGCCGAACGCGTCGCCCTGGCCGGCGGCAGCGCCTTCCACCTGCTGGCCGACGGTGACGGCAGCGCCACCCCGCCCGGCGGCGCGTTCGGCGCCAACCGCCTCGTCCTGGCGGAGGGCGCGGACGGCGCCAGGCCGCACTACCACGCGCGGTCCGCCGAGTTGTTCTACGTGCTCGGCGGCGCGGTGGAGTTCCTGCTCGGTGACCGATCGACCGCCGTCACCGCGGGCGACCTGGTGGTCGTCCCGCCCGGTTTGCCGCACGCGTTCGGCGCGGCTGCCGGCCGCACGGCCGACCTGCTCGTGGTGATGGCCCCCGCCGTGGAGCGCTTCGGATACTTCCGCCACCTCGGCCGTGTCGCCGCCGGGCTGGACACCTTCGACCGGCTCCTGCCCGAGCAGGACCGCTACGACGTGCACTTCACGGACGCCGGGTCCTGGCAGCGCGTGCGTTCGGGCGGCACGGTCTGACCGTGCCGCCCGAACGCTGCGGGGGCGGTGGGCGCGTCCGCCGTGCCGGGCGGCCCGGGTGTCAGCCGGCGGCGCCGACCGGGCCGGTCAGCAGCGGGCCCGTTTGCGGCGGGCCGGGCATCAGGGGCCCGGGCACCAGCGGGCCGGTGACGTTCTTGGTGTCGTCGTCGTCGTCCGTGAACGTCGAGGTGATCGAGCTGGTGCCCGAGGAGAGCACGCCGATCACGAGGAATGCCACCAGCAGCCCGCGCCCGCCCCCGCTCAGCACCAGGGGGTGGGTCCCCGAGACCGGCCCGCCCTTCAGCGGGGCCGCCCCGCCCACCGCCGCCCCGCCCGCCGCCGCCCCGCCCGCGGTTGGGGCCGGTTCGTCGCCGAACAGCCGCTTCGGGTAGGCGGAGGTGAGCATCAGCAGGTACGCCGTGTACCGCATCTGGTAGCGCAGGATCGCCGCCGTGGCCTCGAACAGCGGCTGCGGCATCCGGCCCAGGATCAGCACCACCAACCAGCTGATGAAGGCCACCGTCCACCAGCCGGCGTACAGCACTGCCTGGATGATCATCGCGGGGATGACCAGCACGATCCGGAAGAACACCGCGAGCCGGTTGAGTTCACCGGGCCGCAGTTCGACCTGCACGGGGTAGCCGGGGGTCCGGAACGCGAACGGCGGGTAGCAGTCGTGGGTGAGCATCAGATAGGCGTTCACCCGGGTCTCGTAGGGGACGAAGCCGGACAGGTAGTCGGCGGCGAAGTCCGGCAGCCGGCCGAGGAACAGCGCGCCGAACCAGCCGATCACGGTGACGAAGAAGGCCACCACCGACAACGCCCAGACCACCACGAGCTGCGGAATCAGCAGCAGGATCCGCACCAGCACGGTGAGCCGGTTCTGGAGCCCCGGCGGGGGCATGTCCAGTACCGGCAGCCACTCGCTGTCCGTCGGAGCGGGCGCGGCGGGAGCCTGCCACATCAGGGCCTCCAGTTTGTGACACCTTGCGGAGGACGGTGCACCGCCGCGTGCTCCGAAGATCGCAGCCCTCCGCCGTCCGCGCGCGCTGAGCTGCGCCGCCCGGGCGAATCGGTACCCGGAGCCGAGCAGCGTCGGCGGCCGGGGCCCGGGCACCGGGCGACGCCACCCCACCGCGGCCGGATGCTGATGGTTCGCTCACTTCCGACGGCTCGGACGATCAGATTCGCGCGCCAAGTAGCCGTTGGTCGATCAGAGAGGAGCAGTACCGGGCATCCGGCCCTTCCATGCGGAACCGGGAGGGACGATCACAGCGGTGGTCGGGCCGCGCCACCGTGGTGTCATGCCTCGGCCACGCAGTGCTCACGCATTGGCAGTGCTCACGTATGGGGGTGCCCGCGTTGCCAACCATCGACGACCACGAGGACGGCCGTGACGGCCGTGGGGGCCGTTCCGACGACCTCGACGACTTCGACGGCGCCGACCACGACGACCTCGCCGACTTCGACGCGTTCCTCCGGGTCTCCGCCGGGCTCACCGGCTTCGACGAGACGGAGCTGCGCGACACCGGCATGGCCCACGAGCACCACCGCACCCTGCTGGCCCGCCGCGTCCGTGACGAACACGCCCTCATCCACCTCTGGTACGTCGGAGCCTGGCCGGGCGAGCCGCCCTCCTCGCCCCGCGCCTACGACCGGGGGCTGATGTGGCGCACCTTCCAGGCCGCGCCGCCCGGGGCCGCCACGCCCGGACACGGCAGCTGGGCCGAGGCGCCGCAGCACGGCGGTGGCCGGTGAGCGCGCGCTGGGACGCCGTCGTGGTCGGCGCGGGCTTCGCCGGGTCTCTCGTCGCCGAGCGCCTCGGCGCGCAGGGCTGGCGCGTCCTCGTCCTGGAGGCCGGCCACCCGGCCCGCGGCGCCGCCGCCACCACGGCGGCGTACCGTGCCGCCGGCGGCGGGACGCCCACCTCCCCGTACCCGCTCAGCGAGGACGCGCCGTCCCCCGACGTGAGCGACCTCGCCGGGCGGGCGGACGGCGGCTTCGACGCGACCGGCTACCTGGTGCAGCACGGCCCCCTGCCCTACGCCAGCGGCTACCTGCGGGTCAACGGGGGCACCGGGCTGCTGTGGACCGGACTCGCCCCGCGGATGCACCCCGAGGACTTCCGCACCGGCGACCTCGGCCACGGCCGCAACTGGCCGATCGGCTACCACGACCTCGAACCGTACTACCGCCAGGCCGAACAGGAGCTCGGCGTGGCCGCCGACGCGGACCAGCAGCGGGCCGCCGTCGGCCTGCCCATCCCGGACGGCTACGCCTTCCCGACCCGCGCCATCGCCCCCAGCTACCTCGACCAGCAGCTGGCGCATGCCCTCGACGGCCGCACCGTCCGCGACCCCGAGGCCGCCGAGGCGGCGCCCCTCGCCGTCACCGCCACTCCGCACGCCCGCAACGGACTGCCCGGCGGACCGGCGGGGGCTCCGCCGCACGGACCGGGGGCGGTCGGCACCCCCTGCGCGGGCAGCGCCAGCTGCGTCCCGATCTGCCCGACCGGTGCCAAGTACACACCGCTGCGCACCCAGGCCCGCTGGTCCCCGACCGTCGAACTGCGTACCGACGCCGTGGTCCGCCGGGTGATCGCCGGTCCCACCGGCCGGATCACCGGCGTCGACTACCTGTCCGACGGCGCCGCCCACCGGGTCGAGGCGGACCTGGTCGTCCTGGCCGCCCACGCGATCGAGAACGCCCGGCTGCTGCTCCTCTCCGGCCTGGCCAACCGCAGCGACCAGGTCGGCCGGAACCTGATGGACCACCCGGCCCTGCTCACCTGGGGCCTGATGCCGCGACCCGTCGGCCCCTACCGGGGCCCGGGGTCGACCAGCGGGCTGGAGGCCTTCCGCTTCGGAGCGGGCCGCCGGCGCCGTGCGCCGTTCCGGGTCGAGATCGGCAACTGGGGCTGGTCCTGGGCCGCCGGTCCGCCGCAGGTCGACGTCGCGGAGCTGCTGGCCGCCGGAGTGCGGGGGAAGGAACTGCGCGAGCGGTTGGGGGACCGGCTCGGCCGGCAGTTCGCGCTCCAGTTCGAGCTGGAGCAGCCGGCCGACCCGGCCAACCGCGTCACCCTCGACCCGGACCGGCGGGACAGGCTGGGGCTGCCCCGCCCCGCCCTGCACTACGACCTCTCCGGGTACGTGCGGCGGGGCATGGCCTCGGCCCGCGCCGTCTCCGACCAGCTGTTCGCACTGCTCGGCGCCGAGGACCACACCCGCTACGAGGCCGGGCCGCGCTGGCCGGGCCGGCTGGAACACGAGGGCCGCCCCTACGCCTACCGCGGCGCGGGCCACGCCGGTGGCACGCACATCATGGGCGAGTCGCCCGCCGACTCCGTCGTCGACCAGTGGCAGCGCTGCTGGGACCACCCCAATCTGTACGCCGTCGGCTGCGGATCGATGCCCTCGCTCGGCACCTCCAACCCCTCGCTCACCATGGCCGCGCTCGCGCTGCGCAGCGCCGAGCGGATCCACCGCGACCTGCTGGCGCTGCACCGCCCGGCGACGGTCGTCGCACCGGCCGGCCCGCCCGCACCCACCCCCCACCTGACGGAGTCCTGATGGCCGCCCTTCCGCTCCCGCCCGTCCCGGAGCCGTACCACCTGCCCTTCCACTACGGCGCGTTGCACAACATCGGGGTGGACTACCTGGTCGCCCCGGGCCCGTGCCACGACCTGCTCGCCAAGCGCCACCCGGGCCTGGCCGTCGCCCTGTTCGACGGGATGGCCTGCGTCTCGCTGAACTACCAGCTCTACTTCGCGCAGTACCCGGGTGGCGGCGGGATCACCCAGGAGGTGGAGATCAACGTCATCGCCCACCCGCAGTTCGCCGAGGACCGCCTGCCCGAGCTCAACTACGGCCAGTACGCCCGGGGATACGACCAGACCAAGCTCCTGGGGATCGCCCGGATGCACGTCCTGTGCGACAACCCGCTCGCCATCGACGCGGGCCGCAGGCTCTACGCCGAGCCGAAGCGGCCCGGCTGGTTCGAGGCGGTGATGCCCTCGCTCAACGCCCCCTCCGTGCGCGAGCACTGGTCGGTCTCCTGCCGTCGGGCCTCGCTCGGCCCGGACGGTATGAGCCGGCACGACGGGGAACTGTTCGCCATCGAGGCCGACCTCGTGGGCCTCACACCCGAGGCGGTGATCAACACGCCGATCACCGGCTACGGCACCGACGAGGAGGGCCGGCTGCTGGCCGGGCCGCTCAACGTTCACCAGTCCTACCGGTTCTACGCGCTGGACGACCGCAGCGCCGAGCGGGTCCGCCTCTCCCTCGGTGACCGGCCCGACCGGTCGGCCGACGCCGGGGTGACCCAGCAGGCCGGGGAGACCGGCGGGACCGGGGAGGCCGTCGACGACCTCGGCCGGCTCGTCGGAACCGCGCCCGCCGCCGGAGTGTGGACGTACCAGTCCCCGCCGGTCGCCGCGCACCACCGCCCCTACTACGTCCGGTGAGCACGGGCGTCCGGTGTGCTCGGCCGACCCGGGGTGCGGTTCCCTCGACGGAAACTCGGATGCAGGTGTCGCACGGCCACCCTTAGGCTGCGTTCCCGGGGAGGCCGAGGCGCCGTATCGGCCGTCAGCGAATCGGAGATGCACGGGGTATGAGCAGTCAACTGTTCGCGATCTGCTTCCATGCGACTCGGCCGTCGGGCCTGGCGCGGTTCTGGTCCGGGGTCCTGGGCTGGGAGTTGGCCGACGGTCCGGACGACGACGTCGCGATCCTGCCCCCCGATGCCGCCGGGTTCCGCATCCGCTTCCTGCCGGGCCAGGAGCCGAAGACCGGCCAGAACCGGGCGCACTTCGACCTGACGAGCACCTCCCCGGAGGATCAGCAGCAGACCGTGGCCAGGGCGCTGGAGTTCGGCGGAAAGCACATCGACGTGGGCCAGCTCCCGGAAGAGGGGCATGTGGTGCTCGCCGATCCGGACGGCAACGAGTTCTGCGTCATTCAGGCGGGCAACAGGTTCCTCGCCGACACCGGCTTCATCGGAGCGCTGGCCTGCGACGGGACGCAGGAGGTCGGTTACTTCTGGAGCAACGCGCTGCGGTGGCCGCTGGTCTGGGACCAGGACCAGGAGACCGCGATCCAATCACCGAACGGCGGTACGAAGATCACCTGGGGTGGTCCTCCGGTGGCACCGAAGACGGGCACGAACAGGCTGTCCTTCGAACTGGCGCTCCCCGCCGACGCCGACTGGGAGGCGGAGGTGGACCGCCTGACCTCGCTCGGTGCGACGCGCACCGATGCCGGCGCGGGCACCGACACCGGCGAGGACAAGGGCAGCCGGGTCATGATGCTCGACCCCGACGGCAACGAGTTCTCCGTACAGCGTTCCCGGTAGCGGCCCTGTTGCCGGGTGGGCCGTGTTTCACCGGTGGTCGCCTCTGAGACGCGCGGTCAATCAGCGGTGCACACGCATCCACCGCCCGGCGTCCCTCGACTCCCGACTCCCGACTCCCGACTCCCGACTCCCGACTCGATTCGCGCTCGCCGAAGCCGGGTCACCCGGATCCACTCCGGGTGACCTCCGGCGTGCCGATGGGGCTGCCCGCCGGACCGGCCTCGAACCCCACGTCGGGCGGGGGCGGCGCGTCCTCGGGTCTGTCCGGGGCCCGCGACCAGCGGCCGGCGAGCAGGGTGCCGACGACCAGTTGGAGCTGGTGGTACGCCATCAGCGGCAGCACCAGGAGCCCGGCCTGCGGACCGAACAGGACGGTGGCCATCGGCAGACCGTTCGCCAGGCTCTTCTGCGAACCGCAGAGAACGGCCGCGACCGTGGACTCCCGGTCGAGCCCCAGCAGGTGGGCGCCGAACCGGGCGATGCCGAGCGCGGCGGCGAGCAGCAGGAGCAGGACCGCCAGCAGGCCGAGCAGCGCGCCCGGGGTGGTCATGCTCCAGATGTCCTGGGCCACCGCCGCACTGAACGCGGTGTAGACGACGAGCAGGATCGACGCCCGGTCCACCGGGGTCAGCAGGCGTTTGTGCCGGGCCAGGAAGCCGCCGATGCGTGGCCGTAGTGCCTGCCCGAGGAGGAACGGAGCGAGCAGCTGCGCGCCGATCCGCAGCAGGCCGTCGGCTGACAGGGCGGTGTGGGAGCCGAGCAGCCAGGCGGCCAGCAGCGGGGTCAGCAGCAGGCCGGCGAGGCTGGAGTAGGTGCCCGCGCAGATCGCCCCCGGGACATTGCCCCGGGCGGCGCCGGTGAGCGCCACCGAGGACTGCACCGTCGACGGGACGAGGCAGAGGAACAGCACCCCGGTCTGCAGCTGTTCGGTGAGCGGACGGGGCGTCAGTGCGGCGGTGGCGAGCCCGAGCAGGGGGAAGAGGACGAAGGTACAGGCCAGGACCAGCCCGTGCAGCCGAAGGTGGCGCAACCCGGCCAGGGTCTCGCCGGCGGAGAGCCTGGCGCCGTACAGGAAGAAGAGCAACCCGACCGCGAGGTCGCAGGCCAGCTCGGCCGCCTGGGCGGCCCGCCCGGTGACGGGCAGCAGGGCGGCGAGCAGCACGGTGCCTGCCAACGCTGCCACGTACGGGTCGAGCCCCCGCAGTCGAAGCCCGGGCCGGTTCCGACCCGTCGCGGGTGGGAGGGCCGGTGTCGCCCCCGGTGCCGCGCCCGGTTCCGGGGGCCCGCTCCCCGGGAGTTCGGCCTCCCGGGCCTCCGCCGCTGCCTCCGAGGCCGCCGGCGCCGAGACGCCCGTCTCCGAGATGCCCGCCTCCGAGGCGTCCAGTTCCGAGGCGTCCGGTTCCGAGATGGACGTCTCCGGAGGGCCGGGGTCACGGCCGCCGGGCCACGGCCCGGGAGCCCGGTGCCGGAGCCCGCCGCTCATTCGCCGCTCCCTGCCGACGCGTCCACCGCACTGACCGCGCTGGCCGGAGCGATCCCCAACACCGCGCCCACCAGGGCATTGGCAGGGCCGTGGTCGCTGCCGGCCGTGCCGTGACCGGTCTGGACGTTGCCCGCCTTGTCGATCTCCAGGAGTGAGTCCGTACTCACCAGCGAGTCCGCGTGCGAGTTGTCGATCACTGTGATCAGGCTGCCGCCCGCTGCGGCGGGCGAGGCGGCGGCGCCGAGCAGGACCCAGGCGCCCAGCAGCCCGGCGGCAGTCAGCCGCCACCGGACCGCGGACCCCGGCGCCGGGCCATGCAGTGCTGAGCGCAGCGCCGGGCCACGCAGCGTCGAACCGCCCGGTGCGGACGTCACGCCCGCACCGCCTCGCGCCGGCGCGGGTGGGCGATGTTCCGCTCCAGCAGCTCGGTGGACTCGCGGACGCCGATCTGCGGGCTCTCCTCGGCAGGAGCCGGCAGCCGGCCGTCGGCGACCTTCAGCCCGGCCAGTGCCTCGTCCATCGCCCGGTGCGCGGCGAACAGGCACGGGGTGCTGTAGATGGCGACGTCCACGCCCAAGTCGCCGAGCTCGGACAGCGACAGCCGGGGGGACTTGCCGCCGGCGATCTGGTTGAACAGCAGCGGCTTGTCGCCCACCACCTGCCGGATCCGCCGGATCCACTCCTCGCTGCGCACCCCGTCCACCAGGACGACATCGGCCTCGGTGGCGGCGAGCGCCTCGGCCCGCAGCAGGATGTCGCTCTCCTCGGTGGCGTCCGTGCGGGCCACCACCACGAGGTCGGTCCGGGCGGCGAGGACCTGGTCGAGCTTCTCCAGGTACTCCTCCAGCGGCAGCACCTGCTTGCCGTCGGCGTGGCCGCAGCGGCGCGGGCGCTTCTGGTCCTCCAGGATGACGCCGGAGGCGCCGATCCGCTCCAGCCTGCGCACCACGTGGCAGGCCACCTCCGGATCGACGTACCCGTCGTCGATGTCGACCAGCAGGTGGTGCTGCGGGAACGCCCCGCGCAGCCGCTCGACGAAGGCCACCATGTCCGGCCAGGCGATGAAGCCGATGTCGGGCAGACCGTAGTAGGACGCCGCGAAGCCGAAGCCCGAGACGAACATGCCGTTGTAGTGCTCGGCCGCGATCGACGCCGAGTACATGTCGTAGACGCCGATGAGCGGGGTCGTCCCCTGGGTCGCGATCTCCTCGCGAAGGCGCTGACCGTAGCCCGGCGCCGTGTCTCCGTGAAGCACTGCTCTCTCCTCACTTGCCAAGGTGGGGCACCGCGCGGCGGGTGGCCGAGCCGGCCGACAGCGGGCCGCCACCCGAACGCGAGGCGCACGGAACTTTGCCTGAACTTGGCCATCACTAGAGCCAAATAAGGTGTTCTCACTATGCGGCCTTTAATGTTCCGTGGGCAAATCTTTAAGGGAAGTTCCCTCGTGTGAGTGATGGGCATTCATATCAATCGGAATGGCATATGAAAAGCCGAGAGTAAGGGGACCGTGCCACCGGCCTCGCCGCCCCACGATCGCGGCGGCGGCGTCGGCGCGCACCAGGTGTGCACCAGGCGCCCTCCGGGCGCGGGCCGGCGGGCGTTTCAACGGTGGAGCGGCGCCTCATCCGCCACGAGGCCGGCATCGCCGCCGTCGTGGCTCGGTCCACGGGCGGCGCCGAGAGCCGTCGCCGGCGCCGGGACCTCGACCGGTCGGGTGCTGTCCACCCGGTGGACGGTCCCCGGCCCGGGCGGTTCGGCCGGACCACGACTCCCGGTCCCCGCCGAAGCCGTCGAGCCGCTCGGGACGCACCGGGTGCCGGTCGGCGATCCGCTCGGCGATCCGGTCGGTGAACCGCAGGCGGGCCGTGTCCGGCGGCACCTCGCACCAGACCTCCGGCACCCGTACCACGCCCGCGCGTCGAAGGCCGGCCCGCACGATCGGGCACAGGGGGACAGCCACGGGCTCCCGGCACGGCCCCGCCGCCCGCGTCGCCGCGCAGGGTCCACAGGGTCTCGCCGGCGGCGACCCCCAGGAGGCGGCTCCACTCGTGGTCCGGACGACTCGGTGCCCGAGGGACCGCCGGCGGGTCCGCCGGGGTCCCTCGATCGCGTCCTCGCAGACGAGCGGCAGGCCCGGCTCGGCCGCCGAGGCCCGCGCGGGTGCGGTCCTCCCCGCGCCGGGAAGCCCGTTGACCAGGACCGTCATCGTGCGACCACTCCCTCGCCGGAGGCTCCGCCTCCGACGATCAGCGGGCCGGACGGTGCCACTTCCGACACGGGCGGCCGGCGAACCGACGGCTTCGCCCGTTCGCCGCGCACCGGGCGCGGGGTCCCGGCCGGGGGAGCCGTGGCCCGGCTCCCTCAGCCGCCGTCCTCGTCGAGCGCCAGCCATCCGCCGACGACGTACCAGTGGTCGCCCGCGCGCAGGTGGTCGACGAGGGCGCGCTGGAGCGGGGTGTCCCGGGGCAGGGTGTCCAGCGGACGGTCGGTGTCGCCGAAGACGTAGCGCAGCGGGTTGTCGTCCTCCGGCTCGCCGGGTGGGCGCAGCGGGGTGAACCGCTGCTGGAAGCGGACGATGTTGGACTCCGCCGGCAGGTACCGGCGGAGTTGAGGGTCCAGCAGCCAGGAGAAGACGCAGGCCGCCGGATACGGCTCGGTCGGGAAGTGCCGGGCGAAGAAGCCGCGGGCCCGGGCGAGCGCGCGGTCACAGGCCTCGGGGGAGAGCGGGCCGCAGTGGTCGGGGACGTGGAGCTGGAGGCACCACGGTCCGAAGCCGGCCACGGCGGCCGCCACGGCGTCCGGGCCGGTGAGCCGCTTGCGTTGGAACTGGAGGCGCCCGAGCTGGTACAGCTCGCCGCGGAAGTGCAGGGTCAGCCAGGACGGGTTGCCCAGCACGCCCGGGTGGCCGCGCCAACGGCTCACCACCAGCTGCCGGCCGAGATCGGCCAGGGTGGTCCGGCTCACCGCCGGGCTGATGCCGAGGGCACGGTGGTAGGCGCGGGTGTGCGGGGCGAGGGCGACGAAGAGCAGGGTCAGGAGGTGTCCGGCGGCGTCGAACCCCGTCGGTCGGCCGCCGTCCAGACCGGAGGGCCGTCCGACCGTCCCGATCGCCGCGGACTGCTCGCGCAGGGCCTCGTCGAACGCGGACCGCAGCCCGCGGTCCCGGGCCAGCGCGGTGCGTGCGGCGAGGACGGCGTTCACCTCCTCGAACGGGACGGCGAGTTCGAGCAGCACCTCGGGCAGCTGCTCCGTGTCCGGCAGCGTGAACGGCTCCAACGAGACCCTCCTCAAGGCCCGGCCCGGCAGCGACCCGCCGACCCTATCGGGAGACCGCCGGGGCACCGCGAGAGCGGGGAGCCGAGAGAGCACGGCCGGGACGCGGCCCCGGAACCGGCCGGGGCGTGGGGCTCAGCGCAGCAGGGCGAACACCAGCGCGCAGACGCCGCCGAGCGCCGTGCCGGAGAGCACCTGCGCGGGCGTGTGGGCCTTCAGCACCAGCCGCGACCAGCCGACCGCCACCGGTGCGGCGGCCGCCACCGGCAGCACCGCCGGGCCGAACGCCAGCACCAGGATCATCGCGGCGCCGCCGGCCACGGCGTTGTGCAGGGAGATCTGCCACCAGACCGTGACGGCCAGCGCCGACACCAGACCGGCCAGCATCGCGACGACCAGCGCGCCGACCGCTGCCGGAGCGCCCAGCGTGTAGAGCAGCGCCACCCCCGCCAGCACCGACAGCAGGCTGGCGGCCATCGGGACCACGCGCTGGCGGCGGACCCGGACGTGCTTGTCGGTCAGCGCGCCACGTCGCACCCCGAGGGCGATGATGCCGATCGGCACCACCCCGCAGAACAGCGCCGCGAGCAGGCCCCAGCCCGCCCCCGACCAGCCCTCGGCGCTGTGCGCGCCGACGAGCAGCAGCAGGGCGATGACCAGATGCGCGGGAGCCAGGGACTCGGTGATGATCCGCGCGATCCGCTCGCGCGGCGAGGCGGCGGCGAAGGCCGGCGGCTCGGGCGGCACGAAGGCGCTCATCCGGGCAGCTCGGGGTGGGTCGGCAGGGTGGTGGTCCGGCGCATCGCGACAGCCTATCGACCGGACCGGCCGCCCCGGACCGGCCGCCCGGTCGGCGCCGGGCCCGTCCGGTGGATCAGCCGGTCCGGACCGCCGGGCGGCCGGCGCGGCGGCCGCGCAGCGCCCGCAGGAGCCGTCTGGTCGCGCGGGTGGCGACCGGCGGCAGCAGGTCCAGTGCCAGGCGGCGCGGGGCCGAGCGGTGCGGCGGGGTCGAGCCCGGTTTGACCGCGTGGTTCAGCCGCACCACCCGCGCGCCGGCGATGGAGTCCTCGTCCACCGTGTAGCCGTCGGCCCGCCAGTCCCGGGTGAGCAGCACCCGTCGCAGCGCCTCGGCATCGCCCCAGGTGCCGTAGAACTTCATCGGGGTGAGCAGCACGGGCCGCAGGCCGCCGGTGAACACGGCCTGCCAGACCGCCGCCGAGACGCCGGGGGTGTGCTCCGAACGGTAGTCGTCGAGCGCGACCAGCCCGTTCTCGTCCAGTGCCGCCCGGGCCACCTCGATGTCCCCGGCGACGTGCTCGTAGAGGTGCGAGGCGTCGATGTGGACGAAACGGCAGCTGCCGTCCGGGATCCGGCGGTCGGCCAGCACCGAGGTGGGGGCCTGCACGATGACCGGCAACCGCGGGTGGAACGTGAGGTAGTTGGCCTCGAAGGCCCTCCTGGTCAGGGTCTTGCGGTAGGACATCGTCATCTCGGCGGCGTTGTCGGCGTCGCCGGCCTCGGAGTCGAACAGGTCGCAGACGGTCAGCCGCTCGCCGGGCCGGAGCTGGTCACCGAGCAGGACGGCGCTCCGGCCGAGGTAGCTGCCCAGTTCGAGGATGTCGCCGGTGCGGCCCGCGGCGCTCTGCCCGGTGAGGAAGTGGGCGAAGGCCTCCTGGTCGATCTTGAAGAACCAGCCGGGGATGCCGTCCGGCGTCAGGTGCCGCGGGTGGGCGGTTCCGTTGTCGGCAGTGGGCACGGTGGCCTCCAGGGGTGCGGGCACGGCGCGGCGCGTACGGTGCGTCCCGCGACGGCGCCACGGTGCGGGGCGGAACATCATAGCGACGACTCCGCCGCGTCGCGCCAGGCCCGGAACGGGATTCGACGGAGCGTCCGCACCGGGTATCGGGCGGCCTCCGGAGGCCTCGGTGAAGGCCGGCACCGGGCCCGCCCCGTCGGCCTCAGGAGGACCGGCCGCGCTCCAGGTCGGCGATCGTCGAGGCCAGCCAGGCCCGCTCGGCGGCGCCGGACGCGCGGGCGACGAGCAGCATGCCCCGCCGGAACGGGTTGGGCTCCTGCTCGGCCGCGACCGGCCGGCCCTGGGCGTCGTAGAAGAAGCTGCTCGGTGCCTCCAGGAAGGCCAGCCGGCGCCGCAGTACCGCGGCCTGCGCGGCGGGGTCGGTGAGGCGGTCGAGGAAGGTCGCCACGGTGAAGAAGCGGATCTGGTCGGAGATCTCGACCTCGGCCGGGTCGGCCAGGCGGCGCTCCAGTTCGGTCCGGCCGTCGACGGTGAGCCGCAGGACCTGCCTCGGTACGGCGCCGCTGCCCGGCTCGTGGTGGCGCTCCAGCAGCCCGGCCTTCTCCAGACGGGCGATGGCGGGGTAGAGGGCGCCGTCGCTGACGGGCCGGACATGGCCGGTCAGGCCGGTGATCCGGGACTTCAACTCGTAGCCGTGCAGCGGTTCGTCGTACAGGAAGCCGAGGATCGCGAGGGTGAGCACCGGTACAGCCCTTCCGTCGTCGCACGCTCCGTCCGGCCGTCATGCTACCTCTTGCCGATGTGCATCGAATCGATGTATCTCTATTCGAGATAGCGCGCGGTGGCCGATCAGGCCCACGGAACCGGGGGAGCACGTATGCGAGGACACCTGTCGAGGCTGCTCGGGCTGGCGGGCCCGGTCTACGCCGGACTCCTGTCCGGGGTGGTCGCCACGGCCATCGGGACGTTCTGGGCGGGACGGCTCGGCGCGGACGCCGTCGCCGCCGTCACCCTCGCGGGCACCGTCGAGAACCTGCTGCTCGGCCTGGTCCTGGTGGTCGCCTCCGGCACCACCCTGCGGATCTCGCACGCCGTCGGCGCCGCGGACCCGTCGGCGGCCGGCCGCACCGCGCGCGCGGCCTGGCGGCTCTGGGCCTGCGGCAGCCTGCTGCTCGCCGTGCCCGGCTACCTGCTGCGCGACGCGATCGCGGAGGCCTTCCTGGACGGCCCCGCCGCCGGGCTCGCCGCGGACTACTTCGCGGTCGCCTTCCCCGCGTTCGGGCTCTTCTTCGGCCAGCGGGTGGCCGACGAGCTCTTCAAGGGCGTCGGTGACACCCGGACACCGATGCGGCTCGCCCTGTTGAGCAACGCCCTGCTGCTCGTCCTCGACCCGTTGCTGATCTTCGGCCCCGGCCCGTTCCCGGCCCTCGGCGTGACGGGCGCGGCGCTCGCGCTGACCGTCTCGCGGGCCGCCACCCTCGCCGTCACGGTGCTGCTCCGGCGGCGCCACGAGTCCGCCGCCCCGGCCGGCGGACTCGTGGCGGAGGCCCGTCGGATCATCGCCGCCGGGGCCCCGTTCGGCCTCGACTTCACCGCCCGGATGGGCGTCGGCACGGCGCAGCTCGGCCTGGTCGCGGCCTTCGGCGTCCCGGCGGTCGCCGGCTACGGGGTCGGCTACCGCGTGCTGATGATCGTGACCATGGCCTTCTACGCCGTCCGGCAGGCGGCCGCCATCGAGGCGGCCCGGCTCACCGGCGCGGGGGACGCGGCCGGGCTGCGCACCCTGGGCCGTGACACCGCCCGGCTGGCCGGGGCGCTCGGCGCGGGCGCCGCCGTGCTCTGCGCGGCGCTGGCGGTGCCGGTCACCGCGCTGTTCACCGAGGACCGGGCGGTGGCCGCCCACTCCGTCGGCTTCCTGCGGATGACCGGGTTCTACCTGCTGCCGTACGCCCTGGTGGTCGCCCTCGGCGGGGTGCTCCAGGCGACCGGCGCGGGGCGCCCGCTGGTGGTGGCCGTGCTCTTCGGGCTCGCCGTCCAACTCGCCGCCGGCGTGGTCCTGTCGGGCCCGTTCGGAGTGGACGGCCTCTGGGCCGGTATGGCGCTGGGCGCGGTGGTCCAGCTCGGGCTGATGCGGCTGTTGGCGCTGCGCCGCCGGCCGGCGGGACCGGCGGTCGGTACGGCGGTCGAACCGGAGGAACCGGGCGAGCCGGCTGGACGGGCCGGGGCCACCCGGCGGTCGGCGCCGGTGGAATGACGCCCCGGGCCCGGTTCCGGCCGCCGCACCGACTCGCCGGCGCGGGTGCTCACCCCGCCCGCCGCACGTCGCGGACCGAGGTCACGTCGGTGGCCGCACGGCAGGTCGGGCTGACGTTTGAGCGGGGGAGGCGCGTCCAGCAGTGCGAGAAAGCCGCTCGTCTGCGGCGACGGCAAGGCTCAACCCCTCGTAGCGGGGTGAATGTCCCTTCGCCTGGCGGTCGGCGAAGAGCCGGTACTCATCCGCGATGGTCCGCGACTCGACGTCCGGGGCCGGGTCGGTGCTTGTGTCTACTCGTCGGCACGGGGGTGGGCCGGGCAGAATCGGCGGTATGGACGAAGGCGGCGAACCGGCCTGCTGGCTGGACCTGGTCTGCCCGGAGTGCGGGCGGCTGCGCGAACGGCGCGGGCCGGATCCCTGCGCGAACTGCGGAGCCCCGCCCGGGCCCGGCGCCGCGCCGGGTGCGCACGGAGGAGCGTCGGACCCGGCCGGAGGTGCGGACCCCGGGGCGGATCGGGTCGAGTGATCCGCCCCGGGGCCGTGTTCAGCGCGGAAGCCCGCCGGCCGGCTCCTCCTGCGCGACCCCGTCCGGCGCGGCGCCGTCCTCCGGCGCGGTGGCGGGCAGCCGTCCGGCGGCCGGCGCCGACGGGTCGGCGGGCGCCCAACGCCCCCGCCGGCGTTGGCGCAGCGCCCCGAGCCGCTCCACCGCGGGCTGGGTGTACCGGGCGGCGAGCGGTCCGGTGACCACCAGGATCAGCACGTACGCGGTGGCGAACGGTCCGAGCTCCGGTTCGATGCCCGCGGTGACGGCCAGGCCGGCGATGACGATCGAGAACTCCCCGCGCGAGACCAGCGCCCCGCCGGCCCGCCAGCGGCCGCGTACGGCGATCCCGGCCCGCCGGGCGGCCCAGTACCCGGTGGCCACCTTGGTGAGCGCGGTGACCAGGGCCAGCAGCAGGGCGGGCAGCAGGACGGGCGGGATGCTGGTGGGGTCGGTGCTGAGCCCGAAGAAGACGAAGAAGACCGCGGCGAAGAGGTCTCGCAGCGGGCTGAGCAGGGTGTGCGCGCCCTCGGCGGCCTCACCGGAGAGGGCGATGCCGACCAGGAAGGCCCCGACCGCCGCCGACACCTGGAGCTGCTGCGCCAGGCCGGCCACCAGCAGGGTGAGCCCGAGGACGACCAGCAGCAGCTTCTCCGGATCGTCGTGCGAGACGAACTTCGAGATCACCCGGCCGTAGCGGAGCGCGACGAAGAGCACGGCGCCCGCGGTCGCGAGCGCGATGGCGAGGGTGACCGAGCCGGCCAGCAGCCCGGCGCCGGCCAGCAGCGCGGTCAGGATCGGCAGGTAGACGGCCATCGCGAGGTCCTCCAGCACCAGGATGCTGAGGATCACCGGGGTCTCCCGGTTGCCGAGCCGGCCGAGGTCGCCGAGCACCTTGGCGATGACCCCGGAGGACGATATCCAGGTGACGCCGGCCAGCACCACGGCGGCCACCGGGCCCCAGCCGAGGAGCAGCGCGGCCGCCGCGCCCGGCAGCGCGTTGAGCAGGAAGTCGACGGCGCCGGCCGGGTACTGCGCCTTGAGGTTGGTCACCAGGTCGGCGGCGGTGTACTCCAGACCCAGCATCAGCAGCAGCAGGACGACGCCGATCTCGGCGCCGGTGGCGACGAACTCCTCACTGGCGCTGAGCGGCAGCAGCCCGCCCTTGCCGAAGGCCAGTCCGCCGAGCAGGTAGAGCGGGATGGGCGAGAACCCGTACCGGCCGGCTATGCGGCCGAGCAGGCCGAGCACCAGGATGACCGAGCCGAGCTCGATGAAGACGGTCGCGGTGTGCATCCGATCACTCCCTGCCCAGGATCGCGGCGGCGGCGTCCACGCCCTCGCGGGTGCCGATGACGATCAGGATGTCCCCGCCGGCCAGCCGGAAGTCGGGCGCGGGGGAGGGGACGGCGCCGGTGCGGCGCAGCACGGCGACGATCGAGGTGCCGGTCGCGGTGCGCATCCGGGTCTCACCGAGCAGCCGGCCGTTCCAGTGGGAGGCGCCCTCGACGGGGAGGCGCTCGGCGACCAGGCCCAGGTCGGTGGTGTGCAGCAGGCCAGGATTGTGGTGAGCGGGCGTCAGGGCGTCGACCAGGGCGGTGGACTCCTCGGCCGTCAGCCGGAACGCCTGGGCGCAGGCGTCGGGGTCGTCCGAGCGGTAGACGTTGAGGCTGCGTGAGCCGTCCCGGTGGGCGATGACGGACAGGTGCCGTTGTTCTCGGGTGGTGAGGTCGTACTGGACGCCGACGCCGGGCAGGGGAATGGTCCGGACACGGGGGATCGACACGGCGGCTGTCCTCTCGTCAGGGCTTCCCGCTGGCGTGCGCGACGTCTGCCGGAACAGGGCCGGCCCGGTGGGCGGCCGGTGGCCCCGACGGGGGACCGGCGCCGCACCGCGTGCGACACGCGGAAGCGCTACCGTGCCAATAGTAATAAGTATGTAAAGCCCTCCTGGTGGGAGGGGTCCCGGTGGTGTCCGGAGCGCGCCCGGGGAGCGGCCACCCGGGGGCGAACGTGCGGTACCCCGGCGCGGAGTACGCGTGGTCGCGCACACCGCGCCGGGGTACCGGGATCAGGGGTGGCCGGACGGCGCCGGCGGCCTACTGCGGCGGTTGGTCGCGGAACTGCTCCTTGGCCTTCTCCTGAGCCGTGTCGACATGGCCGCTGTACTTGCCCTGGGTGCGTTGGTCGACGGTGTCACCCGCCTTGTCGACGGCCTTGTCGGCCTGGTCCTCGTGGCCCTTCAGCATCTGCTTGATCTTGTCGATCATGGACATTCGGTCACACTCCCGGATGAGACGGCCCCACCCCTCCAGGATCACCGCGCCGCCGGATGTCCGCATCCGGTCAGCTTTCGCGTCAGGGTTGGAAATATGGCGCCGAGCATGTCAAATCGGGATCTCCATGGACTCTCGGAAGGACTTGCCGTGAACGCTCGGACCCGCCGCCCGACCTCCTCACCCCGCCCGGGGACTGCCCGGACCCGCCGGGTCGCGAGTTCCGCGCTGGCGGTGGCGGCCCTGGTGACCCCGCTGCTACTGGTCGGTGCCGGGAGCGCCTCGGCCGATCCGGACCCGGGCCGCAAGGGTGCCAAGCTGGCCGCCCGGCTGGTCGAGGAGAGCAGCGCCGACAGCGCCCACCGGACGCTGGTGGCGCTGCAGCGGATCGCCGACCGCAACGGCGGCAACCGGGTGGCGGGATCACCCGGCCACGACGAGTCGGCCCGTTACGTCTACGACCAGGCCCGCAGGGCCGGGCTGAAGGTGTCGAAGCAGGAGTTCGAGTACACCTTCTTCCAGGCGCTCGCGCAGCGGCTGACCGTGGTGTCGCCGCAGGCCGAGGACGTACCGGTGATCGCCATGACGTACTCCGTCGGCGGCCCGGAAGGCGGTCTGACGGCCCCGCTGGCGGTCGTCCCGGCGGACGACACCACCGGCTGCGAGGCGGGCGACTACGCGGCCGGGGCGTTCACCGGCCGGATCGCGCTGATCAAGCGCGGCGGCTGCAGCTTCGCGGTCAAGGCGGCCGCGGCGGCGGACGCGGGCGCGCTCGGCGCGATCGTGTACAACAACACCGACGGCGACCTCAACGGCACGCTCGGGGAGCCGACGGCCGGCCGGGTCCCGACCGGGGGGATCGGCAAGGCGGCCGGCGAGGCGCTGGTCGCCAGGGCGGCGGCCGGCCCGGTCACCGTCGGCCTGGACATCCGCACCTTCATGGAGAAGCGCAAGACCTGGAACGTCATCGCCGAGACCCGCGGCGGCGACCCGGAGAACACCGTCGTGATCGGCTCCCACCTCGACTCCGTGGTGGCGGGTCCGGGCATCAACGACAACGGCTCCGGCTCGGCGGGCGTCCTGGAGGTGGCGAAGAACCTCGGCACCCGGCCGGTGAAGAACAAGGTCAGGTTCGCCTGGTGGTCCGCCGAGGAGTTCGGCCTCAAGGGCTCCGAGGCGTACGTGGCCTCGCTCTCCCCGGCCGAGCAGAAGAAGGTCAAGCTCTACCTGAACTTCGACATGATCGCCTCGCCCAACTCCGCCCAGTTCGTCTACGACGGCGACGACTCCGACCACGTCGGCTCCGGCCCCGGCCCGGACGGCTCGGCGCAGCTGGAGCGGCGCATCACCGACTACCTGGACCGCCGGGGCCTGCCGCACGAGGGCACCGACTTCACCGGCCGCTCCGACTACGGCCCGTTCATCGACGCCGGCATCCCGGCCGGCGGGACCGACACCGGCGCCGAGGTGATCAAGTCCGCGGCGCAGGCGGCCCGTTACGGCGGCACCGCCGGGGTCGCCTTCGACACGTGCTACCACAAGGCCTGCGACAACCTGGGCAACCTCGACCTCAAGGCCTTCGACGTCAACATCGACGTGATCGCCGACTCCGTCGGCACCTACGCCTGGGACCTCTCCGCGCTGCACGCGCCGGTGACGCCGCAGCACACCGACGGCCAGGCCGGCAGCGGCGGCGGCCTCCAGGAGGGCCACGCCCACGAGGTCGCGGCCTGACCGCCGGGGGCCCCGCCGCCGGGCGGGGCCCCGCGCGTCACCCGGCGCGGTGCCGCTCCCCGCGCGGGGCCGGCGGGCCGGCCCGCCGTGCCGCACCCCGGTCGGAGGCCGACCGGCCGGGGTCGATGAGTGCGTCGTCCGGGCTCCTGACACCATGGCACCGAGATCACGTCACCGTGACACCCTCGGAGGAGTCAGCATCATGAGCACGCATTACGACGTCGTCGTCCTCGGCGCGGGCCCCGGCGGCTACACCGCCGCTGTCCGTGCCTCCCAGCTGGGTCTGCGGACCGCCGTCATCGAGGCCAAGTACTGGGGCGGGGTCTGCCTCAACGTCGGTTGCATCCCCTCCAAGGCACTGCTGCGCAACGCCGAGCTGGCGCACATCTTCACCAAGGAGGCCAAGACCTTCGGCATCGAGGTCGAGGGCCAGGTGCGGTTCGACTTCGGCGCCGCGTTCCGCCGCAGCCGGACCGTCGCCGACGGCCGGGTCAAGGGCGTCCACTACCTGATGAAGAAGAACGGCATCACCGAGTACGACGGCCGGGGCACCTTCGTCGACGACCGCACCCTCCAGGTCGCGCTGACCGGCGGCGGTTTCGAGGTCGTCACCTTCGACCACTGCGTCATCGCGGCCGGCGCCACCACCCGGCTGCTCCCCGGCACCAGCCTCAGCGAGCGCGTGGTCACCTACGAGGAGCAGATCCTCACCGAGGAGCTGCCGGGCAGCATCATCATCGCGGGCGCCGGCGCGATCGGCGTCGAGTTCGCGTACGTGCTGCACAACTACGGCGTGAAGGTCACCATCGTCGAGTTCCTCGACCGGATGGTGCCGCTGGAGGACGCCGAGGTCTCCACCGAGCTCGGCAAGCAGTACCGCAAGCTCGGCATCGAGGTGCTCACCTCGACCCGGGTGGAGTCGATCGACGACAGCGACCCGGCCGCCAAGGTCAAGGTCACCGTCACCCGCGACGGCCGGCAGCAGGTGCTGGAGGCCGACAAGGTGCTCCAGGCGATCGGCTTCGCGCCCCGGGTGAACGGCTACGGCCTGGAGAACACCGGGGTGAAGCTCACCGACCGGGGCGCGATCGACATCGACGGCCGCGGCCGCACCAGCGTCGACCACATCTTCGCGATCGGTGACGTCACGGCCAAGCTGATGCTGGCCCACGCCGCCGAGTCGATGGGCGTGATCGCCGCCGAGACCATCGGCGGGGCGGAGACCATGGAGCTCGACTTCGCGATGATCCCGCGCGCCACCTACTGCCAGCCGCAGATCGCCAGCTTCGGCTACACCGAGGCGCAGGCCCGTGACCTGGGCTACGACGTCAAGGTCGCCAAGTTCCCGTTCACCGCGAACGGCAAGGCGCACGGCCTCGGCCACCCGATCGGCTTCGTCAAGGTCATCAGCGACGGCACCCACGGCGAGCTGCTGGGCGCCCACCTGATCGGCCCCGAGGTCACCGAGCTGCTGCCGGAGCTGACCCTGGCCCAGCAGTGGGACCTCACCGTGCACGAGCTGGCCCGCAACGTGCACGCCCACCCGACCCTGGGCGAGGCGGTCAAGGAGGCCATCCACGGCCTGGCCGGGCACATGATCAACATGTGACGCGGGCGCGCGCCGGGCGGACGGTCCCACCGTCCGCCCCGCGCGCGCGTGTCCCTCCCGGCGCTCGGCCGGGTACTCGCGCCCGCCCCGCTCCGGAACCAGGCCACGCGCCCCCGATTGGCCATGGCGGGCCCGGTGGAGCCGCCGCTACCGTCCCGGCATGCGCATCCACGTGGTCGACGCCTTCACTGACCGTCCGTTCGCCGGGAACCCGGCCGGCGTGTGTCTGCTGCCTGCGGGGGAGTGGCCGGACGACACCTGGATGCGGCAGCTGGCCGCCGAACTGAACCACTCCGAGACGGCGTTCGCCCTCCCGCTCGCCGACGACGGCGAGGCCGACTGGGCCATCCGGTGGTTCACCCCCACCGTCGAGGCCACCCTGTGCGGCCACGCCACCCTGGCCACGGCGCACGCGCTCCGCACCGAGCGCGGGATCCTCGGCACCGTGCGGTTCCGCAGCCGCCACCACGGGGTCCTGGTCACCCACACCGACGACGCCGGTGGCGTCACCCTGGACTTCCCGGCCGCACCGGGCACCGAGGTCCCGGCCCCGAAGGGACTGGCCGAGGCGCTGAGGGCCGAGCCCGGGTCGACCTGGCGCACCGACCCGCTCGGTGACCTGCTGGTCGTCCTGCCGGACGAGGCGACGGTCCGGGCGCTCGCCCCCGACCTGGCGGCGGTGGCGGCACTGACGCTCCGCGAGGGCCTGCGCGGCATCATCGTCACCGCGCCCGCGGCCCGGGACGGCGCCGGGTACGACTTCGTCTCCCGCTTCTTCGCACCGGCCCGCGGCATCCCGGACGACCCGGTCACGGGCAGCGCCCACACCGCGCTCGCCCCGTACTGGTCGGCCCGGCTGGGCCGCGACCGGCTCGCCGGACTCCAGGTGTCCGCCCGCACCGGCCTCGTCCGGACCGCCCTGCACGGCGAGCGCGTCCACCTCAGCGGAAGCGCGGTGACCGTCCTGGACGGCACCCTGTACCCCTCGCCGACGCGGTGACCGTCCGGACGGGCCCGCCACGGGCAGGTCACCTCCGCGCCGGCCTCCCCGGCGTCCCCGACTTCCCTGACTTCCCCGACTTCCCCTGGCCCCCACCGACACCGTCGAGCGGCTGACCCGCCGCCCCGGCCGCATCAACCCCTGAGGGGGCAGCGGGCATTCTCCTCCCGCACCACCTGCCGCGGGAGGAGAATGCCCGCGTGACCGACACGACCCTCAACCTCTGGCGGCAGCCGCTGGGCGCGGTGCCGGACTCCGTCTGGGACCGCACCGACCTGACGGTGCTCATCCTGGCCGACACCGGTCTGACCGAACTGCCGCCCGATATCAGGCGGTTGCGACAACTTCGGACCCTCGACCTCGGGCACAACGCGCTCACCGCCGTGCCCGAGGAGATCGGTGCGCTCGCCGGGTTGCGCGACTTCCTCTACCTGCACGACAACGCGCTCACCCGGCTGCCGGACGCCCTCGGCCGGCTCACCGCGCTGCGCTACCTCAACATCGGCGAGAACCGGATCGGCGAACTCCCGGCGGCGCTCGGCGGGATGACCGCCCTGGTGGAGCTGCGGGCGCGGCACAACCTGCTCACCCGCCTGCCCGACACCCTCGGCCGGCTCGGAGCCCTGCGCGAACTCTGGCTGCGCGGCAACGCGTTGACCGGACTGCCGGCGTCCACCGCGCGGCTGACCCAGCTGCGCGAGGTCGAGCTGCGCGACAACGCCCTCACCGAGATCCCGCCCGTGCTGGCCGAACTGCCCCTGCTGCGCCGCCTCGACCTGCGGAGCAACCGGATCACCGCACTGCCGGGGTGGCTGGCGGAGCTGCCCGCGCTGGAGAAGCTCGACCTGCGGTGGAACGGCGTCGCGCCGTCGCGCCGGCTCCTGGCCGCCCTCGCGGAGCGCGGCTGCGTCGTGCTGCGTTGAGTGGTGCGTTGAGTGCTGCGCCGGGGCCTCCGGCGCCGGGCCCCGCCGCCGGGTGCCGCGCGGCCGTCGGTGACCTGCGGGAAAGAGCTCGTCGCGGGCGGCACCGCCCTGCTACCGTGGGAGCCATGAAGCGCGCTGCAGCCGTCCTGACGACGACGCCGGAGAGAGTCCCGGTGCGCTGACTGCTGCCTAGTCCGAAGCCCCGGGGCGAGTGCCCCGGGGCTTCGTCGTACCGGTCCACTCGCCCGTGGAGCACCGCCTGCGGATCCCTTCCCGCAGGGCCCTTGCCCGCAGACCCGAGTGGAGACCGCCACCATGCACGACCACCGCCGCCTCGGCCGCGAACTCGACCTCTTCGACACCGACCCGCTGATGGGCGCCGGCCTGCCCTACTGGCTGCCCGACGGCGCCGCCGTCCGGCACACCCTGGAGGAGTTCGTCCGTGGGCGCGAACAACGGGCCGGCTACCGCCACGTGTACTCGCCGGTGCTCGGCAAACGCGAGCTGTACGAGATCTCCGGCCACTGGTCGCACTACCGGGACGACATGTTCCCGCCGATGGACCTGGGGGCCGAGCAGGTCGTGCTGCGCCCCAGCCTCTGCCCGCACCACGCCCTGATCTACCGTTCCCGCGCCCGCAGTTACCGCGAGCTTCCGCTGCGGATGGCGGAGCTGGGCGGGATGTACCGGTCCGAGCTGTCCGGCGTGCTGGGCGGGCTGACCCGGGTCCGGGCGATCCAGCTGAACGACGCGCACGTCTTCTGCACCCCCGAGCAGGCGGCCGACGAGGCGGTGGCCGCGCTGGAGCTGATCCGCGAGGCGCATCGCGCGCTGGGGATCCGGCCGGTCCGCTACCGGCTCTCGCTGCCCGGCGAGGGCGGGAAGTACGTGGCCGACCCGGCGCTCTGGGAGCGGGCCACCGCGCTGCTGACCGGTGTACTGGAGCGCTCCGGGGTGCCGTTCGAGGCGGCCGAGGGGGAGGCGGCGTTCTACGGCCCGAAGATCGACGTCCAGATCGCCGACGGCGCCGGGCGCGAGTCCACCCTCTCCACCGTGCAGATCGACTTCCACCAGCCCGAGCGGTTCGGTCTGCACTACATCGGCGCCGACGGGGCCAAGCACCGGCCGGTGATGGTGCACCGCAGTGTCATCGGCAGTGTCGAGCGGGTCGTCGCCCACCTGATCGAGCTGTACGGCGGCGCGTTCCCGGCCTGGCTGGCACCGACCCAGCTGGTCCTGCTGCCCGTCTCCGAGGGGGAGGTGGCGCAGGCCGGGCGACTGCGGCAGCGCTGTCTGGACCGGGGGCTCCGGGCCGAACTCGTGGGGCCCGAACACGGCAGCCTCGGCGCGCGGATCAGGGAGGCCCGGCTGGTCCCGTACCAGGCGGTGATCGGGCCGGAGGAGGCGGCGGACGAGCGGGTGGCCCTGCGGCTGCGCGACGGGCGCCGGCTCGACCCGATGCCGGCCGGAGAGGCGCTGGCCCGGATCGGTGCCCTGGTCGGGGCGTGCGACCCGGAACTGTGGGAGGCCCCGCCGGCCGGGGAGTGAGCGGCCGCGACGCCCCCGACCGGCCGGTCCGGGGGCGTCGCCGCGCCCGGTGGTCGGAGCGGTCAGTAGGACTGCAGCTCGATCAGGTGGCCGTCGGGGTCACGCAGGTGGGCGCTGCGCAGCTTCGGCCCCCACTCGGGGCGGTCGGTGGGTCCGACCAGTTCGGTGCCGCCGTGCCGGAGGCAGAGGGCGAGTGCCTCGTCCACGTCGGCCACGCGGAAGACCAGCATCGCGGAGTCCTGAACGGCCGGCGGCCGGGCCGGGAGCCGGTCGGTGCCCAGGGTGGCGGCCATCAGCGCGCGGTCGTACAGCGCGAGGACGGCCCGGTCGTCGACGTCCCAGTTGGCGTACGGGCCGTCCGGTCCGCCCTTGGCCAGGGCGGCGCCGGTGAGGCGCGGCAGGACCGCGTGGTAGAAGCCGAAGCAATCGGCGAAACGGGAGACGAGCAGGCGGTTGTACAGGGCGTCCACGTCGGGGCTCCTGGGCTGGGCGGTCACCGGGCAATTGATAGGTGCTTACCCACTATAGGTGCAGACCCTAGACTTCTCCCGTGACCTCCGAGACCTCCACCCCGCCCACGCTGCTGGATCTCAGCACCTACCTGCTCTCCCGGATCGGCCGGACCGCCCGGACCAGGCTGGCCGAACGGCTGGCCGGGCGCGGTCTGCGCCTCTGGGACATGGCGGTGCTCGCCGCGCTGGCCGACTTCGGGCCGCACGCCCAGCGGGACCTGGTCCGGCGGCTCGGGGTGGACCCGAGCGACCTGGCCAAGGTCGCCGACCGGCTGGCCACGGCCGGGTGCGTCGAGCGCGTGCGCGACGGGGCGGACCGCCGGCGCGTCTCGGTCAGCATCACCGCGACCGGCCGGGCCGTCCTGGCCGAACTGGACGCCGAGGCCCGCGCGGTGCAGGACGAGGTCCTCGCGCCCCTCGACGCACAGGAGCGCCGCACCCTGCACGACCTGCTGCGGCGCGTCCAGCACGACCTGCCGGGCGCGCTGTGAACCGGGCGTGCTCTGAACCGGGCGGCGGTGGCGGCCGGTCAGCCGAGCGGCAGGGGGCGGCGGGCACCGGCGAACTCGGCCGCCCAGCGGGGCTCGTCGAAGACGCCCGGGAGCCGGGCCACCAGGGTGCCGGTCCGCTCCGCGTGGATCATCGCGCCGTCGCCCGCGTAGACGCCGACGTGGTGCAGCGGAGCGTCCGGGCGCGAGAAGAAGAGCAGATCGCCGGGGAGCAGCTCGGGCCGGGCGACCGGCGCGGAGCGGTGGTGCTGCGCGACGGTGTAGTGGGCGAGGTCGACGGCGCCGTCGCTGGCCCGGTACCAGCAGTGGAGGGCCAGCCCGCTGCAGTCGAAGCCGACGGTGTGCTCGCCCAGGCACTGGCCGTCCAGGTAGCCGTTCTCCTCGTCGCAGAAGCCGATGCTCGCGCCCAGCCGGTCGCCGCCGCCCCAGGCGTACGGCACGCCGATCTGCGCGGCCGCCACCTCGGCGACCCGGCGGCCCAGGGTGGCCGGCGGTACCGCGGCGGGTACCGCGGCCGGCGCCGCCCGTGCCGCGGCGGTCGCGAGCGCCGGTACGACGCTCGCGCCCAGGGCCAGCCCCAGGATCTGGCGGCGGCCGGCACCCCGGCCCGACAGGGGAAGCGCCATGGTGGGACCTCTTCGTCTCTCTCGTCACTGCCTGGTCTCCGTGGAGCACCAGGATCGGGGCCCGGCGGTGCGCCCCGCCATCACCCGCAACGGTGAACCGGGAGTACGGGGGCGCGGAGCAGGGGCGGACGGGGTCGGTCGCGGTGCGGCCGTGGTGCGGTCGTGGTGCGGCAGGGGGTGGCACAAATGGTTTGACGGGTGATCAGGAAGGCGTCGACGATGAGGCGGAAAGACCCGTCGACCTTCGGAGCTGTTATGACCGGCACTGTTCGGCTGATCCGCAACGACCGGCTCACGCAGGCGGTGGACTACGCCTACGCCGCGTCCGTGGACGCGCCGGTCCGTTCGCTCTGGCTGGCGGGTGCCTGCCCGCTCGACACCGAGGGCCGGACGGTCGCGGTCGGCGACTTCGAGGGCCAGGCGCACCAGGTGATGCGCAATCTGATCACCGTGCTGGAGGACGAGGGCGCCGCGCTGACCGACCTCGTCCGCACCACCGTGTACGTCGCCTCCTCCCGGCAGGACGACCTGGTGAAGGTGTGGGAGGTCTACCGCTCCTATCTGGGGAGCCACGACGTGCCGAGCACGCTGCTCGGCGTCACCGTACTCGGCTACGACGACCAGCTCGTCGAGGTGGAGGCGGTCGCCGTGCTGTCCTGAGTGGCGCCCCGACGCGCGCCGGGGGCGGCTTGCGGCAGGGCCGCTCCACGGTGGGTCGGTTCACGGCGGGTCGTTTCGCGGCGAGGAGTTCGTCGAGTTGCCCGTAGCCCTCGATCACACCGCGGTCCCTCCCGCTCGCCGTGATCGCGTCGCGGATGGCCGGGCTGTCGACGAGCGACAGCGAGCTGACCCGGGTGCGGCCTTCGCCGACCGCTTCGAAGCGCACGGTCTCCAGGGCGACGCCGTCCGGCACGCCCTCGAAGGTGAAGGTCTGGACGAGGCGGCTGTCCGGACGGAGCTCGTGGAACGAGCCGTAGAACGAGGCGATCACCTCGCGCGCCGGCTCGTTCCCGCCCCCGCCCGCCTTCCCGCCCGCGTTCCCGTCCGCGGCCAGAGTGGAGTAGCGGTAGTGCCGCCGGTGCGGGCGTCCCAGACGTCGATCCTCATGACCCGGTCCTTGGGGCCGAGCCACTGCGTCACCAGCTCGGGCTCGGTCCAGGCGCGGAACACCCGGCCCGGCGGGGCGTCGAACTCGCGGACGGCGCGGATGACGGGGAGCACCGGATCCGCCTCGATCACGGTCCGGCGGTCGTGGGTGGTGGTCATGACGCTGCTCCTTCGTGCGGCCCGGGTTCGTGCTGTCCGGGTTCGTGGTCCGGGGGGCGTCGGTCGTGCGACGGCCGCCTCGGGCTCGCCGCCGCCGTGCTGCTCGCCGTCCATCGCGGCGAGGACGGCATCCAGGCGGCCGAAGCGCTCCTCGGCCTGTGGGCGGTACCGCTCGATCCAGACCGTCATCAGGTCGAGCGCCTCGGGTTCGAGGTGGCAGGGCCGGCGCTGGGCGTCGCGGCTGCGGCTCACCAGCCCGGCCTCCTCCAGCACCTTGCGGTGCTTGGAGACCGCCTGGTCGACATGGCGTAGGACTCCGCGCGTTCGCCGACGCCCGCGTCGCGGACGGAGAGCCGGGCGACGATGTCACGTCTGGTCGGGTCGGCGAGGGCGACGAACGCCTTGGACAGCGGGTCGGTGGCCATCGCGCACCTCCGCGTTCTTCCGCAACCGTTTGGTTGAGTACGTCCCTCCGTGCTCTTGCTCAACCGGTCGGTTGAATGCGCCGGGTGTCCTCCGTCGCGGGGCGTACGGGCTACGCCCCCGGGTTGAGTCCGGGCTCCTCACCGCGGGCGACGACCGGGGGTGGCGGCGTCGGCGAGGCTTGCGGAGCGGTCGGCCCGGAGCTTGGGGGCCGGCGGTTCCCGGCGGCCTCGTTCGGCCGGCGCCCGCTCGCTGAGTGGGTGCCCGGCGGCGCCCGGGCGGGCACGGGGCCGCCCGGGGTGGACGGGGCAGCAGGGGAGGGCCCGCGGCGGGTGCTCCGCCGCGGGCCCTCCGGAATGCCTGACCGGGGTACTTCCGCCCGGTCGTCACTCCTGCTTGATCGCGGAGATGTCGAACTCCAGCACGACCTTGTCGCCGACCAGGACGCCACCGCCTTCGAGGGCGGCGTTCCAGGTGATGCCGTAGTCCTTCCGGCTGATGGTGACCGATCCCTCCAGGCCGACCCGGAGGTTGCCGTAGGGGTCACGGGCGTTGCCGGTGTACTCGAAGTCGATGCTGATCGGGCGGGTGGTGCCCTTGATGGTCAGATCGCCGCTGACCCGGTACTCGGTGTCGCTCCGCCGCTCGACGCCCGTCGAGGTGAAGGTGATCTTCGGGTGGTTCGGCGCGTCGAGGAAGTCGTTGGTGCGCAGGTGGCCGTCGCGCTGCTCGTTGCCGGTGTCGATGCTCTCGGCGCTGATCGACACCTGGGCGGTGGAGCGGCTCGGGTCGGACCCGTCGAGGTGGGCGCCGCCTTCGAAGGTGTGGAAGGCGCCACGCACCTTCGTCACCATGGCATGGCGTGCCACGAAGCCGATCCGGGTGTGTGTCGGGTCCAGGACGTAGTCGCCGGTGAGATCGGACAGCGGGGTCGTCGTGGTCACGGGATCTCCTGAGGGGTGGGGACGGGCCGGAGCCGGGGGTTCGGAGCCCCGCGCCGCCGGCGGCGCCTGGCCCGGGGGAGGCGGCAGGCCGGGCGGGGTGCCCCGGGCCACGCTAGGCGCTCCCTCGCGGTGCCGCACGCGGTGGTTCACCCGACCGGATCAACGCGCCGGCCTGCCCGGCCGAGCCGACCCGGGTGTCGGCCGGGCGGGCCGCATTCCGTCCGGGCCTCCGCCGGTCGCTCCGTCCCCGCCGAGCCGCAGGGACGGCCTCTCGCCGACACCGCCCCGTCTGCTCGGCGCCCGTCTGCTCGGCGCCCGTCTGCTCGGTTCCCGTCTGCTCGGCGCCCGCCCGCGGGAGCGATCCGCGCCACCTGAGCCGTCGCCTCCCGGCCGAGCCCCGGCGCCTGCGGGTGTCGGTGCGTCGTCGTACCAGGTTGGCCAGAACTCGTACCTCGCACCATGGTTGACGCGGGTAGCATCCCTGCACGGCCGGCGCTGTCGACGGGGCCGTTCGGCCCACCACCGGCAGGTGACACCGGCGACGCCGAACCGAAGCGCATCGAGTGGGGTGACCTGATGGACGAGGCGGCGCAGCACCGGCCGGAGGCCGCCGCGCCGGGCGTGGTCCGCAACGACCTCTCCGTCGGGACGGCGGTGTCGATGTCGGTCGTGCAGGCCGGACTTGTCACGGGCGGGATCCACTACCACTTCTCGTTCCCCGGTGACCTCGCGACTCCGCCACAGCTGCCACCGCCCCCCGACTCGCTCGCCCTGCCGGAGGGGCTCCTCGGGGAGGAGCAGGCCAGAGAGGTCTACGAGGCCGCCTGTCTCCTGGAGTTGGAGTGGAGCGGCGGGGACGGGACGCAGAACCTGCCCAGGATCGAGCAGTTGCACCGGCTGGCCGCCGCTGCCGGGAACGCCGACGCGATGGCCCGGCTGGGGCTGATCGTCGAAGGCCGGATGCGTGCCAGGCTGCGCGGGGAGCGGCCGGAGGAGCCGTCCGCGACGGATGCCGAGACGGCCATGCGCTGGTACCTGAGGTCGGCGCAACTCGGCAGTGCCTTCGGCGCGCTCTTCCTGGGCACGCTCTACGAGGAGCGGCTCGGCAATCCGACCGAGGCGCTGAAGTGGTACGAGAAGGCAGCCGACGCCGGTCACCAGATCGCGCGTTCGCGGTTCGACGGCCTGCAGAAGCGGCTCGCTCTCGGGCTCGGCGCGCTGGCCGGCCGGAAGCGGTTCGACGAGGACGGGCCTCGGGGCACGACACGACGCGAACGTGGGGGAGAGCAGCCTGTGAACGCCGATTCGTCCTTCGAGCTGTGGCTCGACAGGGAATGGAAGGGCAACGAGGCCAGGGCCCTCGCGGCCTGTCTGTTCGCGCTCGCCGACGCGTGGGGCGGCGCCCACGGTGAGTGGGGAACCTTGACCGAGGAGGAACTCGGCATCATCATCCGGCACTTCAGCACCCTGCTGCCCACCCGGGTGACCCTACCGGCGGTCGCTCTGGAGTATCAGGAGAGCATCGGGGACGGGAACCTGCGGGCGCTCGCCGCCCGCCTGCGCGCCGATCCGCGCACGGCCCCCTCGGCCCGGGACCTGACCCCGGTGTGGTGTCGCAAGGTGCGGGAGAACAGGGTGGAGGCACGGGAGTTCACCTACACGGTGGAACTGGACTACCGGGACTACGACTGGATGAAGTCGCTGCTCGACAATCTCGCCCAGCAGCTGCGGGCGGACCCTCCCGAGGGGGACGGCCTTCCCGAGTACCTGCTCCACCTCAGGATGATCTCGCTCGAGCTGGCCAAGGGGCGCGACCGCGCCGTCCCGGCGTACAGCGGCGAGAACAGGTGGGAGTTCTCCGTCATCCTCACCCCGGAGTACCTGGAGGTACTGAAGGCGCACTCCGCCCAGTACTCCGCCGACCGGGAGGCTTCGACGGAATTCCAGGCGTTCTGGAAGCGCGTCGACGATGCCCTGAACGCGGCCCCCGCCACGCCGTTCCCGTAGGCACCGTCGGGGTCCGCGGGGTCTGCGGGGTCTGCGGGGTCCGCGGCCGGGTGGGTTCTGTCGTTCGGCGGGAGCCCGAGGTCCTGAACGGTGCCGAGGACATCGGTGTGGTCACCCTTTCACGTCCCACCGGGCCGCGCATATACCGCATGGTCGGTTTGGTAGACCTCCACTCGATCGCCGGGGTGTGAGAAACAGCGGGTTCGGTCGGTTAATCAGCGCCGGTTAAGCTTGACGTTCAACCTCGGCGGGCCTGGTGTTCCTTGATCGACTCGGCGCGTTTGACCGTTTTGCCGACGTCGTGGTGCTTGGCGCGTTGCTTGTTCTTCGAGCCG
>NZ_JBIVVS010000011.1:0-264218 GCF_044768625.1 Kitasatospora sp. NPDC091207
GTCGAGGGCGACGACGCGGGTCTCCCCGTCCCCGTAGACCTTGTTGAGGCCGGTGGCGCGGGCGGCCGCCCGGCCGGTACGGACGGCGGTTGCGGACATCGTCACGGGGGAACTCCTGCGGGGACGGAACGGATGATCGGGTTCCGTCCAATCCTCCCAATCCGTCCGGGTCCGCTATGTCGCCCGCGGGGACGGCGGCCCCCCGCCGTCCCGGCGGTCCGGCGGGGGGATCGGTCCTCCTCAGGTATGACACCGGCCCTGAGGTCCGCGCGGCGGTGCGGCGGCCGGGCTACTCGACCGCGACGCCCCAGCGCTGGGCGAGCCCGGCCAGCCCGCCGGCCACCGCCGCCCCGGCCGGGGCGAACTGCCATCCGCCGCCGGTGCGGTGGAACGAGCCGATCACCAGCGCGGTGTCCGGGACCCCGGCGGTGGTGGCCGTCCAGCGCTCCGGCCCGGCGGCGCCCGGGCCGAACGCGGCGGCCAGGGCCAGCCCGTGCACATAGCCGAGCGGCAGCGCGGGCGGCTCCTCCTCCTCGGTGGAGACCGCGACCGCCACCTCGTCCACGTGCGCCGCCAGCCGGTCGAGGTGCAGGCTGAGTTCGGCCTCCCGGACGGGCTCGCCCGGCTTCGAGCGGGTGGGGTGCAGGCGGACCGCGCCGTCCGGGTCCTGCGGGTTGTTGAAGAAGACGAAGTGCTCGTCGCTGACCACCCGGCCGCCGGCGCAGAGGAAGACGGAGACGTCGAGCTCCACCGCGTCGCCGCCGGCCGTGCGGCTCTGCCAGGAGAGCCGCACGCTGGTGGGGCGGTCGTCCGGCTCCGCGCCGCCGGCCCGGGCGGCCGGCCCGTGACCGGACCGGTGGGCGTCGCCGTGCGGGGCGCTGCCGCCGTTCGCGCGGGTGGTGGCGCCGGCCGGGGCCGCGCCGCCCGCGCCCGCGCCGTCGCCGAGCCGGCCGCGCAGGCCCTGTTCGGCGAGCAGCTCGACCAGCTCCGGCCCGCTCACCAGCGTCAGCGGCTTGTTGCGGATGTACTCGTAGGAGCCGGGCCCGAAGCCGGCCGTGGTCACCAGGATGCCCTTGATCGCGCCGTGGTGGCGCACCGTGGAGTCGAGGTCCCGGACGGCGGTGGGCGAGACCGTCGAGCGGTAGCGCTTGGCCTGGATGACGATCCGTCCGCCGGTCACCGGATCGAGGTCCTCGGCGACCACGTCCACCCCGGCGTCCCCGCTGCGCGCGGTGGTCATCACCCGGAAGCCGCGCAGCCGGAACAGTTCGGCGATCAGCTCCTCGAACTCGATCGGGTCCATCGCGAAGAGGTCCGGCTCGTCCTCGCCGCCCTGCCCGGCGAGGCTGCCGCCGACCGTCTCCGGCAGCCGGTCCGGCCGCACCTCGTCCAGCCGCTCCGGCCGGGCGGACAGGACGCCGCCGAGCCCCTGGAAGCACTCCACGGCCGCCACCCGGTCCAGCGCCAGGCCGGCGAACTCGGGCCGGTCCACGGTGACCGTCGACAGGAAGCGCTCGGCCTCCCGGCCGGTCGCCGGGTCGATGCCGTGCACGAAGCCGTTCAGCACCACGGACGCCAGCAGGCCGTCCGCGTCCGCGCGGAAGAGTTCGGTCACCACCCGCAGCGCGCTCTGCGCCAGGACCTCGCGGTAGAGGGCCTTGCGCTCGGTGGCCGGGCGGGCCACCTCGGCCTCCCGGTCGTCCGACTTCACGTACCGCACCCGGGAGGCGGCCGGGACGACGTCCGCGCCGGGCAGTTCCCAGTTGACGACCAGTTGGCGGGTCGACGCCTCCCAGGCGGCCACCAGCCGGTGCGGGAACCCCTCCGGCCAGCCCGCCGAGGCGTACAGCACGGCGGTGAAGTACTCCTGCACCGCCTCCGGTTCGCCGGAGCGCAGCCGGTGCAGCAACTCCTGCGTCCGGGCGGCCCGTTCCTCGTCCTGGCGGCGGTGCTGGGCCACCCACTCCAGGTACTGCCCGTGGTACTCGGCCAGTCGGCGCTGCCGGTCCACCTCGGCCGCCTGGGCCGCGTACCAGTCCTGTTCGAACCGGGCCCGGGCCTGCGCCAGGTACTGCTCGTACTGCTGCCGGACCCCCGGGTTGCGGGCCTGCACCGGGTCGGGCGGCGGTACCTGGTAGTGCGCCTGATCGGGCATCGGCACCGGTTCGCCGAGCCGGCCCGGCTCGAAGGGCGGGAGCGCGCGGGGCGCCAGCAGGGCCTGCGGGCTGAACGCCGCCCGGCCCAGCCCGGCAGTCAGCAGGCCTCTCAACTCCTGTACCTTGTCGTCGAGTTCGGCTGTCTGCCGGAGCGCCTCCGCCTCCCGCGACTGCTGGTACGCCCGCAGCGCCTCGCGTTCGCCCCGGGCGGCCGCCCGCTGGGCCTCGCGCTCCTCGCGTTCGCGCCGCCGCTGCTCGGCCGCCTGGGCGCGCCACCGGGCTTCCTCCCGGCGCTGTTCCTGTCGCTGCGTCTCCGCCCAGACCGCCAGCACACCGTCGTTCCGCCGCCCCGCCACCGTCCACCCCTTCGCCTCGCGTCCGGCCGCGCCCGCGCGCCGCCTCCCGGCCGCGCCGCCGCCGCGCCCGCCACAATAGAACGTGGACGGGTGAACCGGCCAAGCGCCCATGACCTGCGACGGCGTCCGGGGCGGCCCGGCGTCACCCGGCCACCCGGATCACGACCTTCCCGACGGGCTCCCGGGCCAGGAAGTGCCGGTAGGCGTCCGGTACCTCGTCGAAGCCGAACTCCCGCCCGATCGCCGGGCGCAGCCCGTGCTGTCCGACCGCGCGGAGCATCGCCTCCAGGTCGGCACGGCTGCCGACGAACTCCCGGCGGATCGTCGCCGGCGATCCCGCGTACGCCTCGTCGGTGATCCGCAGCGCGGCCGGCCGGTCGGAGACGACCCACTGCAGCACGATCTGCCCGTACAGCGCGGCGGCGCGGACGGACTGGTCGATGGTCGCCGGGCCGGTCTCGACCACCAGGTCGGCGCCGGCGCGGTCGGTCAGCCGCCGGACCTCCGCGGACCACTCGGGGGTGCGGCGGCGGTCCAGGACGTGGTCCGTGCCGAGGGCGGTGAGCCGTTCGGCCCCCGCCGCGCTCCCGCTGACCGCGAGCACCCGGCAGCCGTGCGCCTTGGCGAACTGCACGGCGCACAGCGAGACGTCCCCGCTGCCGAGGGTGAGGACGGTCCCTCCGGGCAGCAGCGGGCCGCCGCCGGTCAGCGCGCGCCAGGCGGCCACCCCGGCGCAGCTCGGCGCGGCGGCCTCGGCCCACGCGAGGTGCGCGGGGACGGCGGCCAGTGCCTCCTCGTCCAGGACGGCGTACTCGGTGAGCAGGCCGTCGACGGTGCAGCCGAGCTGGTCGGCGAGGTCGGGCCGGAGCCGGCCGTCCGTCCGGCGCGGGAAGTAGCTGCCGGTGACGCGGTCGCCCACGCGGAACCGGGTCACCCGGGCGCCGGCGGAGACCACCTCGCCGGCGCCGTCGGCGAGGGGGACCACGCCGGGCCGGGCGGGCAGCGGGTAGCGGCCGGAGCGGATCAGGGCGTCGCGTCGGTTGAGCGCGGCGGCGTGCACCTTCACCAGGACCTCGGTGGGCCCCGGCTCGGCCGGCTCGCGGTGGTGCGGGACCAGGCCGTCGGGACGGCCGGGACGGTCGAGACGGTACGCGCGCATGGAGGTCCTCTGCCGTCGGGGTCGCGCCGGAGGTCCCCGGCTCCGGCCGGTCCTGGCCGGAGCCGGGCGCCGCGCCAATTCCCGGCGGGGAATGCCGGGGGTACTACCCGGTGGCGCGGACCTCCGCGTACCAGCGCCAGTCGGTGCGCCGGGGGCGGCCCGCGAGGTCGCCGCGGCCGGTGGCCCAGAGCAGGGTCGGCCACGGGCCGGCGGCCGGGTCGAGCGGCACGTCGGGGAAGAGCCGGGCGAGCGTGCGGTGGCAGACGTCGGCCGGCGGCTCCCAGGGGAGACCGAGCCCCCGGGCGACGTCGTGCAGGTGGACCAGCGTCTCCACCAGGCTCATCGCGGTGAACCCGGCCGGGTCGGCGAGACCCCACGGGTGGTGGGCGCGGGTGTCCGGCGAGGCGGTGCGCGCCATCGCGACCATCAGCGCGCCGCTCGCCTCCAGGACCTGGACCAGCCCGTCCGGGCCGCTGTCGGGCCGCGCGTAGACGAAGCTGTTCGGCGCGCCCGGGGACAGCCGGACCGAGCGGAACGGCACGTAGCGGTCCTGCGGCGGACGCCGCGGGCCGAGCTGGGCGGCGTAGGCGAGCAGGTCGTCGGCCAGGTGTTCGACGGTGGTCCAGCAGTCCCAGGTGAGCGCCCCGGCGGGCCGGGACCAGTCGGCGTCCGCGGGCGCGCCGTCCAGGGTCTCGGCGGCGAGCCGCAGGACGAGCGCGAGGTCGTCGGCGGTGACCGGGCCGGGGGTGCGGTCGGGAGCGGGGTTCGGCCCGTGGGCGCTGTCGATCATGGCGTGACCGTACCCCGTCACACCGCCGCCCCACCGTGCCCCCGGGCCCCCGGCGGGGCGGCCGCGCGCCGCCCCCGGGCGCCCGGTCAGGCGGTCAGGGCGTCGGTCAGCCCGACGAGGACGCCGCACACCTCGCGTGCGGCGGCCCGCATCTCCTCGCTCTCCCCGGGCCGCCGCACGAGGTCGGCCAGGATCAGCAGAGCGGCGCGCAGGGCGCCCACCGGCACCTCGACGGTGCGCAGCGCGTCCAGGGCGTCGGAGGCCAGCTCGGCCGCGCTGCTGTCCCACGACTGCGTCAACTCCGCCGTCCGCGGGGTGGCTTCGGGCGGAGCGGAGACGATGTGCAGGACGCGGGGCGGGTTCGTATGGCTCATGCCCGGAGCAACGACGGGAGGCCCCGGCCGGATGCCACGCGTACGGGTGATCACCGCTTCGGGCGCGGACCGGTGGAGCGGCCGGTGGGGCGGAGGGTGGTTCGGGCACGGCCTGCCGGCGCAGCCCGTCGGCGCACTGTCGGAGGCAGCGGGTAGCCTCGCTGGTTCGGACGGGAGGTGGGCGTGAACGTACCGCGGCAGGCGGCCGGCGGCTGGGTCTGCACCGGGCTGCACTGGCACGACGGGCGGCCGGTGCTCACCGCGGCCCAGGGGCGGCGGGTGCACGAGCGGGTGGTGGAGCCGGGCGCGGAGGTCGGCTGGCTCCTCGGCGGCCCGCGCCGCTGCACCGGCGCCTGGCTCGCGGGGGCGACCGAGCGGACGCCCTGCCCGCACCACGCCGTCATCGAGCCGGACGGCGGTGCCGTCCAGTGCGCCGCCTGTCAGAGCGTCGACCGCGGGCTGGCGCTCGCCCGGGACCAGATCCTCGACGACGGGCGCACCTACCGGCTCTACCTGGCCTGGTTCGGCGAGGGGCTGCTGAAGGTCGGCCTGACCGCCGAGCAGCGCGGCACCGCCCGGCTGCTCGAACAGGGTGCGCTCGCCTGGACGTTCGCCGCTCGCGGCGCCCTGCCCGCCGTCCGCCGGGCGGAGCTCACCGTGGCCGCCTCGGGGCTGGCCCGGGAGCGGTTCACCGGCCGGGTGAAGACGCCGCACTGGTGGCGCCCCGGTGACGCCGCCGGGCGCCGCGCGCTCCTCGCCGATGCCCGCTCGCGCGCCCACCGGCTGCTCGACGGGCACGGGGTGGAGCTGTTGCCCGGCCATCCGGTGGTGGACCACGTCGGGATCTACGGGCTGGCCGAGGGCGCGCCCGCGGCCTACGGGCAGATCGACGCCCTGACGCCCGGCGCGGTGGTCGCCGGGCGGCTGCGCCCGCCGATCGGGCGGTACCTGCTGCTCGACCAGCCGGAGGGCGCCGAACCGCTGCTGCTGGACACCCGCCGGCTCACCGGCTGGACGCTCGGCCCGGTGGCCGGCCGCCCGTCGTCGGGCCTGACCGTGAGCCCCCGGGTGCGCCCGGAGGAGCCGGACACCCAAGAGGCTCTGTTCTGATCGGCGGGCGGAGGGCCGGCCGGGCGGCAGGCGGGCACGCGGCGACGGAACGGCCCCGGCCGTGCGGCGCTGCCCGGTTCGGGCCGGCCCGGTTCGGCCCGGTTCGGACCGGCCCGGTTCAGGCCAGCTTGGTGCGGACCGCGCCCGGCCCGGACCGCGCCCGGCGCGACAGCGGTGGCCGGGACGGCCGGACGTCGGCCCGCGCGGGCCCGGTCTCGTCGGCGGCGCGGCGGGCCAGTGCGGCCCGGGCCCCGGCCAGCGCCATCCGCGCCAGCAGCGGGTCCTCACGCAGGCCCGCCGCCCGGTTCAGCGCCTGGCAGTGTGCGCACCAGAGCGCCGAGGCGGGCCCGTCCGGGTACACCATGCTTTCCGGCGGCAGGTAGTGGCCGCCGCACTCGACGCACTCGAAGACCAGCCTCATCCGACGATCACCGTCCCGGATCCGTGGCACCGACCGCACGGCGACCAGAAGGTGTTGAGCTTCGGCACCATGCTCCCTTCCTCGTCCAGTTCGACCGTGGCCTCGGTCTTCTGCGTCCCCCCGGACCCGCCACACCCGGAGCAGGACTGAACCTCGGGCATATGACCCTCCTTGGCGCGGGGACCACCGTAGCGCGAATTCCCCGCGTACAGCACCGGTCCTGAGCAACCGCCACCCGTGCGGGGCGCGTACGCCGACCTCGTACGCCCCGCCGGCCCGGCGGCCCCGACAGGTGTTCGGTCCGGCCTCCGGGGACGCGCGGTGGGTCCCCTCCGGTCCGGAGGGGACCCACCGCGCGTGGCGCAGCGGTCAGCCCGCCGCGCCGCGGAGGAACTCCCGGTTCATCGCGGCGATGCTGGGCAGCGGGATGCCCTTGGGGCAGGCGGTGGCGCACTCGCCGGTGTTGGTGCAGCCGCCGAAGCCCTCGGCGTCCATCGTGGCGACCATGTCGCGCACCCGGGACCGGCGCTCGGGCGCACCCTGCGGAAGCACGTTGAGGTGGACGACCTTGGCGGAGGTGAAGAGCATCGCCGAGCCGTTGGGGCAGGCGGCGACGCACGCACCGCAGCCGATGCACTCGGCGTGTTCGAAGGCGGTGTCGGCGATCTCCTTGGGCACCGGCGTGGCGTGGGCGTCGGGGGCGCTGCCGGTGGGGGCGGTGATGTAGCCGCCGGAGCCGATGATGCGGTCGAACGCGGAGCGGTCCACCACCAGGTCCTTGACGACGGGGAACGCGGCGGCCCGCCAGGGCTCGATGTCGATCGTGTCGCCGTCGGCGAAGTGCCGCATGTGCAGCTGACAGGTGGTGGTCCGCTCGGGGCCGTGGGCCTGGCCGTTGATGACCATGCCGCAGGCGCCGCAGATGCCCTCGCGGCAGTCGTGGTCGAAGGCCACCGGCGTGTCGCCGCGGGTGATCAGCTCCTCGTTGAGGGTGTCGAGCATCTCCAGGAAGGACATGTCCGGGCTGATCCCGCCGACCTGGTAGGTGGTCATCGAGCCGGGGGTGTCCGGGCCCGCCTGGCGCCAGATTCGAAGGGTGAGGTTCACGCGTAGCTCCGCTGGGTGGGGTGGACGTGCTCGAAGTCGAGGTGCTCGCGGTGGAGGACGGGGGCGGCGCCGGTCTCGGTGAACTCCCAGGCCGCGGCGTAGGAGAAGGCGTCGTCGCGCCGGGCCGCCTCGCCGTCCTCGGTCTGGCTCTCGGTCCGGAAGTGGCCGCCGCAGGACTCGGCGCGGTGCAGCGCGTCCAGGCACATGAGCTCGGCCAGTTCGAAGTAGTCGACCAGCCGGTTGGCCTTCTCCAGCGACTGGTTGAGCTCCTCGCCGGTGCCGGGCACCCGGATCCGGCGCCAGAACTCCTCGCGCAGCAGCGGGATCCGGGCGAGGGCGCGGCGCAGACCGGCCTCGTCGCGGGCCATCCCGCACTCGTCCCACAGGAGTGCGCCGAGCTCGCGGTGGAAGGAGTCCGGTGTCCGGTCGCCGCCGACCGCGAGGATCAGGTTCAGCCGGTCCGCCACCTCGGCCTCCACCGAGGCGATCTCGGCATGGTCGGCCGGGACGGCGGGCAGCGGGTTGCGGGCCAGGTAGTCGTTGAGGGTCGGCGGGAGGACGAAGTAGCCGTCGGCGAGGCCCTGCATCAGGGCGCTGGCGCCGAGCCGGTTGGCGCCGTGGTCGGAGAAGTTCGCCTCGCCGATCGCGAACAGGCCCGGGACGGTGGTCTGCAGGTCGTAGTCGACCCAGAGCCCGCCCATCGTGTAGTGGATCGCCGGGTAGATCCGCATCGGCACCCGGTACGGGTCCTCGGCGGTGATCCGCTCGTACATCTCGAACAGGTTGCCGTACTTGGCGGCCACCGCGTCGCGGCCCAGCCGCTGGATGGCGTCGGCGAAGTCCAGGTAGACGCCCTGGCCGCCGGGGCCGACGCCGCGCCCTTCGTCACAGACGTTCTTGGCGGCCCGGGAGGCGATGTCGCGGGGCACCAGGTTGCCGAAGGCGGGGTAGATCCGCTCCAGGTAGTAGTCCCGCTCGGCCTCGGGGATCTCGGCCGGCGGCCGGGTGTCGCCCTTGGCCTTCGGCACCCAGATCCGGCCGTCGTTGCGCAGCGACTCGCTCATCAGGGTCAGCTTGGACTGGTGCTCGCCGGAGCGCGGGATGCAGGTCGGGTGGATCTGGGTGAAGCACGGGTTGGCGAACCAGGCACCGCGCCGGTGGGCCCGCCAGACCGCCGTGGCGTTGGAGTTCTTGGCGTTGGTGGAGAGGTAGAAGACGTTGCCGTAGCCGCCGGTGGCGAGCACCACCGCGTCGGCGGTGTGGGTGCTGATCTCGCCGGTCACCAGGTCGCGCGCGACGATGCCGCGGGCCCGCCCGTCGATCACCAGGAGGTCGAGCATCTCGGTGCGCGCGTGCATCTCCACGTTGCCGGCGGCGATCTGGCGCGACAGCGCCTGGTAGGCGCCGAGCAGCAGCTGCTGGCCGGTCTGGCCGCGGGCGTAGAAGGTGCGGGAGACCTGGACGCCGCCGAAGGACCGGGTGTCCAGCAGGCCGCCGTACTCACGGGCGAAGGGGACGCCCTGGGCCACGCACTGGTCGATGATCTCCACCGACACCTGGGCCAGCCGGTGGACGTTGGACTCGCGGGCGCGGAAGTCGCCGCCCTTGACGGTGTCGTAGAAGAGCCGGCGCACCGAGTCGCCGTCGTTGCGGTAGTTCTTGGCGGCGTTGATCCCGCCCTGGGCGGCGATCGAGTGGGCCCGCCGGGGGGAGTCCTGGAAGCAGAACTGGACGACGTGGTAGCCCTGTTCGGCCAGCGTCGCGCCGGCCGCGCCACCGGCCAGGCCGGTGCCGACCACGATCACGGTGTGCTTGCGCCGGTTGGCCGGGTTGACCAGCTTGGCCTCGAACCGCCGTTGGTCCCACCGCTGTTCGATCGGCCCGGCGGGGGCGCTGGTGTCGGCGACCGGGTCGCCGACGCGGTACTCGCTGTAGGGGGTCAACTCACCACTCCGGTCATCACGGCCACGGGGACGGACAGGAAGCCGACGGTCAGCACCAGCGCCAGGCCGTTGGCGGTCAGCTTCAACGCGCGGTCCCGGCGGGCGTTGTTGGCACCGAGGGTCTGCGCGGCGCTCCAGAAGCCGTGCCGGATGTGCAGGCCGACGGCCAGCATCGCGACGATGTAGATCACGCAGCTGTACCAGTTCGAGAAGGAGGCCACGATGTTCTGGTACGGGTGGCCGTGCTCGGCGGCCGGGTTCACGGTGAGCGTGGTGAGGTCCAGGATGTGCCAGACGATGAACAGCGCCAGGATCACCCCGCCCCAGCGCATCGTCCGGGTCGCGTAACTGGCCCGTCGCCGCTGGTGCACGTACTTGCTGGGCCGGGCCGCGAGGTCGCGCCGGCTGAGCTGGTACGCGGCCGCGCCGTGCAGCCCGACCGCCGCCAGCAGGCCGACCCGGGCGATCCACAGGAACCACTCGTAGTGCAGGACCGGCTGGCCGAGGGTGCGCAGCCAGTGCGCGTAGCCGTTGAGATCGTCCGGGCCGAAGAAGACCTTGAGGTTGCCCAGCATGTGCGCGACCAGGTACAGCAGCATGACCAGTCCGCTGACGGCCATGACCGCCTTCTTGCCGACGGTCGACCGCCACAGGGTCACCAGGGTGGACGGATGCCGGGCCGTCCGAGTCGCGGTTGTCATGGCGACAACGGTAGGGACGGGGCCGACGGTACGTCCAAGACATGCTGCGGCTCACCACAATAGTCATGGCCTATGGCACGCGCTGGGGTGCGCGCCTATCCTGGCCGGGTGCAGCTGCAGCAACTCCGCTACTTCCTCGCCGTCGCCGAGACCCGCCACTTCACCCGCGCGGCCGAGGCGGCGCATGTGGCGCAGCCCTCCCTCTCCCAGCAGATCCGCTCCCTGGAGCGGGAGTTGGGCGCGGAGCTGTTCCACCGCACCCGGGGCAACATCGCCCTCACCGACGCCGGGGACGCCCTGCTGCCACTGGCCCGACGCATCCTCGCGGACACCGAGAGCGCCCGGCTGGCCGTCCAGGAGACGGTGCAGCTGCGCCGGGGCCGGGTCCGGCTGGGAGCGCCGCCGAGCCTGTGCACCAGCCTGGTGCCGGACGTCCTGCGGGTCTTCCGGGACCGCTACCCGGGGGTGGCGCTGGTGGTCCGCGAGGGCGGTTCGCGCGATCTGGTCCGGACGCTGGCGGCGGGGGAGCTGGACGTCGCGCTGATCATCACCCCGCCGAGCGGGGAGCCGGCGCCTGCCCTGGCCGTCACCGAGCTGCTGCACGAGGAACTGGTGCTGGTGGCCCGGGCCGCCACCGCCGGCCGGCGCCGGCGGGCGCGGGTGGCGGAGCTGCGCGGCCGGCCGCTGGTGATGTTCCGGGAGGGCTACGACGTGCGGGAGGCGACCCTGGCGGCCTGCCGGGAGGCCGGCTTCGAGCCGGAGTTCGCGGTGGAGGGCGGGGAGATGGACGCGGTGCTGGGCTTCGTCCGGGCCGGGCTCGGGCCGGCCGTGGTACCGGGCATGGTGGCGGCCCGCTCGGGGCTGGCCGTCACCCCGTTCGCCGGGCCGGGGCTGGGGCGGACGATCGCCGTCGCGCACGGCCACGAGGTGCCGCTGACCCGGGCGGCGGCCGCGCTGCGCGAGACCCTGCTGCGGCACCTGCGCGACGCGGCCCGGGCGGGCGAGCTGCCGCCGGGCACCCGGCTGCTGCTGGAGCCGTAGCCGGTCGGAGGTCCGCCGCGCGGGTGAATGGTTGGCACGGTGTGCGAATCACCCGAATCGTGACCTGACGCCCCCGGGGCGCCGGAACCCGCTGCTCACGGGCCGCGTCCCAGGCGGTAGCCGCGGTGTCGTAGGGTGCGACGCCGCAGGGCCGGCCAGGCAGTCACGGGGAGAGTGCGGCGCGATGGACCACGGGAAGCGGCAGGACGGCAGACGGGCCGGGAGCGGCGGCGCTCCCGCGGGCGGGGCCCCGGCGGGTGGCCTTCCGGAGGAGACGGCTCCGGAGGTGCGCCCGACGGATGCCCCCTCGGACGACGCGGCCCCGGACGACACGGCCCCCGGCACGGCCCCGGCCGCCGCTCCCGTCGGTGCTCCCGCCGTCGCTCCGCAGGACCGTGCTCCGGAGATCGAGGACGAGCGCCCCTGGGAGCTTCCCGACTACCTCCACGGCCGGGAGCTCGGCGCCGGGGCCAGCGGCCGCGTCGTGCTCGCCCACCACCGCGCGACCGACACCCCCGTCGCGATCAAGTACCTGCACAGCGCCGTCGGCACCCCCGCCCTGCGGGCGGAGGCCCAGGTCCTCGCCGCCGTCGACTCCCCGCACGTCACCCGGCTCCACGAGTACGTGGAGGGTGAGCGGGGCGCGGCCATCGTGATGGAACTGGTGGACGGGATCGCGCTGCGCGACCTGCTCCGCGCCGAGGGCGCCACCACCCCGGAGGCCGCCCTGGTCGTCCTCAAGGGCTCGCTGCTGGGCCTGGCGGCCGCCCACCGGGCCGGGGTGGTGCACCGCGACTACAAGCCCGCGAACGTGCTGGTCGACGTCGCCGGGACCTCCAAGCTCGTCGACTTCGGCATCGCCGTACCGGCCGGCGACGACCGCGACGTGTCCGGCACCCCCGCCTACATGCCGCCCGAGCAGTGGGCGGGGCGGCCCGCCTCCCCGGCCGGTGACGTCTACGCCGCCACCGTCACCTTCTTCGAGTGCCTCACCGGCACCCGCCCGTACGACGGCGCCACGATCGCCGAACTCGCCGTCCAGCACACCGAGGCCCCGATCCCGGCCGAGCTGGCGCCCGACCCGGTCAGACCACTGATCCTCGCGGGCCTCGCCAAGGACCCGCAGGACCGGCCGGGCAGCGCGGCCGACCTGGTCGAGGAACTGGAGGCCGTCGCCTCGGACGCGTACGGGCCGCGGTGGGAGGAGCGGGGCCGCCTGGACCTGACGGCGCTGGTGGGGCTGCTCGCCCTGCTGCTGCCCGGCGCCGGGGGCGCGGCCGGCGGCACCTCGCTGGCCCACACCGTCCTGGCGGGCGGCACCGGGACGCCGACGGGCACGGCCGCGGTCGCCGGCACCGCCCCGGCCGCCACCGTCCGCGAGACGCTGGTGCGGGGGACGCCGGCCGGGAGGACGCCGGCCCGTCGCGGGGTGCGCCTCGGTACCCGCGGCAAGGTGCTCGCCGGGGTCGTGGCCGGCTCCCTGACCGCGGCCACGCCGGCCGGCATGGCGATGGCGGGGGCCGCCGACGGCGGAGCCCGGACCGTCGTCGGCGGCGCCGCCCCGGAGGCCACCACCACGCTCGGCGCACCCGATCCGTCGGTCGGGCCGTCGCCTGCCGCGAGCGGCGCCACGGAACTCCCGAGCGCCCAGCCGTCCGAATCGGCCTCGCAGGCCGCCTCGGTCTCGCCGTCGGCGACCTCCGGCAGCCCGGTCCCCTCTCCCACGGCCACGGTGACCGGCAAGACACCCACCGCCAAGGGGACACCGCCCGCGACGGGTGCCCCCGGCTCCGGCGCACCGTCGGCGCCGGCCGGCGGGGCCGCCCCCACCGCCGCGCCGCCGACGGCCCCGCCCGCCGGGCCGGCCCCCACCACCGCCGCGCCGACCGGGACGGCCGCCCCGACCCCGACCCCGACCCCGACCCCGACGGCGACCGTCGCCCCGGCGAGCCTCGCCGTCAGCACGGTGAACCTGGACTCGCTGACCTGCGGCGGGCGGTGGAGCCTGACCGCGACGGCCACCGTGGTCGCCCAGGGCGCGGGCGCCGGCACCCTGACGCTGACCTGGTTCCACACCTCGGGCCGAGGGACGGTCACCGTCGCGACCGACACGGTGGTGGTCCGCGACGGCCGCGCCACCGTCACCCGGCCGCACGACTTCGGCTCGGCCGACACCTTCCCGACCTGGGGGGTCAGCGTCGGCACCAGCCCGGCGGCGGCCAAGCCGGGCCGGGCGTCGGACACGATGGCCGCCTACCTCTGCGACCCGCCCCGCTGACTCCGTTCCGCGTCCCGTACCGCACGTCGGCCGGTCACCCGCCGGCCCCCCTCGGACGAACCCCTCCCCGTCCCGCCTCCTGGAGCAGCCATGTCCACGCCCCGCCCCGACTCCGCCCCGGCACCGGGCGCGGCCACCGACCGGACCGTTCGGCTCGTCCCGGGGCCGGAGACCATCGACGGGACGGTCCGCCTCGGGCCCGGCGCCGAGGCCGAACCCGAAGCCGCTGCCGAATCCGAGGTGACGGTCCGGCTCGACGGCACCGAGGCCGCGAGCGCGACCTTCCTGGACCCCCGGGCCTGGGGCGGCGCACCGGAGCCGGGGGAGACCACCACGCTCGTCGAGCCGCCGCCGGACGGCGGCTCCCCGGCCGAACGACCCTTCGCCCCGGGTGAGCTGCGGCGGTTCGGCCCCGGTGTCCCGCCGCGCGCCGCCGCGGTCTGGCACGGCGCCGCCGGGCCGCAGGCGCACCAGCCGCCCCGCCCGCGCCGGGTGCGGCTCCTGCTGCTGGCGGTGGTGCTGCTGCTGGCCGTGCCGGCCTTCCTGTTCTGGCGTTTCGCCACGCCGGCCCTGGCGGTCGCCGGCGTCGCGGTGCGCACCGACCCGGCCGGCCCCGGCTGCGGTGGCACAGCGGTGATCACAGCCGAGCTGGAGACCAACGGCGGCGCCGGCACCGTCCGGTACCGGTGGCTGCGCAGCGACGGCACCACCTCGGGCGAGATGGCCCGAGAGATCGGGTCCGGCGCCCACCGCGCCGACCTGGTCCTGCGCTGGAGCTTCGAGGGCCAGGGCTCCCTCCGGTCCACCGCCACCCTGGAGATCCTCGCTCCGGCCCCCCGGAGTGCCGCCGTCACGTTCGCCTACCACTGCCCCTGAGCTCCCGGGGGGCCGGGCCACGGGATGGGCGACCCGCTGGCCGCCGGGTGGTCCGGCGCCGGGGTCAGGGGCGGTGCGGGGGCACCGGTGCGACGTGGCAGCATGGCCCCATGGACGCACCGGACCTCGTCGACCTCGGCGACCTCGGCGTGCGTCGCGCCGGGGAGTCGGACGCGGACGCGCTGGCGGCGGTCGACTCGGTCGCGCTCCGAGGCGACGGGGAGCGGGCGGCGAGCATCCGACGGTGGTGCCGGCAGGGTCTGGTCCTCGTGGCGGAAGGCGGGTCCGGCCCGCTCGGCTACTGCGTCGTCGAGTACACGTTCTTCGAACAGGGCTTCGTCACGATGCTGATGGTCGCACCGTCCGCCCGTGGCGGCGGGGTCGGCCGGCGCTTGCTGGACGCCGTGGCGGCCTCGTGCGAGACCGAGAAGCTCTTCACCTCGACCAACGTCTCCAACCAGCCGATGCAGCGGCTGCTGCGACGGGCCGGCTGGAGCCCGGTCGGCCTTCTGCACGGCCTCGACGACGGCGACCCCGAACTGTTCTACCTCTGCCGGCCGCGGACCGGGACGGCGGATCCGTGACCCGTGACCGGACGGTGCGGCGGCCCGACCCGTCCGGATCGGGCCGCCGCACCGGCTGTCAGGCCGCGGCGCCCGCCCGGACCCGGCGGCCGGCCGTCACCAGACCCAGCTGAAGAAGGCTCAGGCCGAACATCAGGACGCCCAGGGGGACGTGCACGCTCGGTATGTGCGCGACGCCCAGGACCACCTGGGCCGAGGCGAGGACCAGGAACCCGGTCGCGTACAGGATCGGCCGGGGTGAGCCGCCGCCCGGCCGCCACAGCAGGATCGCGGCGAGCACGTACACCATCGTCGCGGCGTACATCCCGCGGGCACCGGCACTGTGCAGCACCTCTCCGTGCCGTGAGGACAGCAGCATCCCGGCGGTGACCGCCTGGAAGAGGATGGCCGTGGTCTGCAGGGCGATCGCGACGCGCAGGAACGTCGCGAAGCCGGGGCCGCGCTGCTGTGTCGTCGTCCGTGTGGGCATGAGGAACCCTTCCTACTGCTGCTCGACTCCGCGTCCGGGCCGTGCTCCGGGGTCGGCGCACCGGCCTCTCGACAGTTCGACGACGCAGCCGCCGGAAATGTGACGGGCTCCCCGGACACGCGCACGGGCCCCGGGGCGGGTGCCCCGGGGCCCGTGCGGCGGTCGTGCGGGTCAGGCCGGCAGGACGGCCTCGATCGCCGCGATCACCTCGGCCGACTCCGGCTCGGTGCGGGGCCGGATCCGGGCGGCCACGGTGCCGTCCGGCGAGACGAGGAACTTCTCGAAGTTCCAGGCCACGTCGCCGGCCTGGCCCTCGGCGTCGGCCGTCCGGGTCAGCACCGCGTAGAGCGGGTGCTGGGCGTCGCCGTTGACGTCCGCCTTCTCGAACAGCGGGAAGGAGACGCCGTAGGTGGTGGAGCAGAAGGTCTGGATCTCCTCGGCGCTGCCCGGCTCCTGCCCGGCGAACTGGTTCGACGGGAAGCCCAGCACGGTGAAGCCGCGCGCGGCGTAGCGCTCCTGGAGCCGCTCCAGGCCGGCGTACTGGGGCGTCAGGCCGCACTTGGAGGCGACGTTGACGATCAGCAGCGCCTTGCCCTTGTAGTCGCCCAGCGAGGCGGCCTCGCCGGACAGGGTGCGCAGCGGGATGTCGTACAGGCTCACGGAAGTCCCCTTCGGATGGTCGGGTGTCGGGACAGGACTCGTCACGGAACGGTAGTCGCCCCGCCGGGGTCAACCACGGCCGGGCTCCGGGTGTTCCGTCCCCGTTCGGGTGGACCGGGCGTCGAAGCGGGCGGCGACGGCGGCGAAGTCGGCGCTGTGCCAGCGCTCGGGGCGCATCCGGATGGCGATGTCGGCGGTCAACTGCTCGGTGGTGGCGGCGAGATAGGCGCGGGCGGTGGCGGGCGGCATGTAGCGGTGGGCCATCGCGGCGCGCTCGTCGGGATCGATCCGGTCCTCGATCGCCACCACCGGGCCCTCCACGCTCACGTACCGGCAGGGCGGCTCCTCCTGCTGGGCGCAGAGCGCGAACCGGCCGGTGGCGCGGATCCGGCGGGCTTTGGCGGAGTCGCGGCCGGTGAGGATGGTGAGGACGTCGCCGGGTCGGTAGGAGTACCAGATCGGGACGGCCAGCAGGCCCCCGGTCGCCCGGGCGCCGCCGTCGCCGACGGCCAGGACGCCGACGTGCGGGCCGGCCAGAAAGGTCTCGCGGTCGGGGATGCTCATGGTGAAGGGCACGGAGCGGCCTCCCGGGGTACGGGGGCCCGCGGGCTGCGGTCGCGCGCGGGCGGTTCACCGGTACGTACCCGGACGGTCGCCCTGTCGAACGCGCTCGCCCCCGGACGGTCGCCCTGTCGAACGCGCTCGCCCCCGGACGGTCGCCCTGCCCGACCGCGTTCGGGCCCGGAAGGACGCGGTCGAACGCCCGCCGGGTGCCCGTGGGCGACGGCCGGCGGGCACCCGGCGGGCTCCGGTCCGGCACCCGTCGGGGCGCCGGACCGGCGGGGCTCAGAGCGCCAGCGGCCTGATCGCCGTGGGGGCGTGCTCGGGCAGCGTGGCGAGCTCCTCGAACTCGGTCACGTCGCTCATGTCGACGGTCTTGCTCATCGAGATGTTGGTGATGCGCTCCAGGATGGCCTCGACCACGACCGGGACGCTGTACTCGGCGGCGAGCTTCTTGGCCTCCTCGAAGGCGGCGCCCAGCTCGTTCGGGTCGGTGACCCGGATCGCCTTGACGCCCAGGCCCTCGGCGACCTTGACGTGGTCGACGCCGTAGACACCCAGCTCCGGGGTGTTGATGTTCTCGAACTCCAGGTTGACCTCGAAGTTGATGCCGAGGTTGATCTGCGCCTGGCGGATCAGGCCGAGGTAGGCGTTGTTCACGAGGACGTGGATGTAGGGGACCTTGTGCTGGGCGGCGACCGCCAGCTCCTCGATCATGAACTGGAAGTCGTAGTCGCCCGAGAGCGCGACGATCGGGGTCGCGGGGTCGGCGGTGGCGGCGCCGATCGCGGCCGGGATGGTCCAGCCGAGCGGGCCGGCCTGGCCGCAGTTGATCCAGTGGCGCGGCTTGTAGACGTGCAGCATCTGCGCGCCGGCGATCTGGGAGAGGCCGATCGTGGTGACGTAGCGGGTCTCCGGGCCGAAGGCCTTGTTCATCTCCTCGTAGACGCGCTGCGGCTTCATCGGGACGTTGTCGAAGTGGGTGCGGCGCTGCAGGGTGGCCTTGCGCTCCTGGGCGGACTCGGCCCAGGCGGTGAAGTCGGGCAGCCGGCCCTCGGCCTTGAGCTCCTTGGCGATCTGGACGAAGAGCTCCAGCGCGGCCTTGGCGTCCGAGGCGATGCCGTAGTCCGGGGCGAAGATCTTGCCGATCTGGGTGGGCTCGATGTCGACGTGGACGAACTTTCGGCCCTTGGTGTACGCCTCCAGGTTGTACCCGGTGTGGCGGTTGGCCCAGCGGTTGCCGATGCCGAGGACGAAGTCCGACTTCAGGAAGGTCGCGTTCCCGTAGCGGTGCGAGGTCTGGACGCCGACCATGCCGGCGCTCAGCGCGTGGTCGTCGGGGATGGTGCCCCAGCCCATCAGGGTGGAGATGACCGGGACGCCGGTGAGCTCGGCGAACTCGACCAGCAGGTCGGAGGCGTCGGCGTTGATGATGCCGCCGCCGGAGACGATCAGCGGCCGCTCGGACTCCAGCAGGAACTGGAGCGCCTTCTCGGCCTGGGCACGGCTGGCCCGCGGCTGGTAGACCGGCAGCGGCTGGTAGGTCTCGGGGTCGAACTCGATCTCGGTCAGCTGGACGTCGATCGGCAGGTCGATGAGGACCGGGCCCGGGCGGCCGGAGCGCATCAGGTGGAAGGCCTCCTGGAAGACGCCCGGGACCTGCGCGGCCTCCAGCACGGTGGTGGCCTTCTTGGTGACCGGCTTGGCGATCGAGGAGATGTCGACCGCCTGGAAGTCCTCCTTGTGCAGCTTGGAGACCGGGGCCTGGCCGGTGATGCACAGGATCGGGATCGAGTCGGCGATCGCCGAGTAGAGGCCGGTGATCATGTCGGTGCCGGCCGGGCCGGAGGTGCCGATGCAGACACCGATGTTGCCGGCCTTGGCGCGGGTGTAGCCCTCCGCCATGTGGGAGGCGCCCTCGACGTGGCGGGCCAGCGTGTGGCGGATGCCGCCGCCCTCCTTGAGGGCCCGGTAGAAGGGGTTGATCGCCGCGCCCGGCACGCCGAACGCGACCTCAACGCCTTCGAGCTTGAGGATCTCCACGGCCGCGCGGGCGGCTGTCATACGAGGCATCGGGTTTCTCCTGCGTCGGCCCGCAGTGGGTCGGAGGGCTCATCTCCAGAATTCCACCATACGGAAGAACGGTTTCTGTATGCGGAAACAAAGTAAGGCGGGGCCTGTCGGGGCGTCAAGGGGGGTTTCAACAGATTGTGGAAGTCGACCGTGCGGTGGGGGTGGGGGAAACCGCAGGTGGCGGGCGTCGCGAGGGATGCCGGGCGGGCGCCGGCCGGCTGTCGGGCCAGGCTGTCACGCCGGGCGCGGCCGATCCATCGCCCGTTCCTCCAGTTCGCCGGTGCCGGACGGGCTCCGTCCTCGTCCCTTTCTGCAAAGCGCCGGCCTCCCCGTACCGGCTTCGTTCGCATGCCCGGCCGGACTCCGAACGCGCGTACCCGGCCGGAGCCCCGATCCGGCCCGGAAAGCGGCCCCGGTGTGCGGTCCGGGTGAAGTTACGGTGTGCGAGGTCGGCCCCGTCCGGCGCGCTGGGTACCGTCGGTGGCACGCCGGACCCGTCATGGTTGCCATGTTCAACTCGGGTAGCGGCAGGGGGATTTGGGATCGACCGGGGAGCGGGGGAGCTCCGGCCGGCGGGTCCCGTCCAGGACCGGCCGGCCCGGTCCGCACACAGCCGATCGAGGGACAGGCCCCCTGACCGCACCACCCGCCCCGCCCCGACACCCACCGCCGACGCCCGGGCCGCCCGGGCTGCCGCCGTCCCGACGCCGCCCGCGCCGTACGGGCCGCGGACGTCACCGGGTGCCCCGCCGAGGCATCGCCCGGTCCGCCGGCGCACCGCGTCGCCCGCCGCGCCCGGGGAACCCCGCCCGCCGCTGCCTGCCTGCCCGCCGCCTCTCCGCCGTCCGTCCCGGCCGAGCCGTGTCCGACCGGCCGACCGGCCACCCCAGCAGCGCGTCCGCCCCGTCGGCGGGTGCGCGGAAGGAACGCACCCATGCTCCGACCCGCCCGCTGTTCCCCCGCCCTCCTCTCCCGAACCCCGGTGGTGGCCCGATGAGCGCCCTGCCCCGCCGGCGCAAGAGCCCGCCGGGCCGCCCCCGCAAGAGCGCCCCGCCGGGCCGGGCCCGCCCGCGCCGCGCGCTGCGCCACCGCGATCCGGTCCGCGCGTTGCGGGCCGTGCCCTGGCGCTTCGACCTGCCGTCCTCGCTGGTGGTCTTCCTGGTCGCCCTGCCGCTCTGTGTCGGCGTGGCCGTCGCCTCGGGCGTCCCGGCCGAGCTCGGACTGGTCACCGGGATCGTCGGCGGCCTGGTGGTCGGCGCGCTGCCCGGCAGCAGCCTCCAGGTCAGCGGCCCGGCCGCCGGGCTGACCGTCCTGGTCTACGAGGCCGTCCAGGAGTACGGGGCCGGCGCGCTGGGCGTCCTGGTGCTCGCCACCGGGCTGCTCCAGCTGGCCATGGGCGCGCTGCGGCTGGGCCGCTGGTTCCGCGCGATGTCCGCCTCCGTGGTGCACGGCATGCTGGCCGGCATCGGCCTGACCCTGCTCTTCGGCCAGCTCTACGCGCTCGCCGACCGCAAGGCGCCCGCCACCGGGCCCGACAAGATCGCCGGCCTGCCCGTGCTGCTGCGCGACGCCGTCACCGGCGCGGCCGCACCCGCCGCGGTGGCCCTCGGCATCGCGACCCTGCTGGTGCTGGCCTTCTGGAAGTACCTGCCGGCCCGGGTGGGCCGCGCGGTGCCCGCGCCGCTGGCCGCGGTGGGCCTCGCGGCAGCGGTCACCGCCGCCGCCGACCTGCCGGTCGCCCGGATCCGGGTCTCCGGCCTGCTGGACGTGGTGCGGCTGCCGGAGCGCGACGCGCTCGGCGAGCTGGCCGGCACGGCCGGTCTCGGCACCATCGTCGCCTTCACCCTGATCGCCTCCGCCGAGACGCTGTTCAGCGCCGCCGCCGTGGACCGGATGCACCACGGCCCGCGCACCGACTACGACCGCGAACTCACCGCCCAGGGCGTCGGAAACACGCTGTGCGGGCTGCTGGGGGCGCTCCCGATGACGGCGGTGATCGTCCGCAGCGCGGCCAACGTCCAGGCCGGCGCCCGCAGCAAGGCCTCGCGCGTTCTGCACGGGTTCTGGCTGCTGCTGTTCACCGCGCTGCTGCCCGGGGTGCTCGGCCTGGTCCCGCTCACGGCGCTGGCCGCCGTGCTGGTGCACGCGGGCGCCAAGCTCGTGCCGGTCCGGCGGATCGTCGGGCTCTGCCGTGGCCACCGGGGCGAGGCGGCGGTGCTCGCGGTGACGGCGGTGGCGATCATCGCCACTGACCTGTTCGAGGGGGTGCTGATCGGGATCGGCCTGGCGGTGGTCAAGTCGGCCTGGCAGACCTCGCACCTGCAGATCGCGGTGGAGGAGCTGCCGGCCCCGGGCGATCCGGGCGATCCGGTCATTCCCGTTGTGCCGGTCGTTCCGGTCGTTCCGGATCCCGGTCCCGGGATCGGCGGTGCGGCCGCCCCGGCGGTCGCCGGGGCGCCGCTGCGGGTCCGGCTGAGCGGCAACGCGACCTTCCTGCGGCTGCCCCGGCTGCTCGACGCCCTGGAACGACTGCCGGCGGACCGTCCGGTCGAACTGGACTGGTCGGGGCTGCGCCATCTGGACCACGCCTGCACGGTGGCGCTCAGCACCTGGGCCGACCAGCACCGCGCCCGCAGCTCGGCGCCGCTGGCGGTCGAGCCGCCGCTGCCGACGGTGGCCTGACGGTCCGTGGGAGCGGCGGTCCACCCGGCACGGCCGCCGTTCCGGTCCGCCGGTCCGGTCCGCCGACCCGCCCGACCGGGGCCGCCCCGGTCGGGCGGCTAGCCTGGTCCCGGTGCCGGGGGAGCTCGACGGACCGGGCGCCGTGACAGCACCGGGCGAGAGGAGCAGAGCCGTGATCGCAGCGTTTTCGGTCACCCCGTTGGGGGCCGGCGAGGAGGTGGGGGAGGCGGTCGCCGCCGCCGTCCGGGTGGTCCGCGCGAGCGGGCTCCCGAACCGCACCGACGCGATGTTCACCAGTGTCGAGGGGGAGTGGGACGAGGTGATGCCGGTGATCAGGGAGGCGATCGAGGCCGTGAAGGCCTACAGCGGGCGGGTGAGCACCGTGATCAAGATCGACGACCGGGCCGGGGTCACGGACGGGCTCACCGCGAAGGTGGCCTCGGTGGAGCGCCACCTCGCCGAGGGCTGAGCGGCCCCGCCCGCCGGCCCGTGCGGGTCGGCGGGCGGGGCTCCGGTCCTGACGGGAGCTGGGTCAGCGGACCGGAGTGGGCTGGGAGTTCGGCGCGGTCCGGTCGGAGGCGTAGGCCCGGCCGGCGGTCCAGCGGGGGAGCAGTCGGTCCACCGCGAACGGGCCGGAGCCGAGTGCCGCGATCGCGAGGAACGCCCAGCAGAACAGCACCGAGGCCTCGCCGCCGTTCTGCAGCGGCAGCAGGGCGTGCTCCTGGTGAACGGTGAAGTACGCGTAGGCCATCGAACCGGAGCAGAGCAGCGCGGCGGTCCGGGTGCCGAGGCCGACCAGCACCAGCACGCCGCCGGCCAGTTGGATCAGCGCGGCCCACCAGCCGGGCCACTGGCCGACCGGGACGGAGCCGCCGCCCTTGGCGCCGCCGAGGACGCCGAAGAGCGAGGCGGCGCCGTGGCAGGCGAAGAGCAGGCCGATGACGACGCGAAAGACCGTCAGGACGAGGGGGCGGGCGGCGTCGACCGCTTGTTGGGGAGTAGCCGGCATGGGGACGTCTCCTCTGGGGGAGGGGGCGGGGGGACGGGCGGCGGTAAGGGTACCCTTATCGGAAGTCGATTGACAACGCTCCGTCAAATCGACCGTGTTCGAATTTGTTCACCGTCCGTTGTTCGTGGCTCAACGGTCCGTTGCCGGAAGGGCTTTCCGGCGGGCGTCCCCGATATCCGGTACCCGCCGTGCCATCCGCCCTACCTTTCTTGACCGATCGGTCTGGATATGACTAAGGTTCAGGCATGGCACGGACCAAGGAATTCGACCCCGACACGGCGCTCCAGGCGGCTCTGGAGCTGTTCTGGCGACGCGGCTACGAGGCCACCTCGATGGCGGAGCTGGTCGAGGAGCTCGGGATCGCCCGGGCCAGCATCTACGCCACCTTCGGCAGCAAGCACGAGCTCTACCTGCGGGCGCTGGAGCGCTATGGCGACCAGCACAATCCGGTGCTGCTGGCCGAGCTGTCGCAGCCCGGTCCGGTGCTGCCGGCCGTTCGCGGCCTGGTCCGCCGTTTCGCGGCGGAGGCCGGCGAGGACGGCGCGACCGGCCTCAGGCGCGGCTGCTTCGTCACCAACACCGCCGTCGAGCTCGCCCCGCACGACCCGGACGCGGCTCGGCGGGTGGCGGCCAGCCTCGGCCACCTGGAGACGGTGCTGACGGCCGCGTTGGTCCGGGCCGAGGCGCAGGGGGAGCTGCCCGGGGGGCGCGACCCCCGGGCGCTGGCGCGGATGCTGCTGGTGCTGATGCAGGGCATGCGGGTGATCGGCAAGGCGGGGGACGGCGCGGACCGGCTGCGCGACGCCGCCGAGCAGGCGCTCGCCCTGCTGGACTGAGGGCCGCCGAGGCCTGCGGTGGTCGGCCCCGGCGCCTGCGGGGGGCTGCTCGGGGGTCATCGCATTCCGCTGTCCATATTCTGGACCGAACGATCATTATAGTGAGGGGGGTTCGATGGTACGGGGAATGTCGACGTCCACAGGGACGTCCTCGCGGGTGCCCGCCGGGTTACCCGCGGGGGTGGCTGCCGCGGGGCCCGCCGGGGTGCCCGTCGGGGTGCCTGCCCGGGGGGCCGCGCGGACACCTTCGCCGGCCTCGTCGCCGGCGTCACCGCGGTCGGGGTTCGCCCTGCTGGGCGCCGTGCAGGCGACGCTGATCTTCACCATCATGATCCTCTCCGTCCCGCTGCCCCTGGTGGCCCGGGAGTTGGGCCTGGGCCCGGCCGGCATCCTGCTGCTCAGCGCCGCCTACGGTCTTTCCTTCAGCTCCCTGCTGCTGCTCGGCGGCAGGCTGGCCGACCGCCATGGCGGCCGCCGGATGCTGCGGGTCGGCCTCGTCCTGCTGGCCGCCGCCTCGGTCGCCTGCGCCCTCGCCCCCACCTTCGCCGTCCTGCTGGTGACGCGCTTCGCCCAAGGCGTCGGCGCGGCCCTCGCCGCCCCGGCGGCGGTCGCGGTGGTGCGGGCGCTCTTCCCCCGATCCGCCGACTACGGGCGGGCGATGGCCACCTGGGGCGGCCTGTCCGTGCTCGGCGCCACCGGCGGCAGCCTGCTCTCCGGGGCGGTCGCCGCCTGGGTGTCCTGGCGCTGGCTGTTCGCCGTGCCGGTCCTGGTGTCCCTGGCCGGGCTCGCGCTCTCCGGCCGCCGGCTGCCCGCCGCCGGGCCGGCCGCCACCGCGCCCCCGTCGCTCGACCTGCGCGGCGCCGCGCTCGCCACCACCGGTGTCTGCGCGGTCGGTTACGGTCTGGTCGCGTCCGGGGAGCGGTCCTGGAGCGCGCCCCCGGTGCTCCTGCCGCTGGCTCTCGGCACCACCCTGCTGCTGGCCTTCGCAGCCGCCGAACGGCGCACCGCCGATCCGCTGCTGCCGCCCGGCTTCCTCGCCGACCGCCGCCGGGCCACCGCCCTGGCCGCCGTCATGGCGACCGCCGCCGCCACCGCGCTGACCTTCCTGGTCCTCCCGCTCTACCTCCAACAGCTGCGTGGCTGGGGCGTGTTGGCCACCTCGGCGGCGTTCCTCCCGTACGCGGCGGTGCTGATCGCCGCCGGTCGGCTGGCCGGCCCGCTGACCGCCCGCTACGGCCCCGCCGCCGTCACCGCCGGCGGCCTGGCCATGGCCGCCGGCGGGCTGGCGCTGCTGGCCGGCGTCGGCCCCGCCACCCCCTACGCCACCGGCCTGCTGCCCGGCCTGCTCCTGCTGCCGGCCGGGGCCGGTCCGGCCTTCGCCGGCTCGGCCGTCCTCGCCACCGGCGGGGTCCGGCCCGAGCGGACCGGCCTCGCGGCGGGCGTCCTGAACACCGCGATGGAGCTGGGCCCCACCGCCGGACTGGCCGCCCTGATGTCGCTCGCCGCCACCCGCCCGACCGCTGTCGGCGGCTATGCCGCCGCCTTCGCGGCCGCCGCCGTGGGCCTCGCGCTGACCGCCGTGGCGGTCGCCTTCCTGGCCCGCCCCCGAACCGCACGACCCCCGTTCACCCACACCGAGGAGTACTCCGCATGAGCACGCGTTTCGCCGACAAGTCCGTCCTGGTCACCGGCGGGGGCACCGGAATCGGCCGCGCCATCGCCCTCGCGTTCGCCCGTGAGGGGGCCCGCGTCGCCGTCGCCGGCCGCACCGGGAGCTCGCTGGCCGAGACGGTCCGGCTGATCGAGGAGGAGGGCGGCAAGGCCGTCGCCCTGGTGGGGGATGTCGCGAACAGCGCCGACGCCGCCCGCTTGGTCCGGGAGACGGTCGCCCACCTCGGCGCCCTGGACGTCGCCGTCAACAACGCCGGCATCCTGGGCGCGGTGGCACCCGTCGCGGACCTGGAGGAGGAGGACTGGCAGCGGGTCGTCGACACCAACCTGACCGGCACCTGGCTCGCCATGAAGTACGAGATCGCCCACATGCGGACCCAGGGCGGCGGCGCCATCGTCAACATAGCCTCCAACCTCGGCGTCCACATGCGCATCGCGGGCCTCGGCGCCTACGCCGTCACCAAGGCCGCCGTCAGCGCCCTCACCCGCAGCGCGGCCCGCGACCACATCGGCGAGGGCGTGCGGATCAACTCCGTCAGCCCCGGACCGGTGGAGACCCCGATGTCCAGCCGCCCCGGCGAGAACGCCGCCGACAAGGCCGACCGGATGAGGGCCGACGTCCCCGTCGGCCGGGCCGGCGCCGTCGAGGAGATCGCCGCCGCCGTCCTCCACCTCGCCTCCCCCGAGTCCGCCTACACCGTCGGCGCCGACCTCGTCCTCGACGGCGGCATCACCGCCTGAGGGGCACCCCGCCCGTGAGCGGCTTGCCGATAGGAGTCGGCCGGCCGCTCACGGGTGCCCGGGGTGCGTCGTCAGCGCCCGTCCGGCGGCGAAGTGGTCCGGAACGGGGGCGCGTTCAGGATCTCCCCAGCAGATAGGCGGCGAGGGCCGCACCGGCTCCGAGGCCCCAGAGGAAGGCCTGAACGGTGGCCTTCCGATTGACCACGATCCGTGCCGGGGGAGGGGTCACGGTGCGCTCGATACGATCGGCGGCGAGGCTGAGCGCGCCGGCGACGCGTTCCAGACGGCTTCCGTCCTGCAGCCGTTCGATGGTCGTCGTGGCCTCGGCCAGGATTCGCGCGGTGGTGTCGAACCGGGTGGCGGCCTCCTGGAGGCCGGCCAGGTCGACGCCGCCGAGGGTCCGCGCGGCCTCCGACACCGTGGTCGCGACCTCCCCGTTGATGTTCTCGCCGGCCATTCGGAGCGAGTGGGCGACGTCCTCGTTGATGTTCTCGCCGGCCATCCGGAGTGCGTAGGCGACGTCCTCGTTGATGTTCCGGGCCGCGCCGGCGAGGGTGGCCACGATCTCCGGCGAGATCACGCCGTCGCGGAGCGCCTTGCCGAGCAGGCCGGCCAGCGCGGGCGCGTCCCTGGACATCTTGGCGAGCAGACGCTTGGTCTCCGGATCGACCGCCTGGTGGTGGATCGGGCCGAAGTTGTTGTGGCCGACGAAGACGCCGGAGCCGTGATTGTGCTGCTCCACGGGTTCCTTCCCGGTGGAGTGCGTCACGCCCGTCACCGCGGGCCGGTGAGGGTGATTCCACCGTGGTTGTCGCCTCCGACGAAGACGCCGGAGCCGTGGTTGTGCTGCGCGCCGATGACGCGGGAGGTGGGGCCCGCGGCCAGCGCCTCGACGGCGTCGCGGGCCTCGGGGTGGGTGCCGAGGTGGGCGGCGAAGCGGCCGGCCCAGCGTTCGGCGACGGCGGTCTCGGACTCCCGGCGCTCGGCGAGGGCGGCCCGGTCGTGGTCCAGGGCCGTCAGTGCCTCGGCCCGCCGCTCTTCCGTCCCGTGCCGGAAGATGGCGACGACGCGCGTCCGCAGGGTGTCCGCCTGGTTGTTCAGCAGATAGGCGATGACGTTGCCCGCCGCTCCGGTGGCAATGGCCGTGGCTACTTCGTCGATCATGAGCGGGATCTCCCGGGGCAGGCATCGCGGGCAGGGGTGCGCGCATCGGCGGCAGAACGATGCTGCCGGATCGCTCCCGGCCGTGTGGTGCGGATGCGGAAAATCACCCCGGGGGGCTTGGCGCGGCCGCCGTTGGTGTGCGGTGCGTTGCGGGGTTCCCGCCCGCCCTACGCCGAAAGCGCGCTGCCCTACGCCGAGAGCGCTTCGCCGTCGTCCGGGAGGGCGCAGGCGGCGGCGAGCTCGTCGAGCGAGAGGTCGAGGGCGTAGGCGAGCGCGGCGACCGTGAAGAAGGCCGGGGTGGGGGCGCGGCCGGTCTCGATCTTGCGGAGGGTCTCCGAGGAGATGCCCGCCACCGCCGCGATCTCGACCATGCTGCGCGTGCCGCGGGCCGCGCGGAGCAGTGCGCCGAAGCGCTCGCCGCGCTCGCGTTCCCAGGGGGTCAGCGGAGTCCTCACCATGTGCCGATCCTAGTCCCGCCCGGACCGTGATAGATATACCGGTATAAGAATTGGATTCGAAGTCGAGGGGGCAGTCATGGTGGAGCTCAAGTCGGATGCGGCGCTGGCGGCGATGCGGGAGGCCGGGCGGGTGGTGGCCGACGCGCTGGCGGCCGTGGAGCGGACGGCGGGCGTGGGGGTGAGCCTGCTGGAGCTGGACGAGGTGGCGCGCGGGGTGCTGCGGGAGGCGGGAGCGGTGTCGCCGTTCCTCGGGTACCGGCCGTCGTTCGCTCCGGTGCCGTTCCCGGCGGTGATCTGCGCCTCCGTCAATGACGCGGTGGTGCACGGTATTCCGGACGGGTACCGGCTGCGCGACGGTGACCTGGTCAGCATCGACTGCGGGGCCGTGCTGGACGGCTGGGCGGGCGACGCCGCCGTCAGCTTCACCGTCGGGACGCCCCGTGCGGCGGACGACGCGCTGATCGACGCCACCCGGCGGGCGCTGGCGGCCGGGATCGCCGCGGCCGTGGTCGGGAACCGGACCGGTGACATCGCGCACGCGATCGCCGCCGTCGCGCGCGGAGCCCGCTACGGGCTGCCGGAGGGGTTCGGCGGGCACGGTATCGGGCGCCGGATGCACGAGGACCCGCACGTGCCCAACGAGGGCCGCCCGGGCCGGGGTTACCCGCTCAAGCCGGGGCTGGTGCTCGCCATCGAACCGATGCTGACGGCCGGCGGCCGGGACGACTACCTGACCGACGAGGACGGCTGGACCCTGCGGACCACGGACGGCAGCCGGGCCGCGCACTTCGAGCACACCGTGGCGATCACCGAGCGGGGGCCGCGCATCCTGACCCTTCCGTAGCGCGGCGCCGTCCGGTGGTCCGGTGGTCCGGCGGTTCAGCCGAGCAGCCGCAGCCGGGTCGCGGCCACGCCCAGCCGGATGCTCTGCCCCCAGGTCAGCTCCAGCGCGTCCGTCTCGATGCCGTCGCCGAAGGCGACCAGCCGGTCCGACTCGACGGTCAGCACCAGCTGCCGGCCAGCGTCGAGAAGCCCGTGCACCCGGCTGGTGCCGGTGGCGGGGGACGGCCAGGCCTCGCGGACGAACCAGGCGAGCGCGGGCGCGGCGGCCTCCGGCAGGGCCAGCGGGGCGCCGCGCTCCAGCCAGGCGGAGCGGCACCAGCCGGTGGCGCCCGTGCCGGTACCGACCAGCACGCCGGAGGAGGCCTGCGGCTCGGGCGGGGCGGCCCGCGGCCGGTCGCCCACCGGTCGGCGGCTCGAACTCCGGGCGTCTGTGCCCCCGTCCGGGGCGCCGTCCACCGTCAGCCGGTACCGCGCGGTCTGGTGCCCGGGCTGTCCGACGTACACCTCGTTGAGGGCCAGCAGCCGCTGGGTGTCGTCCGCGACCGCCTCGACCATGGTGCGCTCCTCCAGGTGACGGGCGCCGGTGCGCGCGACGGCGGCCGGCAGCAGGGCGGGCAGCGCGTCGGCTCGGTGGCGGACCAGGACGCCGGGGTTGCGGCCGGGGTCGGCGTCCACGCCGATCACCGGCTGGCCGTCCAGGTACTTGGCGACGTTGGCGACCAGCCCGTCCTGGCCGACCACGACCACCACGTCCTCGGGTTCGAACAGGAAGCGGGGCAGGTCGGTCCGTTCGACCCGGGTGCGCCGCCACTCCAGCGGTACGGCGGCGGCCGCCCGGGCGAGCGCGTCGGCCTGGCGGCGGTGGCGCTCCTCGACCTCGGTCACCGACCGGCCGCGGGCGGAGAGGAAGAACGCGGCCTGGCCGGGTGTGCCGTGGTGGGCCAGGAGTTCCTCGTACTCGGTGCGGCGGTGCACCAGGACGGCCCGGGGTGCGAGGGTCACGGCTCACCCGCGGTGGTGGAGAGCCTGCTGAGCAGCCCGGTGAGCAGGTCCGGGGTGACGGTGACGTTCTCGATCCGGGGCAGGTGCTCGGCCAGCCGCATCAGGGCGAGGGCCCGCAGCACGGCCGGGTCGGCCTGCTGGTGGGCGGTGAGCCAGGCGGCCTCGGAGGTGGCCCGGGCCTCGCCCAGGGCGCGGGCGGCGTCCGCCTCGGCGGTGGCCAGTCTGGTCCGGCGGTCGGCCTCGGCCTCGGCCCGGACGCGGTCGGCGACGGCCTCGTCCTCGGCCTGGAGACGGCTGTTGGCGCCCTGCTGGGTGAGCAGCTGCTTCTCCCGGCGGGCCAGCTCGATCCGGTTGGCGAGTTCGTTCTCGGCGATGCCGCGTTCGTGCTCGACGGCGACGGCGCGCCGCTCGAAGGTGGCCCGGTCGGCCTCCTGCTGGACGAGTTCGCGGGCGGGGGTGCGCAGCGCGCGCTCCACCTCGGGTTCGGGGCGCAGGGCGACCACCCGGACGGCGATCACGGCGAGCCCGGTCTCGGCGATGCGCGGTTCGGCGGCGAGGCCGGCCGCCATCCGGTCGCGGACGGCGCTGACGCCGTCGGCCAGCGCGTCGGCGAGCGGGGTGCGGGCGAGCAGACCGAGGGCGTGCTGCTGGGCGGTCTCGGTGAGCAGGGTGGCGAGTTGGTCGAGCGGGGCGGCGCGCCAGGCGCCGCTGTCGGGGTCGATGCCGAAGTCGACGCGGGCGGCGGCGACGGCCGGCTCGGTGATCCGGTAGGTCAGCGTGGCCTGCACGGTGACGTCCTGGAAGTCGGCGGTGCGGGCGTGGAACAGCATGGCCAGCTCGCGGTCGTCCACCGGCACCTCGGAGAGTGCGGCGGTGAGCGGCCGGAACCAGAAGGCCAGGCCGGCCCCGTCGTGGACGACCTCGCCCCGGTGCAGATGGCGGATGTGGGCGGTCGGGACGGCGCGCAGGTGGCGCAGTCCGAACCGCTTGGTGATGTCGGCCATGGAAGGCTCCTTCCCTTTTCGTCACTGCGACGATATTCCCGTTCCGTTGATCTCGTCAAGGTGACGAAAAGGGGGGATCGGTGGCCGTACCGGCTCCGGCCCCGGCCGGCGTGGGAGGATCGCCGGGTGCTGAGGATGCGAACGAAGACGCGGCGACGGCGCGATCGTGCGGCGGCCCGCACCGCGGCGGCGCTGCTCGCGGCCGCCTGTACGACCGCCGCCGCCCTCGGGGCCTCCGCGCTCGGCGCCCCGCCCGCCCGGGCGGCCGACGGCGCGGCCGGGCAGGCGTTCACCATCGCCGACCCGCGCATCACCGAGTCCAGCGGCCTCGCCGCGAGCCCCACTCACCCCGGCGTCTACTGGACGCACAACGACAGCGACGACGGCCCGTACGTCTACGCGGTCGACTCGCAGGGGCGCACCGTCGCCACCGTCACCCTGCGCGGCATCGAACCGCGCGACGTGGAGGCGATCTCGATCGGCCCGGACGGACGGGTCTACGTCGGGGACATCGGCGACAACCTCGGCGGCAAGTGGCCCGAGGTCTGGATCTACGCCTTCGCCGAGCCCGCCGAGCTGCGCGACCTGACCGTGGACGTGGTCCGCTACCGGGTGCGGTACGAGGACGGCCCGCGCGACGCCGAGGCGCTGATGGTCCACCCGGTCACCGGTCGGGCGTACATCGCGAGCAAGAAGCAGGGCGGCGGCAGCCTCTACCAGGGGCCGGACAAGCTCTCCGCGACCGGGGTCAATACCTTCCGCCGGATCGCCGACGTCCCCTGGGTGACCGACGGCGCGTTCTCCCCGGACGGCAGCCGGCTCGTCCTGCGCGGCTACTTCGCCGCCACCCTGTACCGCTGGCGGGACGGCGCGCCCGCCCAACTCGCCCCGCTCTCCACCCCCTTGCAGCGGCAGGGCGAATCGGTGACCTTCACCGCGGACGGCCGGGCGCTGCTCTACGGCAGCGAGGGCAAGAACAGCCCGGTGTGGCGGTCGCCGCTCGACGACGACCAACTCCCGGACAGCGTCCAGCCGCTGCCCGCCGCGGCGCCGTCCTCCGGTGCGGCCGCGGCGCCGTCCGGGTCCGCGGCCCCGGGTGGCGGGGCCGGGTCCTCCTCCTCGTCCGAGGGGCCGTCGGACCGCACGCTGGGCGTGCTGTTCGTACTCGCCGTGGTGGGGGCCGTGTTCACCCTGCGCAAGAAGCGCCGCGCGGGCTGACGGCCGGGATCGCCGTGGCCGCCCCGGGTGCGGGAGGCCGGTGCCGCCCGGCTGCGGGGCCGGCCGACCCGAAGGGGCGTGGACGAACGGTCCGGTCGCGGCCGGGGTGCCGCCGGGGCCGGGTGTCCGACCGGCTCCGATGAGGTGAATCTGTCGCCGATTTGTGACAAAGCTTGGCCAACACCCGCCCCGTGCAGGGTTTTCGTGGACGTAGTGTTCCGCCTATGTCACGGAAGAGTCGCCGCACCTCCTCCCCGGACCCGGGCGACACCTGGGTCCCGCGTCCCCCGCGCCGCGAGAGTCCGCTCGCCCTGGCGGGCCACGCGGTGAAGTTCCTCGGCTACAGCACGCTGGCCGGGGTGCTGCTGGCAGGCGTGGCCCTGCCGGCGGCCGGCGCGCTCGGGCTGACCGCCAAGAACACCGCGGACAGCTTCGACAGCATCCCGGACGACTTCAAGACCCCGCCGCTCAGCCAGGCCTCGCAGATCTTCGACGCCAAGGGCGGGTTGATCGCCAAGGTCTACGAGCGTGACCGCACCGTCATACCCGCCGACCAGATGTCACCGCTGATACGCCAGGCCCAGGTGGACATCGAGGACGCCCGTTTCTACGAGCACGGCGCGGTCGACCTCAAGGGTGTGCTCCGGGCCGCCACCAAGAACGCCGAGAGCGGCACCGCCGTCCAGGGCGCCTCGACACTGACCCAGCAGTATGTGAAGAACGTCAACGTGGAGAAGGCCGGCGACGACCAGGCCGCCGTGCTGGAGGCCCAGCGCAAGACGCTCGGCCGCAAGATCCAGGAACTCAAGTACGCCATCAAGCTGGAGGAGGACCTGACGAAGGACCAGATCCTCACCAACTACCTGAACATCACCTTCTACGGCCACCAGGCGTACGGCATCCAGGCCGCCTCCCAGCGGTACTTCAGCAAGGACGCCAAGGACCTGACCGTCCCCGAGGCCGCGATGCTCGCGGGCCTGGTGCAGAACCCGTCCCAGTACGACCCCAAGCTGCACCCCGTCGCCGCCCAGAAGCGCCGTGACACCGTCATCGACAAGATGGTGGAGAACAAGCACCTCACCGCCGCGCAGGCCCGGGACGCCAAGGCGGCCCCGCTGGGCCTGGCGTACAAGGACCCGCAGAACGGCTGCATCACCGCCAACGCCGGCATGGGCTTCTTCTGCGACTACGTCCGGCACGTGGTCAAGCAGGACCCGGTGTTCGGCAAGAGCGCCGCGGAGCGCAAGAAGCTGTGGGACCAGGGCGGCCTGAACATCTACACCACCCTCGACCCCGACAAGCAGACCGCCGCCCAGAGCGCCGTCACCAAGAAGGTGTACGTCACCGACCCGGTCTCGGCGGCGATCACGATGGTCGAGCCGGGCAGCGGCAAGATCCTGGCGATGGCCCAGACCCGCCCCTACGGCCTGGACCCGAACAAGAACCAGACCGTCGTCAACTACAACGTCGACGCGGCGATGGGCGGCGGCAACGGCTTCCAGCCGGGCTCCAACTTCAAGCCGATCGTCGCCGCCGCCGCACTGGAGGCGGGCCTGCCGGACACCCAGATCTACCCGTCGCCGAACCGGATGGACTGGCCGACGATGAAGACCTGCGACGGCACCTGGAAGAACCTGGAGAAGGGCAAGAAGGGCGGCTCGATCCCCAACGAGTCGGAGAAGGAGGCCGGGCCGTACGACCTGAAGCAGGCGATGGCCCTCTCGGTCAACACCTACTTCGTCCAGATGGAGCAGGAGATCGGTCTCTGCGCGGTCAAGCAGATGGCCAACAAGCTGGGCGTCGCGACCAAGGCCAGCGGCGATCCGCTCCAGGAGCTGCCGGCCCTGGGCCTCGGCACCCAGGAGGTGAGCCCGCTGGTGATGGCCAACGTCTACGCGACCTTCGCCGCCCGGGGCACCCACTGCGCGCCGGTCGCGATCAACAGGATCACCACGGTCGACGGCAAGGACGTGCCGGTCGTCCCCGAGAAGTGCGACCGGGTGATGACCGAGGACACCGCGGACGTCATCAACACCGTGCTGCTCGGGGTGACCGAGAAGGGCACCGCGCGCGACCTCGGGCTGGACGGTGACCGGCAGATCGCGGGCAAGACCGGTACCACCGACGAGAAGAAGTCGGCCTGGTTCAGCGGCTACACCGCCAACCTCGCCGCCTCGGTCTGGCTCGGCGGCCCGGCCAAGGGCGTGCCGATGAAGAACATCCGGATCGGGGGCAAGTACTACCCGGAGATCTTCGGGGCCACCGGCCCGGGCCCGATCTGGCAGCTGGCGATGAACCAGGCGCTCAGGGGTGTGCCGGAGGAGACCTTCGAGACCGTCTACATCCCCGATCCGCCGCCCAGGCGCGACCCCGCTGCCAGTGGCAGCCCGAGCGGGAGCCCGAGCGGTTCCGGCACCGCGCCGACCGGGCCGGCCGCGCCCACCGGCGGGCGCACGGCGGACCCGGGGCGGCCGCGTTCGACCCAGCCGACGCAGCAGCCCCAGCAGCCCCAACAGACCGCGCCGAACGAGCAGACCGCGCCCGCCCAGCAGGGCGGCGAGGACCACACGGACAGCCCACAGAGCGACGGCTGACCGGACCCGGCCGACGACTGTGCCCCGGACCGCCCTACGGTCCGGGGCACAGCCGTCGACGGGCGCCGAGCGGTCAGTTGACGCCCTTGGCGGCCCAGAAGTCCTGCCGGGCCAGCACGCTGGTGTCCGTCTGGTCGGTGAAGAAGCCGTCCACGCCCAGCTCGTAGAGGTAGCGCGCCCAACCGATCGCGTCGCCGTAGGCGTTCGGGTCGGTGCCGCGGCGGTAGTCCAGCGGCAGGAAGCCGTTCTCGTTGCGCACCGTGTAGGGGTGCAGCAGCAGGTTGGCCGTGTGCGCGTCGCGCACCAGCGTGGTCGGCGGCTGGAGCTTGCCGCTCGCGTCCACCGGCGCGATCAGCTGGGTGGTCGGGCCGATGCCGTGGGCGAAGGAGGCGATCCAGCGCAGCCCCTCCGGGGTGACCAGGTCGGCCACCGTGCGCCGGTCCCCGGCCAGCACGAAGTCGTACGGCTGGGTGGTCGGACCGCCGAGCAACTGGATCCGCGGGTTCTCGACCAGCTTCGACAGCCGCTGCAGGCTGCTCGGCTCGAAGGACTGCAGGATCGCCCGCCCGCGCCGGCCGGCCAGGCCCGCCCGGCGCAGCTCGTCGGCGAGCCGCTCCTCCAGCGGGAGGCCGATCGAGCGGAAGTAGCTCGGGTGCTTGGTCTCCGGGTACAGCCAGACCTCGCGGCCGAGCTCCCGCCCGCGCTTCTTCGCGAAGTCGGCCAGCTCGCGGAAGGTGAGCACCGGCCAGCGGCCGTCGTACAGGGTGTTGCGCTGGCGCTGCTGCGGCAGGCGCTCCTTGGCCCGCAGGGTGCGCAGCTCGGCGAGCGTGAAGTCCTCGGTGAACCAGCCGGTCTGCGGTACGCCGTCGATGGTCTTGGTGGCCTTCCGCCCCGCGAACTCGGGGTGGTCGGCGACGTCGGTGGTCTCCACGATGTTGTTCTCGTGCCGGACCACCAGGTGACCGTCCTTGGTGGGGACGAGGTCCGGCTCGATGACGTCCGCGCCGAGCTCCAGGGCCAGCTCGTAGGAGCCGAGGGTCTCCTCCGGGCGGTAGCCGGGCGCGCCGCGGTGGCCGATGACCAGCGGGTGCGGCAGCCGGTCCAGGCCGGTTCCGGTGCGGACCGGGGAGCGGGTACCGGCCGGCGCCGCGGCGCTGCCGCGCTCGTCGGCGGCGTCGGGCTGGTCACCGGCCGGGGCCGCGAGCGCCTCGCCGCCGGTGGCGGCGAACGCGGCCGCGCCCAGGCCGGCGGCACCGGTCGCGCGCAGGAACCGGCGGCGCGAGGACGCCGGGTCCCGGACGGGCTCGGCCGGGGTGCTGCCGTCGAGCGGACGGTACGTCATGGGTGCTCCTAGCTCGCACTGATGGCGGGGCGGTGGTGGTCGTCGCCCGCAGACTAGGAGCAGTGGCGCCCGGCCGGGTGGCCTTCGAGCGAACTGCGGGAGAAGTTCCGCCGCGCGTCGGGGCCCGACGCCTTGACCGACGGTTCCTCCGCTCCGGCGCGGTCAGTGGCTGTGCTTGGCGGCGGCCTTCCCGGCCTCGGCCTTCGCGCGCACCTCCACGGCCTTGGGAGAGTCGCCGTACCACCACCAGGTGTAGCCGGCGATCGCCAGGTTCAAGGCTATGAATCCGAGGAACAATGGGGTGGTCGCGAGGTGGCCACCGCGGGCGTGGCTGTACAGCGCGCAGGCGCCGAGTACGATCGCGCCCTTGAGCAGGGCCGTCAGCGTCTTCTTGGTGCGGAGGTTCACAGCGCGCACCTTATGGCCTGGCCGAGATGCTGACCAAGCGTCACCAGATCCTGGGAAAGGCTCACTGACCTGCGAGATCGAGCGTGGGCCGGCCGCCCCGCCCAGCCCGAGCCGCTGATCCACGACACCGGATCGGCAGGCCCCGACCGCTGCGCCCGGGACACGGTCCTCAGCGCGTCCGACAACGCCGGTCCTCAAGACCCGACCGCGTCTTGAGGACCGACGTCACGCCCGGCCCCGGAATCGCCGAGGGCGTCCCTCCGGGGCCGCGCCGGCTTGTCGCCGGTTCGGGTTCGTGTCCGGCGGCCGGGTCAGCCCGCGGCCTGGCAGAGCGCGTAGGACTTCTCGGCGTGCAGCATCGACTCCAGCTCGGGGTAGCCCTGCGTGCGGTAGCTGTAGTAGGCCACGGTGTACTCGACATCGCACCGGCTGGCGGCCGACTGCTGTTCGACGGGCTGGTCCACCACCGCGAGCGGCCCGTGGGCCGAGAGGTCGACGGTGGTGGCCTGGGCGGCCCCCGCCCCGCCGACCAGGGCGGCGGCGGCGAGGAGGGCGGCGGTGAGCGGGCGGGACAGGCGGTTCATCAACGTCTGGTCCTTCCGGAGGGATCGGTGGTGCACCGATTCTGCTCCGCCGGGTGATCACGGTCCTATCCCAGAAGGGTGGGGGGAGACGGCTGCCACGCGCCCGGCCGCGGCCGGCTGAGTACCGGTACTCATGCGTCCGCCGGGCGCCCGGCGGAGGATGGGGCCATGCCGCACACCGCCCTCGGCGTCCCCCCGGTGCTCTGGCCCGCCGCCGGGTACCTCGCGCTCTACCTGCCGCTCGCCCTCGCCGCGGCCCGCGAGCTACGGGCCCCGGCCGGCCCGGCCCGCGCCCGCCGGCAGTGGGCGGTGGCGCTCTGGACGATGCCGGGCTACTTCCCCGCGATCGTCCTCGGCCCGCTGCGCGAGGGCACGGCGGCCCGGTTCCTCTGCGCCACGGCGGCGGGCGCGGCCGGCAACGCGGCCCTGCTCACCCTCACCGCCCACGCGGCCGGGCTGGGCTGACGGCACCGCGGTTCCGTTCCTCGGCCCGCGCCCCCGGCTCCGCGCCCCCGCTCAGAGTTCGGCGAGCAGCATCCGGCCCTCCGGCCAGTCGCCCAGCCCCGAGTCGGAGTTGAGGTGCCCGTAGGCGCCGGGCTCCACGTACCGGGCACCCCAAGCCTCGGCGAAGCCGCGGGCCCGCTCCGGGGTGACCCAGGGGTCGTCGGTGCTGGAGACCACCAACGAGGGGAAGGGCAGGCGCTCCCGGGTCACCGGACGGAAGCCCAGCAGCGCCGGGACGTCGGCGGTGTCGATGTCGGCGGGGGCGACCAGCAGCGCGCCCCGGACGGCGGTGGCCCGCCCGGCGGGGGCCGAGGCCGCCCAGCGGGCGACCGTGACGCAGCCGAGGCTGTGCGCGACCAGGACCACCGGTCCTTCGGCGGCCGCGGCGGCGATCGCGGCGTCCAGGGCGGCCACCCAGGCAGCCGGCTCCGGGAAGTCCCAGTTCTCCTGCCGGACACGCCGGAAGGCCGCCGGGTCCGCCTCCTCCCACCGGGTCTGCCAGTGTGCGGGCCCCGAGCCCTGGTAGCCGGGGAGGACGAGGTAGCTGGTGCGGTCCGGCATCGTGCGGACTCCCTTCGGGGGGCTGGCCTGGGTACCAGGGAGTCTAGGCGCCGTGCCGCAGAGGGATCGAAGGCCCCGGAGACCGCGCGTACGACGGTCTGCCGGCGCGTGTCGCCGCGTGTGCGCCGGATGTGCGACCGGTGCGCCCTGTTGCGTCGGCGCGGCCCGGTGCGGGAGGTTGTTCCCGGCCCGGCCCGGTCGCCACCGGCGCGGGCCCGCACCATGTCTGACGGTCGATCATGTGGAGGGATGTCGGCGATGACATCGAAGATCCTGCTCGTCACCGGTGATGCCGCGGAGTCACTGGAGGTGTTCTACCCCTACCAGCGGCTGCTGGAGGAGGGCTACGGGGTGGACATCGCGGCACCGGCCAAGAAGCGGCTCCAGTTCGTGGTCCACGACTTCGTCGACGGCTACGACACCTACACCGAGAAGCCCGGCTACACCTGGCCCGCCGACCTCGCCCTCGCGGACGTGGACCCGGCCGCGTACGTCGCACTGGTCATCCCCGGCGGCCGCGCTCCCGAGTACCTGCGGAACAACGCCGACGTGAAGCGGATCGTCCAGCACTTCTTCGAGGCCGACAAGCCGGTGGCGCAGATCTGCCACGGCCCGTTGATCACCGCCGCCGCCGGGGTGCTCGGCGGCCGCCGCAGCGCCGCCTACCCGGCGCTGGAGCCGGACGTGGCCGCCGCGGGCGCCGAGTACGTGGACGGCGAGGCGGTCGTCGACGGTGTGGTCGTCTCGGCGCGGGCCTGGCCCGACCACCCGGCGTGGATCCGGGCGTTCATCGAGGTGCTGCGGGTCAAGGCCCCGCTGGCCTGAGCCCGCCGCCCGGGGCGCGCCCCTGACTCCGGTCGCGGGCCCACCCCGGGATCCCTCGGGGTTCTGTTCGACCTGAGGTGGAGCGACACGCCCGAGGAGGATCGCACCAGGGGCGGAGAGGCTCCGGACCTGAGGGTGATGCCCGTGCCGGTACCCGCTGCCAGAGTGTCAGGCAACAGGACCAGGGCGGCTGTTGTGGGGACCCGCCCGTTCGGGACACGGGAGGGTGACGGCATGGCGGGGACGACGAGGGATCAGGCGGGCCGGGTGGGGCCGGTGGGCCCGGTGGGCCGGCCGGGCGGGGTTCGGTGGCGACGGGGCCTGGCCGCGAGGGCGGTGGCGGTCGCGCTCGCGGGCGCCGGTCTGGTGGGTGTGCTCGCTCCGGTCGCGGGTGCCCAGGGCGCGGTGTCCGGGGCCGGTCGGCAGGCTGCCGGCGAGAGAGTGGTGGTCGGGGTCGCCGACGGCCGGGCCGACCGGGCGGCGCTGAACGCGGCCGTGCGCGCGATGGTGGACCAGGGCGGCGCCTCGGCCGCGCTGGGGCTGGTCGCCGAGCGCGGGCGCCCGGCGTGGAAGGGCGCGGCCGGTACCGCCGACTTCGCCACCGGGGCCCCGGCCTCCGCCGACGGCCGGTTCCGGATCGGCAGTGTCACCAAGACCTTCGTCGCGACGGTGGCCCTCCAACTGGTCGCCGAGCACCGGATCGGCCTGGACGACCCGGTGGAGACCCGGCTGCCCGGCGTGGTGCCGAACGGCCGGCAGATCACCGTCCGCCAACTGCTGAACCACACCAGCGGCCTGTTCAACTACACCGAGGACGCCTCCTTCTCCTTCGAGGAGGATCCCGTCGCCCTGCGGCAGTGGCTCGACACCGGCCGCTGGCGGTCGTACGCGCCGCGAGAGCTCGTCGACCTCGCCGCCGCGCACCCGCCGTACTTCGCCCCCGGGCAGGGCTGGCACTACTCCAACACCAACTACATCGTGGTCGGGATGCTGATCGAGCGGATCACCGGCCGCAGTTGGGCCGACGAGGTGCAGCGGAGGATCATCCGCCCGCTCGGTCTGACCGGCACCTCGATGCCGCTCAACTCGGCCTCCGTGCCCGGCCCGCACGCGCACGGCTACTACAAGCTCCCCGACGGCCCGGCGGACGTCACCCTGCTCAACCCGAGCATGGCCGGTTCGGCGGGGGCCGGCATCTCCACCACCACCGACCTCACCCGCTTCATCTCCGCCCTGCTCGGCGGCCGGTTGCTCGCCCCGGCCGAACTGGCCGAGATGAAGCGGACCACCCCGCAGAGCGGGTCCAACGAGTACGGCCTCGGCCTCCAGCGGACACCGACGGCCTGCGGCGAGTACTGGGGCCACGGTGGCGGAATCCCCGGCTACACCACGCTGATGTACGGCGCCCCGGACGGGCGGCGCCAGTTCGCGGCCTCGGTGAACCCGTACGACCTGTCCGACCTGCCGGCGGCCAACGCCGGGTTCGAGGCCCTGCTCGCCGCCGGGCTCTGCGACACCCGGCCGCCGGCCCCGCCCGCGGTCGCGGGCACCTCCTCCACAGCCGGCCGGTCCGCCGACGGGCCGCTCCGCTGACGGGCCCGACCCCCGGTGCCGGTCGCCGGCGCGGACGGTCGACCCGTGCGGGGTGCGGCGGACGGTCCGCGGGCGCCCGGCGGGGGTGCCCGGAGGTGCCGGGGCCCTGAGGTGCCATCATGACCGGCACATGACGGGCAAGCCTGGCCAAGGAGGACGAGACATGGCAGAGCCGCTGATCGCCGCAGTCGGGGGTCGGGAGCCCGACCTCGACCCGACGGCCTTCGTCGCGCCCAACGCGGTCGTGGTGGGGTCGGTCACGGTCGGTGCCGGAGCGAGCGTCTGGTACGGCGCGGTGATCCGCGGTGATGCCGAGTCGATCACGGTCGGCGCGGGCAGCAACATCCAGGACAACTGCACCCTGCACGCGGACCTGGGCTTCCCCCTGGTGATCGGTGAGCGGATCTCGGTCGGCCACAACGCCGTCCTGCACGGCTGTGTGATCGAGGACGACGTCCTGGTCGGGATGAACGCCACGGTGCTGAACGGGGCCCGGATCGGGGCCGGTTCGCTGGTGGCGGCCGGGGCCGTCGTGCCGCAGGGCATGCGGGTGCCGCCGGGTTCCCTGGTCGCCGGGGTCCCGGCCAAGGTCCGGCGCGAGCTGACCGAGGAGGAGCGGGCCGGGATCACCTTCAACGGCGAGGGCTACCGGCTGCTGGCCGACAGCCACCGGGAGATCGAGCCGGTGGAGCGCCGGACGGCGTAGCGCGCGTCCGCCGTCGCCGCTCGCCACGGGGTGCCCGTCGGTGCGCCCCGTCCGAGGTCCGGACTCCTGGTCCACGGGCGGGGCGCACCGGTTCAGCGGGCGGTCAGCACTCGGGGACGGTCGGGACGTGGAAGTTCCAGTTGCCGTCGGTGTAGGCGCCGTACACGTAGGCGGTCCCGTACCAGTAGCCGTAGCCGGCGGAGTACACCTCCGACACCTTGTACCAGACGTTGCCCTGGTTGTTGATGTTCTCGCCCCGGGTCCAGCACCGCATGTCGACCGCGTCCTGGCGCCCCGCGACCGAGTACAGGTCGCCGGTGGTCTTGGCCGCCCACGAGTACGGCTGGGAGTAGACGCCCACCCCGTTGCCGCTCGGGTGGTTGTTGAGGTAGTACCACCCGACGGCGGACGCGTCGCCGGTCGACAGGCCGACCCCGCCCACCGCCAGTGCCAGCACGGCCGCCGTGCTCGCCCCGCGCCGCCCGAGCTTGCCGAGGATGCCCTTGCCCATCGCGATTCTCCCTGTCCGATCGAGCTCCAGGCCGCCCCGTCGCCCGGGGCGGCGAGGACAGCTGACCCGACCGTCCGGGGTGTTCGACAGCGTCTGACGGAAACTGACAACAGCTGACACCAGCCCGTGTCCAGGCCGAACGCCCCAGTCCTCGTCCGGGAATCGACCGACCACGTATCTTCCCCGTCACTCGCCGCTATGATCCGTACGCGACAAGCGACAGTGGTCGCCGAAGGATCTGACATCTGACAACGGGGGGCACCGTGACGGAGCAGAAGTCGAAACCGGAGGGGGCGGCGCAGGCGCCGACCGCGGCCGAGTGTCTCGCCGCCGAGCTGCGGCAGCTGCGGTTGGACGCGGGCCGGCCCTCGTTCCGCATCATGGCGAGGACGGCCGGGTGCATCTCGCACACCACGCTGTACGAGGCGGCTTCCGGTTCACGGCTGCCCTCCTGGCCCACGACCAGGGCGTTCGTCCGGGCCTGCGGCGGTGACGAGGCCCAGTGGCACCGCCGGTGGAACGCCGCGGTCGGCGCGGAGCCCACGGCCCCCGTTCCGGTCCCGGCGCCGCTCCCCGCACCGCTGCCCGCGGCTGTCCCCGTGCCGGCCCCGCAGCCGGTCGAGCCGCTGCCCGCACCGCCCCGGGGCGGCGGCCGGCTCCGGGCCTACGCGCTCACCCTGCTGGTCGGTGTGGTGCTCGGCATCGGCGGCACGCTCGGCCTGCTCGCCGTCCGCGCGCCGGCCGCCCACTCCGCCGACGCGTCCACCTGTCCGGCCGAGGAGGAGACCTCGCGCCCTGCCACGGGCACCCCGCCGCCGTCGGGGCACGCCGGTAGCGACGCCCCGTCCTGGATCTCCCGGACCGCCTCCGACCAGCAGGCGGGCTCCAGCACCGAGGCCGTGCTGCCCGTGCTCGCCCCGGTCACCCAGGGGGACGCCCTGGTCGTCACGATGATGCTCACCGGTACCTGCGCCGGGGCGGTCACGGTCACCGACACCCGGGGGGACCGCTTCCAGATCATCGAGGACGTCACGGACGCGCTGCGGCACCGGGTGCTCCTGCTGACCGCTCTCGGCGCCTCCGCGCTGACCACCGCCGACTCGATCCGGGTGACCTACCCGCGCGCGAGTACGTACCACGTCGCCGTGGACGAGTTCCGCGGCGTCTCCGCCGTCCGGTCCGCCGAGGGCACCCCGGGGGACACCGGCGGGGACACCGCCGTCACCACCGCCGGGTCACGGCCCGCCCCCCGGTGACCTCCTGGCCGGCACGGGCGGCGGCCGCACCGGCGCCGCCCGTGCCGGTGCGGCCGCCGCCCCCACGACCGCTCCGTCGTTCTCTGGCCGGGATCCTTCCCGGCAGACCGGTGGCGGCCGGTGAGCGCGCGGTGCCTCCCCGGGGGCGGTGCCTCCTGCCGGTGTCCACGGGCGGCCACGGACCAGCGGCTGGCCGGGGCGGCCACCCCGGCCACCCCGGTCAGCCGTGGGCGGGGGCCTCGGCCCCGGGCGCCGGTGCGGCGTCGACGGGGCGTGCGGGCCCGTCCCGGCCGACGGCGGGAGCCGGCACCGAGCCGAGCGCGACCGGCTCCGGCCGTCGCCGGTCGGCGGCCCAGGCGATCACCGCGATCACCGCACCCGAGGCGGCCAGCCCCGAGCCGACCAGGGTCGGCGAGGTCCAGCCGAGCCCGGCGTCCAGGGCCAGGCCGCCGAAGTACGCGCCCTGGGCGTTGGCCAGGTTGAACGCGCCCTGCACGGTCGCCGAGGCCAGGGTCGGGGCGTTGCGCGCCTTCTGCAGCACCAGGGTCTGCACGGCCGGGACGATCGCGAAGCCGAAGAGCCCGACCAGGACCACCGTCACGGCGGCGGACCACTGGGTGCGGGCGGTCACCGTGAAGAGCGCCAGCGTGGCGGCGAGCAGCAGGAAGGCGGCGCAGACGGTCGGGCGCAGCGCGCGGTCGGCGGCGAAGCCGCCCAGCACGTTGCCGATCGTCATACCGACGCCGAAGAGCGCCAGCACCAGCGTGACCGACCCGGTCGCGTACCCGGAGACCTCGGTGAGCAACGGGGTGATGTAGCTGTAGCAGGCGAAGAAGCCGCCGCAGCCGAACACCACCGTGGCCAGGGCCAGCCAGAGCTGCCCGCTGCGGAACGCGCTCATCTCGTGGCGGAACCCGGACTGCGCGGGGGAGGGCAGCTCGGGTACCAGTCGCGCGATGGCGACGGTGCCGAGCACGCCGATCGCGACCACCACCAGCATGGTGGCCCGCCAGCCGAGGTGTTGGCCGAGCAGGGTGGCGGCGGGCACCCCGATGATGTTGGCGACGGTCGGCCCGGAGAACATCACGGCGACCGCCCGGGCCCGCCGGTGCGGGGCGACCAGTTCGGCGGCCGCCACGGCCCCGGCGCCGAAGAACGCGCCGTGCGGCAGCCCGGTGATCACCCGGGCCGCGGCCAGCGACCAGAAGTCGGGCGCGACCGCGCAGAGCAGATTGCCGGTCGCGAACAGGCCGGCCAGCGCGATCAGCACCGCCTTGCGCGGCCGGCCGGCCGTGAGGGCGGTGAGCAATGGGGCGCCGATCACCACACCGATGGCATAGGCGGAGATCAGCCATCCAGCCCGGGGGATGGAGACCTGGAGGTTCTCGGCCACCTGGGGGAGCAACCCCATGGCGGCGAATTCGGTGGTGCCGATGGCGAACGCGGTGACGGCCAGGGCGACCAGCGCGAGTGGCAAGGGGGTACTCCGGGGTGACGCCCGGACGGGAGCCGGGCAGGGAGGTGCCGGCACGGCATCGGGCCGGTGAAGTCGGGGAGCGTACCGGCCGGCAGACCGGTGGGGGAGCGGGGCCGGGCGGGGGTGAAGGGCGATTGGTTCGTGCGAAATCCTCATCCGGTCGGATGACACCACCGGGTGCTGCCCATGGCGGTCCGGTGACGCACGGGGGTCGCCGGCGGAGCTTCCGCGCGCGAGACTGGGGTCATGTGCCGCAGTATCAAGACGCTGAGACCTCCCGTGACGCCCGACGCCTCGGACGAGGACTTCCACGCGGCCGCCCTCCAGTACGTGCGGAAGGTTTCGGGGTTCCGTGCCCCGGCCGCGCACAACCGGGAGGCCTTCGACCGCGCGGTGGAGGCCGTCGCCGAAGCCACCGCCCGGTTGCTCGACGAACTGGAGGTCCGCGGCGGGTCCGCCCGGTCCACCAGGGCCGCGGCCTGATCCGGCGGCGGGCGGCCACCGGCCGGTCCGGCGTGGCCAACACGTCCGGCGCGGTCGGGCGCGGTCCCGCGCGGACAGCATGGCGCGGACAACAGCGACAGCTGCGACAGCTGGCACCAGGTGGGACGAGGAGATCGGTGATGAGCCCCGCGAACCGTTACGCACTGACCTTCCCGGGTACTCCCGGTACCCAGGCCCCGCAGGACGTCGTCGTGGTCTCCCGCACCGGCATGACCGGTCCCGGCGGCCACCCCGTCTACGAGGACGCCAGCGGCATCGTCCGGGCCGAGATCAGCGACGCGGGCGAGGTCCGGATGCTCGCCAGCGGGGGGCACCAGTCCCCGCACTTCCCGGTGCACGCCGAACCACTGCCGTAGCGCCCGCCGGCCGGCGGGCGCCACGGCCACCGCCGCTCGACCCCCGTCGGGTGCCCCGCGGTGGCCGTCCGGGCTCCCCGGCCCCGGGCCGGGCGGTTGTGCGGGCCGGGCCTCGGGCAGAATCGGCCCATGACCACAGCGAGTTGGCAGGGCACGGTCGTCGCGCAGAGCGACGACACCACCGTCGTCGAGGGCAACCACTACTTCCCGGCCGGATCCGTGCGCACGGAGTACCTGCGCCCGTCGGGCACCACGACCGTGTGCGGTTGGAAGGGCACGGCCGAGTACTACACGCTGGACGTCGACGGGCAGCGCAACCCCGACGCGGCCTGGTACTACAACGACCCGAAGCCGGAGGCGGAGCACGTTCGCGGCCGGGTGGCCTTCTGGCGCGGGGTGGAGATCACCGAATAGCGCGTACCACCGCGGCCCACCGGGTACCCGCAGAGCATGGCAATCTTCAGGAGACCGGGACGCTCCCGGCAGTTGAAGCCCGCCCCCGAGCCCCCGCCCGAGCAGGTCGCCGACCAGGTCGCCGAGGAACTGGCCGAACTGGTCGAGGAGCTGGAACGGCCCGCCCCCGTCGAGGGCGGGCCGGCCAGGCAGGTCGCCGAGTACCGGGCGGGGCGCGGCCGACGCCGGGCCGCGGCGCTGCTCGGGACGGTCTCCCGCCGGCTCGGCAGCGGTGGGAAGGCCGCCGCGAAGGGGGCCGCGTACGGGAGCCGGGCCCTCGCCGACCAGCTGATGCACGCGGCGCCGCGCATCCCGGTGCGGGACCTGGCCACGCTGCGCGCCCAGCACCCCGGGGCGGCGGACGCCGAGCGGCTGGCCGATCTGCTGGTCACCGGAGCCAGCCGGGCCTCCGGAACGCTCGGCGCCGGCGTCGGCGCCGCCGCGATGCTGCCGGTGCCGCCGGCGATGGCGGTGGAGATCGCCGCCGAGACGCTCGCCGTCGCGGCGGTCGAGATCAAGCTGATCGCCGAACTGCACGAGGTGTACGGCTTCGCCGTGCAGGGCACGGCCACCCAGCGGGCCTCCGCCTACGTCGCCGCCTGGGCCAACCGCCGGGGCATCGACGCGACGCTGCTGGTGAAGCCGGCCGGGTTCGCCGCGATGGCGCTCGGCGCCGAGGTCCGCCAGCAGGTGCGCAAGCGACTCACCCGCAGCACGCTGCGCCGGCTGCCCTCGTTGATCCCCCTGCTGGTCGGGGCGGGCATCGGTGCCACCGTCAACCGGCGCGACACCCGCAAGCTCGCCCGCGAGGTGCGGGCGGACCTCCGGCGCCGGAGCGGGGCGGACGGCGGGTACTGGGCCGCCGCGGCCCCGGTCCTGCGGGGTGGGACGGGTCGCTGAGGCTCCCGGACAGCCGGCCACCGCCGGGCGCGGGCCGGCCCGGCGGTGGCCGGCTGTCCGGCGCCTTCAGGCGCGGGCACCCGCAGGCCGCTCCCTTCCGGCGTCGACGCTCCCGTGTCGACGATCCCGGCGCGGACCCTTCCGGCGCAGACCAGCACCCGGGCGCGCACGGCCGACCGCCCGGCGGGCCGGGCGGTCGGGGAGCGGAGCCCTTGGGGCGGGCTCAGACGCCGGGCGCCTGCGGGGCGGAGGCCCCGCGCCCGGTCTTCACGGTGTTGACCATCGCCTGGTGGATCGCCCGCGCCGTGATCTCGTCCGCCGCCGGCACGGGGCTGCCGGCCACGGTGTACCAGTCCAGTGCCCCGGTGTACTGCACGGTCAGCCGGGCCTCGCCGTCCACCCAGGTGGTGTGCACGGTGAGGTCGCCGGAGATCGGGCCGACCTCCGCGGTGGTGACTCCGCCCGGTCCGCTGATGATCGACTGGGTGGTCCAGGTGGCCCAGGACGCCCGTGGATCCCCGGGTGTCCCGATCGGCCGTCCGCCCTGCGCCGCTGCTGCGCTCTGCTGCTCGCTCATGCGCCCATCCTTCCCCGCCGTGTCGCCGCCCTCAGGGCAGCGACACCCGCGGTCGCGGAGGCCGCCCGTGCGGCGGGCGGCCTCGTGGGAATCCGTTCGTCCTGAACGGTCAGCTGTACGTCTCGGGCTCCTCCAGAGGATCGCCCTCCGCTTGCGAGGTGTCCTGCGCGTGCTGGTTCTGCATCGAGGTGATGCCCTCCTCGGGGTCGGCCGCGCGGACGTCCTCCTCCCGATCGACGCTCACCTCGGACCGTGCGCTCATATCGGTCATCGCGGGCTCCGTCTCCTCGGCCGGCCGGGGTCGCCCGAGGGCGCCGCGGAGTCCCGCGGCGCGGGCCGGCCACCGGACCGGGCTCCTGTCTCGCCCTTCAAGCCTGCCTCGGTGCCCGCGCCACGGCCAACCGAACCGCAGGGCCGCCGCGCCACGGCCGACCGGACGGAACCCGCCCGACCCGTCCGACGTGCCCGACGGCGCCTGTGACACCTCTCCTGCCCGGCCGCGGCCGGGCCATGCCTGCCCCGGACCGCGGATCCGATCCGGCGGCCGGTCTCACCAGGCGACCGGCAGTGCCTCCAGGCCGTAGACGAACGCCTCCGAGCGGAAGACCGGCTCGCTCTCCGGCGCCGCGAGCCGCAGCCCGGGCAGCCGCCGGAAGAGCGTGGCCAGCGCGATCTGCAGCTCCGCCCGGGCCAGCGGCTGGCCCAGGCACTGGTGCACGCCGAAGCCGAACGCGAGGTGGCGCCGGGCGTCCCGGTCCACGTCCAGCTCGCCGGCGGGGAGCTGGCCGGGCGTCCCGAACAGCTCCCCGTCCCGGTTGGCGGTGGAGAGCATCGCGACCACGCCGTCGCCGGCCCGGATCCGGACGCCGCCGAGCTCGACGTCCTCGACCGCCAGCCGGGGCAGACCCATGTGGACGATGGTGAGGTGGCGCAGCAACTCCTCGACCGCGCCGGGGACGGCCGACGGGTCGGCCAGCCGCGCGGCCTGCTCGGGGTGGCGCAGCAGCAGGAGGGTGGAGAGCGAGATCATGTTGGCGGTGGTCTCGTGGCCGGCGACCAGCAGCAGCAAGCCGGTCGCGGCGATCTCCTGGAGGCTGAGGTCGTCACGGGCGGCCAGCCGGCTGAGGATGTCGTCGCCGGGGCGGCGCCGCTTCTGCGCGGCGAGGCCGCCGAGGTAGTCGATCAGCTCGGTCTGGGCCCGGCGCACCTCCTCCTCGGCCGCCGTGGTGCTGAGCAGGAGGCGGCTGAGGTCCTGGAACATCTGCCGCTCCTCGTACGGGACGCCGAGCAGCAGGCAGATCACCAGGGAGGGCACCGGCAGGGCGAAGCCGCTGACCAGGTCGGCGGGGCCGCCCGACGCGGTCATCCGGTCGAGGGCCTCGTCGACGATCCGCTGGATCTCCGGGCGCATCGCCTCGACCCGCTTGACCAGGAAGTCCCCGGTGACCATGCGGCGCAGCCGCGCGTGCTCGGGGTCGTCGAGACGCAGGAAGTTGGGGTTCGCGGCGATGATCGCGCGTCGTCCGGGCGTGATGGACGGGAACTCGGGGCGGCGGACGTCCGCGCTGAAGCGGCGGTCGGAGAGCACCGAGCGGACTTCGTGGTAGCCGGTCACCAGCCAGCAGGAGGTGCCGTCCAGCAGCTCGGCGCGGGTGACGGTGGCCTCGCGGGCGGCCTCGGTGTAGACGGGGGGCGGGCTGAACGGGCAGACGCCGTCGTGGGGGGCGGGCAGCAGCGGGGCGGGGGCGGTGGGCGTGCTCGTCAAGGTGGGGTCTCCTCGCGTGGCGGAGCGGCAGGCGGCAACGGTTCGACGGCCGGAGCCGGGGGGCGGCGGCCGCGTGGGGGTGGTGGACCGGGTCGGCCGGCGGGCGCGTCAGGCGGTCGCGGAGCCCGCGTCGTCCCCGTCTCTGTCCGGGGTCTCCTCGGCGACGGTGATCGCGCCGCCGGGGCAGAGCTCGGAGGCCAGCCGTACGTCGGCGTGGCGCACGTGCGGCAGGACGGCCAGGCGGATCCTCACGAGGCCGTCCCGGTCGTCCTGTTCGAAGACGTCCGGCGCCGTGACGACGCACTGGCCGGAGCTGCAGCAGCGGTCCTGGTCGATGCTCACCTGCATGTACGGACACCTCTCAGTGGTGTGGCACCGGATCGCCCGGGCCGGTCGCCCCCCGCTGTCCTTGTCAACCTAGCTGTCGCTCTGTCGCACACGAAGGGTGCTCCGCCACACTCGCGCAGAATGGCCGATTCCACTCCTAATCCGAACAAAGCTCTGGCAAAAGGAGTTTGACCGATCGTCATCACCCTTCGGGGGCCGGGCCGAGACCCTCCGCCGCGGCGATCTCCCGTACCGTGGCCACGGTGTCCGCCTCGGCCGCGCTCTTGTCGGGCCGGTAGCGGAGCACCCGGGCGAACCGCAGGGCCAGCCCGGCGGGATAGCGCGGACTGCGCTGGAGGCCGTCGAAGGCGATCTCCACGACGAGTTCCGGCCGTACCCGCACGGTGTACGCGTCGCGTTCCACCTCGCGGGCGAGGAGTTCCACGGTCTGCCGGGCGAGTGTCTCGTCGGTCAGGCCCTTGAAGGTCTTGCCGAGCATCACCCAGGGGCCGAGGCCGGGTTCGCCCGCCGCCCGGGCGCCGAGGTGGAGGTTGCTGAGGAAACCTCGCCGCCGGCCGCTGCCCCACTCGGCGGCCAGCACCACGAGGTCCAGGGTGTGCCGCGGCTTGACCTTGATCCACCCGGCTCCGCGCCGACCGGCCGCGTAGCCGGCCGCGGGATCCTTGGCCAGGACGCCCTCGTGGCCCAGCGCCAGGGTGTCCCGGAAGAAGGCCAGCGCCTCCTCCCGGTCGGCCGTCCCGGTGCGCGCCACCCGCAGTGCGGCCGGCGCCGACTCGTCCAGGGCCTCCCAGCGCTCCCGGCCGGGCCGGTCCACGAGGTCCGCGCCGTCGCGGTACAACAGGTCGAAGAAGTAGGCGCTGAGCGGCACTTCGGCACGCAGCCGGGCCGGGTCCTGCCGGGACGCGGTCCGCGCGGCGGTCTCCTGGAACGGGCGGGGCCGGCCGTCGGGGCCGAGCGCGATGGCCTCGCCGTCCAGCACCGCCGAACGGACCGGCAGGGCCAGGGCCGCCTCGACCACCTCGGGCACCCGGGCGGTGATGTCGTCCAGGCTCCGGGTGAACACCGCCACGTCGCGGCCGTCCCGGTGCACCTGGATCCGGATGCCGTCCAGCTTCCACTCCAGCGCGGCCGGGCCGATCCGGTCGAGCGCCGAGGCGACGTCCGGCGCCGAGGCGGCCAGCATCGGCCGGACGGGCCGGCCGACCTCCAGCCGGAAGGCCGCCAGCGCGGGCTCGCCGCCGGTCAGCGCCGCCTCCGCGACGGCGCGGGCCGACCCCCGGAACATCAGCGCCCGTCGCACGGCCGCGGCCGGGACGCCGGCGGCCCGGGCGACGGCGTCGGCCACCACCGAGTCCAGCGCGCCCTGGCGCAGTTCGCCGACCAGCACGGCCCGCAGGAAGGCCTGCTCGACGTCGGTGGCCCGCCCGAACAGCGCGGCCAGCAGCCGCGCCCGCTCGGCCCGGGCGCCGGTGCCGTGCACCGCGGCGATGGCCTCCAGGGCCCGTTCGGCCTCCCGGACGCCCCAGGACGGTTCGGCGGCGGCGGGCGGCAGGTCGCGCAGGGCGGCCGGTCCGACGCCGGTGCGCAGCCGGTGGGACTCGCCGGAGAGCAGCGCCACCGCCGCCGGGGCCTCGGCCGGGCCGAGTTCGCGCAGACAGTCCGCCAGCAACGTGGTCTTGGCCCGGCGGCCGGGCTCGCCCGCCACGGCGCGGGAGGTCAGGGCCAGGTACCGGAGCAGCATGGGGCTCCTCGGAGAGGCGCGAACGCGGCTTGTCCCGCGCGAGGCTCCAGCATCGGCGACGTGGCCCGCCCCGGATCGCAGGACACGCGCCCGCACCGGGGCGAGGGACCGGCCCCGCCCTCCTGCGGGCGGGGCCGGCGGTGGACGGTGTGCCCCGGCCGGTGAGCGCGGGTCAGAACCAGTGCAGGCAGTGCGGGGGACGCTCGGCGCGGAACAGGGCGTCGGCGAGTGTGGCCGCGCCCGGACGGTGGGCCAGGACGTGTCCGGCCCGTACGAGCGTGCTCGGGGCGGTGCCGCCGAGGTAGATCGAGCCCAGGTCGCTCATGTCCAGGGACAGGTCGGGCTCCCGGCCCGTCGGGACGCAGTCGGCCCTGCCGTCCCGGACGGTCAGCAGGTAGCGGCCGTGCTCGCCGAGGAACGGGTCGTCGACGTCGAGGACGAGCTCGCCGTCCGTGAACCAGCCGCGCGCGGTCAGCGCGCGTGGGACGTCCAGCAGCCGCAGCCAGAGCCCGTCGTTGTCGTTGCTCACCTGGCCGGCGCGGAAGTCCGCGAGCTGCCAGCGCAGTGGGTGCTCGGGCGGGACGTTCCTGAACACGACCCGGCCGACCAGGTCGTGTCCGAGCAGGAACCTGGTCAGGGCCGTGGCGGCGGCGTCGTCGGTGGCGATGGTCTCGTCGACCGTCAAGGTGTCGGCCTCGCCGCGCCAGTAGCTGGCGTACCCGTCCGGGACGCCGTCGGCGTCGCGGTGGACGGCGACGTAGCGCTGCACCGGAGCGACCGGGGGCAGCCCGCCGCCCAGGGCCCACCAGCGGTGCGGCCGGGACAGCGCGCCGGGCTGCGCGCGGCGATACCGGTCGTAGACCTCTTCCAGGATCCCGCCGCACTCGGCACGCCGCAGCAGCTCGACCGAGCCGGTCGCCGGCGCGTCCGCCGCGCCGCGCGCCCGGGGGTGGGTGAGGGCGGCCTGGTGACGCGGCACCGTCAGCCGCGCCCCGTAGGTCGCCGGCCCGTAGCCGAACCTGCGGTAGATCAGGGCCTGGGAGGCCAGCAGGACGGAGAGGAACTCCCCGCGGGCCCGCAGCTCGGTGAGCTGATGCCGCATCATCGCGCTGAGCACGCCCTGGCGCCGGTGCGTGGGCAGCACGCCGACGCCGGTCACCCCGGCGGCCGGGGCCAGGACCGCCCCGGGCAGGGTGAGCTCGAAGGAGTACGCGCCGGCGGTGCCGACAGGCCGCCCGTCCGGCGTCAGGGCGAGCAGGCCGCGGTCCATTTCGAACGCCGACCACCAGGCCTCGGCACCGCTCTCGGTCGGGGTTTCCCGGAAACGGCCGAACGCGGCGAGGAGCGTGTCGACGAAGACGTCGAAGTCCTGGTCGGTCGTGGAACGGATCTCCATCGGTGCCGCTGTCTCCTCTGCATTCCGGCGCCACGAGGCGCGGCGCCGGTCACAGTGCAGCCGTGCCTGCGGCGCCGGGTCAAACGAATTTCGCGGAGGGCGGCGCGGCCCGGGACCGTTCCGCCGGGTAGGGGGGCGGTCGGGGTTCTTGGCCGGACCGTCCAGCCGCCGGGGCCCGTCGGGCCGTCATGCCGGCCCGACGGCCGCCGTGGTGCACCACCGTGCCGCTGCCCCCGCCGACCCCGGAGGCCGAGCTGCCCGCCGCCGCCGACGCCCGCTGGGGCGCCGGGGCGCCCGGGAACACCGGGTTCGACGCCTGGCGCGAGCTGTTCCGGGGGTACCGCGACGTCTGCCGGGTGCCGGTCCCGGACGCGAGGGCCGAGCCGGTCCGGTCCTGGCTCGCCGACCCGGCGCACGGCCCGGCGCACGAGTCGGAGCGCCTGCTGGTCCGCGCCACCGCCGGGACGCCGGTCGGCCTGGCGCGCCACCGTCCGTTCGTCCGGCCGCTGCACGGCGCGGCCGCCGGGTGCCCGGACGACCTGTTCGTCGGCCCGGCCGTGCGCGGCGCCGACGCGGTGGACGCGCTGCTCGCCCGGCTGAGGGCGATCGCCGCCGGGCGCGGCTGGAGCGCCGTGCGGTGGATCACCGCCGCCGACCACCACCGGGCCCGCGGCACGTACGACCAGGTCGCCACCCGGACGATGTGCGTCACCTACGACCCGGCGCCGGACGCCGCCGGCCGAGCGGGCTCCGGAGCCCGCTCGGCCGGCGGACCCGGAGGATCGGAAATTCGTTCGTACTTTCTGTTATCGGCGCGCGGCCGGGAGGTCTCCCAGGTGTCGGCACCCGGACCGGCCGACCCGAACAGGAAGTGTGCCCAGGTGAACAGCGAAGACAGGACGACGATCCTCCCCGCCGCCGGGGGCTCCGGTGCGCCCGGCGGCCGCGCGGCGCGGCGGGCGGCCGACCGGCACCGGGGGCGCGGCCGTCGGGGCCGTCGCCGGCGGGGCATCGGCCCGGTGCTGGCGGTGGCCGCCGCGGTGGCCGGCACCGGAGTCCTCGCCGCGCTCGGCGGCGCCGGGTACGTCGTGTACGGCGACCGGGACGGGCAGCAGGCGCTGGCGCTCGACCCGCAGATCGCGGCGGAGGCCGGGGACCACAACGGGATCCAGGTCCCCGGCGCGGGCTTCGGCGCCCCGGCGCTGCCCCCCACGCCCTCCGACAGCCCGTCGGCCGGCGACGCCGCCCACGCCGCCTCCGCCACCCCGGTGCCCACCGCCGCGGCCACGGCGGGCCAGAGCCCCTCGGCCGGCGCCGCCACCGCGAGCGCGTCCGCACCGGCCACGGCGAGCGGCAGGCCGACCTCCGCCGGGACGACGGCGGCCACCGCGAGCACGGTCCCCAAGGCGTCGGCGAGCTCCGCCGCGAGCCCGGGCCGGACCACCGCCGCCCCGACGAGCGGCGCCACCGGCGGGGGCTCCACCGCCCAGCAGGTCGTGGACCTGGTCAACGTCCAGCGCGCCCAGCACGGCTGCGGACCGCTCACCGCCGACTCCCGGCTGGCCACCGCGGCCCAGGGCCACAGCGAGGACATGGCCGCCCGCGACTACTTCGACCACGCCAGCCCCGAGGGCTACCACGCCGACCACCGGATCGAGGCCACCGGCTACCGCTGGAACAGCTGGGGCGAGAACATCGCCCGCGGCCAGAAGGACCCGGCCGCCGTGATGGACGCCTGGATGAACAGCCCCGGCCACCGTGCCAACATCCTGAACTGCTCCTTCAAGGAGATCGGCGTCGGTGTGAAGACCGGCTCGGGCGGCCCCTGGTGGACCCAGGTCTTCGCGTCCCCGTCCTGACCGCCGGGCCCGCCCGGACCCCCGTTTTCCGAATCCGCGCGAATTGTTGTTATCTGAGCAGTCCCCCGAGGTCTCCGAGGAGGCAGCGGCGGACGGATGACGGCAAGACGGAGTGCTGACCCATGAACGTTGACGTGCAGAGCAGGACCGGGACGACCCTGGTACTGGCGGCCCAGGCGGGCGACCGGCAGGCCCAGGAGGCGCTGGTCGCCGCCTGGTTGCCGCTGGTCTACAACGTCGCGGGCCGGGCGCTGAACGGCCACGCCGATGTGGACGACGTGGCCCAGGAGACCATGATCCGCGCGCTGGACGGTCTGGACGGCCTGCGGGATCCGGAGTCCTTCCGCTCCTGGCTGGTCGCGATCACCATGAACCAGGTCCGCCGACGCTTCACCGGCCAGCAGCAGAGCACCGTCGGCGGCCTCGACGAGGCCTGGGACCTCGCCGACCCGCGGGCCGACTTCACCGACCTCACCATCCTGCGGCTGGGCCTGTCCGGTCAGCGCCGCGAGGTCGCCGAGGCCACCCGCTGGCTGGACCGGGACGACCGGGAACTGCTCGCGCTCTGGTGGCTGGAGGCCTGCGGCGAGCTCACCCGGGCCGAACTCGCCGAGGCCCTCGACCTGACGCCGCAGCACACGGCCGTCCGGGTCCAGCGGATGAAGAAGCAGTTGGAGGCGGGCCGGGTGGTGGTCCGGGCGCTCACGGCCTACCCGCGCTGCGCGGAGCTGGTCGAGCTGACCGCGGGCTGGGACGGCACCCCGGACTCGGTGTGGCGCAAGCGGATCGCCCGGCACATCCGGGGCTGCGCCGGCTGCGACGGGCTCGGCCGCGACCTCTTCCCCGCCGAGGGCCTGCTGGCCGGCCTGGCGCTGGTCCCGATCCCGCTGGACTCGCCCACCGGGCTGCAGCTCCAGGCCGCGGCCGCCGCGGCCACGCCCGCTCCGCCGACAGGCGCCGGGGGCGGAGCGGGGAGCGGCGCCGGGAACTCCGGGGCGCCCGGAGGCGCCGAGGGGCGGTTCGGCCCGGTCCGGCGCCGGACCGCCGTCGCGGGCGGCACGGCCGCGGTGCTGGCCGTCGCCACCCTCGCCATGGTGTGGCCGCACCACCCGCAGCCGGAGCGGGCCGCGCCCGAGCCGACCACCCCGAGCGCCGTGCCCGACACCCCGCTCGCGGCCGCGATACCCGCGCGGCCCGTGGCGGAGCCGCCGCTCGCCGAGACCCCTCCCGCTCCCGTGGCGGTCGCGCCGACCCCGACCGCCACCGAGTCACCCGCGGCCGTCACCGCGTCGCCGTCACCGGCCACCGCCCGCCCCACGCCGCCCAGCCTGGAGCGCCAGCTGGTGGACCTGGTCAACACCGAACGCGCCAAGGCCGGCTGCGCCCCGCTGCGGATCGACCCCAAGCTGCACGCGGCCGCCCAGAAGCACACGGACGACATGGTGGCCCGCGGCTACTTCGACCACGTCAACCCGGACGGCGCCCGTGCGGACGCCCGGTTGTCGGCGGCCGGGTACCGCTGGTCGCAGTGGGGGGAGAACCTCGACCGGGGGCCGAGCGCACCCGGCACCGTGGTGTCCCGGTGGATGGACGGCGGGATCCACCAGTCCAACATGCTGGACTGCGGCTTCAAGGACGTCGGCATCGGTGTGGCCACCGGGCCGGCGGGACTCTACTGGACGCAGGACCTCGGCGCCCCGCTCGGCTGACCGCCGGCGGCGACGAGGGCCGGTCCGGCGGCCGTCAGGAGGGCAGCCCGATCAGGCCGTCCGCCTGCCCGGTCACGTGGCCGGTGGCCTCGCCGACCACCCCGCCGGCGTCGCCGACCTGCCCCTGGACGGCGTCCGGCGCCGTGGTCAGGGTGCCGCCCTGCTGGAGCGGGCCGGTCAGGTCCCCCTGGCCGCCGATCGCGCCGGCGTGCGCGGCGGGAGCGGTGAGGGAGGCCACGACACCCACGGCGAGCGAGGCGACGGCGAGCATGCTGCGCTTCTTCATGTCCCGCCCAACGACACTGCGCCACCCGGGTTACGGGTGGTCCGGCGGCTTCACCCGTTCTCGTCGTCCCGGCCCGGGCCCAACCCGGCGAGCGCGGCGTCGATCCGGACCAGCCGGGGGTGGTCCGGGCCGAGCCGGGCGGCCAGCACGGTCCGCGCCTCGACGAGCAGCCCGCGCGCCCGGTCGTCCTCCCCGGCGGCCGCCAGCACCCGGCCCAGCCGCCACCGGTTCTCCCCCCACGCGGGGTGGTCGCGGCCGTGCACCCGCTCGTGCAGCTCCGCCGCCTCCGCCAGCGCCCGCAGCGCCTCCGGCCGGCGGCCCCGCGCCGCGAGCAGCATCCCGGACACGTCCAGCGCGGCGGCCAGCCGGTGCGGCCGCCGGTCCGCCCGGCCACGCCGGTAGGTCAGCACCGCCTCGTCGATGGCGGCCACCGAGACGAGCTGACGGGCCCGCAGTTGGTGGTAGGTGTCCGGCAGGCCCGCCCCCGGGGTCTCCAACTGTTCGAAGTACGCGCGCATGGTGTCGACCAGGGTCTCGCTGGCCTCCATCACGAGGTCCAGCGACTCCACGTCCTGGTCGGTGCCGGCCCTGCGCAGGCTCTGCGCGAGCAACTCGCACGCCACCAGGCTCGGATGGCCCTGGAGCAGGGACAGGCGGGCGCGGTCCTGCCGGATCACGACCTCCAGCACGCTCGGCACCCGGAGCAGGTACGAGCCTAGGCGCAGCAGTTCCGTCCACGCGCGGTCCAGGCGGTCCGCGGCCAGGTCGAGCCGGCCGCCCTCCAGCTCGGTCAACGCCAGCTCGCGGTCGATCGCCACGCCGGTCAGGGCCCGCTCGCGGTCGAGGGCGGCAGCCGGCCGCGGCAGGGCCTCCCGGCCGGTGTGCTCCGCCCCGCCGGGGCGGTCGAGGGCGCGACCGGCGGCCCGGAGTTCGCGCAGCGAGCCCGCCGGGTCGCCCAGGTCCCGGCAGATCCCGGCGGCCACCCGGAGAGGTTCGCCAGCGCCTGCCGCGTCCGCGCCCGGGCCTGCCGGGTACTGGGCGCCGACCCGGAACACCTCGGCGAGCAGCAGCATCGAGTCCAGCTCCTCCTCGCCGACCGGGGTGCTCCGCCGGCGCAGTGACCCCTGGTAGATGAGGTAGGCCTCGGCGGCGCCGAGGTCGCCCTGCCGCGCGCGGAACCGGGCCAGCCGGTGCAGCAGCGTCGAGCGCCGGGCACCGTCGGCCGGGTCGTCGTCGGTCCGCTGGACGACGACGTGGGCGTGCGGCAGCAGCGCGGTGCAGGCCGCCCGGTGCTGCGGTGACGTCCGGTCGGGGGGCAGGCCAGGACGGCCTGCAGCGCCGCCCGTGCCCAGCCGCGCCGCTGAGTGGGTGTCATCCCGGCCCGGACGGCGCGTTGCAGCTGCTCGTGGACGTGGATGGCGATCGAGCCGCTGCGGCTGTCGGGTGCGATGCGCAGCAGCCGGTCGGCGGAGAGCCGGGTCAGCACATCGGTCAGCGGAAGGCCGTCGGGGGCGGCGGCTCCGGTGTCGGGGTGGCCGGCGGCCGCCAGCAGTCCCTGGGTGATCAGTTCGAGGCTGAGGCCCTGGGGGGCGAGGAAGGCGCAGACCGAGAGGACGGCCAGGCCCCGCCCGTCGCCCTCGGCGAGCCGGTCGAGCAGTGACCGGTACGGCAGGGTCGGTTCGGGCCGGGCACCGGGCGCGGCCGGGTTCGCGGCCCGGACGGCCGTGCTCTCGGACGCGCGGGCGAGCAGTCCGGGCAGCGCCGCCGGGTCGTCCTCGGGGGTCGGCCGCCGGACCGGTCGCCCCGGACCGGTGCCGGCCGCCGCCGCGCAGGGGCAGGGCGTGGTCCTCCAGCGCGCGGCGGTCGGAGCTCTCGATCCGGGTGGTGATCAGCACGCTGCCGTAGCCATCGGGCGGCCAGTGGTCGCCGACCAGGGTGCGCGGCGAGTAGCCGGCCATCCAGCGCTCCTGCTCGGGCATCTCCCCGCCGAGGTCGTCGATGACGACGAGCCAGCCGGGGTGCTCGGTGAGCCACCGCCCCGGCTCGGCGCCGGCCTCCGGCCGCTGGTCGGCCGGGGTGCCCGGCGCGGTCACCGCGAGGCCCTGGAGGGTCGTGAGCTCGGCGAAGGACCGCGCGAGCCGTTCGTGGCTGCTGCCGTCCACCCACCAGACCAGCGAGTAGGACTCCCGGTGCAGACGGGCGTAGGCGAGGGCCAGTGCGGTCCTGCCGGCCCCGGGCGGGCCCTGGACGACGCAGAGCGAGCGCTCGGGGGCGGGGCGGGGCGGTCGGCGGACCGGGCGGCGGAGGCGCTGCTCCCGGGGTGCAGGATCCGCTCGACCTCGACGAGTTCGCTCTCCCGGCCGGTCATGTCGGGGCGGTCCGGTGGCAGGTTGCTCCAGGTCGGCCCGGCCTCGGCGGGCCGGCCCGTGCTCTGCGGGACGGGGGCCGGCGCGGCGGCGCCGCGTTGCCACCAGCGGCGGCGGGCCGGCTGCGGCAGGGCCTCCAGCAGGATGTCCTGGGCCGTGATCGGGACGACGAGCTGTCCGGCCGGGCGGTGGCGGGTGTCCGTCGCCTCGGCGGCCGGCCCGACCCGGGCGCCCGCCGGCAGGGTGACGGCGAGCCGCTCGGCCAGCGCGCCGTCCGCGCCACCGAGGCCGCGGAGGACCTCGACCGCGACCTCGGCGAACGGGACGCTGTGCGCGGGCAGCACCGGAGCCCCGGTGCGGGCGGTGTCGGCGAGTGCCGCCAGCGCGCGGAAGTCGAGGGTGCCGAAGGTACTGGCGACCGAGTGGGAGACCCCGGCCAGCACCCGGAGCACTTCGGCGGACTCGCCCCTGGTCAGGGTGGACAGCAGCCTGCCGCGGACTCCGGGGCGGAAGTCGTAGAGCACCGCAGCGCCGTCACCTCGGCGTGGACGAGCGCGCCCCCGCCGAGATCCACCGTGATGACGTCCCTCACCTGTGACCCCCCTCGGTCTCGATGTACGGCAGCGTTCAGCGTAGGGGGGTGGACCAGCGGGGCGACATAACTATCCGATGATCAAAGGGTTCTGATTCGGTCTCAGCTTCCGGCCGGTCCTCCCCATGGGTCCGGTGCGCCCGGTCCCACCCCGGATGCGGACGGCTTTTCGGTGGCGGCGGGCATAGGAGGGCGTTTGGATGGGGAGGGGTGGGGAGGCAAATCCGGCAAACCTGGCAAAACATAGGAGAGTCTGATTCTGTCGAGTATGTCGAGGCAACCGCGACAAGAAGGGCATCCGATGCACGCAGCCGAGCTCACGCCTGCCGTCCTCGCCGAACTGCGCCGCCCCCGGCGCTACCCGGCCGTCTCCGTCCTGCTGCCGACCCACCGCAGCGAGCCCGACAACACGCAGGACCCGGTGCGCCTGCGGAACCTGATCGCGGAGGCCAAGAACCGGCTGCACGCGGACGAGGCGGTCTCCCGGGCGGACCGGCTGGACGTGGTGGAGCAGTTGGACCGGGCCCTGCGGGAGGTCGACCTGGTGCACGCCGAGGACGGTCTGGCGATCTTCGCGGCGCCCGGCGAGCACCAGGTCTGGTCGCTGCCGCGGACCGTCGCCGCCCGGGTGGTGTTCTCCGAGACCTTCCTGACCCGCAACCTGGTCTCCGCCTACACCGCCGGCGCGCCCTACTGGGTGCTGACGGTCGCCGCCGACCGGGTCGCGCTGTTCGGCGGGACGGGCCCCCGGCTGGTGGAGCACACGGCGGGCGGCTTCCCGCGGGACCAGGTCGGTCCGGACTGGGACGTCGAGCGAAAGGAGCGGATCGGCGACGTCCCGAGCACCTTCCGCGACGAGGAGACCCGCCGCTTCCTGCGGGAGGCGGACACCGCTCTGGCCGCCGTGCTGGAGGCGGACGCGCGCCCGCTGTACGTGCTCGGCGAGGCCGCGGCGCTCGCGCTGCTGGACGAGGTCGGCACCGCCGTGAAGCGGGCCAGCGCCCAGGTGCCGCGCGGCGGCCTCGGCCACGCGGCCGCCGCCGCCGTCGCCGAGGCCGTCCGCCCCACCGTGGCGCAGCAGGGGCAGCAGGCCGTCGCCGAGCTGCACACGCGGCTCGACTCGGCCCAGAGCGTCAAGGGGCTCGCCGCCGGGATCGACGAGGTCTGGCAGAGCGTGAGCGAGGGCCGGGCCGCCCTGCTGGCGGTCGAGGAGGACTACTGGGAGCCGGTGCGGGTCACCGACAGCCATCTGGTGCCCGCCGCCTCCGGTGAGCCGGACGTCCGCGACGACATGGTCGACGAGATCGTCGAGCGTGCCCTGGACACCGGCGCCAAGGTGCAGTTCGTCCCCTCCGGGGAGCTCGCCGGCCGCGGTCGGATCGCCGCCGTCCTGCGGTACTGACCGCCGCCGTCCCGCGCTACTGACCACCACCCGCCACGGGCCCGGCCGGACGCCACCGGCCGGGCCCCGGCCGTCGCCGGGGCGGCCGCGCGGGGCACGCGACGGCCCTCCCCGGCCGCGGGATCACCGCGAGCAGCCCCGGTCCGGCGGCGGGTAGGCGCCCCGGCAGTCCCGCCGGGGCCGGTCGCCCTTGCTCGGGCGGCGGCGGGCGCAGACCCGCTGGGACGGCGGGCGGCACGCCCGGGGGCTCGGTGCCGGGGAGGGGGAGGAGGTGGCCGGGGTCGGCCCGGTGGGCGCACAGCCCACCAGGAACAGCATCAGGCCGACGAGGATCCGACGGAGCAGGGCCATGGCGGGACCGCCTTCGGGACGCAGGGGAGGCGAGGGGGAACGATCAGTTGTGCGAGCTTCCGGTGGCGACGACGGAGGCGCCGCCCGTGACGCGGACCGAGGTGACGACCCGCTGGACCAGCTCCACCGTCCGGGCGGAGGGGCGGTTCAGGCAGGCGGTCAGCTCGACGACCGTCACCGCGCCGGCCACCGTGACGGTCCGGTGGCCGGTGAGCTGCCGGGTGCCACCGCGCAGGCCGCAGTCCTTGGCGAGCGCGGTGTCCTCGGCCGCGGCGGCGGTCCAGGCCAGCTTCTGGGTGTGCGCCGGGTCGTCGAACAGGGTCACGGCGACCAGCACGCCGTCGGTGTTCAACGCCTCCAGCGGCGCGCAGTCGACCTGCCATGGCGGACAGTAGGGGGCGACCTTCAGCGGCTGGTTGGCCGTGAACCCGGTGCCGCTCAGCGGTCCGCCGGCCGGCATGATCAGGGTGGACCAGCCCCTCGGCACGTCGAGGATCACCCCGCGGAGCTCCGGGAACAGCACGGCCTGCGAGCCGTCGGAGGGGCTCGGAACACCGCTCGGCGAGACGCTCGGCAGGTGGCTCGCGGCCGTCGGCGGCGGGCTCGGCGACGGGACCCCGGCGGGGGCCCCGGCCGCGGTCGGTCCGCCGGTCGCGGGGCGCAGGATGGTGGGCCCCGGTGAGGGCGCGGTGGCCGGCGCGGCGGCCAGGGCGGCGGCGAGCAGGCCACCGGTCAGTCCGGCCCCGAGACCGGCCGCCCGGCGCCGGCGGCGGTTGCGGGCGGCGCGTTCGCGGACCCGGTCCATCCGGTCGTCGGGCGTCGGAAGGTCGGGGACGGCCCGGCGCAGCAGGACCCGTAGTTCGTCCTCCACCTCGGCGTCGGCCATCCGGGGGTCGTCCCGGTCGTCGGGCCAGGGGTCGCGGCGCCAGGGCTCGCCGGGGCCGGTGCGGTCCGGACCGGCGCGGTCGACGTCAGACCAGGTCACGCCGTCCCCCGTCCAGCAGCAGCTCCCGGGCGGGCAGCTTGCCGCGCAGGGCCTGCAGGGCCCGGTGCGTCTGGCTCTTGACCGTGCCCGTGGTGCAGCCCAGTGCCTCGGCCGTCTCCTCGACGCTCAGGTCCTCGAAGTACCGCAGCACGACCACCGCGCGCTGCCGCGGCGGGAGGGCCCGGACGGCGGCCGCCACCACCTGGCCGACCACCAGCTCCTCGAACGGATCCGAGCCCGTCGGTTGCTCCGGCAGTTCGCCGTGCGGCAGTTCGCCGTGCCAGCGGCGGCGCCACCAGGAGACGTGCGAGTTCACCAGCACCCGACGGACGTACGCCTCCGGCCGGTCGATGGAGATCCTCTCCCACCGCGGCCAGACCTTCGCCAGCGCGGTCTGCAGCAGGTCCTCGGCGAGATGCGGATCGCCCGTCAGCAGCCAGGCCATGCGCAGCAGGCGCGGGCTGCGGGCGGCGACGAACTCCTCGAAGTCCGGTGTCGCATCCCTCATCGTGCCGCCCCCGCCATGGTGCTCCCGTCGTTCCCGCCGTCATCGCCGGCCGCCGCGGCCGAGTCGTCGTTGTCCTTCTCACGGCTGCTGAACGCGATGGGAGGCCGTTCGGGTTGCCTGCCGGGGCCGCCTATTTTCCAGCAGCGCGTCACGGGCCCGGCACGGCGGCCCCGGTCCTGGGCGCGGGGCCGGACCGGAGCGGTGCACGGACGGGTGCGCGGCGGGCCGGACGGGTGCGTCGCGGGCCGGCGCGGACTTGGACGGCCCGCGCGCCGGCCGGAACTCGGCCGGGCGGCGGGCGGGCCGTGGGTCCACGATGCGCCTGGGGCCCCAGGCCGTACAGGGGCGCGCGGTGGGCGCCCAGGCGCACCGGACGGGCGCGCCGGTCCTACGGCGGGGTCCTCGGGTCCCGGACTCCCCGGGGCGCGGCTCAGAGCGTCCCGGTGCCGTGCGGCGCGGGGGTGAGCCGGTCGGCCGCGCCGTCGGCCGGGGTGACCGGCGTGACGGTCCAGTCCGGGTGGCCCGGCATGGCCGGGGTCCGGTCGCCGTAGAGCCAGTCGCCGAGGAAGGCGGAGAGGTCCTGACCGGACACCTGCGAGGCGGTGCGGATGTAGTCCGCGGTGGTGGCGGTGCCGTCCCGGTACCGGCTCAGGAACGTCCGCTCGATCCGGTCGAAGACGGCCGCGCCGACCCGCTCGCGCAGTGCGAAGAGCACCAGCGCGCCGCCGGTGTACCGCTGGCTGTCGAAGAGGTCGGCCGCGGTCGGCGCGGCGACCGGCCCGGAGTCGTGGCGCCACTGGTCGCCCTTGGCGTACACGTCGCGCATCCGGTCGGCGAGGGTGCCGAAACCGCCCGAGTCCGGCCAGCCGCGCTCGTACCGGTACATCAGGCCGTAGAAGTCGGCGTGCCCCTCGTTCAGCCAGAGGTCCGCCCAGGTGCGCGGCGAGACGCTGTCGCCGAACCACGAGTGCACCAGCTCGTGCATCATGTGCGAGCCGATCACCGGCTCGGCCTGGCGCAGGAAGTTCGGCTTGTAGAGGGTCAGGGTCTGCGTCTCCAGCCCGGTGAAGTCGAACGCGGCCGGGTCGTCGGTGTTGGCGGGCAGCAGCCCGTACGTCTCGAACGGGAACGGTCCGAGGTGCTGCTCGGCCCAGTCCAGCTGGCCGGGGGTGAGCGAGAGGGCCGGCTCCAGCGCGGCGGCGCGCGCGGTCGGGACGACGTCCCGCAGCGGCAGCCCGCCCGGGCCGGTGCGCTCGCGCACCGTGTAGTCGCCGACCGACACCTGGACCAGCTCGGTCGCCATCGGTGCCCCCTGGGAGTACCGGCGGGTGGTCTGCCCGTCGGGGTGCCGCTCGGTGGCGGTGAGCCGGCCGTTGGCCACCCCGAGCAGGCCGTCCGGCGCGGTGACGGCGATGGTGAAGGCGGCCTTGTCGCTCGGGTGGTCGTTGCACGGGAACACGGTGTGCGCGCTGTCGGGCTGACCGGCCACCGCGAAACCGTCGGGGGTGGGCACCCAGCCGGTGTGCGGCAGCTTCGCCGCCGGGTCCGCCGAGTAGTCGACCGTCACCCGTACGGTGGCGCCGCGGCGCACCGCCCGGGCCGGGACGACGGTCAGCTTCTCGTCGTGCGCCCGGAACGTCGCGGGCCGGCCGTCGACCCGGACGGCGTGCACGTCGAGGCCGAGCGCGTCCAGCTCCAGGCCCGGCAGCGCGGTGAGCGCGCGGGCGGTCACCACGGTGGTGCCGTCCACGGTGCGGCTGTCGGGGCGGTAGCGGAGGTCGAGGTCGTAGCCGAGCACGTCGTAGCCCGCGTTCCCGAGCAGGGGGAACACCGGGTCGCCGACGCCGGCCGGCGTCGGGGCGTCCGTCGCGGTGGCGCGGGCCGGCACGGTGGCGCCGAACACCGCCGTCGCGACTGCCAGCGCGAGGAGGAGGCGGGAACGCGGCCTGGCCAGGGTGATCACCGCTTTCGTGGGGTGTCCCGGGTGGGGCACCGACGCGGGCCGGTGCCACGGAGCGACCTTTCGAGCACGGATCGTAGCGGACGGGTCGGACGGTCCGGGACGCCGCGCGACACGCGGCGTCCCCCGGACGGCCCACCGTGGTAGCCGAGCGGCTGCGGGCTGTCATAGCGTTCGAGGTGCCCCGCCCCCTGACGGACGGGGCCACGGCCGTCGGAGTACCTGGCCAGGTCCGGCGGCCGTTCCTCATGTTCTCATCCCTGCCCGTCGGGCGACTCCCGAGCGGGCGGCGACGCCCGGCGTCCCGGCCGGCGAGGGCGGCCGGCGAGGCGAGGGCGGCCGGGGCGGTCGGGGTCAAGGCCCCCGCATCGCCGTGATCCGTCCGGCGGTCCTCCGGCTCGGCCGTCTTTGTCCTGTCCTCCGGCTGCTCGCCGCGGTCGGCCGCCCGGGCCGGCGGCCGTTCGGCCGGAGCACCGGCACCGGGCTCAACCTGCTTCAGCGGCCGTCCCGTTGAGGTCCTTGCCGTACCAGATCTGGGCGTACGGGCCGCTGCTGTAGGCCGGGATCTCGCGGTAGCCGTGCCGGGTGTAGAGCGCGCGGGCCTCGACCAGGTCGAGCCGGGTGTCCAGCACGATCCGTTCGGCGCCGAGCGTGCGGGCGGCCTCGTCCACGGCGGCGAGCAGGCGGGTGCCGCCGCCGGTGCCGCGCACCGCGGGCCGGACGAAGACCCTGGTCAGCTCGACCGTGCGGTCCCCGATCACCCGCAGGCCGGCGCAGGCCTGCGGCGCGCCGTCGTGGCGGCCGAGCAGGAAGAGGCCGCTCGGCCCGGCGAGGTCATCGCTCGGGGCGTCGGCCAGGCCGGACTCGATCTCCTCGGGCGTGCCGTCCCGGCCCAGGCGCAGCCGGTAGTAGCGGTTGGCGACGTCGAGGTAGTAGTCGCGCAGGAGTGCCAGCGCCGCCGCGGAGCCCACCTCGGCCGGTGCGACGCTCCAGGGATCGGTCGTCCGTGTCGTGCTGATCGTCATCCGCGCATTGTCGGCGCCGGGCCGTGCCCGCCGCGAACGGATTTCCGCGGCGGGCGGCCCGGCGGACCGGCCACCGCGCGCGGCCTCCTCGGCGCGTTCGGTGCCGGTACGAACGGTGCGGTCGGGGTGGCCCGGTGACGGTGGCCCGCCCGCACCGCGGCCGCCGGGGGCACGGTGGAAGCGGGCGCCGGGGCCGGGCCCGAGGTGTCCGCCGGGGGTAGGGCGCGGTGGGCCGGGCGGGTGATGGGGGGATTGGCCGCCCGGCGTGTCGGGGGAGCAGTGCTCCATGGACACACCATCAGATCATCGTATTAATGGGGGACTGAGGGGACGTCACCGGGCCGGAAGCGGCCTCGTGGCAGCGGTCTGCCTGGCGGCGGTGGTCGCCGGCTGCGCCGCCCCGACCGGGCGAGAGGCCCCGTCCTCGCGGGCCGGCATGAGCGCCGCCCCCGCCGCGGCCGGTCCGGACGGCGCGACGTCCACCGCCACGGCCGCCGACCGGGGCGGGCCCCGGCCGCCGGCCGTGCCGCTGGCTCTGCCGGGCCTGGCCCGGTCGGAGGAGGAGAGCAGCGGTGAGGCGGTGGCCCGCCGGGAGGCAGTCGTCCGCACGGCGCTGGAGACCGCGCACCGCTGGGGCGTGGAGCAGCTGCCACTGCCGGCGCCCCAGCGGCCGGTGTCCAGGCCGGAGCTGACGCCGGTGCAGGGGGTGAAGCTCCAGGACGGACGGCCGCCGGTGGTCTACCGCGTCCCGACCGACGAGAAGATCGTCTTCCTGACCGTCGACGACGGTGCCGAGAAGGACCCGGAGTTCTCCCGGATGGCGGCGGAGCTCGGGATCCCGCTCAGCACCTTCGTCGCCGACTACCTCGCGCGCGAGGACTACGGGTACTTCCGCCGGCTCGCCGCCCAGGGCGACGCCGTGAACAACCACACCATCAACCACCGCAACCTCAAGGTGCTCGGCTACGACCAGCAGCGGGACGAGATCTGCCGCCAGCAGGACCAGCTGGAGCAGCAGATCGGCACCCGCCCCCGGCTGTTCCGGCCCCCGTACGGCGAGTACAACGACGACACCCTGCGGGCGGCCGGCTCCTGCGGCATCGAGGCGGTGCCGCTCTGGAACGAGGAGGCCTTCCCGGACCACATGGAGTACCGCTACGACGACCAGCGGCTGCACGCGGGGGACATCATCCTCACCCACTTCCGGGGCACCGACCTGTGGCCGGGCACCATGCCCGACCTGCTCCGCAAGGTCGTGAACGAGGTCACCGCGCAGGGCTTCGCCCTCGCCCGCCTGGACGACTACCTGTAGCCGCGGGGCCGGGGCCGGGGCCGGCCGCCCCGGCCGGTCAGGCCGGCGGGAGGGCGTCCAGGTAGACCCAGGCACCCTCGTGGCGGACGAAGCGGCTGTGCTCGGTGAGGATCCCCTGCTCCCGGCCCTCGGTGTAGTGGGCGCGGAAGGCGACGGTGCCCTCGGCGTGGAAGCGGCCGCCGTCGGTGGTGGCGAGCACCTCCAGGCGGGTCCAGCGCAGCGCGGGTTCGAAGTCGATCGAGGCCGGCCGGGTGTCGGGGTGCCAGGAGCGGAGCAGGTACGCCTCGTCGTAGGCGGCGAAGGCGCTGAAGCGCGAGCGCATCAGCGCCTCGGCGGTCGGCGCGGCGGCCAGGCCCCGGTGGTAGCGGCCGCAGCAGTCGCCGTACGCGGCGGACAGGCCGCAGGGGCACGGGGAGGAGGGCAGCAGACGGGGTGCGGGGGTGGCGGCACGGGGCGCGGAGCGGCGTCGGGACATGGCGTCCATTGTCACCCCTGGCCGGGGTGCCGCCGTCCGGGGCCGCCGCCCGGCCGCGGATGTCCGGATCCGCCGGGAATCCGGCGCCGACGGTGTCCGGCCGGGGCGAGTCCGAGACCGGTGCCCGTCGGAGTGCCCGTCGGAGTGTCCGGCCGATGAAGGCCGATGAAGATGAATGTGTGCAATTCATGAAGACCGGGTCTGTCGAAAACGCGCCGGGCGGGTCGCGCTGTTCGGTTCGCGACGGGTGGCGGCCCGGACTCGGTGGGGCCCCGGCGTGACGGCGCGGGACGGTCGCCGGGGGCGGTGCCCCGCCGGGCGAATGACGAGGTCAGGTCAAGATGGGCGGTGCCGAAAGGCCTGCGCGGCCACGGAGCTGATGCACCGTCGACTGCTGTGATGAACCGTATCGGCCGTGCGCGCCGATGTCACGGGGCCTGGCACTTCGTGGGAAATCGTCGACGAACTGTCACCTGGTCGTGCCGCTGCGTGGTGATGAGAAGGTGATCTTTCCGGCATATCGAACGAGTGACGGAAATGTGCTGGTCATCCGGAGATCTTTACCCCACCATCTCCCAGGGCACACCGCCCATTTCCAGCCGACCACAAGTCGGCGCAGGGCCATCCCTCAGGAGAGTTGATGAGTTCGACGGGACTTCCTCCACTGGATCCGACGGCATCGCTGGCCGATCTGGTCGATGCACAGGCCGGACGGACACCCGAGGCCACGGCGGTGATCGACGGCGACCGACGTCTGACCTACCGTGAACTGACCACCGCCGTCGACGCGATGGCCGGCCGGCTGGCTGCCGCCGGCGTAGGCGCCGAGACCCTGGTGGCGGTCTGCCTCCCGCGTACGGCGGACCTCGTGATCGCACTGCTCGCGGTGCTGCGCGCGGGCGGCGCCTACGTACCGCTCGACCCGGCCTACCCGCGGGACCGGTTGGAGCTGGTGATCGGCGACGCGCAGGCGCCCGTCGTCCTCACCGACCGCGCGCACGAGCACCTGCTGGCCGGCGCCGGCGCCACCCTGCTGCACACCGACGCCGAGGGCCCCCGCGCGCCGCTCGCCCCGGGCGGCGGCGCCGAAGCCCTCGCCTACGTCCTCTACACCTCCGGTTCCACCGGCCGCCCCAAGGGCGTCGCGGTCACCCAGCGCGGCGTCAACGCCATGCTCCGCTGGGCCGCCCGGACCTACGGCCCGGCCGACGTGGCCGGCGTGCTGTTCGGCACCTCGGTCTGCTTCGACATCTCGGTCTACGAGCTGTTCTTCCCGCTCGCCGTCGGCGGCACGGTCGTGGTGGCGCAGAACGTCCTCGCGCTGCCCGAGCTGCCGGCCCGCGACGAGGTGACCCTGATCAACACCGTGCCGAGCGCCATGGCGGCGCTGCTGCGCGGGGGCGGCCTGCCCGGCGGCAGGGGCCTGCCGGGCAGCGTCCGCGTGGTCAACCTGGCGGGCGAGGCGCTGCCGCGCCGGCTGGCCGACCAGGTCTACGGTGAGCCGCGGGTCGAGCGGCTGTACAACCTCTACGGGCCGACCGAGGACACCGTCTACTCCACCTGGTCGCTGGTCGGCCGGGAGGGCGGCGGCGAGCCCCTGATCGGCCGTCCGCTGCCCGGCACCACCGGCCATGTGCTGGACGAGCGGCGGACCGCCGTGCCGGACGGCGGCATCGGTGAGCTGTACCTCGCCGGCGAGGGCCTCGCCCGCGGCTACCACGGCCGTCCCGACCTCACCGAGGAGCGGTTCGTCACCGTCGACGGCGAGCGCTGCTACCGCACCGGGGACCTGGTGCGGCGGCTGCCGGACGGTGAGCTGGAGTACCACGGCCGCGTCGACCACCAGGTGAAGGTGCGCGGGTTCCGGGTCGAGCTGGGCGAGATCGAGGCGGTGCTCGCCACCCACCCGGCCGTCGAGGCCGCCGCCGCCGTCGTCCAGCACGACGAGTCCGGCGCCTACCTGGCCGCCTTCGTCCAGCCCGCGCCCGGCGTCGCCGAACCCGACGCGGCCGGACTGCGCGCCCACTGCGCCGCCGCGCTGCCCGGCTACATGGTGCCGCTGGCCGTCGCCGTGCTGACCCGGCTGCCGCTGACGCCCAACGGCAAGACCGACCGCGGGGCGCTGCCGCCCGTCGCCCGGAGCCGGGGCGGCCAGGAGCTGTTCGTCGCGCCCCGCACCCCGGTCGAGACCGGGATCGCCGAGCTCTGGCAACAGCTGCTCGGCGTCCCGCGGGTCGGTGTGCACGACGTCTTCCTCGACCTCGGCGGGCACTCGCTGCTCGCCACCGGACTGCTCGCCCGGATCGAGCGCGAGTACGGCACCCGCGTCCCGCTGGCCGAGTTCTTCGCCGCGCCGACCGTCGCCGCGCTCGCCGTCCGGGTCGCCAACGGCGGTGGCGGCCGCCCCTCGGTGGCCCCGCCCGTGCGGGAGGCCGCGCTGCCCGCCCGCCCCACCGGCTTCCAGCGCGAACTCTGGCTGCACGAGTCCATGCACGTGGGCAGCCCGGTCTACAACGTGCCGCTGCGCATCCGCGCCGTCGGCGCGCTGGACCCCGCCGCGTTCGGCCGGGCGCTGACCGAGGTGGTCCGCCGGCACGAGGTGCTGCGCACCGCGCTCGGCGGCCACCAGGGCGAGGTGACCGCCGAGATCCGCCCGCCGTACCCCGTCGACGTCCCGCTGCTCGACCTGACCGGGGCCGGCGAGGAGGAACTGGACGCCGCGCTGCGCGCCGAGGCCGCCCGGCCGCTGAACCTCGCCGCCGGCCTGCTGCTGCGCGCCCTCGCGGTGCGCACCGGAGCGGACCGGCACGAGCTGCTGATCACCGTCCACCACGCGGCGATGGACGGCTGGGCCGCCGGGCTGCTGCTGGCCGAGCTCGGCCGCGCCTACCAGGACGGCGAACTCGCCGAACCGGACCTGCAGTTCTCCGACATCGCCCGCTGGGAGGAGCGCGCCGACGCGGCCGCCCGGGACGGCGCGATGCGCTGGGGCGAGCGGCTGCTCGGCCTCGACGCCGACCAGCACCTGCCCGGTGACCGCCCGCGCCCCAACCCGCACGACATCGCCGGCCGGCGGATCGCCCGCCGGCTCGACGCCGAGCTGGTCGGCTCCGTCGAGCGCTGGGCCGCCCAGGAGGGCGCCAGCCTCTACATGGCCGTCCTGGCCGCGCTCGGCGGCGTGCTGCACCGCTACACCGGCCGGACCGACCTCGCGGTGCTCAGCCCGTTCTCGGTCCGTCCGGTGCCCGAGCTGGAGCACGTGCTCGGCTCGTTGATCAACACCGTCGCGCTCCGCTTCGACGCGGCCGGTACCGACACCTTCCGTGAGCTGGTCGCCCGGGTGCGGCCGGTGGTGCTGGACGCCGCCGAGCACAGCGGCTACCCGTTCCTGGAGCACGCCCGCCGGGTCGGCGGCTCCGCCGGACTGACCGCCTCGCCGATCTCGCAGACCCTGCTGGCGGTCCAGAACCACCCGGTGGCCGGACTCGAACTCCCCGGCCTGAGCCTGCAGTTCGTCGCCGAGGTGTGCAACGGGACGGCCAAGACCGATCTCTCGCTGTTCCTGGAGTTCCCGGCCGAGGGCCCGCTGCTCTCCGCCGAGTACCGCACCTCCCGCTACGACGAGCGGTCCGTGCGGGCCGCGCTGGACCACCTGACGGGGCTGCTCGCCGCCGCCGTCGCCGAACCGGACCGGCCGCTCGGCGAGCTGGCCATGCTCTCGGCCGCCGAGCCGGGCCGCCCGGAGCCGGCCGAGGGTCCCGCGGCGCCGGTGCCCGACCTCCGTCTGCACGAGCTGGTCGCCGCCCAGGCCGCCCGCACCCCGCGGGCGGTGGCCGTCTCGGCGGCCGACGGCGTCCTCGACTACGCCGGACTCGACGCCACGGCCGGCCGGGTGGCGCACCTGCTGGCCGAGCACGGGGCCGGCCCCGGCACGCTGGTCGCGGTCGCCGTCCGGCGCGGCCGGCTGCTGCCCGCCGCCCTGCTCGGTGTGCTGCGCGGCGGCGCCGCCTACCTGCCGATCGACCTCGACCAGCCGCTCGCCCGCAACCGGGCGGTGCTCGACGACGCCGGGGTCACCCTGCTGGTCGCCGAACAGGCCACCGCCGGGGACGCCCTGTTCGACGGGCGCTCCGTCGTCCTGGTCGACGGACCGCTGACCGCCGCGGCCCTGCAGGCGCCGGCCGTCGAGGTCGGCCCGGAGGACCGCGCCTACCTGCTGTACACCTCCGGCTCCACCGGCGCGCCCAAGGGCGTCGCCGTCCCGCACCGCGCGATCGTCAACTTCCTCACCTCGATGGGCCGCGAACCCGGGCTCGCCGAGGGCGACGTGATGGCCGCCGTCACCACCGTCACCTTCGACATCGCCGGCCTGGAACTCTGGCTGCCGCTGGTCACCGGCGCCCGGGTGGAGATAGCCGACCGCGCCACCGCCACCGACGGCCACGCGCTGGCCGACTGGCTGGAGCGGCGCGCGGTCACCCACCTGCAGGCCACCCCGGCCACCTGGCGGATGCTCCTGGAGGCCGACTGGCCAGGTAGACCCGGCCTGACCGCGCTCTGCGGAGGCGAGGCGCTCACCGCCGACCTCGCCGAGGCGCTGCTGAAGCGCACCGACGTGCTCTGGAACCTCTACGGGCCCACCGAGACCACCGTGTGGTCCACCGCCCAGCGGGTCACGCCCGAACTCGCCGCCCACCAGGGCGTGGTGGCGCTCGGCGAGCCCATCGCCAACACCAGGCTGCACCTGCTCGACACGGTCGGCCGGCCCGTCCCGGTCAACGGGATCGGCGAGCTCTGCATCGGCGGCGAGGGCGTCGCGCTCGGCTACCACGGCCGCCCCGACCTCAGCGCGGAGCGGTTCGTCCCCGAACCCGGCGCCGCCGAGGGCGCGCTGATGTACCGCACCGGGGACCTCGCCTGCCGCCGCGCGGACGGCCGGCTGGAGTACCACGGCCGCACCGACGCCCAGGTCAAGCTGCGCGGGTTCCGGATCGAGCTCGGCGAGATCGAGGCCGCGCTGACCGCCGTCCCCGGCGTCACCGCCGGGGCCGTCCGCCTGACCGACGGCCCGGCGGGCCCGCTCCTCGCCGGGTACGCCGTCACCGGCGGCGCCGTCGGCGAGGACGCCCTGCGGACGGCCCTCGCCGAGCGGCTGCCCGACTACATGGTGCCCGCCGCGCTCGTCCTGCTCGACAGCCTGCCGCTGACCCCCAGCGGCAAGGTCGACCGGGCCGCGCTGCCCGCCCCCCGGTCGGGCGGTGCCGGTGCCCCGCCCGAGGGCGACTGCGAGGAACTGCTGGCCGACCTCTGGCAGGAGGTCCTCGGCCTGGAGCGGGTCTCCCGGCACGACGACTTCTTCGTGGTCGGCGGCCACTCGCTGCTCGCCACCCGGTTGACCGCCCGGGTCCGCGACATCTTCGAGACCGATCTGCCGCTGCGCACCGTCTTCGAGGCCCGCACCGTGGCGGCGATGGCCCGCCGCATCGAGGACCTCCTGCTCGACGAGATCGACGAGATCGACGGGACGGACGAGATCGACAGGACAGGCGAGATCGACGGGACAGGCAGGACAGACGGGACAGGCAGGACAAGCGGGACGGACGACCTGGGCCACCGGGACGCCGCCGGCGCACTGACGGGGGAGACGGCATGACCGACCAGCCCACCACCGGCGACCGGCCGGGACAGCACGCCGGACGCCAGGAACTGCTCCACCGCAGGCTCGCCAAGGCCAAGGCCCTGAAGGCGGCCAAGGACGCCGGCGCCGCCGCACCGACCCGGCCGGGCATCGAGCCCCGCCCCGAGGGCACCCCGGCACCGCTCTCCTCGGCCCAGCGCCGGATGTGGTTCCTCGCCCAGTACGAGCCGGACAGCGCGGCCTACCACATCCCGCTCGCCCTCCACCTCGACGGCGAACCCGACACCGACGCCCTGCGCGCGGCGCTCACCGACGTCCTCGACCGGCACGAGGTGCTGCGCACCGTCTACCCGACCGTCGACGGGGACGTCCGGCCGCAGCCGCTGGACGCCGCCCGCCTCGCCCTCGCCACCGCCGACGTCCCCGCCGACCGGTTGGACGACCACCTGGCGCAGGACGCCCGCCGCCCGTTCGACCTCGCCGTCGACCTGCCGGTGCGCGCCACCCTGCTGCGCACCGCCGAGGGCGCCGTGCTGAGCCTGGTGCTGCACCACATCGCCGCCGACGGCTGGTCGATCGGCGTGCTCTTCACCGACCTCGCCGCCGCCTACGCGGCCCGCCGGGAGGGCCGGGCGCCGGCCTTCGAGCCGCTGCCCGTCCAGTACGCCGACGTGGCGCACTGGCAGCAGACCGGCCTGGCCGAGGAGCTGGCCCGCCAGCAGGCCTGGTGGCAGGAGCGCCTGCGCGGTGCCACCGCCACCGTCACGGTGCCCACCGACCGGCCCCGCCCGGCGGTGGCCGGCACCCGGGGCGGGCGGTTCACCGCCGGCCTCGGCGCCGAGCGCACCCGCCGGGTCCGGGCGCTCGCCGAGCAGACCGGGACCACCGTCTACATGGTCCTGCTGGCCGCGCTGCAGACCGTGCTGTCCCGCTACACCGGGGCGGAGGACGTCGTCGTCGGCACGCCCGTCGCCGGGCGCACCCGCAGCGAGACCGAACCCCTGGTCGGCTGCTTCGTCAACACCCTGGCGATGCGCACCGACCTCTCCGGCGACCCGACCGTCCGGGAACTGCTGGAGCGGGTCCGGGAGGGCACCCTCGGCGCCTTCGCGCACCAGGACCTGCCGTTCGAGCGGCTGATCGACGCCCTCGGCCTGGAGCGCGAACTCGCGCACACCCCGCTCTTCCAGGTCATGCTCAACGTCCACAACCAGGCCGAGGCCACCCTCGACCTGCCCGGCCTGCGGGCCGACTGGCGGCCGGTCGGCACCGACACCGCGAAGTTCGACCTCTCGGTGGCCGTCGTCGACCACGGCGGCGACCTCACCGCCGACCTGACCTGGCGCACCGAGCTGTACGACGAGCCGACCGTAGAGCGGGTCTTCGGCCATCTCACCACCGTGCTCGACGCGATGGCCGCGGCCCCCGACCGCCCGCTCGCCGAGCTGCCGCTGCTCACCCCGTCCGAGCAGCGCCGGCTCGCCGAGTGGGACGACACCCCGCGTGACTGGGACCTCGGTACCACCCTGCACGGCCTGGTCGAGGAACAGGCCCGGCGCACCCCCGACGCGCCGGCCGTCCGCGGCGCCGACGGTCTCCTGGACTACGCCGAACTCGACAACCGTGCCAACGCCCTGGCCCACCGGCTGCGCGCGCTCGGCGTCGGCCCGGACCGCCCGGTCGGGCTGCTGGTCGAGCGCTCGGCCGCGCTGGTCGTCGGCATGCTCGGCATCCTCAAGGCCGGCGGCGCCTACCTGCCGCTCGACCCGGTCTACCCGGACGAGCGGATCCGCGGGCTGCTGACGGCCGCCGGGGCCGCCGCCGTGGTCACCACCGACGACCTGGCCGGCCGGGTCGCCGGCACCCCGGTCGTCGTCCCGGAGCCGCTCAGCACCCCGGTCGCGCCGTGCCCGGCCCCCGTGGTCGACGTCGGCCCGGGCGACCTCTGCTACCTGGTCTTCACCTCCGGCTCCACCGGCGCGCCCAAGGGCGTCGCCGTCGAGCACCGCAACTTCCGCAACTACCTGCACGGGCTGCGCGAGCGGACCGGCGGCGACCAGCGGGGCTGGAACTGGGCGCTGGTCTCCACCTTCGCCGCCGACCTCGGCACCACCAACGTGTTCGGCGCGCTCACCGGGGGCGGCTGCCTGCACCTGCTCACCCGTGACCAGGCCACCGATCCGGACGCCTTCGCCGCCTACGCGGCCGAGCACCGGATCGACGCGATGAAGCTCGTCCCCAGCCACCTGGAGGGTCTCGCGGCGCACGGCGCCGGGCTCGGCGGCATCCTCCCCGGCCGGCTGCTGATCTGCGCCGGCGAGGCCCTGCGGCCCGACCTGGTAGCCCGGATCCGGGCCACCCGGCCCGACCTGCTGCTGCACAACCACTACGGCCCGACCGAGACCACGGTGTCGATGCTCGGCGCCGCCGTCCCGGCCGACCTCGGCGACGCCGCCACCGCGCCGCTCGGCCTGCCCTTCGGCAACGTCGGCGCGCACGTCCTCGACGCCCGGCAGCGCCCGGTGCCGGTCGGTGTCCCCGGCGAACTGTACGTCTCCGGCGCCGGGGTGGCCCGCGGCTACCTCGGCCGGGACGACCTCACCGCGGAGCGGTTCGGCCCGGTGAACGGACGCCGGAGCTACCGCACCGGCGATCTGGTCCGCCGCCGGGAGGACGGCGCCGTCGAGTTCCTCGGCCGGATCGACCAGCAGGTGAAGATCCGCGGCTTCCGGGTCGAGATCGGCGAGGTGGAGGCCGAGCTCACGAGCCGTCCGCAGGTGCGTGAGGCCGTGGTGGTCGCGCGCGGCGAGGGCGCCGCCCGCACCCTGGTCGGCTACCTGGTGCCCGCCGACCCGGCCGAGGCTCCCGACCCGGCCGAGTTGCGCGCCGCGCTGCGCACCCGGCTGCCCGACTACATGGTGCCGGCCGCCCTGGTGGTGCTGGACGCGCTGCCGCTGAACGCCAACGGCAAGGTCGACCGGGCCGCCCTGCCCGAGCCGGTCGCCGCCCAACCGGTGCCGGGCGGGGGCGAGTTGTCCTCGGCGACGGAACACGAGGTGGCCGCCGCCTACCGGTCGGTGCTGATGGTCGGGGAGCTCGGAGCGGCGGACGACTTCTTCGCGCTCGGCGGCGACTCCTTCTCCGCCGTGCACGCCGTCCGGCTGATCGGCCGCGGCCTCTCGGTGATCGACCTGTTCCAGCACCCCACCGTCGGCGAACTCGCCGCGCTGCTCGACGCCAGGGCGGCCGGCACCGGGGAGGAGGGGCCGCGCACCCTGCTGCACCGGCTCACCCGCGGCGCGGCGCCCGCCGAGGTGAGCGTGGTCTGCGTCCCGTACGGGGGCGGCAGCCCGATCACCTTCCAGCCGCTCGCCGACGCGCTGCCGGCCGGCCACCGCCTCTACGCGGTCGAGCTGCCCGGGCACGATCCGAGCCGGATCGACGACGACCTCGTCGAACTCGAAGCCCTGGCCGACCGGTTGACCGAGCAGATCACCGAACGGATCGACGGGCCGGTGGTGCTCTACGGCCACTGCCTCGGCGGCGCGCTCGCCACCGCGCTCGGCTCCCGGCTGGAGGCGGCCGGGGTCGATCTGCGCGGCCTCGCCCTCGGCGGGACGTTCCCGGCGGCCCGGCTGCCCGGCCGGTTCGCCGAGTGGATGGCCCGGCGGCTGCCCGGTGACCGGATGCTCTCCAACCGCTCCTACCTCGACTACCTGCGCGCCATGGGCGGCTTCACCGACGTCTACGACCAGGACGAACAGGACTTCCTGGTACGGGCGTTGCGCCACGACGTCCGGCAGGCCGAGGACTTCTACACCCGCGCGTACGGGGACGGCCGCCCGCCGCGGCTCGCGGCACCGATCCTCTGCGTGGTCGGCGAGAAGGACCGCGCCACCCAGCTGTACGAGGAGCGGTACGCCGAGTGGGAGCACTTCGGCGACACCGTCGACCTGGCCGTGATCCCGCGTGCGGGGCACTACTTCCTCAAGCACCAGGCCGACGAACTCGCCCGGGTGATATCCGAGTTCACCGCCACCGGCGCGGTGGCCGAGCAGGTCGCGGCCAAGCGGCCGGCGGCCCGGGCCGAGCTGGGCACCTTCGCCAAGGTGGCGATCGGCCAGTTCGTCTCGATGATCGGTACCAGCCTGTCCACCTTCGCCCTCGGGGTCTGGGTGTACCAGCAGACCGGCTCGGCCTTCGACTTCGCGATGATCTCGGTGGTCGCGGTCCTGCCCGCCGTCCTGCTGCTGCCGATCGCGGGCGCGCTGGCCGACCGGATCGACCGCCGCAAGATCATGATCGTCACGGACACGGTGGCCGCGGCCGCCATGCTCTCGCTCGGCGTCCTGCTCTGGGTCGGCAGTCTGGAGGTCTGGCACATCTATCTGGTGGCCTGCGTCGGGGCGGTCTGCTCGGCCTTCCAACGCCCGGCCTATCTGGCCGCGATCACCCAGCTGGTGCCCAAACGCTACCTCGGGCAGGCCAACGGCCTCGCCCAGCTCGGCACCGGCGCCGGTGACATGATGGCCGTCCTGGCCGGCGGTGTGCTGGTCTCCCTGATCGGTCTGCACGGTGTGGTGCTGTTCGACATGGTGACCTTCCTGACCGGGGTCACCTGCCTGCTGCTGGTCCGCTTCCCGGACGCGCTGTTCGACCGGCAGGAGGAGCCGCTGCTGCGCGAGGTGGTCACCGGCTGGCGCTACATCGTGCGGCGGCACAGCCTGGTCGCGATGGTGGTCTTCTTCGTGGTGTTCAACTACCTGTTCGCCGTCGCGACGGTGCTGGTCACCCCGATGGTGCTGGCGGGCGGCTCGGCCGTGCAGCTGGGTGTGATCACCGCCGTCGGCGGTGTCGGCGCGCTGACCGGCGCGCTGGTGATGGCCCTGTGGGGCGGTACCAGACGGCGCGCGGTCGGCATGATCGGCTTCACCTCGGTGGTCGGGGTGGCCGCGATCGTGACCGGCTGCCGCCCGCAGGCGGCGCTCACCGCCTGCGGACTCTTCGGCCTCTGGGCGGCCCTGATGATCCTCAACTCGCACTGGATGGCGCTGATCCAGACCAAGGTCGGGATGGAGCTGCAGGGCCGGGTGCTGGCCACCAACCAGATGCTCGCGATGTCGATGATGCCGCTCGGCTTCCTCACCGCCGGGCCGCTCTCCGACCACGTCTTCGAGCCGCTGATGCGGCCGGGCGGGGCGCTCGCCGACTCGGTCGGCCTGGTGATCGGTACCGGGCCGGGCCGCGGCGCGGGCCTGCTGCTGGTCCTGGTCGGCCTCGTCCTGGCGGTCTGGGGCCTGCTGGGCCTCGCCTACCGGCCGCTGCGACTGATCGAGGACCTGCTGCCGGACGCCCTGCCGGACGCCGAGATCGGTGACAAGGACGCCATCCAGGCCGAGGCGGACCGCCTGCTGGCGCTCACCGAGGCGGCCCGGGCGGGCGGCGCGGGTGGTGCGGCCGGTGCGGCCGGGGCCCCCGGGGTTCGGGTGCCCCGGCCGGCCCGGGGCACCCCGGAGCCGGTCGAGGACGAGCCCGAGCGCCGCGTCCCGGCCGGAGCCGGCCCCGGCTCCCGCTAGGGCTGCCGCGATGCCCCGCCCCCGGCCGACAGCGTCGGGGGCGGGGCATCGCCGTCGGGGGGCTCCGAACGGCTACTCCGCGCGCCGGATGGAGTAGTTGAACTCGGCCGTGCCGAACGACCGCATCAGGCGGAGCCAGAACGGCATCATCATCTCCATCGCCCGGGCGCCGGAGATGTCCCCGAGGTCGATGACGGACTCCGCCGGCCAGCCGAACTCGCCCAGCAGCGCGACCGCTTCGGCCTTCGCGCCGTCGTCGTCGCCGGCGATGAAGAGGTTGTGCGCCCCGGGCAGTCGGGCCGGGTCCACCATCAGCGGCGCGGTCAGCGTGTTGAGCGCCTTCACCACCCGGGCCCGCGGGAACTCCCGCTGGATCCGCTCGCCCACGCTGTCGGTGTTCACCGGGTCCAGCGTCACCTCACCCTCGGGGGAGAACACCAGCGGGTTGGAGATGTCCACCAGCAGCTTCCCGGCCAGCCGCTCGGCGCCGGCCGCCCGCAGCGCCTCCAGGGCGATCGTCCCGCTGGTGGCGTTCAGCACCACCTGGCCGAAGTCGGCCGCGTCGGCGAACGTGCCGTGGTGCCCGTTCTCGCCCGCCTGCCGGGCCCAGGCGACGGCCTTCTCGTTGTCCTTGCTCCGCGAGCCCAGCGTCACCTCGTGGCCCAGTGCCACCAGCTTGTCCGCCAGGGTCTGCCCGACCGTACCCGTGCCGATGATTCCGAATCGCACCGCGCCTCGCCCTCTGCCGTCGCGCGCCCCGTGGCGCGTGCCGCGACGACGATAGATCGACTTGCTCCGGCTGTCCGGCGAATCGCCGCGTCCGGCGGTCGGCCGGGCGGGTCGGGTCCGCCGACTGGACCACGCCCGCTGGTGGCCGCGCGGTCACCCCCGAAGCATGGGCGCCATGAACCGAACCAACAGACCGTCCGCCCGGGCGGCGGCCCTGCTCGTCGGCATCGCCCTGCTCGCCCCCGCCGGAACCGCCCGCGCGGACGTCACGACCGTCTCCGTCACCACCGAGCGCACCGCCTGGGACCAGGACGAACCGGGGCTCTCCCCGGCGGAGGTCGGCACGTCCGACTTCGGCGTCCGCTTCACCACCCCGCTCGACGGCCAGGTGTTCGCCCAGCCCCTGGTCATCGGTCCGACCGTGGTCGTCGCCACCGAGACCAACCACGTCTACGGTGTCGACGCCAGGACCGGCCGGATCAGCTGGCAGCGCGCGATGGGTCCGGCCTGGGCCTCCGCCGCGATCGGCTGCTCGGACCCGGGCCCCAACGTCGGCACCACCTCCACCCCCGTCTACGACCCGGCCACCGGCACCGTCTACCTGACCAGCAAGGTCGACGACGGCCCGGACGACAGGCACCCCCACTACTACGTGCACGCCGTGGACGCCCAGACCGGCGCGGAGCGCAGCGGCTGGCCGGTGACCGTCCAGGGTGACCCGGTGAACGCCCCCGGCAAGCCGTTCAACGCCTACCGCTCGCTCCAGCGGCCCGGGTTGCTGCTGCTCGACGGGCACGTCTACTTCGGCTTCGGCTCGCTCTGCGGCATCGGCGACTACATCGGCACCCTGGCCGGTCTCGACACCCGCACCCGCGCGCTCACCCTCTGGTCGACGGTCGCCGGCTCCGACACCCAGCGGGCCTCCATCTGGATGGCCGGCAGCGGGCTGGTCTCGGACGGCCCCGGCCGGATCATCCTCACCACCGCCAACGGCCAGGGTGCCGGCGCCTCGCCCGCCCAGGGGCCCGGATCCAGGCCGCCCGGCGGTCTCGGCGAGTCGGTGATCCGCTTCGCGGTCAACGGCGACGGCACCTTCACCCCGAAGGACTTCTTCAGCCCCGCCAACAACGCGACCCTCGACAAGCGGGACACCGACCTCGGCTCCGGCGGCCCGGTCGCCCTCCCCGCCGACCGCTTCGGCACCCCCGCCCACCCCCGCCTGCTGGTCCAGGTCGGCAAGGACGGCCGGATCTTCCTGCTCGACCGGGACGACCTCGGCGGCATGGGCCAGGGGCCCGGCGGCAGCGACAAGGCCGTCGGCGTCACCGGCCCCTACGGCGGCGTCTGGGGCCACCCGGCGGTCTGGGGCGGTGACGGCGGCTATGTCTACACCGTCGAGAACTACGGAAAGCTGCGCGCCCTCAAGTACGGCGTCACCGCGGCCGGCACCCCGCAGCTGACCAGCGCCGGCACCAGCGCCGAGGACTTCCTCAAGATGTCCGGCTCACCCGTCGTCACCTCCGACGGCGCCCGGTCCGGCTCCGCCCTGGTGTGGGTGATCTGGTCGGGCACCGGCCCGTACGGCGAGGGCGGCGAGCTGCGCGCCTACGACCCCGTCCCGGTCGGCGGCACCCTGAAGCTGCGCCGCTCCTTCCCGCTCGGCACGGTCAGCAAGTTCTCGGTGCCGGCCACCGACAAGGGCCGGATCTACGTCGGGACGAAGGACCACCGTCTGGTCGCCCTGGGCCGGCCGTCGGCCTTCGCCTGACGCTCAGGTGCCCGGGTTGATGGTGAAGATCGCGGCCACCACCGACAGCAGCGCCGCCATCGGCGCCAGCGCCGCCCAGACCCGGGCCGGCCGGATCAGGTACGCCACCGGCCACTGGACCACGATCAGTACCACGGTGGCCATCAACAGCTGGTCCGAGAGCACGAGTTGGGCCCGGGTGGCCGGGCAGGACCCGGGCCCGGCGCACGGGTCGGTGGCCATCTCGGCGAGCCCCCGCAACGGCAGGACGAACAGCAGGCAGAACCCCGTCACCAGGGTGGAGGCCAGCGGAGCGCGACGCCAGTTCGCGCGGGGCCCGGAGGCGGTTTCGGTCATGCCCCGATCCTGGCCGCCCGGCCGCCGCCCCGGACAGCGGCCGGGTACTCAGTTCCGGTGGGTCGACGTACTCAGTCGCGCCGTACTCCCCGGGGAGTACGGCGCGGCCGGGCCGGTCAGAGCCGGACGGTCACCGTCTTGGGCCGCTGGTACTCCTGGAGGGCGAGGATGGAGAGGTCGGTGCCGTGCCCGGAGGCGCCGCGCCCGCTGTGGGGGAGTTCGGCGCTCTGGACGAGGTGGCAGTTGAGCCAGGTCTCGCCGGCGTGCAGCCGGGCGGTGAGGTCGAGGGCGGCCGTGAGGTCGGCGGTCCAGACACTGGCGGCGAGGGCCTGCGGGACGCCGTTGGCCAGGGCGAGCGCGTCGTCGGGGGTGGCGGCGCGCTGGACGGTCAGCAGCGGGCCGAAGGCCTCGGTGAGGACGGCGGGATCGTCGTCGGGCAGGTCGGCCAGCAGCGTGGCCGGCCGCCACAGGCCGTCGGTGCGGCCGGGAGCGGTGATCGAGCGCCCGGCGGCCGAGGCGGCCAGGACGCGGTCGTAGCGGGCCGCCTGGTCGGGGTTGTTGAGCGGGCCGAAGTCCCGGCCGGCCCACCGCCCGGCCAGGGCGGCGGCGAGCGCGGTGACGACCTGCTCGTGGTTCTCGTCCAGGGTGATCACCCGGGCGGGGGCCGCGCAGCTCTGGCCCGCGTTGTAGGTGCAGGCCTCGGCGAGGGCGGACCAGGTGTGCGCGGGTGCGTCGGGCAGCACGAGGACGGGGCTGTTGCCGCCGAGCTCCGGGCTGACCCGGCGGTGGCCGGCCCGGGCCGCGATGTCGGCGCCGGCCGCCGCGCTGCCGGTGAAGGCGATCATGTCGACATCGCTGGTGACCAGCAGCCGTCCGGTCTCCCGGTCGCCGGGCAGGGCGGTGAGCACGCCGTCGCCGAGCGCCTTCGCCGCGTGTTCGGCGAGCAGCGCGACCGAGTCGGGCGTGGTCTCGGCGGGCTTGACGACCACCGTGTTGCCGGCGGCCAGCGCCGGGGCGCAGCGCCAGGCGGCCATCAGCAGCGGGTAGTTCCACGGGACGATCGCCCCGACCACGCCGACCGGCTCCCAGCGCACCCAGCTCTCGTGGCCGGGCAGGTAGCGGCCGGCGGCGGGCGCCGTCCCCGCCCGGGCGGCGCCCGCGTAGAACCGGAACAGGTCGGCGACGTCGCGCAGTTCGCCGGCCGCCTCGTCCGCCGGCTTGCCGGTGCCGGCCCGCTCCAGCTCGGTGTACTCGCCGAGGTGCCGCTCGATCAGGTCGGCGAGGGCGTCCAGCCGGCGCTCGCGCTCGCGCGGGGTGAGCGCCCGCCAGGGCGCGGTGGCGAGCCGGGCGGCGGCGACGGTCTCGGTGACGCGCTCGGCGCGGGCCGGGTCCAGGCTGCCGCGGACGGCGCCGGTGCGGGGGTCGATCAGGTCCATACGCGGGGGCCTCTCATGGAGCGGGTTCACAGGTCGTAGGCGCGGAGCCAGAGTTCGAGGGTGAGGACGAGCCAGAGCTTGCCGCCCTGGCGCGGCAGCAAGGTCCCCTCGCGGCGCATCCAGGTGCGGACGGTCTCGGGCCGGACGAGGCCGCGCTCGCGGGCGGTGCGGCCGAGCAGCAGCTCACCGGAGAGGTCGCGCAGCGGGCCGCGCAGCCACTGCTGGACCGGTACCCGCATGCCGCTCTTGGGGCGGTCGGTGACCGTCGCCGGCAGGACGTCCCGGACGGCCTCCTTGAGCACCCACTTCTCGACGGTGCCGTGGAGCTTGAGCGTCGGCGGGGTGGCGAAGGCGTGGTCGATCACGTGCCGGTCGAAGAGCGGGGAGCGGCCCTGGACGCCCTGCGAGGCGGTGAGCCGCTCGACCTTGGTGAGGATGTGGTGGGCGCCCTTGGTCCGCAGGTTGCAGTGGAGCAGCCGGTTCAGCAGCGAGTGCATCGGGCCGGGCCCGAGGTAGGGGGCGACGAACCGGCGGGGCGGCGGTTCGCTCTCCAGGGCCCGCAGCGCGGCGGGCGTGAGCAGCCGGGGCAGGTCCTCGTAGCACTTGCGGTAGGACCGCAGGTACGCCTCGGCCCGGACGTCCGGCGCCGGGTCGTCGCGGTGCATCTCGTGGACGAGCATCGGCAGGTTCTTCGGGCCGCCGAAGACCGGGTCGCCGCCCTCGCCGTTGAGCGAGACGCCGAGGCCGTCACCCGCGACGGCCTCGGCGAGCATCAGGTTGGGGACGGTCAGCGGGTCGCCGACCGGGCTGTCGAGCAGGGCGACGGTGTCGGCCAGCCGGGCGGCGACCTCGGCGCCGGAGACGGTGAGCACCCGGTGGCGGGTGCCGCAGTGCCCGGCGACCAGGCCGGAGTAGCCGAGCTCGTTGGGGAGGTCGTCGCCGAAGCTGATCGAGTAGGTGTGCACCGGGTGGTCGTGCAGCCGGGAGGCCAGCGCGGTGACGAGCGAACTGTCGACGCCGCCGGAGAGCAGGACCGCGACGGCTTCGCCGGCCGGCAGCCGGCGGGCGGTGGCCTGCTCCAGGAGGAGGCGCAGCTGTCGGGCGTACTCCGCGGGCGGCAGGGTGTCGGCCTCGTCGGGGAGCAGCTCGGCCGGCTCCCAGTACTGCTCCTGGTGTACGGTGCCGTCCGCCGCCAGGCGCAGGATCCGGCCGGGCAGGGCCTCGTGGACGCCGCGCAGCAGGGTCTCCTCGCCGGGCAGGTAGGCGAAGGTGAGGAAGGAGCGGACGGCCGCCAGGTTGACGCCGGTGCCGAGCGCGGGCCAGTGCCGCAGCGCGCGCAGCGAGGTGGAGGCGGCCCAGCAGCCGTCGGCGCGGGCGTAGAAGACGGTGCGGGCGCCGACGTGGTCGCGGATCAGCACGAGGTCGGCGCCGTCCACCACGACCAGGACGAACAGGCCGTCGGCGAGCCGGACGCCCTCCGCGCCGAGGCGGCGCCAGAGCCGGAGCAGCAGCTCGCCGTCGGGGCGGTCGGCGGGTGCCGGGGAGCCGTCGGCGGCGAGGGCGGCGAGCAGCTCGGCGCGGTTGTGCAGGGTCACCTCGCCGACGGCGGTGACCCCGTCGGCGGTGAACGGGCCGGTGGCGAAGCCGGGCTCGGTGCCGATCAGGGCGGCCTGGGCGGGCCCGGGGGCGGCGCCGGTCAGGGTGGCGAGGTGGGTGCGGGCCCGATCGGGGTCGGGGCCCGCGCAGGCGCAGCAGCGAGCCATGCGGGAGGTTGCCTTTCACTGGGTGGGGCGGTGGTCGGGCGTCCTGGTCCGGGCGTCCTGGTCCGGGGCCCTGGTCCGGGCGCCCGGCTCTGCGCGCGGGCGGGCGCGGGCTCAGCCGAAGTCGTCGCCGTCCCAGCCGTCGTCGGAGGAGCCGTCCCAGCCGCCGCCGAAGTCGGCGTCGTCGGAGCCGTCCGGGCCGCCGGTGTCGTCGGAGGAGCTGTCGTCGGAGGACCCGCCCCCGCCGTCGCCGCCGGAGGAGCCGGCGGCCTGGGCGCGGGCCTGCTCGCGCAGCCGCTCCTCCTCGGCCTCGCTCAGCTCCAGCGGCGGGAACTGGGAGACCGCGACGCCGGCGGCGCCGGCCACCCCGAGCGCGCCGAGCACCACGCCGAGCCGGCCGCTGAAGGCGGTGCGGTTGACGGTGACCAGCTCACCGCGGGCCCAGACGGTCCGGCCGTAGCCGATGTCGCGGCCGTAGCGGACGGTGCCGTCGGTGTGGCGGCGCTTGACCAGGTCCTTGCCGAGCGGTTCGTCGGTGCCGGCCAGGCCGTCGCTGTCGTGCCAGTGCACGAGGCGCGCGGGCCCGCGCCGGCGCCACTCGCTGCGGCCGTCCTCGTAGCGCCGGTGCACCGTGCCGTCCGCCAGCAGTTCGTCGCTGTAGCCGAGGTGGCGTGGCTGCGTCATGGTCGGGAGTCCTCAAAGTGTCCGGGAGCCCTCCGGCGGAGGGCCGGGCGGAGGGTCAGGCGGTGGGCCAGGTCAGGAAGCCGGTGGAGCGCGCGGCGCGGACCCGGCGGTGGACGGGCGCCCGCCGGGGTCCGGCGGCGCCGCCCCGGAGCTGGCGGATCACGGTGTGCAGCAGCCGGGCGGGGCCGACGGCGGCCAGTTCGATGGTCCGGCCGCTGCCGAGCCAGGCACGCTCCTCGGGCCGCAGCCCGGCGGGCAGCGGCCCCCGGTACGGCCGCGGGCCGCGGCCGGCGGTCAGGTGCAGGGTGACGGCGTGCCGGGGGACCAGCCCCATCGACCGGACCCGGACGGCGCCGCCCGGCCCGCCCGCCCCGCGCAAGGCGTCGCGGACCCGCTCGAAGCAGGCGAGCCCGGCCGGGCTGGCGTCGTGCAGCACGTGCACCACCGCGCCCCCGGCCCGCGCCAGGGCGGCGACCAGCCGTGGGTCGAGCGGCAGCTCGGCGGCGGCGACGACCGGGCAGGCGGCCTCCAGGTGCAGATCGTTGGCGATCAGCATCGCGGTGATCTCCCGGCTCTGGCAGACCAGCAGCCGGGGCAGCCCGTAGTCGTACAGGTCGCTCTCGGCGCCGGCCCGCGGCTCCCGCGCCACCGCCGCGACCGGCGCGACCGGCGCCAAGGGCGGCAGCAGGCCCGGCAGTTCGGCGCGGCGCTGCGCCACCGCCTCGGCGAACCGGGCGTAGCGCACCGGCGGTGCCAGCGTGTACGGGATCCGGCGCGGTCCGGAGTGCAGCGGCTGGAGGACGCGGCACAGCTCGTAGTACAGCTGGCGCTCGGTGTACCGCAGGCCGCCGGGCGCGCCCGCCCGGTCGGCGGCGACGGTCAGGGCGCCGTCCAGGAGCAGGCGCAGCGGCCGGCGGCGCGGGGGCCGGGGTGACGGCGGGAGGGTCATGCGGTGCCCTTTCGGTGTGGCCCGGAGGTTGTCTCGGGCCAGGTCAGGAAGCCGACGGCGAGGGCCCGGCGGCGGGTCTCGGCCGGATCCTCCGGACGGGCCCGCGTCACCCCCGGCACCGGCGAGTTCTGTGGCGGGACGCGGGTGGCCGGCTCCACGACGTGCTCGGCGGCCCGGACGGCGATCGCCATCAGCCGCTTCGGCGTCACCGCGGCCACCGGGCTCCACCAGCCCTCGGCGTACCACGCCAGTTCGGTCGGGGTCAGCCAGGTGGCGTCCCGCTCCAGCCGGAGCTGCAACTCGGGGGCGCGGAACGGGTCGCGCAGCACGACGGACTTCGCCTCGGCGGCCAGCACCGCGCGGGCCGGCAGCCCGGCGTCGAGCACCCGGCGGCCGGGGTACCGGGCCCGGACGTCGGCGACCAGCAGGCAGCCCTGCGGCGAGGCGTCGTGCAGGACGACCACGGGCAGGCCGCCGGGGACGGCGCGCAGGTCGGCGGCGAGCAGCGCGCGGTGGCGCCGAGGGTAGCGGTTGGCGTGCAGGAAGGCCGTGACGGTGCGGTCCGGGCAGAGCAGGACGAACGCCGGGTCGGCCACCGGCGGTCCGGGGTGGACCAGGGCGTCCTCGACCAGCCCGGCGGGCAGGTCGGTGTACACCTCCTTCCAACGCGGCACCACGGCGTCGTGGAAGGCACCGGCGCTCCAGCGCGTGCCGTGCTCCCGGGGCGGCGCCGGCTGGTCGGAGAGCACCACCTGCCGTACGGCGAACCCGAGCAGAGCGGCCCCGGCCAGCGCGAGCAGCGCGATCGCGGTGCCGTGCAGGGCCAGGGCGCCGATCAGCGCGCCGGCCCCGAGCACGCCCAGGCAGCCCGCGCTGCCCCGGCTCCCCCGGAAGGCCGGGTCGGGCCGCCCGCGACGCTCGGCCGCGTAGTGCAACTGGTCGACGGTGCAGACCAGTTCGCCCGCGCCGGTCAGCTTGGTGGTGAGCCGGCGGATCCGGAGGTCGTGCAGCCCGGCTCCCTCCACCTTCGGGTCCAGGGCGAACGGCTTGCGGCAGTAGCCGCACGTGTGCCGGGAGCGGTTCCGCTGCAGCAGGTTCTTCTCACAGTGCGGGCAGATCATCGCGGGGTCTCCAGCGTCGCGGCGAAACGGCGCAGCCGGGCGGCCAGCCGCTCCCTGGGACCGACCGTACCCGGGCGCCGGCTCCGCTCCACCTCCCGGAGCGCGGCGGCCAGTTGACCGTCCTCGCGGCGTTCGGCCTCGGCCGCGGTGATCGCGTAGTCCTCGTGGTCGATGCCGAACCCGGTGTTGGCGGCGAGGATGTTGAGCGGCCCGGAGCCCCGGTTGGCGAACGAGTGCGGCATCAGTTCGGGGATGCGGATCAGCAGCCCGGGCGTCAGCGGGACGTCCACCACCCGGCGGCGCTCGGCGTCGTACAGCCCGCAGGCGGCGTGGCCGAGGCTCAGCACCAGGTGCTCGCCGCCGTGGGCGTGCGGGGTGAACGCGCTGTGCGGGGCGACGATGCCGAGTTTGTAGGTGGCGTTGGACGGCCGCTCGGGCGAGGTCTTGGCGTCACCCACCAGGTAGTGGGCGAACTGCCCCTCGTCGATGAAGCGCAGCAGCTCCTCGCCGGCCGCCCCGTGCGCGCGGTCCGGTCCCAACTCCCGGGCGCCGTCCCGGTCGGCGATCAGGACGCGGCCGTCCGGCCGCAGCTGGTACAGGTCCACTCCGGCCGGCAGCGACCGGGCGAGCCGCTCCAGTCCGAGCAGCCCGGATCGTATGGACATCCGCCACCCCACCCCCAGGTTCGCACCGCACGGACGCGGTGTCGTCCCCGGTGACGCCGATCCTCGCGCGGCCGGTTCCCCGGCCGGGGAACCGGCTCGCGGATCCTAGGGAGGCGAAGTGAACGGCGGGGCAACGGGCGTGGCCGCCACGGGGTCGGGCGGCCGGGTCAGCGGCCGCGGGCCACCGTGAAGTCGGGCAGGGCCAGCAGGAACTCCCGCGCCTCGGCGGCCTCCCCGGACGGCTCGACGAGGTCCGGAGCCGCCGCCAGTACCGCCGTGATCTCCCGCTCGGCGGCGTCCACCAGCCCGGCCGCCGCCTGCCGGGCACTCTCCACGCAGTCGTACGCCGTCATCCGGTCGAGCAGCCAGCCCACCTCCTGCGCCGCGTCGGGCCCGCGCTGCGCCCGGGTGCGGCTGAGGTACTCCACGACGCGGGTGCGTTCGGCCGGGGCGCAGCGTTCCAGCAGGTGGATCAGCAGCAGGGTGCGCTTGCCCTCCCAGAGGTCCCCGGCGATCTCCTTGCCGTACTCCGCCTCGGTACCGACGATGTTGAGCACGTCGTCCTGGATCTGGAACGCCGCACCCAGGTACCAGCCGAACCGGTCCAGCCGGGCGGCGTCGGCGCTCGCGCCCTCGGCCACCAGCAGGCCGCTGCGGCACGGGTAGAGGAAGGTGTACCAGGACGTCTTCTTGAGGCACATCCGGTAGTAGTCGGCGGGCACCAGGTCGCAGGTGTTGTCGCGGATCCAGGCGATCTCCAGGGCCTGCCCCTCCAACGACTGGCGGTACATCAGCTCGGTCTCCTCGAACAGCCGCCAGGCCAGTTCGCCGCCCAGCTCGCGCCGGTTGGCCATGAGCCGCCGGAGGCCGAGCAGGTTGGTCGCGTTCCCGACGTTCAGCGCGACCTCGACGCCGTGCTCGGCGGAGAGCGTCGGCGCGCCCCGGCGCAGCTCGCTGCCGTCCTGGATGTCGTCGTGGATCAGGAAGCCGTTGTGGAACAGCTCGACCGTGACGGCGGGGTTCAGCGCCCGCTCGGGGTCACCGCCGAACGCGGCGCAGGTGGCCAGGCAGAGCGCGGCCCGCAGCCCCTTGCACGGCCGGGCCGGGTAGTCGGCCGCCAGCTCGTACAGGTACGGCGGGCTCTGTTCGGGGATGTGGCGCAGCAGCTCCGCGACCGTGCGCTCGCGGTGCCGGGTCAGGAGCCGCTCGACCAGGGGGGTGGGGTCGGCGAGCGGCCTGGCGGCGGCCGTCACCCGTGCCGGCCTTCCGCCTCGCCGGGGTGCTCGGCCGGGCTCTGCCGGGGCCCGAAGGTGCCCTCCATCGACCGGTTGGCGAACGCGGGCGCCAGCGAGCTGAGGTTGAGCAGCAGGTCGAGGACGTCGTGCGCGTTGGTGGCGAGCCGCTGGGTCTGCTCGGCCGCGTCGCCGGTGGTGCTGCCGAGCAGTCGGGTGCTGACGGCGTCGATCAACTGATGGGTGTTCTCCGACACCCGGCGCACCAGTTGGTCGAACTCCTCCTGGTCGACGCGGTGTTCACCGGTCAGCCGGTCGCCGGCCGCCTTGGCGTCCGCCAGCCCGAGGGACAGCTCGCGCTCCAGCACCGCGGCCGCCTCCATGACCGCCCGCGAGCCCTGCTCGCCCAACTCGCTGAACCGACCGGCGTCGGGCATGGCTGACCTCCTGGTTCGCGCCCCGGGCGGGCCGGGGCAGGCCGGGCCGGCGGCCGGGCAGAGCGCCGCCGTGATCGCTGATGGTACACGTTCATGTGCGGAGCGTGTCGCTCGTTCCCGGGGTGCGCGCTACCTGGTCCGCATGCCTCGGGTCGCGCCTCTCTTCATGGGGGGCGCCGTGCCGATCGGCCCGGCGCGGGCCGCCGGTCGGGCGCCCCGCCGTCCGGTCGGGACCGGCGAGTCGTCCCGCTGGCCACGGGAGGTCACTGATAGTAGTTGCGTGGTTGCGGCGCGATCGGCTTCCGGGTCTCGTCCCCGGCGGAGCGGTCGGCCGGCCGAATCGACAGGTGCGCGCCGCTGCCGCAGTGCTGCTCGCCGCGGTGCCCGGGTGCTGGACAAGGAGCGGTCATGGGTGGCAGACAGCGCCCGCCGAGAGGGCGGAGCCCTCGGCCGGGCAAGGGTGCCGGGCCGGCGCGGCCACGGGTGGACGCCCGGGTGGAGATCGCCCGGCTGGAGGGCTATCTGGCCTGGGAGGCCGAGGTGGCGGCGGCCGAGCGGGACGCGCAGGCCTTCGCGGGCCGGTTCCCCTGGCTGTCGCCCGGCGAACGGGAGGACCTCGAACGGGCCTACGCGGCGGACCGGTTGCGCTATGCCGAGGACGTCGTCGACCGGGCGGTGGAGCGGTGCCGCCAGTTGGCGGCCCGCTACCGCAGCGAGTGCCGGCGGATCTGCGCGCGCTGGGCGGCCCTCTGTGTCTCGGTGGCGCTCGCCGCCGCCCTGCTCGCGGCGGTGCCGGCCGCGCTGCGGGCCTGATCCGACCGCCCCGGCCGCGCGCCCGGGCCTGATCCGACCGCGCTCCCGGGCCGTCCGGGGTGCCCGGACCCTGCGCCCGCCCGGGGTGAGCGCACGGGACGGGCCCGCCACGCGCTGGACGGCGTGGCGGGCCCGGTCGTACGGGGTGCCGGAGGTCAGTGGTGGCCGTGGCCGCTGGTGATCTCCTCGTGCTCCTCGGCGGTCGGCTTGGCGATCTGGCTGCCCCGGCCGAAGAAGCCGCGCGAGAACTTCGCCCGGGTGCGGGTGAGCAGGCCGGCCCGGCGGGCCACCCCGTTCTCGTCCACCTCGGTCGGCAGTTCCATCGGCTGCGGCTGCTCGTGCGAGGTGAGCGTGTACAGCCGGCCCTGCGGGAGCGGCGCGTGCACCTCGATGAACTCGCCGTGCTGCAGCCGCTTGATGACGCCGGTCTCGCGGCCGTGCAGCACCTTCTCCTTGTCGCGCCGCTGGAGGCCCAGGCACCACCGCTTGGTGATCACGAAGACCACCACCGGGACGACGAAGAAGCCGATCCGCACCGCGTTGGTGATGGCGTTGATCGACAGGTGGAAGTGGGTGGCGATCAGGTCGTTGCCGCCACCGATCAGCAGGATCACGTAGAGGCTGATCCAGGCGGCGCCGAAGCCCGTCCGCACGGGCGCGTTGCGCGGGCGGTCCGCGATGTGGTGCTCGCGTCTGTCACCGGTGACCCAGGCCTCCAGGAACGGGTAGGACCAGATGGCGACCAGGACCATGGGGAAGATCATCAGTGGCACGAAGACACCCATGTTGAGGGTGTGGCCCCAGAGGCCGATCTCCCAGCCGGGCATGATTCGGATCAGGCCCTCGGAGAAGCCCATGTACCAGTCCGGCTGGGCGTCGGTGGAGACCTGGTCCGGCCGGTACGGGCCGTAGGCCCAGATCGGGTTGACGGTGGCGATCGCCGCCATCGCGCTGATGATGCCGAACACCAGGAAGAAGAAGCCGCCCGCCTTGGCCATGTAGACCGGCATCAGCGGCATGCCGACGACGTTCTCCTCCTTCCGGCCGGGCCCGGAGAACTGGGTGTGCTTGTGGTAGAAGACCAGGATCAGGTGGGCCACCAGCAGGCCCAGCATGATCCCCGGGATCAGCAGGATGTGCACGGTGAACAGCCGGGGCACGATCACGAAGCCCGGGAACTGGCCGCCGAAGATGAAGAACTGCAGGTACGTGCCGACCAGCGGGACGGCCAGCACCGCGCCCTCCATGAACCGGATGCCGGTGCCGGAGAGCAGGTCGTCGGGCAGCGAGTAGCCCATGAAGCCGTCGAACATGCCGAGGAACAGCAGCAGCGCGCCGAAGATCCAGTTGATCTCGCGCGGCTTGCGGAACGCGCCGGTGAAGAAGACGCGCATCATGTGCACCAGCATCGCGGCGACGAACACGATCGCCGCCCAGTGGTGGATCTGCCGGATCAGCAGGCCGCCCCGGATGTCGAAGCTGATGTCGACCGTCGACGCGTACGCCTCGGACATCAGGATGCCCCGGAGCGGGATGTACGAGCCCTCGTAGGTCACCTCGGCCATCGACGGCTGGAAGAAGAAGGTCAGCCAGACGCCGGTCAGGATGATGATGACGAAGGTGTACAGGCAGATCTCGCCCAGCATGAAGGACCAGTGGTCCGGGAAGATCTTGCGCAGGTTGGACTTGGACAGGGCGTAGATGCCCAGCCGGCCGTCGGCCCAGTCGGCGAGGGCCTCGGCCTTGTTCGCGGGTGCCGAGCGTGTGCTGGTGACCGGTCCCGGGCGCGACTGCTGGTCGGCTCTCACGACGGGCTCCCCGGCGTCCGCTGCGTACCGTCCGGGGAGCCCGCCTGCGGAGCTGCCGGCCGGCGGAGTGATGTGATCATGGGACCTCTCGATACGGGGCCGCCGGGGTCGCCGGCGCGCGGATCCGCCGACCCGCTGGCCCCGTTGCTCAAAGTGATGGAGCGCTTACTCTGTCATGCTGTCGGCAGGGGGCCGACTGTGCACGTCCATCGGCCCGGACGGCCGCTCGTGTCGGCGCGTCCGGGGGTGACCGGGCCGCTGACCGGCCGTCGGAGGGCCGGGAATGGTGCGCTCGGGTGCTGTTGCCGGGGCGGTGAACCGTTTCGGCGCGCGCCGTACGTGGGGAGGGCGCGGTCCCCGGCCTACGCTGCGCCAATGGTGGATCACCGGGAACTCTTCGAGGACGTGACAGCGGCCCTGGCCCGTGCCGGGTTCGACACCGAGCGGGGCCCCTCGGGCCTGCGGATCGGCCACCGGCCCCAGGGTGTGGTGGTCGGCTGGTCACCGGGCGCGGACCAGGACGCCGGCCGGGACGCGGAGCCCGGCGCGGCCGAGGGCACGGACCGGGGGGAGGGTGCCGGGTCCCCGCCGGCCGAGGGCATCCGTTCGGCGATGACCGGAGCGGTCGCCGTGGTGCTCCGGGAGTCCGGCTACCGGGTGGCCGAGGCCGGGGCCGGCGAGCTGCTGGTGACGGCCGGGCCGGGGGCGGGGGAGGAGGCGGCGCGGCCGGACGGCCCGCCGGGGGCGGCCGCCGTTCCGGAGCAGTGGTGGGGCTGAGGGCTGAGGGCTGACCGCCGCCGCGTCGCGGACCCCGCCGTCGCGCACCTTCTCATCGCCGCCTTTCTCGCCGCCGCCTCTCTCATCGCCGCCTTTCTCGTCGCGGACCTTCTCGCTGCGGACCTCGCCGTCGCGGACCTCGCCGTCCGGGCGGCGAGGTCCGCGTGCTGACCGCCGTGCGTGACCTGCCGACCGGACGTCCGGAGCCGGCCGAGGGGGGCCCGGCCCGGCCGGCGGGGGACGGCCGGGGATAGGGGGCCTCTCCGGGGCGCCCGGCCCGGCCGTCGCCAAGGGGTCGGCGGGCCGGTGACAGCACCCCGTGCGCGCTCGCGGCGCCTTCCACCGCCTGTCCGGCACCGCGCCCGGGCGGTTCCGGGCCCGGTCGCCGCTCCCGGTTGCCGCCGACTGGGCGTCAGATCCGCAGTCTTCCGCCCCTGTTGATCTAACTCTTGAACACACAGGGCACTTTGCTCTGTTCTTGTCAAGAGTGCAGCGGTCAAGGGGTGGACGAGTGGCTGGCTGGGTTCTCTGGCCACTTCTGAGGTTCGCACCAGGTGAAAGCCATCAGGCCGTAGTCATTTGTCCGTTCTGTCATGTCCTGCCAGATTGATACTCGGAGGTTCCTCCAAGCGTCAATGACGAGTTGGCGTTCATGAAGATAACGAACAGATCTGATTCGTGAGGGCTTGGATTTACTTATTGACGTCATATGCCGAAGCCGGATTAACTCCTCCCACCCCGCCGCAGCGCTGCGGCACCGTCACGGAGGCACTCCCCACATGAACGCAACTGTGCGTCGCGTCGTCATTGGCACCGCCGCGGTCTCGATGGCCCTTTCGCTGGCCGCCTGCGGCAAGGCCGGCAGTGACAAGAAGGACAGCGCGAGCTCCGGGGACAGCAAGTCCATCGGCCTGCTGCTCCCGGAGAACGCCTCCTCCACCCGCTACGAGTCCTTCGACCGGCCGTTCATCGAGGCCAAGGTCACCGCGCTCTGCCCGGACTGCAAGGTGCAGTACAGCAACGCCGAGGGCAGCGCCGCCAAGCAGAAGCAGCAGTTCGACACCCTGATCGCCCAGGGCGTGAAGGTGATCATCCTGGACGCCTTCGACGCCAAGTCCACCCAGTCCTGGGTGAAGGAGGCGGCGGACAAGGGCGTCAAGGTCATCGCCTACGACCGGCTCGCCACCGGCCCGGTCTCGGCCTACGTCTCCTTCGACAACGAGAAGGTCGGCGAGTTGCAGGGCCAGGCGCTGCTGGACGCGCTCGGCGCCAAGGCCGCCGACGCCAACATCGTCATGATCAACGGCGACGAGGCCGACCCGAACGCGGCCAAGTTCAAGTCCGGCGCGCACAAGGTGCTCGACGGCAAGGTCAAGAAGGTGGTCTACGAGCAGTCCGGCGAGTGGAAGCCCACCGTCGCCGGCCAGAAGACCGGTGCCGCCATCACCCAGCTGGGCAAGGACGGCTTCCAGGCCGTCTACTCCGCCAACGACGGCATGGCGGGCGCCATCATCACCCAGCTGAAGGCCGCGGGCGTCTCCGTGCCGGTCGGCGGCCAGGACGCCGGTCTCGACGCCGTCCAGCGGATCGTCGCCGGTGACCAGGCGTACACCATCTACAAGGCCTACAAGCCGCTCGCCGACAGCGCCGCCGAGCTCGCCGTGAACCTCCTGCAGGGCAAGGACCTCAAGGCCGCGGCGCCGACCACGGTGGACAGCGACACCGACAAGGGCATCCCGGCCAAGCTGCTGGAGCCCAAGGTCGTCACCAAGACCAACATCAACGACACCGTCATCGCCGACGGCCTCTACAAGGCCGCCGACATCTGCACCGCGGACTTCGCCGCCGCCTGCACCGCCGCCGGCGTCAAGTAGCGCGCCCGCCGGGCACGACGGCCACGGCGCTCCCCGACCCACCCGGGGAGCGCCGGCCCTCCTGCCCGCGCCGGAACCCCACCCCACCCCACGCACTACCCCGCAGGAGATGGTTCACGTGACAGGCGCACCCGTACTGGCGCTGCGCGCGGTCTCCAAGCGCTTCGGCGCTGTCCAGGCGCTCACCGATGTCGACCTCGACGTCCATGCCGGCGAAGTCGTCGCGCTGGTCGGCGACAACGGCGCCGGCAAGTCCACCCTGGTGAAGACGATCGCAGGAGTTCACCCGATCGACGAGGGTGAAATCACCTGGGAGGGGCGCGCGGTGCGCGTCACCCGCCCCCAGGACGCCCAGGCACTCGGCGTCGCCACCGTCTACCAGGACCTCGCGCTCTGCGACAACCTCGACGTCGTCGCCAACCTCTTCCTGGGCCGCGAGCTGCGCCGCTTCGGCACGCTGGACGAGGTCGCCATGGAACGGCGCGCCAAGGAGCTGCTGGACACCCTCTCGATCCGGATCCCCAGCGTGCGGATCCCGATCGCCGCCCTCTCCGGGGGCCAGCGCCAGGTCGTGGCGATCGCCCGCGCCCTGGTCGGCGACCCGAAGGTCGTGATCCTCGACGAGCCGACCGCGGCGCTCGGCGTCGAGCAGACCGCCCAGGTCCTCGACCTGGTCGAGCGGCTGCGCCGGCGCGGCCTCGGCGTGATCCTGATCAGCCACAACATGGCGGACGTCCGGGCGGTGGCCGACACCGTGGCCGTCCTGCGCCTGGGCCGCAACAACGGGGTCTTCCCGGTCGCCGGCACCTCGCCCGAGGAGATCATCTCCGCCATCACCGGCGCCACCGACAACGCCGTCACCCGGCGCCAGGCACGTATCGCGGAGGAAGCGAAGTGAGCACCAGCCAGACCACCCCCACCAACGCCCCGGCACCGGCGGTGGACCCGCGCCTGCTGGTCCGCCAGGGCGGCGTCGCCGGCTACCTGGAGGAGTTCCGCCGCAGGATCAAGAGCGGCGACCTCGGCTCGCTGCCCGTCGTCATCGGCCTGGTCCTCATCGCCGTCATCTTCCAGAGCGTCACCGGCCACTTCCTCCAGGCCGACAACCTGACCAACATCACCAAGTGGATCGCCGGACCGGGCCTGATCGCGGTCGGTGTGGTCTTCGTCCTGCTGCTCGGCGAGATCGACCTCTCGCTGGGCTCCATCGCGGGCGTCTGCTCGGCCATCACCTCCGTCCTGGCGGTGCGCCAGGGGCTCAACGAGGGGCTGGCGATCCTGCTCGCCATCGCCGCCGCGGTGGCCATGGGCGCGCTGCACGGCTTCTTCTTCGCCAGGATCGGCGTGCCGGCCTTCGTCGTCACCCTGGCCGGCATGCTCGCCTGGAGCGGTCTGCAGGACTACGTGCTCGGCAAGCTCGGCACCGTCAACAACATCAACGACGGGGTCGTCGCCAACCTGGACAACTACTTCCTCGGCGACGGCGACATCGCCTTCGCCTGGCTGGCCGCCGTCCTCGCGATCGTCCTGTTCCTCGGTGGCCAGCTCCTGGACGCCCGCCGCCGCACCGCCGCCGGCCTGCCCGCCCGCACCACCGGCGAGATAGCGCTGCGCACCGGCGCCCTCGCGGTGCTCGCCCTGGCCGGTGCCTACACCCTCAACCAGGACAGCGGCCTGCCGCTGCCGCTGGTGATCCTGCTGGGCGTCGTCGTGCTGACCGACTTCGTGCTGCGCCGCACCTCCTACGGCCGGCAGATCTTCGCGGTCGGCGGTGGCATCGAGGCCGCCCGCCGGGCGGGCATCAACGTCGCCCGGGTCCGGATCTCGGTCTTCATGATCTCGGCCGGCCTGGCCGGTCTCGGCGGTCTGTTCATCGCCTCCCAGCAGGGCTCGGCGGACAAGACGCTGGGCGGCGGCAACGTGCTGATGAGCGCCATCGCGGCCGCCGTCATCGGCGGCACCAGCCTCTTCGGCGGACGCGGCAAGACCTGGTCGGCCCTGCTCGGCATCCTGGTCATCCAGTCCATCACCACGGGCCTGGACATGGTGCACGCCGCCCAGGCGATCCAGTACATGATCACCGGCGCCGTGCTGCTGGCCGCCGTCGTCCTGGACTCGGTCTCCCGCCGCACCCAGCGGTCCTCGGGCCGCGGCTGACCGCCACCCCCCTGGCCCCGGAACCGGCCCGGTACCCACCCCCACGGGTACCGGGCCTTCGGCGTGTCCGGGGTGGTCCGCGGGACGTTCGTCCCTCCCGTCCGGGGCAGGCCGCCACGCACCCTGGAGGGGAAGCGCCGGCCCGTGGAGGCCGGCGTCACGCATCGAGCGAGGGAACGCGGCTTCCATGTCCGACGAGCTGATCGCGCACCGGATGGTGGACGCCTTCTTCACCCACTGCCACCGCTGTGACGACCCGCACGACCCCGACTACCACCCCCGCGCGCACTGGCGGCTCTACCTCGACCTCGACCTGGAGACCGTCCGGCGGATCCGGCACTGGGCGCTGGACCCCGGGAACCCCACCGGAACCGTCGCCGAGCGCGCCGTCCTGCTGCACTGGCTGGACACCCAGGAGGCGTGACCCGGCCCACCGGGGCGCCAGCGGGTCCTCTTGCGGCGGGCGAGCGTCCGGTGGAAGCCTTTCCTCCCGGCGGCCGCGACGGCCGCAGCGTTCGTCACGACCCCAGCGTTCGCCATGACCGCAGCGTTCGTGGCGGCCGCCACGGCGACGGTCGCGCGGGGCGGGGTAACGGGACAAGGAGTCGCATGACGGTCCACGAATCGGTGGTCGACGCGATCGGCGGGACACCGCTGTTCCGGCTGGCCCGGCTCGGTGCCGGCCTCGCCGCCCCCGTCTACGCCAAGGCGGAGTTCCTGAACATCGGCGGGAGCGTGAAGGACCGGGCCGCGCTGTCCATGGTGCTGGCGGCCGAGCGGGACGGCCTGCTGCGCCCCGGCGGGACGATCATCGAGGCGACCTCCGGCAACACCGGGATCGGCCTCACCATCGTCGGGCGACAGCGCGGCTACCGGGTGATCGCCTGCGTCTCCGACCGGTCCGCCGCGGAGAAGTCGGACATCCTGCGGGCCTACGGCGCGGAGGTGGTGCTCGCCCCGACCGCGGTGCCCGCGGAGGACCCGGACCACCTGTTCAACGTGGTGCGGCGGCTCGCCGAGGAGATCCCCGGCGCCTGGCTGGCCAACCAGTACGACAATCCTGCCAACCCCGACGCGCATGTGCGGACCACCGGGCCCGAGGTCTGGGAGCAGACCGGGGGCCGGGTGACCCACTTCGTGGCGGGGGTCGGGACCGGCGGCACGATCAGCGGCACCGGCGCCTTCCTCAAGAAGGCCTCCGGCGGCGGCGTCACGGTGATCGGCGCGGACCCGGAGTCCTCCAGCTACGCCGGGGGCGACGGCAGCCCGTACTTCGTTGAGAGCATCGGCCACTTCCTCCACCCGGACACGGCCGAGGACCGCTGGCCGGAGTCCTACCACCGTGAGGCCGTCGACCGGTTCGAGCGGATCCCGGACCGGGAGTCGCTGCTGACCGCCCGGCGGCTGGCCCGGGAGGAGGGACTGCTGGCCGGCCCGTCCTCGGGCACGGCGGTGGCGGCCGCGCTCCGGGTGGCGCGCCGGCTCGGGCCGGAGGACCTCGTGGTGGTGCTGCTGCCGGACTCCGGCCGGTCCTACCTCTCCAAGCTGTACAGCGACGACTGGCTGCGTCGGTGGGGGTTCCTGGAGGAGCCGCGCGGCGCCGAGGACACCGAACCCACCGTCCGGGCCGTGCTCGACGCCGCGGGATTCCACGCCGGGGCAGTGGCCGGTGTCGGTACCGGGCCCGGTGCGGGTCGGCCCGGCGGGCCGGTCACGGTGGCCTCGGACGCCTCGCTGGCCGAGGCCCTGGCCGTGCTGCGCGCGGTGCCCGGCGGCATCGCGCCCGTCGTGCTGGCCCGCCCGGCCCGGCCGTACGGCATCAGCGCCACGGAGGTGCTCGGCTCCCTCTCCGCGGCCGCCGTCGAGCGTGCGGTCGCCGAGGGCCGGGCCGCCCCGGACGGCCCGGTCACCTCGGTGCTGGGCCCCGCGCTGCCGACGGTCGGGGTCGGTCAGCCGCTCTCGGAGGCCCGGGAGGCGCTCGGGCCCGGCCAGGACGCCGCACTGGTGCTGGCCGACGGCCGGGCCGTCGCCCTGGTGCACCGGAGTGCCCTCGGGTCCTGGGCCGGATCGGTGGGCCGGGGGGCGTGAAGCGGGCCGGCGGGGCGTGAACCGGGCCGGCGGTGGCCGGCTTGCGCACCGGCCGGGCCCGTCCGGTGCTCAGTCGATGCCGCCCCGGCGGATCACCTCGGCGTACCAGTGGGCGCTGGCCTTCGGGGTGCGGGCGAGCGTGTCGTAGTCCACGTGGACGGCGCCGAAGCGCTTGGCGTACCCGTAGGCCCACTCGAAGTTGTCGAGCAGCGACCAGAGGTAGTAGCCGCGGACGTCGGCACCGGCCTCGATCGCGTGGTGGACGGCGGCGAGGTGGGCGCTGAGGTAGGCGATCCGCTCGGGATCGTCGACGCTGCCGTCGGGGCCGACCACGTCCTCGAAGGCGGCGCCGTTCTCGGTGACGAGCAGCGGCAGCCCGTGCTCCCGGTGCAGTGAGGTCAGCAGATCGGTGAGGCCCGTCGGATCGATCGGCCACCCCATGGCGGTGAGTTCGCCGGGCGCGCGGTGGAAGGCGACGCCGTCGGCGCCCGGCCAGGGGGAGTGCCGGCTCTCGCCGTGACCGTCGTGGCGGGTCGCCCCCTCGGTGTCCCGGGTGGCGGACACGACCGTGGGTGTGTAGTAGTTCAGCCCGAGCAGGTCGATCGGGCGGGAGATCTCGGCGAGGTCGCCGTCGCGCACCAGGGCCTCCCAGTCGACCAGGTGGGCGGTGTCGGCGAGCAGGTCCGCCGGGTAGGCGCCGGTGAACAGCGGGCCGGTGAAGATCCGGTTGCCCACCGCGTCGATCCGGCGGGCCGCCGCCAGGTCGTCGGGGTGGCCGCTGAGGGAGCGGACGGCGTGCAGGTTGAGGGAGACGGCGATCTCGGCGGCGGACGGGAGCGCGGCACGCAGGGCGCCGACGGCGAGACCGTGGGCGAGGTTGAGGTGATGGGCGGCCCGGAGCGCGTCGGCGGGGTCGGTGCGGCCGGGCGCGTGCACACCGGAGCCGTAGCCCAGGAAGGCGCTGCACCAGGGCTCGTTGAGGGTGACCCAGGTGTCGATCCGGTCGCCCAGGGCCCGCGCCGCGAGTGAGGCGTACTCGGCGAAGCGTTCGGCGTTGTCGCGCGCGGGCCAGCCGCCGGCGTCCTCCAGGTGCTGCGGGAGGTCCCAGTGGTAGAGCGTGGCGACCGGCCGGATGCCGTGTTCCCGGAGCTCGTCGGCCAGGGCGCGGTAGAAGTCCAGGCCGCTTTCGAGGGCGGGGCCGCGGCCGGTGGGCTGGACGCGGGGCCAGGAGAGCGAGAACCGGTAGGAGGTGAGGCCGAGCCGGGCCATCAGCCGGACGTCCTCGCGGAACCGGTGGAAGTGGTCGACCGCCAGATCGCCGGTCTGGCCGCCGGCGGTCCGGCCGGGCGTGTGGCTGAAGGTGTCCCAGATCGACGCCGTCCGGCCGCCCTCGCGGACGGCGCCCTCGACCTGGTAGGCGGCGGTGGCGGCGCCCCAGCGGAAGGCGGGCGGGAAGGCGTGGGCGGGCGAGGGGGATTCGGCGGTGGCGCGGGCGGTCGGTGCCGTTGCGGACGCGGTGCGGGCGGTAGTCGCGGTGCGGGCGGCGGAGGGGGTGCGGGCGGCGGAGGGGCTGGTCGCGGTGCGGGCGGGCGGCACGGTGGAGGTCATGGCGTGATGCTCCCGGGAGGTGGGGGTGGGGTGGGCGGGGCGGCTCAACTCTTGACGGCGCCGGCGGTGATGCCCCCGACGATGTGCCGGCCCAGGACGGCGAAGAGCAGCAACAGCGGCAGCGTGCCGATCAGGGCGCCGGTCATGATGACGGCCTGGTTGACCTCGTAGGCGCTGCCGCCGCCGATGGCGGACAGGGCGACCTGGACGGTCGGGTTCCGCTGGGTCAGCACCACGAACGGCCAGAAGAAGTCGTTCCAGGACTGCACGAAGACGAGCATCCCCAGGACCGCCATCGCGGGCCGGGCCACTGGCAGCACGACGTGCCAGACGATCCGCAGGCTGTGGGCGCCGTCCACCCGGGCCGCCTCGATCAGCTCCACCGGCAGCGCCTCGGCGAGGTACTGCCGCATGAAGAACACCCCGAAGGCGGCCACCAGGGACGGCAGCACGACGGCCTTCAACTGGTTGCCCCAGCCCAGCTCGGTGATGATCCGGTACAGCGGGATGACACTGAGCTGCGGGGGAATGGTCATGGTGGCGACGACGAGGGTCAGCAACGCGCCCCGGCCGCGGAACGCCAGCTTGGCGAAGGCGAAGCCGGCCAGGGTGGAGAACGCGACGGTGCTCAGCGCGACGCAGCCCGCCACGACCGTGGAGTTGAGCAGCGCCCGGCCGAGGTCGGCCTGCTCCCAGGCGGTGGCGATGTTGGACCACAGCGATCCGCCGGGCAGGAGCGGCGGCGGTGCCTGGGCCACCCGCTCCCCCGTGGAGGAGGCGGCGACGAAGGTCCAGTACAGCGGGAACAGCGAGAGCACGGCGGCGGCGATCAGCACCGCGTAGGTCAGCGGCCCGGCCTTGTCCTGCTCCCCGGCGCCGGGGAGCAGCCGGCGCCGGGCGGCCCGGAACGCCCCGGCGAGGCTGCTGGACGGCTGCCCGGCAGGAGGGGACGGCTGCCCGGCAGAACGGGACGGCCGCGCCGCCGGCGTGGGGTCGAGGGTGACGGTCATGTCAGCTCCCCTGCTTGGCACGGTTGCGGCGGGCGATCAGCAGTTGTACGGCGCCGATCAGCAACAGGATCAGCAGCATCGTCCAGGCGACCGCGGCCGCCCGGCCCAACTGGCGGCTCGGCCAGCCGAGTTCGTACATGTAGAGACCGAGCGTCTGGAACTGGTGGGCCGAGCCGCCGCTGACCCCGACGCCGCCGCCGAACAGCAGCGGCTCGCCGAAGAGTTGAGTGGCCCCGATGGTCGAGACGATCACGGTGAACAGGATGGTGGGGCGGATCGACGGCACGGTGATCCGGGTGAACTGCTGGCGGCGGGAGGCGCCGTCCAGGTTGGCGGCCTCGTAGAGGTCCTTCGGGACGGCCTGCATCGCGGCCAGGTAGATCAGCGTGTTGTAGCCCGTCCAGCGCCAGGTGACGATGGTGGAGACGGCGATCTGCGCGGGCCAGGTGTCGGCGTACCAGTCCGTCCGGCCGACGCCCACCAGGGAGAGCAGCCAGTTCACCAACCCGTAGTCGGGGTTGAACAGTTGGACGAACACCAGGGTCGCCGCCGCGATCGAGGTGGCGTACGGCGCCAGGACCGCCACCCGCAGGAAGCCCCGGCCGCGCAGGCGGTAGTTGAGCAGATGCGCCAGACCGAGCGCCATCAGCAGCTGCGGCACGGTGGAGAGCACCCCGATGGTGAAGGTGTTGAGCAGGGCGGTGCGGAACTGCTCCGTTCCCCAGAGCCGGGTGTAGTTGCCCAGCCCGCGCCACTCCATCACGCCCGGGTCGAGCAGGTCGACCCGGTGCAGGGAGAGCCAGCCGGTCCACAGCAGGGGGAACAGGCCGAAGGCCGCGAAGCAGAGGAAGAAGGGCGCGATGTACGCGTAGGGGGAGGCCTTGAGGTCGAGGTGGTGCAGGCGTGAGCGCCAGGCCGGGCGGGGCGGTGCGGCGTCGCGGCGGCCCGCGGGTGCCGGCGGGGGCGGGCCGCTGTCGGTCGCGGGCCGGTGGGTGGTGGCCACGGGGAGTCCTTCCGGGAGTGACTGACCGGGCCGGTCCGGACCCTCGACGGGTCCGGAGCCGGGACGGCCGGACGGGGTGGCGCTCAGCCGTTGACCTTGTCGTCGATCAGCTTGGTGACGTTGGCCCAGGCCTTGGCCGGGTCGGTGCCGTGCTGCTCGATGTCGAGGATCCCGTTGTCCGTGATGGCGGTCTTGACCGTGCCGTCGTGTTCGCCGATCGGCGCCGTCGCGATGTTCTGCGCGGTGGCGGCGAAGATCCGGCCGGTCGGCGTGGTGCCGAAGTAGTCCAAGGTGGCGTTCTGGACGGCGGGTTGGGCGAGCGCCGCGGTGGTCGAGGGCAGGTTGCCGACCTTCGCGAAGACCTTGGCCTGCTGCTCGGGCGCGGTCAGCCAGGCGGCCAGGGCGGCCGCCTCCCTCTGGTGCTTGCCGGCCTTGGGCACGGTCAGGAAGGCGCCGCCCCAGTTGGAGGCCACCGGGGCCTGCGCGATGTCCCACTTGCCGCGGCCGGATTCACCGGAGTACTTGCTGATGATGCCGGTCATCCAGGAGGGGCAGACCACGGTGGCGAACTTGGCGTTGGTGAAGGCGGTGTTCCAGTCGTCCTGGAACTGCCGCAGCCCGGCGCTGATTCCGGCATGCGACGCGTCCACGGCGGTCGTCCAGGCCTTCTTCACGCCGGGACTGTCCCGGTAGACGAGCTTGCCGGAGGCGTCCGAGTACTGCTGGGCCTCCGCGGAGAGGGCCGCGTTGAACAGGCCGCTCGCCGAGTCGGTGAAGAAGGTGCCGGCCGGGGCCTTCGCCTGGTACTGCTTCCCGGCATCGACGAACTTCGTCCAGTCCCCGTTCCACAGCTTGCCGACGGCCTCGCGGTCGGTGGGCAGGCCGGCCTGCTCGAAGAGGTCCTTGCGGTAGCAGACGGCCATCGGGCCGATGTCCGTCCCCAGACCGATCAGGGCGCCCTTGGCGGTGGTGGCCTGCTTGGCCTTCCACGGCAGCCAGGCGTCGGCCCGCACGCCCTCCACCTTGGAGAGGTCCGTGAACTTGTCGCCGAGCGTGCCGGTGGCCTGGGCGATGTAGCCGACCTCGACGGCCTGGATGTCGTTGAGGCCGCTGCCGGAGGCCAGATGGGTAGCCAGGGCGTCCCAGTACTTCTGGCCGTCCTGGACGGTCTCGTACCGGATGGTGATCTCCGGGTGGGCGGCCATGTACTCGTCGTAGAGGCCGGCCTCGCGGTAGCCGAAGGTGCCGAAGTCGCCCACGGAGAGCGTGGTCTTGCCGCCGCCCGCGGCGGACGGTCCGGCGGCCGGATCGGCGCCCGAGCCGCCGGCGCAGGCGGTGAGCAGGAGGGCGGAGAGGGCCAGGGCGGTGGTGACGGGGACGGCCCGGTGGCGTGCGCGGGTGGTGGGACGCATGGGGTTCTCCTCGGTGCCTTTACGTGGTCGGTGCTGTGGGCTTCGGTGTTGTGGGCCTTGGTGCCTTGGTGCCTTGGTGGCTTGGTGCGTTGGGGGCTCGGTGGCTAAGTGCTGTGGCCGGAGCTTCGGGGCTCTGGTTCGCCGGGCTCGGGTCCTGCTGAAGCTCGGGTCCTGCGCCCTGGGGGATCGGGCTGTGGGGCGTCTGGCTGTGGGGCTGGCCGGGGTTCTTCGGTGCCGGCCCGGCGCGGGCCCCGATGCCTGTTTCGACTGCGCTGTCAGGTACTTGACGATCAGTCACTGATGGGTTGCCGGACCCTCCGGTGGACCGTTCGGGTCTCCGGCGAGGGTCGGAGGCCCGGTCCCTGGCCCCGGTCGCGGCGGGCCGCTAGGGTGAACGCACCTCCGTGGGAGCGCTCCCAAGCACTAGAGGAAGGTTGCTGGGTGATCGGGCCGAGTGTCAAGGCGGATCGCGCCATCCGTTGCGGGAACGTGTCCTGCGGCCGATGGCCCGCCGGGGCGGTCTTCCGCCCCTCGCACCCGCGTCGTGTCGCGGTTGTCGCGGTGGAGGAGGATGGTCCCCGGGGTGCCCGCCCTGCGCGGCGGTCCCGGGCGGCGAGGTCTTGGAGAGGTGGACGATGGGACAGACGGCGAGCGGGACGGCCGGCGCGTCGGGCGGTGGCCCGCGGGGCTCGGCACGGCCGACCCTGGAGGAGGTGGCCGCCCTCGCGGGCGTGGGCCGGGGCACGGTCTCCCGGGTGGTCAACGGCTCGCCCCGGGTGAGCGACAAAGCCCGTGAGGCCGTCCAGGCGGCGATCGCCGAACTCGGCTATGTGCCGAACCGGGCGGCGCGCGCCCTGGTCACCTCCCGGACCGACGCCGTCGCCCTGGTCGTCCCGGAGGCCGAGACCAGGCTCTTCTCCGAGCCCTACTTCTCCGACATCATCAGCGGCGTCGCGGCCGAACTCAGCGAGACCGACATGCAGTTGCTGCTGATCCTGGTCCGCAACCAGCGCGAGCGGGACCGGCTGGCCGCCTACCTGGCAGCCCAGCGGGTCGACGGCGTGCTGCTCGTCGCGGTGCACCGGGACGACCCGCTGCCCGGTCTGCTGGAAAGCCTGGAGATCCCCTCCGTACTGGCCGGCCGGCGCAACGACCACGAGGTCCTCAGCTATGTGCACGCCGACAACGCGGGTGGCGCGCGGATGGCCGTTCGGCATCTGCTGCGGCGCGGCTGCGCCCGGATCGCCACCATCACCGGCCCGCCGGACATGGAGGTGGCGCTGGCGAGGCTGGACGGCTACCGGCGCGCCCTGGAGGAGGCCGGCTACACCTACGAGGAGGACCTCGTCGGGCCGGCCGACTTCACCGAGGAGGGCGGGCGGCAGGCGATGCGGGCCCTGTTGGAGCGACGGCCCGACCTGGACGCGGTGTTCTGCGCCTCGGACGTGATGGCCGCCGGGGCCATGCAGGTGCTCCGTGCCGCCGGTCGGCGGGTGCCGGACCAGGTCGCGGTGATCGGCTTCGACGACTCGATCGTGGCCCGGCACACCGAGCCGCCGATGACCAGTGTCCGTCAGCCCATCGAGGAGATGGGGCGGACGATGGCCCGGCTCCTTCTGGAGGAGATCGCCGGCCGGCACCGGGGCAGCCGACAGGTGGTGCTGGCGACGGAGCTGGTGGTACGCGACTCCGCCTGATGCTGAACTGGCGTCAGAGTCACTGTGTGGGATGAGCGTTGAACGCAGCCGTCGGTGCCGGCCCCGCCGTCGTGGCGGGGCCGACACCGGCCGGCCGGGGTGTCAGCTCGCGGTGCAGCTCAGCGTCGGCGCGGGGTTGCTTCCGGAGTAGCCGGCGCCGAACCCGAAGCCGGTGCTCGCGCCCGCCGCCAGTGCGCCGTTGTACGGGGCGTTGGCGACGCTCACGCCGGTGCCGGACTGGGTGAGGACACCGTTCCACAGGTTGGTGATCTGCTGGGTGCCACCCCAGGTCCAGGTGACCTTCCAGCCCGTGGCGGCGGCGGTGCCCGTGTTGGTGACGGTGACATCGGCGTTGAAGCCGCCGCCCCAGTCGCTGCCGACCCGGTAGGTCGCGGTGCAGCCGGTGTTCCCGCCACCGCCACCGCCACCGGCGGCCGTCGTGACGGTGAGGACCGGTGAGGCGGCCGAGGAGTTGCCCGCCGCGTCACGCGCCGCCACGGTGTAGCCGTACGCGGTCGAGGCGGTCAGCCCGTTGTCGGTGTAGGAGATGGCGGCGGCGCCCGAGGTCGAGCCGACCAGGGTGCCGTTGCGGCGGACGTCGTACCCGGTGACCCCGACGTCGTCGGTCGAGGCCGTCCACGCGAGTGAGACGGTGGCGGCCGTGGCGCCGGTGGAGCGGAGCCCGGCCGGGGTGCTCGGCGGCGTGGTGTCGCCGGTGCCGTCACCGGTCACCGGCGGGTAGGCGTTCTTCAGCAACTCCTGGAACTGGGCGGAGAACCAGGCGCCGGCCAGCGGTGCGTTCGGCAGCGCGCCGGAGAGGTGGAAGTTGTTGCGGGCGTTGCCGGTGTACGTCGGGTCGCACATCCGGTCGAAGCCCTTCCCCTCGTCGTTGGGGATGAGCCGGCTGGCGCCGTCCGACTCGCCCGGGGGCTTCACCCAGACGTAGGCGTCGATGCCCGGTTCGGGTGCGGTCCGCGGGCGCTCGCCGAGGCCGGCCCCGGACTGGTTGCACCAGTTGCCGGTCTGGAACCGGCGGTCGGTCCGGCCGCCGTCCACGTAGCTGTCGACGCTGGTCCGGGCGCCGGGGCCGGTCGGGCGGGCCGCGCCGCCCCAGCCGTTGCGCGAGGTGTCGATCAGCATGCCGATGGCCGGGTCGAAGCCCGCGGCGACGGCCTTCTGCCGGAACGCCTGGGCGTAGGAGAGCTCGTCGACGTAGCGGTTCCAGTCCACCCAGGCGCTCTGACGCACCGAGGTGCCGTTCACGGAGTCGTCCACCGTGTAGTAGGGCTCCTTCAGGGCCGAGTAGTTGGCGGTGTTCACGATGAAGCCGTGCACGTTGGCGGTGGTGGAGCCGGCGGCCGTCGCGGCCTGGTGGAGCACGTCGACGGCGGGGCCGAGGTTGGAGTCCCAGCCGAGCCAGCCGTGGTGGCCGGCGTCGACGTAGTTGTAGACGTTCGGAATGGCGCCCAGCTTGGCCAGCGCGTAGCCGACGCCGTTGACGTAGTTGCCGTTGGCCTTCATGGTGTCGCACTGCGGGGTGGCGGTGGCGGTGCCACCCGCGTTGGTCACCAGGTTCGGCAGCGAGTCGATCTCGACGGTGGTGACGATCCGCAGGCCGGCGTAGGCGGGGTCGGCCAGCACGGCGGCGATCGGGTCGATGAACTCGGTCCGGTAGCGGCCGATCTCGGTCGGGCCCAGCTCGCCGTTGGAGGCGAGGGCGGCGCAGTCGCGGCCGGGCAGGTCGTAGACGACGAGCTGGACCACGAAGGGCTTGCCCGCGGCCTGCCGGACGGCGTTGTCCAGATGGCCGCGCAGCCCCAGGTGGCCGGAGGTGCCGCTGATGGCCGAGATGCGGTCGAGCCAGACGGCGGTGGGCTGGCCGGCCACGGCGCTGCCGCCGGGTTCGGCGGCGGCGTTCGCGGCCCACTCGGGGTTCACGTAGACGCCCGCGCCGGCGTAGGGGTTGTCGACGCGGGCGGCTGCCTGTGCCGGGGCGGCGGTGGCGACGGGCAGGAGCGTGGCGGCGCCGAGCGCCGCGACCGCGGCGAGGGCGCGCAGCCGGTGGAGCAGAGGCAGAGGCCTGCGGCGGGGGCGCCCGCTGCTGTGGTGGCCGGAAGGCATGGGGGAGTCCTTTCGGGTGGGGGACCCAAGGGAAGTGTGTCGGCCCAGCCGGAGCGTGGGATCGCTCCCACTTGTGGTCGGGAGACGATCCTCGTGCGGCTTCTCCAGTGGGCGGTCGAAGCGGCCGAGTGAGGCTATTAGGGCCTTCAATTCAGCTGCTGTAACGGTGAGATGAGTGTGAGCCTCGGGCTCTTCGCTATCAACCCATGAACGCTCGGGGGCGTCAAGGCGTTGGGCGGATATCTGTGGGAGCGCTCCCGCGCGTCGGATGTGGTGGGCCGCCGGGGACTGGTGGTGGGCGGTTGGGGGTGGTGGTGGGCGGTCGTCGTTCGAGCTGAGCGGAAGCCCTGGCCCGGTGCTGGGACGCGCTGCCGGAGTGCTGCAGGTCGCCGACGACGGGACGTTCGAGGTGACCGGGCGCGGGGCCGGCGTCTACGTCCAGGCCGACTGCGGAGCCCGTGAGGTGGATTCTCCGCCATCGATCGCGCCTGTCGGTATCGCCGGCGAACTGCGTCACCACCGACCTTCGTCCTATGGCGGGTCGAGTAAGGCGGCTGGAAGCCGGCCTCGACCCGGCCGCCGGCGGACCGGACCCCTGTGCCCGACATGTTTCCGCGCTGACGGTGCATGCTGGCCAGGGAAACTGCCACCGGGGGTGGACGGACCCGTTCCGCCAACATTCCGGACCAGCCGCACCACGGCAGTTGATCGGCTACCGGGCCGAAGGGGCTGGTTGTTGTCAGCGGCAGGATGGATGATCGACGATAGTGCCCGATACTGCTCCAGCGATGGACAAGGCCACATTCAAGAGAGGAACAGCGGCTATGTTGCTTTTGTCCGAATCAGTGGAAGTGGCTGAGTTCTACGCCGCAGCCGGCTAAAACCCCAGGTCACGCAGTCTGCTCCCCGCGCCAGCGGGGATGGTCCCGACGCGATCCTCCAGCTCGGGCAGCAGCTCGTCTGCTCCCCGCGCCAGCGGGGATGGTCCCAGCGCGCCGTCCTGCTGGCCGGGCTGCGGAGGCTGCTCCCCGCGCCAGCGGGGATGGTCCCTGCGCCACGAGACCCCGCTTGCGGGCCGAGCCCTGCTCCCCGCGCCAGCGGGGATGGTCCCTCATCTGCTGGACCTCCTGAAGGAGTTGCCTGCTCCCCGCGCCAGCGGGGATGGTCCCCGGCACGCGGCCGAGGCCCTCGCGCTGATGCGCTGCTCCCCGCGCCAGCGGGGATGGTCCCCGCTCGCGCGAGTACCCGTCCATGGAATGTGGCTGCTCCCCGCGCCAGCGGGGATGGTCCCGCGGCCGCCGCCCAGGCCCAGGCCGGCGAGGCCTGCTCCCCGCGCCAGCGGGGATGGTCCCCCCGTCGATTCCCCGACCGAGCCGCCGGCCCGCTGCTCCCCGCGCCAGCGGGGATGGTCCCCCGGACGTGGACCGCCTGCGGCTCCGCGCAGACTGCTCCCCGCGCCAGCGGGGATGGTCCCAAGTACGCGGAGGAGCCTCCGTTCTAGTGGCTCTGCTCCCCGCGCCAGCGGGGATGGTCCCCTGCTGCTCGCCCGCCCGATAAAGAATCGTTGCTGCTCCCCGCGCCAGCGGGGATGGTCCCAGGCCGGCCTCGGTGTGGGCGGCCCTCTCGTACTGCTCCCCGCGCCAGCGGGGATGGTCCCCCAGTCGCGTGCCGATCCGTCTCAACGAACCCCTGCTCCCCGCGCCAGCGGGGATGGTCCCCAGCCACACCCTCGTCGTCGAGAAGGACCCGGCTGCTCCCCGCGCCAGCGGGGATGGTCCCCAGCCACACCCTCGTCGTCGAGAAGGACCCGGCTGCTCCCCGCGCCAGCGGGGATGGTCCCAGGGCCCAGTTGCGGGCATCGACGACGTTCTCCTGCTCCCCGCGCCAGCGGGGATGGTCCCCACGGCGAAGTTCGACCTTGAGTTCATCGAGCCTGCTCCCCGCCCCAGCGGGGATGGTCCCATGACCGTGTCCCTGTCCGCGGGCATCTGCTACTGCTCCCCGCGCCAGCGGGGATGGTCCCGTAGTGCTCCCCGGCAGGGAGCCGGTCCCTGACTGCTCCCCGCGCCAGCGGGGATGGTCCCTGCGCTTCACGACAGGTTCCGGAGATACAACACTGCTCCCCGCGCCAGCGGGGATGGTCCCAGCTGCGGCTCCTCGACGCCCTTGAGCTTCGACTGCTCCCCGCGCCAGCGGGGATGGTCCCACCTCGCCGCCGTTCGCCCGCTGATCGGCACCCTGCTCCCCGCGTCAGCGGGGATGGTCCCGGACACCCCAGGTACGACGACCTTGGTGGTCTGCTCCCCGTGCCGTCGCGTGACTACCAGATCGCCGACGACGTGCCGTTGTGGTGCGTGAAGGTCGGGCGTCCGTGGGACGGGCCGCCGGTCGGCGGGAGGCCTGGTTCGACCGTCCTCGCTTCCTCTCGGTGAGGTGACCTTGGTTCGGCGGCGAATCGGACGGGGGCAAATCATCGGTCGGGCTGCGCGCCCCCACCGGGCTGACGGAGACTGGTGCGCGGCGCGGGGGCGGGGAAGCGGCGTGCCATCGGCTCGCTGGAGCCTCCGCGACGTCAACGAGAGACAGGAGCTGCACATCTCATGAGCAAGCGCACCTCTCGCACGGTTTCCGTGGTCCTTGCCGTCGCCGTTTCCACGGCTGCGGCGTTGGCCACGAGTTCGGTCCCGGCGGCGGCTGCCCCGTACCCGGGCAGTGCCTCAATCCAGTTCCCGTCCCTCGAACCCGGCGTGTACTCCAGTGAGTTCAAGGCTGCCAACGCCAACGGGGACAGCGTTTCCGAGGTCATCGTGGGGGACCTCTCCCGTGGTGAGTACATCAGGACGTTCGCCATGCTCTGGCCGGTGGACGGGCGGGCTTCCGAGCTGACCCTGCTGCCCGGGGACGTCGGTGGGAGCCCGACCGGGATCAACAACGCCCGCACCGTGGTGGGGACATCCACTTCGCCGGGCGCCGGAACCCAGGGGCACGCGGTGCGATGGAGTTCGCCGTCCACGCCGAGCGAACTGCTTCCGCTGCCCGGGGACACGGCGGCGACTGCAGCCGCGATCAGTGACAACGGCACCGCGGTGGGCTCTTCCCGGGGCGCGGCCTCGGTGCACGCCGTGGCGTGGCCGGCGAGTGGCGCACCCGTCGCCCTGCCGCCGCTGCCGGGTGACACCGAGAGCGTGGCCGTGGCCGTCAACAGCTCGGGTGCGGCGGTCGGGTATTCGTATCCGGCCGGTGGTATCGGCTCCGAACGGGCGGTGGTGTGGGGCCCCGACGGCACCGTCACCGCGCTCGCCGCGCCGGCGGGGTACGTGACGAGCAGCGCGACCCGTATCACCGACTCCGGCATCATCATCGGGACCGGGCGGCCGGGCGCTCCGACGGGTGCGGACCACGCCCTGGTCTGGAACGCCGCCGGCGCCGTCGCCGACCTGGGGGCGGGAAGTCGGGCGCGGGCCGTGAACAACGGTGGCACGGTGGTGGGCAACCTCGGGGGACAGGCCGCGCGGTGGTCCGCCGATGGCACGCCTCTGCCGCTCGCGCCGAGCACGCTCACCAGCGTTGCCACCGGCATCAACGACCAGGGCGCCATCGTCGGGTACACCAGCGACCCGCCGCCGGCCCGCGCCCAGTTCTACGCGCAGCGCTGGGAACCGGACGGGTCCGTCACCGCGCTTCCCGAGTGGGCGTCGGTGTACCCCTACTCCACGGCCTACTTCATCACCGACAGCGGGATCGTCGTGGGTGAGCTCATGCTCCGCGGCCTCGCGGGCTACGGCAGGCCGGAAGTCCTCCGCTGGCATCCGTAGCCCGCGCATCCCCGCCCCGGACCGGTGATCGCACCGCTCCGGGGCGGGGACGCGGCCGTATGCCCCGGCCGACCGGGCCCAGGGCCCGGAGACGTCCCCTGTTGCCGACCGCGGCCGTGGCAGCACGACGGTGCCCCGCGAGACCGGGCGGGTGTTGTTGTGCCTGCCCGATGCACCGGCCGCGGCTGGGCCTGTCGGAGGCCCTGTTGTCTAGGTCTGGCTGCTGCTGACGGTCGGAGGGCTCGACCCGGGCGTCAGCGGGGCCCGACACCTTCAAGGAGCGGGAGTATCGATGAGGGACCTCCTGGACAAGGTCGAGGCCCGGCAGCAGCTGGTCCAGGACACGGTCGACCGACCGCGTGAGCAGATCACCCTGCCCAGTGAGCAACTCGCCGCAGCCGAGCGCGCCTTGCAACGCCTTCAGGTCACTCGCGAGACCGTGCTGGAGCCGGCGGCCGAGGACGGTACCTCGCTGCCCGATCTGCTGCCGCCCGGCTATCGCGAAGTCCTCGCCGCCTTCGAGCAGGACGGGTGAGCCTGCGGGCCAGGGATGTTGGCCAGGCTCTCGGCATCGGGCTGGAACCGCGGCGCACCGTGGGCATCCGCGCCAAGCTGAAGCGCCTCGTGAAACCGCAGCATCCTCACCGAACCCGAATCCGAGCCCGAGCCCGAACCCGAACCCGGCCTGGTCATCCTGCCCCAGCCGATGTCGGCGGCACCCGACACCAGCTCGAACCGACATTGATGACCCATCACAGAACACCCTGCTCACAGCACATATCGCTGCCGCGGAACGCTGATCACCACTACGGTCGCCATCAATGGTTGAGTCGCTGACGCGGAACGGCGGGGGTGCAGTACTCGATACGCTGGTGACAACTGCGGCCGGGGCTCTCTCCGCCACGATCGGCGTCATGGTCGGGGGCATCGTCACGCGGTGTGCACAGGACCGGCAGTGGTTCCGCGATCGACAGTTGGCCGCCTACCAGGAGCTGTTCAGCCACTACGCCAAGTTCACGATGGAGATCGGCCGGGCGCATGCCGACCGCCGGGGCTGGGATGACGACTGGGGAGAGTGGAGTTCGGCCCTGACACGCGTGAGCCTGGTAGCCCCCAACGATGTGGCGACAGCGATCGACGAGTTCGGCCACGCCGTCGATGGCTTCCTGGAGCAAGTAGCGAGGCGGGCCGATCCGCTGAGGAATCCGTTGAGCCCCGAGGAGTTCCACGCGGCCAGACAAGAACCGGCCCAGGCAGAGATACGACTCGTCAACGGCATACGACGGTCGCTGGGCAACGATCGCGGACTGCCTTTCCAAATCGGCGGGTGAACCATCGGCCAAGTGTCCTGCCCGGCTGACGCGATCTGCTGGCCGAAACGGCCACAAGCTCACAGACCGCCCTCTCGGTGCGACCGCCCGCTCAGCGGGTGAGGCAGCTCGGCCGGCCGCTGGCCTGATCGACGTGGTGCGCGCCGAGGTGGACGCCGTGATCGCCAGTCACCGGCAGGTGGTCAAGGACGGGCGGCAACGTCCACCTGTGGTCGGCGCGGGCCAAGCGCTGGGGCGGCCACCTGTTCTCCGCCGCGGTGACCCGGGACGTTGGCGGGAGCGAGCCGCACCCCGCGCGAACGTGCCCCGGCCACGGCGTAGTTGCCGTGCAAGCTCCCTTCGACTGCCCACCCGGATGCGGTACGGTCGCCCAGGTCGGACGCCACTTCGGAACGGGAGTTGCCGGATGAGCCTGGAGTTCTCGCCCAGAGGCCGACGGCCGGCGTCACGCACGGCACGGCGCGCCGGCGGTGAGCCGGAGGTCGCGCGGTGACCGGGCCTGCGGAATCCGGTGGCGCGGTCCACAACACCATCACCGGGGGCACGTTCTTCGGGACCGTGGTGCAGGCCCGGAACGTCACCGCGCCACCCCGGATCGTTCCCGCCCTCGCGGGCCTGCCCGCGCCCTCCCGGACCTTCGCCGGCCGGCAGGACCAGCTGGATTCGCTGCTCGCGTGTCTGGACCCCGGGTGGTCCGCCTCCGCCGCAGTCGTGTGCGCGGTCTCGGGGATGCCCGGGGTCGGGAAGACCGAACTGGTCCTGCAAGTGGCCGCGCGAGCCCGAGCGCAGTCGGGCTGGTTCCCCGGTGGGGTCCTCTTCTGCGATCTGCACGGCGGTACCGATGGGGGTCGGGAATCGCCCGAGCGCGTGCTCCACGGCTTCCTGCACGCACTCGGCGTGTCACCCGAGACCATTCCCGAGGGCCTGGAGGAGCGCTCCCGGCTCTGGGCGACCGTCCTCGCGAACTACGCCGACCAGGGCCTCCGCGTGCTCGTCGTCCTCGACAACGCCTCCTCCGCCCGACAGGTCAAACCGCTCCTTCCGAGCGACGGGACCACGGCCGCGCTGGTCACCTCGCGGCACCGTTTGTCCGATCTGGGCGCCCAACTGCTCGATCTGGACGTCCTTGAGGCCGCCGGCTCCCTGGAGCTGCTGCGTGACGCCCTGCAGCAGGCTCGCGGAGACGCCGACACACGGATGGACGACGGGCCCGAAGAGGCCACGAGGATCGCCGAGTTGTGTGGCCACCTCCCGCTCGCACTGCGGATCGTCGCTTCGCTCCTCGCCGACGACCCGGGGCGCGCCCTCGCCTCGACGGTCGAGGACCTGACCGACGCACGGTCCCGGCTCGACGAGTTGGAGCGGGAGGACCTGGGCGTCCGCGCGGCGTTCGACCTCTCGCTCGGTCGCCTCACGCCGGACCAGGCACAGCTCTTCCGACTGCTGCCACTCACTCCCGGTCCGCGGATCTCGCTGGGGGCCGCTGCCGCGCTGGCCGACATCGACGGCCGCACCGCCCGCCGACGACTGGCGGCACTCGCCCGCGCTCACCTGGTCGAGCGGAGCGGTGAGCGGCTCTGGCGGATGCACGACCTGGTCCGCCTGTACGCCCTGGAACAGGGGCACGGCGTCCCGTCGTCGGACGCTCTCGACCGTCTTCGTGCCTACTACGTGCAGGGTGCCGAAGCCGCGCACGCGGACATCGGCGCCCCGGGGAGCGACAGTCACGGATGGCGGATCTTCGCCGCTCCGGAACAGGCCGGCGCGTGGATGGACGAGGAGCTTCCCGGCCTCATCGCCGCCACGACGGGGGAACCGGCCATCGGCCGCCCCGATTTCGGGCTGTACCTCGCGACCCTCCTGGCCCCGGTGTTCCACGAGCGTCGGCTCCTGGAGGACTGGCTGACAACGGCGGAGTCCGCTCTGCGCTGCTCCCACGAGATCGACGATCCCGGTATGGCGGCTGCCGCGTCGATCAACCTCGGGGTTGCCCTGTCGGAGGGCCGGCAGTTTCGTCGAGCGGCCGAGATGTATCAGCGGGCCGCTGACGGATTCCGCCGGGCGGGGGACAAGTCCGGCGAAGGCATGGCACTGAGCGGCGTCGGATCCTCCCTCGGCGCCATGGCCGAGTACACGTCCGCTCTGCCTCCTCTGCGGCGCGCGGTCAAGGTTCTGCGGAGGACCCCGGAGCGCCAGGTACTCGGTCTCGCGTTGAGCAACCTCGGGCGGGCGTGGGGCGGGGCGGGGAAGTTCGACGTCGCGGTGCGCACGGCCCGGCAGGCGGTCGCCGTCTTCCGGGAGGTCGGCGACCGGCATGGCGAGGGGGAGGCGCTCCAAGCCCTCGGGACCGTGCTGCACCGGGCGGATCGTGGGGGCGACGAGTGTCTCGACGTGCTTCGGCAGGCCATCGAGGCATTCCACGAGACCGGGGATTCCCGGTTGGAAGGCGTGGCCCGGAGTTACCTCGATCTCATTGGAGCTGAGGCGGCCCACGAAGGCGGCCTTCCCTTCTCCCTCCCGGAGGTGGGGGCCGAACTCCCCGAGGGAGGCTCCCACTCCATGTCCGGCGATGTCCTCCTGCGCCGTGGTGCGGTTCTGCTCAGGGCCGGACACGCCCGGCAGGCCGCGGAGTCCTTGCGCGAGGCGGTCGACATGTCCGGCGAGACCGGGCCACGTTTGGGCGAAGGTGATGCCTCGGCCTTGCTCGGCATGAGCCTGATCATCGACCCCGGGTCGCGTTCCCCGGATGAGGCGGTCAGCGCGCTGGAGGCGGCTGTGGCGATCTTCCGGGAGTTGGGTGAGCGGCAGCGCGAGACGATGGCGCTGGGTGGCATCCAGCTGATCCAGGGTCTGCGGCATCTGGAGAAGCGCGAGTTGGACGAGGCGTTCGGCGTGTTGCTGGAGGTGATCAGCGCGCGTCCGGACCCCGACCGGGACGGGGTGCGGTCGTGGTGGCATCGCCTCCGGCGCGGGGGGAGATGAGCACGGACGGCGTGGACGCCGGGGCGTGGGCCCACTGCCGGGGGCGGACGCTTGCCGGGCGGCGCGGAGGTCCCCGGAGGACGGGCCGGTGGAGCCGAGCGGGATTGCGAGGCCGGCCGGCCCCGGTGATCCGCTAGCGTGATCCGCCATGCGAACCCTTGACTCCGGCCGGACCGCGCTCGTCCTGGTCGACCTGATGGACCGGATCGTTTCACTGCCGCTGGCCCCGCGACCGGGCGCCGACGCCCTCACGGTGTCGCTGGAACTGGCGGCGCTCTTCCAGGCGGCGGGCGCCCCGGTCGTCGCGCTGCGCGTCGAGCGTCCGAACGTCGCCGAGCAGCCGCCCGGCAGCGCGCTGGTCGGGGAGGTGGCGGCGGTGGCCGATGCCGTCCTGGTGAAGCGCACCATCGGGGGGTTCCACGGCACCGGGCTGCACGAGCTGTTGCGGGCACGGGGTGTGGACACGCTCGTGTTCGGCGGCATCGCGACCAATCTGGGGGTGGAGTCGACCGCCCGGGCGGCCGCCGACCACGGCTACGAGCTGGTGTTCGTCGAGGACGCCATGACGGCGCTGACCGAGGCGGAGCACCGGTCGGCGGTCGACCTCGACCTGCCCCGCTTCGGCGAGGTCGTCGAGCGGGGAGCCGTCCGCTTCGGGTGACCCGCGCGGTCCTCCTGCTGGGTGCCGGGCCCGCCGCGCCGGGCCCGGTGGCCGCGACCTCGGGTCAGGCCTCCGCCCGGGCCGACTCCAGGGCCTCGCGCAGTCGGCCGCCCGAGGCGGCGAGCAGCCGTCCGGCGGTGGGAGCGTCCACTCCGGCGAGCACGACCAGGACGGCGTCCTTGGCCTCGCCGCGGGTGGCGGCCAGTGCGCTCCGGACGGTGTCCTCGTCCGCGCCGGTGGCCAGGGCGACGATCCGGTGGGCCCGGTCGCGAAGCTTCGCATTGCCCGCCCGCACGTCGATCATCAGGTTCCCGTAGGTCTTGCCGAGGCGGACCATGACGGCCGTCGAGAGCAGGTTCAGCACGAGCTTCTGCGCGGTGCCCGCCTTGAGCCGGGTCGAACCGGCCAGGACCTCCGGTCCGGTCTCCACCTCGATGCCCAGCTCGGCCGCCGCCACCAGGGCGGAACCCCGGGTGCAGGCCAGGCCGACGGTCAGCGCTCCCGCTGCCCGGGCCTGCCGGACCGCGGCCACCGTGTACGGCGTCCGGCCCGAGGCGGAGACGCCCACCAGGCAGTCGTTGGCGGTCGGCGCGAGCGCGTCCAGGTCGGCGCGGGCGAGGTCCGGGCGGTCCTCCGCGCCCTCGACGGCACCGACCAGGGCCGCCGCCCCGCCCGCGATCAGGCCCACGACCTGGCCGGGAGCGGTGTTGAAGGTCGGCGGACACTCGCTGGCGTCCAGGACCCCGAGCCGCCCCGCCGTGCCCGCCCCCGCGTAGATGAGCCGCCCGCCCCGGCTCATCCGGTCGGCGATCGCGTCGGCCGCGGCGGCGATCGGTTCCAGCTGCCCGGCCACGGCCTCGGCGACGGTGCGGTCCTCGGCGTTCATCAGGCGGACGAGGTCGAGGGTCGTCAACCGGTCGATGGCGGACCACTCGGGGCGTACGACCTCGGTGGCCGGGCCGTCGGGCGCGCCACCGGTGGCCCGGGGGTCGGCCGTTCCGGTGTTCGCACCGGCTGTCGTCCTCGCACCGGCCGTCCTCGTCGCACCGGTCGTCGGGGCGGCTCTCGTTGTGCCGGGCTCCGTTGTGCGGGGCTCCGTTGTGCCGGGCTCCGCGTCCGGCGGGAGGTCGCTGTTCATGAACGCTGTCTCCCCGGGCACGCGTGTCGTCAACCCGGCCGGCTGCCGGGGTGCGGCCTCCCGGGTTCAGGCCATCCAGAAGAAGACGGCCGTCATCCGCCGTTCCTCCAGCGGGATGCCGTAGTAGCCGGTGGCGCTGTGGATCAGATTGGCGCGGTAGAGCAGGAGCCGGTTGTAGCGGTTGGGGACCCGGACGTCCTCGGCGAAGGCATCGCCCGGGACGCGCCGGGTGCCGAGCGCCTCGACGAGGTTGTTGTGCGGAGCGTCGACGAGGTTGCCGCCGAGGCGTCCGCCCGGGAACTGCTGACGGTAGAAGCTGGTGCCGGCCTCCTTGGGGGCGCCGGGGCTGAGGTAGAGGACGGCGGCGTAGCGGCAGAGCGCTCGGGAGTCGGTGTGCGGACGGGACTCCGACTCGCCGGCGCCGACCAGCTGGACGCAGTTGTGGTTGAGTGTGCCGCCGCCGGGCGTGCTCTGGACCCAGAGCCTGGACGCGCCGGTGGCCTTGCGGACCAGTGCCTCCACCCGGGCGAGTTCCTCCGGCTCCAGCCCGGGCATGGTGCGCAGGCCGGGCCAGGTCTCTGGCCGGTAGGGGTAACCCTCGGTCCAGTCCTCCCGGGCCAGGCAGCGTTCGCGGACCGCGTCCGGATCGGGCAGAACGTCGTCCAGCACCCAGTAGTCCCGGCCGGGGGTGGGTTTGCGGTAGGGCAGGACGGGCAGGGCCGTCCGTCCGATGGGCTGTGGGGGCATGCGCCGACCATAGGGTCGGGGCCCGCCAACGTTCTGCCGTGAACAGGTCAACCTTTCGTCAAGTGCCGGGACCTGCGCGTTGTCGCCGCCGTGCCGGTGTCCGGGGCGGCTCGGAGCGGGACGCGCACGGCGGGTTCGCCGCCGGTGCGCGGTGCCGGTTCAGCCGGCCGGTCGGACGGCGTACCCGTCGAGCGCGCCGCGCAGTTGGTCGAAGGCGCCGACGGCGGACGGGCGGATGGCGTCGGATATCGTCTCGTGCTCCTCGCCGGCCAGGACCCGGCGGAACACCTCGGTGAACAGGGCCCGGTGGATCGCGGCGAGCAGGCCGGCCGCGAGCCGGGCGGTGAGGTCCCAGGGGGAGGAGTCGGTGGCCTCGGCGAGGGCTGCCGCCAGCGCGTTCTCGCTCTGCTCGTGGATCTCGCGCAGGCGGGCGAGCAGGGCCGGGCTCTCCGAGACGGTGCGGGCGAAGGGCTGGTCGGAGAACCCGAGCGCGGGGTCGTGCCGGTCGATCGCCGCCAGGCACGCACCCCGCAGCGCCGCCAGCGCGGACTCGCCGGGCGCGCGTCCGGCGACCGTCCGGGCCTGTCCGGCGACGATCTCCTCGTGCAGGTCGAGGACCAGGTCCTCCTTGCGCGGGAAGTGGTTGGTGACGGTCATCTTGGCGACTCCGGCGGCCACCGCGACCTCGGCGATCGTCGTCCGGTCGAAGCCGCGCTCGATGAAGAGCCGCGTGGCCGCGGTCGAGATCGCCTCGCGGGTGCGGCGCTTGTTGAGCTCGCGGAGATTGGGGGTGCCCTCGGTCATGGGGTGAGCCTAGCGCAGGTTCACTGGGTCGAGCACAATAATTAGGCTTGACCTTATCGGTGGGTTCGACCTAAGTTCACCCACGGCGGACCACCGCCGGATCGACCGCTCGCCGTCACGGCCCCGGACCGAAGGACCGCCCATGTTCATCCAGCCCTCCGCACTGCGCCTGCTGACCGTGCACGCCCACCCGGACGACGAGTCCAGCAAGGGCGCGGCCACCCTCGCCCGCTACGCCGCCCAGGAGGTGGACGTCATGGTCGCGACCTTCACCGGCGGAGAGCGCGGATCCGTCCTCAACCCGGCGCTCGACCGGCCCGGGGTCCGCGCCGACCTGGCCCGGATCCGGTGGCAGGAGATGGCCGCCGCGAGCGAGATCCTCGGCGTCCGGCAGCGCTTCCTCGGTTTCACCGACTCCGGGCTGCCCGGCCCCGACGAGCCGCTGCCCGAGGACTGCTTCGCGCTCCTGCCGACGGCCGTCGCCGCCGAGCCGCTGATCGCGCTGATCCGCGAGTTCCGGCCCCAGGTCGTCGTCACCTATGACGAGACGGGTGGCTATCCGCACCCCGACCACGTGATGACCCATCGGGTCACCGTCGAGGCCTTCGAGGCCGCGGCCGACCCCGACCGCTTCCCGGCGGCGGGCGAGCCCTGGCAGGCGGCCAAGCTCTACTACCACCTGGCGCTGTCCCGGGCCTGGTTCCGGACCATGCACGAGGCCATGACGGCGCGCGGCGTCGACTCGTCGATGGGCGAGTTGCTCGCCGACTGGCCCGACACCCCGCCGGCCCTCGCCACCACCACCCGGATCCGCTGCGCCGAGCAGTTCGCCGTCCGGGACGCGGCGTTGCTCGCGCACGCCACCCAGATACAGCCCGGCGCCGGGTTCATGGCGCACCCGCGCGACATCGAGTGCGAGGTCTGGCCCACCGAGGACTACCACCTGGCCCGGAGCCTGGTGGAGACGACCCTTCCGGAGTCCGACCTGTTCGCCGGTCTGCGTCCCGGGGAGGAGCACGGGTGAGGCGACTCAGAAGCAGGGGAGAGGTGGGCGACCGGCACTGCGGTGCGGTCCCGCGCCCCGGACCGGAGCCCTGCGGAGGCCTGGTCCGGCACCGCCTCACGGCCGGCCGCGGCACGGGCGGCTCAGCACTGTCCGTCGGCCAGGACGAAGTAGCCGGTCCCGGTCTGCCTCAGCGTGTGGGTCGTGAAGGTGTTCCAGAGCCCCATGGCCTGCCCGGAGCCGAGGGCGTAGGTGAGGCCGCCGGACTGCGTCGCACGGCCCGCCTTCACCTGGTCGTAGTTGTTGTCCGTGAAGCACTGCGGCGCGCCGCCGGTGGTACTCGCCGTCAGTACTGCCGAGCGGGCGCCCACCACGCCGGCCTGGTCGACGGCGGCCACGGTGTAGCCGTACGCGGTCCCGGGGGTCAGTCCGGTGTCGCTGTACGAAGTGCCCGCCGGGGCGGCCACCTGCGGTCCGTCCCGGTACAGCAGGTAGGAGGCGGCGCCGGTGACGGCCTGCCAGCCGAGCGTGAGGGAGTCCGGTCCGGCGGCGGTCGCGGCCAGGCCGGTGGGCGCGGGCAGCGCGGGGGTGCCCGGGCCGCCGCCGTCCAGCCCCCAGAACTGCGCCGTGTAGTAGCTGGAGCAGATCGTGTTCAGGAAGTAGGCGCCGGTGGCCCCGCACTGGTCGGCGGCCGGCCCCGGGCTGACGGCGAGTCCGTGGCCCATCCCCGCGACGGAGTACAGCGCCACGGCGGGCCGGCCGCTCGCGTCGTCGTACACGGACTGGGTCGTGCCGCCCGGCAGACTCCGGGTCTCGGAGGCGCTCTGGCCGATGCCCCACACGTTCGTCCACTGGTCCCGCAGCTCGGTGCCGTTCACCGGCTTCACAGTGGTGTCGGCCGTGCCCTGCCAGATCGCGACCCGGGGCCACGGCCCGGTGTAACCCGGGTAGGCCCGGCGGACTTTGTCCCCCCACTGGGCGGGGGTGAGCCGCTGGTCGTTGTTCTGGCACCCCGAGGCGGCGCTCTGGGTGGTGGCGCAGTGCGCGGGCAGGCCGGAGTCGATCGCTCCGCCCGCGAACACGTCCGGGTAGTCGGCCAGCAGGTCGGTCGCCATGCCGCCGCCGGCCGAGAGGCCGGTGACGAACACCCGGTGGCTGTCCGAGCCGTACAGCGCCCGGGCCTTGGTGACCATCTGGACGACCGACTCGGCCTCGCCCGCGCCCCGGCTGTCCTTGGCGGCGTCGAACCAGCTGAAGCAGGACAGGCTGTTGTTGGCTGTGCCGGTCTGCGGGAACACCACCGCGAAGCCGTACCGGTCGGCGAAGGCGGTCCAGCCGGAGTTGCGGTAGTAGTCGGTGGCGGTCTGGACGCAGCCGTGCAGCGCGACCACCAGCGGTGCACCGGTGGGCAGGCTCGCGGGGGTGTAGGAGTACATCGCCAGATTTCCGGGATTGGTACCGAACCCGGTGACGTGTTGGAAGGTCCCGCCCGCCGCGTCGGCGGCCGCGCCGCTGGTGGACGTTCCGGAGGGTGCGCCGCCGCCGGGGGCCGCGAGGGTGGCAGGGCCGGGGCGGCTCGAGGAGTCCGCCGCACCGGCGGAGGCCGGTGCGGCGGAGACGAGGGCCACCGCGGCCAGCAGGGCGGCCGCGCTGCGGCGCGCGAGCCGCCCGCCCCGGTGAGGCGGCAGGCCGACGGGCACGGCAGGGTCGGCCTCGGCGGTCCGGACGGCAGCGGACCCGGCGGATCCGGCAGACCAGGCGGGCGAGGTGGCCATGGCAGATGAGGCGGACGGGCGCACGGACGGAAGAGCCATGGGGGATTCCTGGGTGGGGGAGGAGTTCGGTGGGATGCCGTGCAGCGTGGCGCGTCCGGCCGCCGGGAGCTATGTGACGGTCACCCGCCCTCGGCCGACCCGTCATGGCCGGTGCCGCCATTGGCGGGCCGGCCCCCGTGGTGCGAATCGCAGTTGAGCCGGACGGGCGGAGGAGGCAGGTTGAACCCATGACCACGTATGAATGCGAGGGAGAGAAGCCCGTGCCGGAGGAGTCGAAGCGCAGCCGCACCCACCATTGGCAGTCCGGGCCGCCGATCTCCGACTACGCGCACCTCACCGGTGAGGAGATCCTGCACGAGATCCTCGCGGGCCGGATCCAGGCGCCGTCGATGTCGAGCACGCTGGGCTTCGACCTGGTCGCGGCCGGGCCGGGAACGGCGGCTTTCGAGGGTGAGGTCGGCGATCACCTCTTCAACCCGATGAACACCGTTCACGGCGGCTACCTCGCCACCCTGCTCGACTCGGCGCTGGGCTGCGCCGTGATGAGCCTGCTGCCCGCCGGTACCGGCTACACCACCACCCAGCTGAACGTGCACATGGTGCGCCCGGTGTTCGCCGCCACGGGGAAGCTGCGCTGCGAGGGGGTCGCCCTGCACGTCGGCCGCACCCTCGCGACGGCGGAGGCGCGGGTAGTCGGAGTGGAGGACGGCAAGCTGTACGCGCACGGGAGCACCACGTGTGCGGTCCTGGCCCCGCGCCCGACGGCCTGACACGCCCGACGGCCTGACGCGCCGGACCCGCTGCACACCGGGCCCGTGACGCGCCGGACCCCGGTCCGCTTCGGCGGCCGGGGCTCGGGAGGGGCGGTGTCGCGGTCTCAGAGGGCGGCGGCGAGCACCCCGCACAGGGCGAGGAAGCCGCAGATGCCGAAGTTGATCAGTTTGTGGGAGAGGAAGACGGCGGCGAACTCGCGGATCGTCGCACTCGGCCAGTAGTACGCGGCCGTGGGGGAGCCGAACACCTGGCCGGTCACACCCGTCTTGCGGGCCGTCAGCGCGGCCCGGAAGGCGTGGAAGTTGTTGGTGACGATCACACAGCGGTAGTCGGGCTTGGCCTGTTCCATGAGCACCTTGGAGAAGAGCAGGTTCTCCTCCGTCGTGCGCGAGCGGTCCTCGCGCACGAGGTGCGCCTCGGGGAAGCCTCGCTCCAGCAGGTAGTCGGCCATCGCGTGCGACTCCGGCAGCTTCTCGTCCGGGCCCTGCCCGCCCGAGGTGATCAGCACCGGCGGGTTGCCGCGCGCGGCCTGCTTCAGGTACACGTCGCGGCCCCGGTTCAGCCGGCTGGCCAGCAACGGCGGCACCCGGTCGCCGCCGATCAGACCGGAGCCGAGCACCACCACGAAGTCGACGTCCCGGCGCGGCCGGTGACGGCCGTACAGGAAGGCGTAGCCCACGAAACAGACGAACAGGAAGGAGATGTAACCGACCACCAGCACGGCGGTGCCGGCGAGGACGCCCAGCCGGTACGAGCGGGTGATCACCGCCGCGACGAGCAGGGTGATCACCGCGAGAATGCCGAGCCCCGCGAGCAGGGAGAGCAGGTTGGCGGGCCGTCTGCCCTCCTTGCGCACCATGGTCAGGCCGTTGGCGATCAGGAAGCCGACCAGTGCCAGCGTCCCGATCGCCGGCAGCAGGATGATGGCGACCGCCGCCACTTCGGCGACCAGTGTCGGGGCCTTGCGCAACTCGGCGAGCAGCGCCAGCGCGAGGAAGGAGACGGCTATGCCGAGCAGGACGGCATTGCTGAACCGGCGTCGGTCGCGCAGGACCCCTATCCCGCACAGGACGAAGAAGAGGGCCGCTGGGGCATAGGCGATCATGCTCGTATCGTAGGGGGCCCGATCGGGAGGTCATGAACGGCCCTTGGGCACCGCGCTCCCCGTCTCCAGCACGGCAGGTTCCGCTCCGGCGGCGGGCCCGTCCGGTCGGACGGGCACCCCGGATCCGCCGGTCCGCCCGGTCGCTCCGGTGGGCGCGGGGGCACTCGCCGTCGCGGTCGTCGCCTTCGCCGTGCTGCGCCCGATCCGACGCACGCCCGGCACGGCCGCCGTGCCCGCGCAGGCCAGCGCCACCAGTGCGGCTGTCACCGCCAGGGGGACGGTGCTGCCCCAGGCGTCCGCCGCGAGTGGCGCGAGGGTGTACCCGAGTGGGGCGGCGGCCAGCGAGAGCAGCCAGTCGTAGGAGGTGACGCGCGCCAGGACCTGCGCGGGGAACTCCTGCTGCACCACCGTCTGCCAGACGGGGTTGAGGAAGCCGAGACCGGCCATCGCGAGCGTGTAGGCGGCGACCGTCACCGGTGCCGGGGCGGCGACCGCGAGGGCGGCCAGGGGGAGCGCGTACAGCGCGAGGCCGAGATTGGCGATCAGCACCGGGCGGCTCGGCCTGACCTTCCCGGCGATCAGCGATCCGGCCAGCACACCGATCGCGCCGGCCTGCGTCATGGCGATCCAGACCCCGTCGCCCCCCAGGTCCCGGGAGGCGATCAGCGGGCCGAGGGTGAGCAGTACCGCGGCCGCGCCGTTCCACATGCCGTGCCCGACCAGGCTGGTCCAGTACCAGCTCCGGGTACGCAGCTCGTTCCAGCCCTCGGCCAGTTCGGCGAAGAGCGGCCGGCGTTCGGCGGGGGTGTGCCGGACGGTGACCCGGGTCAGGAGCGCGGCGCTGATCACGAAGGAGGCGCCGTTCAGCACGAAGGCCCAGCCGGCGCCGGCCGTGTACACCAGTAGCCCGGCCAGTGCGGGGCCGCAGAGCCGGCCCGCGTTGCCGGCCGAGGCGAGCAGCGCGTTGGCCCGCATCCGCAGTGCTCCCTCGACGGTTGCCGCGACCAGCGGGGAGGCGGTCGGGAGGGCGAATGCGGAGGCGATGCCGCCGAGTGCCTCGGCCGCGGCGATCTGGGCCAGGCCGGGGTCCCCGCCCAGCAGCTCGATGCCGACGAACACCTGGGCGGCGGCCCGCACCAGATCGGTCGTCAGGGCGATCGCCCGGGGGTTGAAGCGGTCCCCGGCCACGCCGCCCAGGGGGAGCAGCAGCAGTCTCGGCACCATGGCGCAGCCCAGGACCAGGGCCAGCGCGCCCGAGGAGCCGGTGGCCCGGGTGATGGCGATGGCGAGGGCGGCGGGGACGATCGCGTCGCCGAGGGTGGAGATGGTCCGGCCGAGGAAGAGCAGCCGGAAGTCGGGGAGCCTCAGTGGATGGGTCACGGGCGAAACTATATTTCGGCACCGAAATTTCGGCAACGAAATATATGCGGGCTTCGGTGGAGCCTAGACTCGTCGCATGGAGCACCCCGAGCGACGAGCCGACGAGACACGCGATGAGCTGCGGGAAGCGCCCCTGGGTGAGCACGGGCAGGGTGACCGGCCGCGTGACTGGACCGACGGTCATGTCGAGCGCTGGCGCCCGGTGCTGCCGCACCTCGACCCGGACATCGAGGGTGCCGTCACCCGGATGACCAAGCTGGTGCGGCATCTGAGCCGGGTGCGTGAGCAGGGCGTGGCCGACTACGGACTGCAGAAGCACGAGTTCGACACGCTCCACGTCCTGGCCGGCCGCGGCGGCCGGGCCGTCCCGTCCGATCTGCGCGACGACCTCAGCCTGGCGCCGGCCTCGGTGACGGGCCGGCTGGAGGCCCTGGAGCGGCGCGGGTTCATCGTCCGCACCCCCTCCACGGAGGACCGGCGCCGGGTCGACATCGAACTCACCGAGGCCGGTCGGGCCGCCTGGCGGGAGGCGCTGGACGTCGTCGGCCGGGAGGAGCGCCGGCTGCTGGGCGTCCTGGCGTCCGACGAGCGCCGGCTGCTCTCCGACCTGTTGCGGCGGGTCCTCCTCGCGGCGGAGGCCCCTGGGCCGGGCGGCACGCGGGCGGACAGGCCGGCCGCCCGTTCGTGAGCGGTCGCGGCCGACTCCGGGTCGAACCGGCGGAGCGGTCACGGAGGCGTGGCCGCAGCGGTATGGCCGTGGCAGGGGCGGCCCAGGAGCCCGCGCCGCCCGGTGGCACGGGACGGGCAGTGCGGGCGGTACGGGCAGTGCGGGCAGTGCGCGCTGTCGTGGTCAGTGCCCGGCGGGGCCGGCGAACCGCTCGATGGCGGCGAACACCGCGTCGGTCATAGCCGGGCTCCCGGTGTGGCCGGACTCCCCGATGACCGTCAGCTCGGCGTCCGGCCAGGCCTTCGCCAGCTCCCAGGCGGTCCGCAGCGGCGAGCCGAGGTCCAGCCGGCCGTGGATCAGTACGCCCGGGATCCCGGCCAGCCGCCCGGCGTCACGCAGGAGTTGGCCGTCCTCCAGGAAGGCGTCATGCGCGAAGTAGTGCGCGGTGATCCGGGTGAAGGCCATCAGCGCGTCGCTCGGACGGTCCGAGTAGGCGTTCGGCTTGCCGAGCGACTCGTGCGCGATCACCGCGTCCTCCCAGGTCGCCCAGGACCGGGCGGCCTCGCGTCGGACGGTCTCGTCGGGACTGTTCAGCAGCCGGCTGTAGGCGGCCACCAGGTCGCCGTCCCGCTCGGCGGGCGGCAGTGCGTCGCGGAAAGCCTCCCAGGGGCCGGGGAACAGCCGGCCGACGCCCCGGTAGAGCCAGTCGGTCTCCTCGGGGCGGGTCATGGTGACCCCGCAGATCACGATCTCCGAGACCCGCTCGGGGTGGGCCTGCGCGTAGGCGAGGATCAGGGTCGACCCCCAGGAACCGCCGTACAGCAGCCACCGCTCGATGCCCAGGTGCTCGCGCAGCCGTTCCATGTCGGCGATCAGGTGGGCGGTGGTGTTGTGCTCCAGGCCGGTCGCCGGGTCGGACGCGTGCGGCAGGCTCTGCCCGCACCCGCGCTGGTCGAACAGCACCAGGTGGTAGCGCTCGGGGTCGAAGTAGCGCCGGTTGCCCGGGTTGTGCCCGGAGCCGGGCCCACCGTGGACCACGGCGGCCGGCTTGCCGGCCGGGTTTCCGGAGGCCTCCCAGTGGATCCGGTGGCCGTCGCCGACCTCCAGCAGTCCTTGCGCGTACGGCTTGCCGATCGGGTACGACTCGGGCACGGCGGAAGTCCTCCTGGGCGATCGGTGGCCGACCGCGGTGACGGGCGGCCGGTGGCGCTGAACGGACGGGACGTCGTGAGGCTACCCGCCCGGTCTGCGGCCCGTCGATCGTCCGCCGGTCCCGGGCGGAGGCTGGTCCCGCTCTGCGCCGGTCCCGCTCTCCGCCGGTTCGCGGACGGTGGCCGGACGCGACGGGTGCCCGCGGTGGGCACCCGGTCGCGCCGGCCGGAGGTCACCGGCCGGTCGCCTCCACGGCCGCCTGGGCGGCGCGTGCCAGCTCTCGGCGTGGCTGCCACCGGTCCACCGGCCGTCCGGTCCGGGCCTCGGGGGCCGGGATCGGGGGCAGGAACGTCACTTCGGCCACCAGTCCACGGACCGACACCACCCGGGCGATCGAGGCGAGCAGCCCGTCCTCGCCGACGAAGGCGGGCACGCTGGTCGCCCGTCCGTCCGCGAGCCGGTAGCGGACCGTCACCGGTTGCACGGGCGCCCCGGCCTGGACGGCGGCCTCGAAGAGCGCCGGGCGGAACCGGCCGCTCTCCCGCCCGCACCAGGTCGACCCCTCGGGGAAGACGACCACGGGCCGGCCCGCGCGCAGCAGTTCGGCGACCGCCGCGACGGTGCCCGGGAGGGTGCGCAGCCGGTCGCGGTCGAGGAAGACGGTGCCGCCCCAGGCCACCAGCGGGCCGAGGACCGGCCAGCGCCGGACCTCGGTCTTGGCCAGTGAACGGCCGGGCCGGCCGGCCGCGATCAGCGGGATGTCCAGCCATGAGACGTGGTTGGCCACCACCAGGACGCCGCCCCCGCCGGCCGGGGGCGGCGCGAGGCGGACGGCGACGCCGAGCGCGCCGAGCAGGGTGCGGGCCCAGAACCGGACCAGTCCGTCGCGCGGCCCCCCGGGGAGGGCCCGCACCGACGGGGTGAGCGCGAGGCCGACCACCAGCACGGCCAGGAAGGCGGCCAGCCGCAGGACTCGCCGGGGGACCGCCACCACCGGGCCGGGCTCGGTCAGACAGGACTCCGGCGTGCAGGGGGCCGTCGGCAGCCAGGCACTCATGAGATCGGCCCGGGAGCGGGTTCCGCACCGCTGTGCGCGGTGGCCGGGGTACCGGCGGTCATCCCGGAGAGGAAGTGCCGCAGGTAGCGCGGGTCGGTGCGCTCCAGGGACAGCAGCACGTACAGGTCGGCGGTGGCGAAGTCCGGGTCGTGGGCGGGAGCGCCGCAGACCCAGGCGCCCAGCCGCAGGTAGCCGCGGAGCAGCGCGGGCAGGGCGGCCCGCTCGGCCCGCGGCAGCCCGGTCGGGTCCCACGGCCGGTGCGGGGTGACCCGGTACTCCTCGGGGGCGAGGTGCTTGGCGCTGACGGTGTCCCAGACCCGCGCCGCCGTGGCGCCGCCGTCGTCCAGCGGGATCGAGCAGCAGCCGCCGACCCAGCTGTTGCCGGTGTCCGCGAGGTAGCGGGCGATGCCGCCCCACATCAGGTTGATGACGGCGCCGTTGCCCCGGTGGTCCGGGTGGATGCAGGAGCGGCCCAGCTCCACCAGGCCGTCGCGGAGCGGGGTCAGGTTGCGCAGGTCGAACTCGCCGTCGGAGTAGAGCCGTCCGGCCCGGCGCGCGGCCTCCGGCCGCAGCAGCCGGTACGTCCCGACCACCGGGCCGTCCTCGCCCTCGCGCACCAGCAGGTGGTCGCAGAACTCGTCGAACGGGTCGACGTCCAGTCCCGCCACCGGGCTGTGCAGCAGGGCGCCGAGCTCGGCGGCGAAGACCTGGTGGCGCAGCAGCTGGGCGGCCCGTACGTCGTCCTCGTCGCGGGCGAGCGCGACGGTGTACGCGGGCGCCCCGCCGAGCAGGACCGGTGCCGGGGCGGTCGGTGCCGGGCCGGCGGGAGCGGGGCGGCCGGCGACCGGCCGGCCGCCGGCCGGCTGCGCGGGGAGCTGGACGGGGAGCGGGGCGGGGAGTACCGAGGTGTGGCCGGGGGTGACTGCGGGCGGAGCGTACGTGGGGACGGTGGTCATGGCGGACCCTCCAGGGCGGCACGGACGACGGCAGCCACGGAACGCCGTGGCACCGGCCCGCACCGCTCGGTCGTGGGGCGTGCGAACCGGTATCCGTATGTTTCTCCGGGTCGGCTGGCGTCCACGTTGCGGTTCGGCGGAGCGCAGATGTGCACCTGCTGAATGGGGCCACTCACCGTCTGCCGGACACCTGTCCGGTGTGCGGGCGCCACCGTATGCTCCGCTCCATGGGGTGGAAACCGGGGGCGGCACGGCGGCGGCCGATCACCGCGGAGCTGCGGGACGTCCTGCGGGTGCAGGTACAGCTGGCGGTCGTCCTGCTGCTCCTGCACCTGCTGGCGAGGCTCGTCGGACTGCCCGCCTCACCCTGGTGGATGCTGGTGGTGGCGATGGCCGGCGCTCTCCAGATCACGTCCGACCGGTGCTGGGAGGAGTGCCGTCGGCGGAGCACCCTCGTGTTCGCGCTGCTGGTCGCCCCCGTGGTGGGGGTGGTCCCGTTCCTGGCGGTCGGTGCCCTCCTCGACTGGGACGAGGAGGCGACGGACGCGGCCCTGCCCCCGAGCACGGTCGTCGGTCTGCTGCTCGCCTCGCACGTGCTGCGCACGGCCCACCTGGTGCGCCTGGCTCGCCGTTCGGGCCCGGGGCCGGTCGGGTGGCCGGCCGGCGGTGGGGCGGGGGCCCCGGACGAGGGGACGCGGGCCGCCGCCGCCGAAGCGCCGGAGGCCCGCCGTACCGCGCCGGAGGCCCGCCGTACCACAGGCGAGACCAGGGGGCCCTGACGCCTCAGAAGGTCTGCCAGCCGGCCGGGTCGACCCCGCCCGGGACGGCGTCGGCCGGACCGTAGGGCTCGCGGGTGAGGACGAACGAGCCGAGGTCCAGGTGGCTGACCGACCCGTCGGCGGACCGGACCACCCGCAGGGTCTCGCCCGCGTAGTAGTTGTCCAGCCCCGTCCAGGTGCCGTCCGGCTCGGCGCGGAACCGCGAGCTGCGGGTGCCGCCGGTGAGCGGTGCGAGCTCCAGGGTGCGGTCGGCCTTCAGGCGCAGCGTGTGCCCGGCGGCGCCCCAGTACCAGGGGCCGGTGAGTGCGAGCAGGTCCTTGTCGAGGGAGGGCAGCGGACGCCAGGGCTCGGGCAGCCGGGGCTCGTGCTGAGCGGTGAGGGCGATCAGCTCCGCCGCGACCCGCGGGGTGTTGCCGCCGCTGGTCGCGTTGGCGAGGGCGATCGCCGCCAGGCCGTCCGTCTCGCTGACCCAGAGCCCGGCGGTGAAGCCCGGCACCGAGCCGGTGTGGCCGTAGAGCACGCGGCCCTCGTGGCGCAGCAGTTGCAGCCCGAGCCCGTACCCGCCGGACCAGTTCTCGCCCTCCGGGCCGACGGCGGGCCGGCGCATCTCGGCGAGACTGTCGGCGGCCAGCACCTTCGGGTCACCGCCGGTCAGGAAGGCGGCCCAGCGGGCCAGGTCGGCGGCGGTCGACCAGAGCTGTCCGGCCGGTGCCATCACCCCGGTGTCGGTCAGCGGTTCGGGCAGCATGACGTCGGCCCAGGGGTGGACGGCGAAGCCGCCGGCGTGCGGCTGCTGGGGGAGAAGGGTGGTGCGGTCCATCCCGAGCGGCGCGAGGATCTCGCGGCGCAGCACCTCGTCCCACGGCTCGCCACGCAGGCGCTCGACCAGCGCGCCGAGCAGGGCGTAGCCCGGGTTGGAGTAGTGGTGGAGCCGCCCGGCCGGGTGCTTCAGCGGGTGTTCGCGCTCCAGGACGTCGCCGAGCTCCGGGCGCAGCGAACCGTCGGTCCGTTCCCACCAGGGTGCCGGGGTTTCGGAGGCGAGGCCCGCCGAGTGGGCCAGCAGTTGGGCGACGGTGGCCTCGTCGGCCGGGGTCCCGGGCAGGTGCCGCTTCAGCGGGTCGGCCAGGTCGAGCAGGCCCTCGTCACGAAGGCGGAGCACCAGGACCGCGACGAAGGTCTTGGTCAGCGAGCCGATCCGGTACTGCACGTCGGTGTCGGGCGCGTGATCGTCGATCATGCTGCGGGCGCCGCTCCAGACCAGCCGGCCTTCCCGCACCACCGCGGCGACCAGGGAGGGCGTGCGGCCCTCGGCTTGCGCGACCGCGACCCGGTGCAGCAGGGCGCGGCGGGTCGTCGGGAGGAGCTCGTCGTACTGGTCGGTCATCTGATCCTCTGAATCGTCTGATGAAGCGGCTGAACAGGTGGGCCGGACCGCAGCGCGGTCGACCGTCACCGGGCGGCTCCTTCAACCTACTTCGGACACCTATGGCATTTCACCTGCTTTCCCGGGCCGCCCCGGGGCGCCGGCGGTCCCTTTCCGCGGTGACGGGACCGCCGTGACAGCCACTGATCGCCCGATCGCGGTCCGGCCACCGTCCGATCGCCGGCCGGTCACCGTCCGCTCGCCGGACGGTACTTGACAGCATGAATTGGTCCAGTCCATTTTGGGCTCCTCCCCGCACCTCCACCCCCACACCCCCACTGGAGGTCACCGGTGCTCAAGCGCACCCGACTGCCCGCCGTCGGCGCGGCCGCCCTGCTCGCGGCCGCCGCCGCGTTCACCGCACCCACCGTCGCCCACGCGGCGAACCAACTCGGCAACCCCGGGTTCGAGACCGGCACCCTGTCCGGCTGGTCCTGCTCCGGCGGCCTCGGCTCGGTGGTGTCCACCCCCGTGCACGGCGGCGGCAAGGCGCTGGCCGGCGCCGCCACCGCGAGCGACAACGCCAAGTGCACGCAGACGGTCGCCGTCCAGCCCAACACCACGTACTCGCTCTCCGGCTGGGTGCGCGGCAGCTACGTCTACCTCGGCGTCACCGGCGGCGGCTCCGCCTGGACCTCGGCCGCCGACTACACCAAGCTGAGCGTCTCCTTCACCACCGGCGCCACCCAGACCAGCGCGGAGGTCTACCTCAACGGCTGGTACGGGCAGGGCACCTACCACGCCGACGACCTGAGCCTGGACGGCCCCGGTGGCGGCACCCCCGCCGACACCCAGGCGCCGACCACCCCCGGCAACCTGCGCAGCACCGGCAAGTCCGCCACCAGCGTCGGCCTCGCCTGGGACGCCGCCACCGACAACGTCGGCGTGACCGGCTACGACGTCTACCAGGGCGCCACCAAGGTGGCCACCGCCACCGGTACGGCCACCACCGTCAACGGACTGACCGCCGCCACCGCGTACAGCTTCACCGTGAAGGCCCGCGACGCGGCCGGCAACGCCTCCGGCTCCTCCGCCGCGCTCGCCGTCACCACCGACCCGGGCGGTGGCGGTACCCCGACCGGGTTCAAGCAGGCCGCGCCCTACCTCTACAACGGCTGGGGCAACCCGCCCGCCGCGGCGACCGTCATGAACGCCACCGGCGTCAAGTGGTTCACCCTGGCCTTCATCCTCGCGCAGAACGGCTGCAACCCCACCTGGGACAGCCAGCGGCCGCTGCTGAACGGGGTCGACCAGGCGACGATCAACGCCGTCCGCGCGGCCGGCGGCGACGTCGTCCCGTCCATCGGCGGCTGGAGCGGCAACAAGCTCGGCCCCAACTGCGCGACCACCGCCGACCTCGCCGCCGCCTACCAGAAGGTGATCGACGCCTACGGCCTGAAGGCGATCGACGTCGACATCGAGAACACCGACGAGTTCGAGAACACCGCGGTCCAGGACCGCATCCTCGGCGCGCTGAAGATCGTCAAGCAGAACAACCCCGGTCTGCGCACCATCCTGACCTTCGGCACCGACACCACCGGCCCGACCTACTACGGCAACCGGCTGATCGAGCAGGCGAAGGCGCTCGGCGCGGACATCGACGTGTTCACCATCATGCCGTTCGACTTCGGCAACGCCTCCACCGACATGTACGCCGCCACCGTCAGCGCGGCCGAGGGCCTGAAGGCCAAACTCAAGTCCACCTTCGGCTGGGACGACGCCACCGCCTACGCGCACGTCGGCATCTCCGGGATGAACGGCCTCAGCGACACCAACGAGGTCACCACCGTCCAGAACTGGACCGCGATCCGCGACTGGGCCAACAGCCACCACATCGCCCGGCTCGCCTTCTGGTCCGTCAACCGCGACCGCGGCTGCGCCGGCGGCGGCCTCCAGGAGACCTGCTCCGGCATCGCCCAGAACGACTGGCAGTTCACCTCCATCACGGCCGGCTTCACCGGCTGACCCGTCGTCCGCAGTACTGCTCCGGCCGGCCCGGACGTCTCCCCCGCGGAGCGTCCGGGCCGGCCGGTGTCCGTTCCGGCCGCCCGCCCGCGCCACCGGCCGTCCTTCCACCCACCCGATCCCGATCCCGGTCCCGGTCCCGGCGCCGGCCCGCAGCCGGTCGGCGGAGAGTCGTGGCACGCCGTCGGATGACCGATGTCCCGGGGTGAGCGGCGCGGAACAGTGGGGCCCGGTACCGGGTACCCCGTGCCCGGATGACGGAGGATTCCCATGTTCAACAGGCGCACCTTCAGCAGGACCGTCGTCGGCCTCGGCGCGGCCGCCGCGTCGACGGCCGGCCCACGGCCCGCCACGGCCGCACCCGACTCCGCAGCACCTGCCACACCTGCAGCACCTGCGACACCCACCGCACCCGGCGCACCCGCCGAACCCGCGGCGGCCGGGGCCGCCTTCGCCCGGCCGAGCCAGGTCAGGGCCGGCGTCCTCGACATCGGCTACGCCGAGACCGGCCCGGCCGACGGCCCGGCGGTCGTCTGCCTGCACGGCTGGCCCTACGACATCCACAGCTTCGCCGACGCGGCACCCCTGCTCGCGGCGGAGGGTTACCGGGTGATCGTCCCCTACCTGCGCGGCCACGGCACCACCCGGTTCCGGTCCGCCCGGACCGTCCGGAACGCCCAGCAGTCGGCGATCGCCCTCGACATCGTCGCCCTCATGGACGCACTCGGCATCGACCGAGCCGTGCTGGCCGGCTTCGACTGGGGATCGCGCACCGCCGACATCGTCGCGGCCCTCTGGCCCGGACGCGTCAAGGCGCTGGTGTCCGTGAGCGGATACCTGATCACCGACCGTGCGGCCCAGCGGCGTCCACTGCCGCCCGCGGCCGAGCACAGCTGGTGGTACCAGTACTACTTCGCCACCGAACGCGGTCGTCTCGCGATGGAGGACCGCGACCACCGCCGCGCGTTGTGCCGCCTGGTCTGGGACACGGTCTCACCGACCTGGGCGTTCGACGACGCCACCTACGAGCGCACCGCCGCGGCCTTCGACAACCCCGACTACGCGGCCGTTGTGATCCACAACTACCGCTGGCGGCTCGGCCTGGCCGACGGCGAACGGCGCTACGACGCGATCGAGGAGCGACTCGCCGCGCGCCCGGTCATCACGGTGCCCACCGTCACCCTGGACCCCGAGTGCGACCCGTTCACCGCCCCCGGTGACGGCTCCTCCTACCGGGAGATGTTCACCGGACGCTACCTGCACCGCACCCTCCGGGGCGTCGGACACAACCTGCCCCAGGAGGCTCCCGCCGCCTTCGCCGAGGCCGTCGTCGACGCCGACCGGCTCTGATTCAACCCCTGGGCGTGAGACCCCCTCGTGGCCCGGGCGCACCCCCGTTGCCCGGGCCCGGGGTCGTCGGACCCGCCGTCCCGCCGGTCAGCCCCGGGGGAGCGGGGGGAGTTCCGTGCGGTCGAGCCAGGCCGTGAACAGCGCGTCCAACGAGTGGTCGCAGTAGCGGGCCGCGTGGGTGCGGAAGTCGGCGGTGCCGACGACGCCGTGCCGGTGGATGGTGGCCCAGTCCCTGAGCATCGGGAAGAAGGAGGCGTCGCCGAGGGTGAGCCGGAGGGCGTGGACGGTGAGGCCGCCGCGCTGGTAGAGCCGGTCGTCGAACATCAGCTTCCGCCCCGGGTCGCCCAGCCGGAGGTCCTGGGGCAGACCGGCCAGCAGGCCGTGCGCGGCCGCGGCGTGCACGGCGGCGGCCGGGCCGCCGGCCCGCTCCGACCAGAGCCACTCCGCGTACTTGGCGAAGCCCTCGTTGAGCCAGATATGGCTCCAGTCGGCGACCGACACACTGTTGCCGAACCACTGGTGGGCCAGCTCGTGGGCGATCAGCCGCTCGCGCTCCCAGCCTCCGCCGAGGTGGTTGGTGCCGAAGGTGGCGACGCCCTGCGCCTCCACCGGGACGTCCAGCTCCTCGTCGGCGACGACCACGGCGTACTCGCCGAACGGATAGGGGCCGAAGGCCTCCTCGAAGTACGCCGTCATCTCCGGCTGCCGGCCGAAGTCCGCGGCGAACTCGGTGCCCAGCCGCTCGGGCACGTAGCCGGTCTGCCGGACGGCGGGGCGCTCGGCGAGCACCACCGGCCGGTACTGGCCGATCGAGACGGTCACCAGGTAGGTCGAGGTCGGTGCGCTCTGCTCGTACATCCAGGTGGTGCTGGACGCGCGCGTCGTGCGGGTGAGCAGCCGGCCGCCGACCACGACGGTGTAGACGGACGGCGTGGTGACCGCTATCTGGTAGGTCGCCTTGTCGGCGGGCCGGTCGTTGCAGGGGAACCAGGACGGGGCGCCGACGGGCTGGCTGGCGACGAGCGCGCCGTCGGTCAGCTCCTCCCAGCCGAGTCCGCCCCACGGGCTGCGCACCGGGCGCGGGTTCCCCGTGTAGTGCACCTCGACCGTGAACGCGGCGCCGGCCGTGAGGGCCTTGACCGGACGCACCCGCAGCTTGCCGGCCCGGTGGGTGTAGCGGGCGGGCTTGCCGTCCACCAGGACCCGGCCGATCCGGAACTCGGCGAGGTCGAGCGCGAACTCGGACAGCGCGGTCCTGGCGACGGCGCTGAGCCGGGCCGTACCGCCCAGCCGGTTGGGCCCGGGGCGGTAGTCCAGGGCGAGCTCGTAGCGGTGGACCTTGTAGCGGGGATCCCCGTTGTTGGGGAAGTACGGGTCCGGGGCGGCGGTGGGGGCCGCCGAGGCGTGCTGGTGGTTCACCGGGCGGGGTTTCACCGGGTCGTGCGCTCCCTGCGAGCTGGGGGACGTGGAAGTGGCGGGCGTTGCGGACACGGCGGTCACGAGGTGGCCTGCCACACCTCGATCGGATTGCCCAGCCACCGCGTGTCGGCGGGGACGGACTCGGCGCGCATCACCAGCGAGGCCGGGCCCAGCGTGCTGCGCGCGCCCACCGTACTGCCGGGCAGCACGATGCCGCCCGGGCCCAGGGTGGCGCCCTCGCGGAGGATGACAGTATCCATCCGCATGATCCGGTCGTGGAAGAGGTGGGTCTGCACCACGCAGCCCCGGTTGATGGTGACCCCGTCCCCGAGGGTGACCAGGTCGGCCTCCGGCAGCCAGTAGCTCTCGCACCAGACGCCCCGCCCGACGTGCGCGCCGAGCGCCCGCAGCCAGACGTTCAGGACCGGCGTGCCCGGGACCGCGCCCACCAGCCACGGCACGGCCAGCACCTCGACGAAGGTGTCCGCGAGCTCGTTGCGCCACACGAAGCCGCTCCAGAGCGGGTGCTCCACCGCCCGGAACCGCCCGACCAGCAGCCACTTCGCCGCCACCGCCACCGCGCAGGCCAGCCCGCCGGCGGCGAGCAGCACCAGCCCGGACAGCAGTGCCGCCGCCACCGGAGACCAGTTCGCCGCCAGCCAGGAGAGCGTCGCGAGGGTCAGCGCGCCGAGCGCGCCGGAGGCCAGGACCGGCAGCAGCCGGGCCACCTCCACCAGCCCGCGGGCCCAGAGCAGCCGGGCCGGCGGCTCGTAGGTGAGGCTCTGGTCGGCCTGGTCGGCCGAGCGCGGCAGCCGCATCGGGGGCATACCCAGGTAGGAGCTGCCCTTCTTGGCCTTCTTCGGCGTCGCCGACAGCACGCCCACCAGCCCGCGCGCCGGGACCGCCCGCCCGGGAGCGGTCATCCCCGAGTTGCCGAGGAACGCCCGCTCACCGACCTTCGCCTCACCGAGCCGCAGCCAGCCGCCGCCCAGCTCGTACGGGGCGATCAGGGTGTCGTCCGCCAGGAAGGCGCCGTCGCCGACCGTGGTCAGGCTCGGCAGCGCCAGCACGGTGGACACCTCGGCGCCGCGGCCGACCTTCATCCCCAGGGCCCGCAGCCACAGCGGCGTGACGAGACCCGCGTACAGCGGGAACAGGATCTCGCGGGCCTGGTCCATCAGCTGGGTGACCGTCCAGGCCTGCCAGCCGACCCGGCCGTGCAGCGGGTGCACGCCCGGCGCCAACCCGATGCTCAGCAGCCGCACGGCCGCCACCAGCTGCGCCGCGTACACGACGCCGTACGCCAGGGTGGCGGGGAGGAGGCCGAGCAGGGCGCCGCCGAGCGCGGCGCCGAGGTCCTGGCCGGGGAGGACGAAGCGGGAGAGCACGGCGAGCCCGGCGAGCGCGGGGAGCACCGGCAACAGGCTGAGGGCCGTGCCGCTGGCGCCGAACAGCGCCGCCCAGCGGGCCTGGCGGATCGGGCGGTCCTTGGGCCAGGTCCGTTCGGCCCGGCCCAGCTTGACGGCGGGCGCGCCGCCCCAGCGCTGGCCGGTCGGCACCTGTCCGGTGACGCTGGAGCCGGCCACCACGTGCGCCCGCTTGCCGACCCGGGCGCCGGGCAGCAGCGTCGAGCGGGTGCCGACCACGGCCCCCGAGCCGACCTTGACCTGGCCGATCTCCAGCCGGTCGCCGTCCAGCCAGTAGCCGCAGAGGTCGACCTCGGCCTCCACGGCGCAGCCCCGGCCGAGCTTGAGCATGCCGGTGACCGGCGGCATCGAGTGCAGGTCGACCTCCGGGCCGACCTTGGCGCCGAGCGCCCGCGCGTAGCGGGTCAGCCAGGCCCCGGAGAGCGAGGTGGCGCCGCTGACCTCGGCCAGCCGTTCGGCGGTCCAGAGCCGCAGATGGGTGCTGCCGCCGCGCGGGTAGCTGCCGGGCCGCAGGCCGCGCAGCAGCAGCCGGGCGCCGCCGGCCGCGACCGCGAGCCGGCCGGCCGGGGAGAACAGTGCCAGCGCGCCGGCGCCGATCGCCCACCAGGAGGCGGTCGGCGCCCACGGGTAGTCCCCGAACCAGGTGAGCACATTGCCGAGCGCCAGCAGGGCGACCGTCCAGCGCAGCCCGACCACGGTGAAGAGCGGGACCAGCAGGAGCAGCTGGAGCAGCTTGGCCCTGGTCGGCACCAGCGCGACGGTGCGGCTCTCGCCGCTGTCCGCCACCGTCCGCTCCAGATGGCGGGCGAGCTTGCGCAGGGTCGGCTGCTGGTAGATGTCCAGCACGGCGGCGCTCGGGTAGCGGGTGCGCAGCAGGGTGGTGAGCCGGGCGGCGGCCAGGCTGCCGCCGCCGATGGCGAAGAAGTCCTCGCGCGGGCCGCTGATCGGCACACCGAGGATCTCGGACCACTGCTCGGCCAGCCAGGCCTCGGTGCCGTAGAGCTGTTCGGTGGGGCCGGCGGCCTCCAGGTCGGGCAGCGGCCACGGCAGCGCGTTCCGGTCGACCTTGCCGGAGGTGCGGGTGGGCAGCGAGTCCACGGGGGCGAGCAACGGCACCAGGGCGGCGGGCAGCTCGGCGCGCAGCCGCTCGACGGCCAGCTCGCGGTCCCAGCCGTCCTTGGTGACCAGGTAGCCGACCAGCAGCTGGTTGCCGCCGCGCGCGGTGCGGACGGCGGCGGCCGCGCCGGCGACGCCCGGCAGGCCCTGCAGCGCGGCGTCGACCTCGCCGAGTTCGATCCGGCGGCCGCCGAGCTTGATCTGCTCGTCGCCGCGGCCGAGGAAGAGCAGGCCCGCGGGGTCGGCCTGGACGAGGTCGCCGCTGCGGTAGGCGCGGTCCCAGCCGAGCGAGGGCAGCGGCGCGTACTTCTCGGTGTCCTTGACCGGGTCCAGGTAGCGGGCCAGGCCGACGCCGCCGATCACCAGCTGGCCGGTGCCGCCCGCGGCGACCGGCTCGCCGGCCTCGTCGACCACGGCGAGGTCCCAGCCGTCCAGCGGCAGACCGATCCGGACCGGGCCGTCGCCGGTGAGCAGCGCGGCGCAGGCCACCACGGTCGCCTCGGTCGGACCGTAGGTGTTCCAGACCTCGCGGCCCTCGGTGACCAGGCGCTGCACCAGCTCGGGCGGGCAGGCCTCGCCGCCGAAGATCAGCAGCCGGACCTCGTTCAGCGCCTCGGCGGGCCAGAGCGCGGCCAGCGTCGGGACGGTGGAGACGACGGTGATCTCCTGGTCGGCGAGCCACGGGCCGAGGTCGGCGCCGCTGCGCACCTGGGAACGGGGGACGGGCACCAGGCAGGCGCCGTAGCGCCAGGCCAGCCACATCTCCTCGCAGGAGGCGTCGAAGGCGACGGAGAGGCCGGCCATCACGCGGTCGCCGGGGCCGATCGGTTCCTCCTGGAGGAACAGCGCGGCCTCGGCGTCGACGAACGCGGCGGCGTTGCGATGGGTGACGGCGACGCCCTTCGGCCGGCCGGTGGAGCCGGAGGTGAAGATGATCCAGGCGTCGTCCTCGGGGGTCGGCCGGGTGTCCGCGGGCACGGCGGGCCGCTGGTCGCCGGTGAGGGTCAGGGCACGCCCGGCCCCGAGCACCCCGGCGACGGCGGCCTCCTCGAAGACCAGCTGCGCGCGCTCGTCGGGGTCCTCGGCGTCCACGGGGACGTACGCGGCGCCCGCGGCCAGCACGGCGAGGATCGCGATGTAGAGGTCGTTGGTGCCGGAGGGGACGCGGACGCCGACCCGGTCGCCCGGGCCGATTCCGGCGCCGGCCAGTCGGCGGCGCAGTTGTTCGACCTCGGCGGCGAGCGCCCGGTAGCCGAGGACGGCGTGTCCGTCGTCCAGGGCCGGCTCGTTCGGGTGGGCGTGGACGGCGGCGTCCAGGACGTCGACCAGGGTGCGCGGGGCCGGGGCCGGGCGTCCGGGGAAGAGGGCCCGCGGTGACCGCTCGCTCTGCTCTGTCTGGCTCGGTTCAGCTGTCATGGCAGCCGTGCGCTCCTCGTCCTCGCCCCTGGTTCCGACCGTGTCCGGCCCTTGGGGCGGTGGGAGCACTCGGTGATCGGGTGACCCCACTCCGGGGACGGAATGGACAACCCGACCGATGGTAGCCCCGGGTGATGAACGGCGTACTGCCCGACACTTCAATCAACTTGCCTTGAAATGGCCGAATCTGACAGATCGTCAGTCATTAACTGATCTGCCCTGGGGTTGATGTGACGACACGTCAGTCGACTTGACTGATCGTCAGATGAATTGTGCGGAAGTGAGCCACGCCACACCGGATTGTGCTCCCTTCGGGTGGCGGGGCCGACTCCGCTGCTTCCGGTCGACTCCTGGCCGTGCTCCCGGGTGGGTCCGGTCGTCGCTTCAGGTGCTGCCGTTCCGCCCCGCGGGCCCCGCGGACCTGCGGCGGCGGGCGAGCGGCCGACGGCCGCGGCCGTCGGTGTCCGGCGGGCCGCTCCCGAGAGGCCTTCTCCAGCGAGTGTACGGCGACGGGCCGGGTCGGGGTCGGGCTCGGGCCGGGGTGACGCGCGGCGGTGCCCGGTCGGCGTGGCGCAGGACGGGCCGACGGGTGCTCCGCGCCGATCGCCGGACGGCGGGCGGCGGATCTTCGCATTCGGGGCGCGAGTAATCATATGGACATTCGTATTGCGCATGGCATTCTCCTGAAACCTGGCCCCTGATCGGGATTTCGATCGATGGTGGGACATTAACCGGCGCCACTGACAACGGGGCCGTGGCCGGAGTCGTGGAAAGGGGGACCGAAAGGGCTTACAGTCACACTAATTCGTACAGGTATTCACAGGGCCGAATGTCCGTGCTAGCGTGCGGATTCCAGCTGCTCGGAGTCGAGAAAGTGGGTCCTGATATGAGTCAAGAATTCTCCCGTCGTGGATTCCTGGGCAGCGCCGGAATGGCCGCCGCCGGGGCCTCCGCGGTCCCGCTCGGCCTGGGTGCGGCCACCGGCCGGGCCATGGCCGAGCCGGCCCAGGCTCCCGAGGGTCAGTCGGTGCTCCCGGGTGATTCGCGGTACCAGACGCTCAGTCAGGGCTTCAATCAGCGGTGGGCCAGCACGCCGGCCTACATCCGGCTGGTCGGGAACGACGCGGACACGGTGACGGAGCTGAGGGCGGCGCTCGACAAGGGGCTGCGTCCGACGATCCGCGCCGGGGGGCACTGCTACGAGGGGTTCGTCGACAACGACCGGGGCGTCATCCTCGACCTCAGCACCCTGCGCGGGGTCCGCGCGGCGCGGGACAAGTTCGGTGCGCCCACGTACTGCGTGGAGGGCGGCGCCACCAACTGGGACGTCTACACCACTTTGTTCCGCACCTTCGGCGTCACGCTGCCCGCGGGGTCCTGCTACTCGGTCGGGGCGGGCGGCCACATCAGCGGCGGCGGGTACGGACTGCTCTCCCGGCGGGACGGGCTGACGGTCGACCACCTCGTCCAGGTGGACGTGGTCACGGTCCGCGGGGGCACGGTGGAGGTCACCAGGGCCCACCGGGACGACCCCGAGGCCTCGCCGGAGCGGGACCTCTTCTGGGCGCACACCGGTGGTGGCGGTGGGAACTTCGGCGTCGTCATGCGCTACCACTTCGGCCATCTCCCGAAGCCGCCGCCACGCGTCTGGCTGAGCAGCGTGGCCTGGTCCTGGGCCGACCTGCTCAAGCACCCGGAGGACTTCCGCCGGCTGGTGGACAATTTCGGGGCCTTCTTCGCCCAGCACAGCGGGGAGGAGGAGACGGTCTACCGGGGCCTCTTCTCCATCCTCAAGCTCACCCACTGGTCGAACGGGAACGTCGTCCTGCTCAGCCAGTGGGACGAGGACGATCCGGCGCCGCTGGAGGAATTCCTGGCCGCCATGGAGGCCGGGTTGACGAGTAGGCCGACGGTCCAGACCAACGCCGCCGGCGGTCTGTTCCTGCCCTATCCGGACAAGCGCCGGCAGATGCCCTGGTTCCAGGCCACCATGACACTGAACCCGTCCGGGGAGAACCAGCGCGGCAAGTACAAGTCCGCCTACCACCGGCGCCGCTTCACCGGCACGCAGATCGACGCGTTCTGGGAGTGGCTGACGAAGACCGTCCCCGGCCTGGACCTCCAGCAGACGCTGGTCCAGATCGATTCCTACGGCTGCAGGATCAACGAGCGGAAGCCGGCCGACACCGCGATCCCGCAGCGCGACTCGGTGATGAAACTCCAGTACCAGACGTACTGGACGGACCCCGCGAAGGACTCCGCCCACCTCGCCTACCTCAGCGGGCTCTACCGGGCGGTGTACAAGGCCACCAACGGCATCCCGGAGATCGACACCGACACCGACGGCGCCTACGTGAACTACCCCGACGTCGACCTCGGAACGGCCGACCAGGCGCACCCGGCCTACCAGCGCCTCTACTACAAACGGAACTACAGCCGACTGCAGCGGACCAAGAAGACCTGGGACGACAAGAACGTGTTCCACCACGCCCAGTCGATCACCCTGCCGTCCTGACCCGGTACGCAGTGCCACGCCGACCATCCGGAAAACCGATGACATCGGGGCGAATCATGCGGGCAAAGGGGTCGGCGTAGGGTGCTACCCCGAGCGCGGCGGGCTCGGCCGGACCACCTCACAGCGCTGGCGCGAGTCCGTCGTGCCCTGCGCTGAGCTCTCAGGTATGCGCACATCTGTGAGGGTGGGCTCGGACTGATGCTGACTTGCTGACCTGACCTGACCTGATGGTCAGTCAGGTCAGGTCGGCATGAGGGGCAGCTGTTCGAGCAGCAGCGGTCGGAGACGCCGGGCGAGGGCTGGAATCGTTCTGTGTCGCCTTCTGTATGAGCATGCGCGGAAATGGCCTGGCTGCTGATCGGCACCCGGGCGGGCTGGTGTGCGGGCCCGGGAGTGAGCTGCAGCCGAGGGCGGCGGCTGGCATGGCCACCTCCATGCGGATTCTGGTCCTGGCCGGCAGTTTGGGGTCTGGCCATCGTGACCGGCGTGCTGGAACAGAACTGTGAGGTGAGCACCTTCACGCGGGGCTGGTCCGGACACCTGGTGCCCGGTGCGATCGCGTTGCGCGGAGATCGCGAGCAGCCTGAAGGCCTCGCCGGCTCGCCCGGCACTGCCCCTCGGACGTGGTGATCGACACCTCTGCCCGTCGCAGGACGGCGTGGATGCGCGGGAGCCGTAGGTTTCGTCGGAGTCGGCGTGGATGCGGCGGATGTGTTCGGTCAGTTCGGCGTCGTGGCGTCTGCGCTCGCCGGGCTCGTGGACGTCGCGGCGCCAGCGGTAGTAGGTGGAGGCGGGGATGTGCAGTTCCCGGAGGACGGGCTCGGCCCCGAAGCGGTCCTGGTGCTCGTCGATGAGCTTCAGTACCGTCGCCGGGTCGGGTCGAGCTCCTGGGCCAAGGAAGCCGAGGCGGCCTTGGGAATCTCGCAGGACCGGCGGGGCTCGGCGTTCTCCTTCCGTAGAGCGGCCAGCCCCTCCTTCTCGATGGTGGTCAGCCGGTCGTCGCGCTCACCCCGGTCCGCCTTGTCCTGGCGGATCCAGTTGCGCACGGCCTCGTGGCGTACCCCGAGGTCGCGGGCCATCTGCCGGATCACCGGCTTCGGGGCGGCGGCGCGGTACGTGGCAACAGCTCGCTGTCGCGACTCGGGTGGGTACTTCATCGGTGAAGCCATGGCAGAGGCTCCCTTCTCATGGCCCATCAGGCCATCTCCGGCAACCTTCCGCACGCCGGGGGAACCTCACACCGTTCCCAGGCGGGCACCGGCTTGCCGATCTGCGCCGCCATCAGCGTGACGGCGACCAAGGCATCGAAAGCCAGGCACGTAGAGGTCGGTGGCGGTCTGGGCGAAGCCGCCGCGCTCGTGGTGGGCGGCGCGCTCCTCGGCCTGCTCTGAAGCCGCCTCGCGGCCAGTCGCGATTCCTGGCCACGGCACCGGAGCGCTACATCGCGGACGGCCTCGCGACCCACGTCCACGGGAGCTGCGAGGCCGTCCGCCCGGTGTCCGGCACCTGTACGCAGAGGTGACCGGCCCGAGGGGTGAGTCAGCGGCAGAGGGCCGCGTCCAAGGCGTCCGCCATGTGCTGCGCGCCGACCCCGCCCGGGATGGTGGTGACCGTGATGGTGGCGGCGCGACCGTCGTCGGTGACGCCGCCGCGGGAGCGGTAGCCCGGGGAGGTGCCGCCGTGGCCCCAGGAGAGGCCGCTACAGGAGAGCGGCTTGCTCTGCAGACCCAGCCCGTAGCGGACCCCGGGGCCCAGCAGCTCGGCGGGGACGGTGGTCCGCATCTCGGCGAGCTGCGCTGCGGGCAGGAGTCGGCCGCCGAGGAGCGCGGTGAAGAACGAGTTGAGATCGGTGTTGGTGGAGACGATCGCCCCGGCCGCCCAGGCCATCGATGTGTCCATCTCGGTGTAGTCGATCGGAGGCGCATCCGGCGAGCTGCGGAAGTAGCCCTGAGGGTGGGCCTCGTGGATGCCGGTGTCCCCGGGGGCGGGGAAGTAGGTGTGGCGCAGGCCGATGCGGTCGATGACGCGCTTGGTGACCTCCTCGCCGACGGGTCGTCCGGTGACCTTCTGGACAAGGAGTCCGGCGACGATGTAGTTGGTGTTGCTGTACTCCCAGCTGGTACCGGCGGGGAAGCGGGCCTTCTGGGCGAGGGCACCGTCGAGGAGGTCGCGGGGCTCGAAGTAGCGGTACTGCACGGTGGTGAAGTCCGAGAGCGCGGGGGCGTCCATGTAGTCGGGCAGGCCGCTGGTGTGTTGGAGCAGCTGGCGGACGGTGATGTGGCGTCCGTCGATGCTGTCGCCGCGCAGCAGGCCGGGGAGATAGGTGTCGACGGGCGCGTCGAGGCCGACCATTCCTTCGGCGACGAGCTGGAGCACGACGACGGCGGTGAAGGTCTTGGTGTTGCTGCCGGCGCGTATCTGCCCGTCCACGGGCACCTTGGCCCCGGTGGCGAGATTGCCGACGCCGGCCGTGTAGTTGCGGGTGAGGCCGTCACGGCCCTTGACGGCGGCCAGCGCGGCGGGCAGGCCGTCGTCCTCCACCAGCGCGTTCAGGCTCGACTGGACACTGTCCGGCCTGCCGCCCGCGAACGCCGCGGTCGGTGCCAGTGCTCCGGCCGCCACGACGCCGACGGCCACGGAGGCCACGACCGCCACCACCCCGCGCCGACCACGGCGGCGGCGGTGGGCCCGGGCGGGCTGTACGTGCTCGTTCACGGAGGAACTCCTCTGCTGGAGAGTGGAATTGGGGGGCGCGCGGGTTCTGCCCGCAGGTGCGCGCAGAACCCGCTGGTCGTACCGGTGCGGACGCTCAGGCCGGATCGGGGAAGGTCAGCGGCACATGGCCGAGTCCACCGTGGCCTCCACGTGCTGCCCGGCCGCGCCACTCGGGATCATGGTCACGGCGATGCTGACGGCGCGGCCGTCATCGGTGGCACCCCCGGCGGTGTCGTAGCCCGGAATGGTCCCGCCGTGGCCCCAGTACAGGCCACCGCACGACAGCGGCCGGCTCACCAGGCCCAGCCCGTAGCGGGCGCCCGGACCTACCTCGTCGGCAGAGACCGTGGTGCGCATCTGGGCGAGCTGCGCCGCGGGCAGGAGACGGCCGCCGAGGAGCGCGGTGTAGAAGCGGGTGATGTCGCTGTTGGTGGAGACGACTGCGCCTGCCGCCCAGCCCCAGGACGGGTCCAGTTCGGTGTAGTCGCGGAGCGAGCCGTCGGCGTCCCGGTTGTAGCCCTTGGGGTGGTCCTCGTGGATGCTCATGTCCCCCGGGGAGGGGAAGTAGGTGTGGCGCAGGCCGATGCGGTCGACGATGCGCCGGTTGATCTCCTCACCGATCGGCCGCCCGGTGACCTTCTGGATGATCAGGCCCGCCAGCAGGTAGTTGGTGTTGTTGTACTCCCACCGCGTGCCCGGGGCGAAGTGGGCCTTCTGGGCGAGGGCCACGTCAAGGAGTTCACGCGGTTCGTAGTACCGCGTCGGACTGGTGAGGATCGAGTCCTTGTCCACGTACTCGGGCAGGCCGCTGGTGTGCTGCAGCAGCTGACGGACGGTGATGTGGCGCCCGTCGATACCGTCACCGCGCAGGAGACCCGGCAGGTAGGTCTCAACGGGGGAGTCCAGGCCCACCTTTCCTTCGGCGACGAGCTGGAGCACGACGACGGCGGTGAAGGTCTTGGTGTTGCTGCCGATCCGTACCTGCCCGTCCACGGGCACCTTGGCCCCGGTGGCGAGATTGCCGACGCCGGCCGTGTAGTTGCGGGTGCGGCCGTCACGGCCCTTGACGGCGGCCAGCGCGGCGGGCAGGCCGTCGTCCTTCACCAGCGCGTTCAGGCTCGACTGGACACTGTCCGGCCTGCCGCCCGCGAACGCCGCGGTCGGTGCCAGTGCTCCGGCCGCCATGACCCCGGCTGCCACGGCGGTCACGACCGCCACCACCCGATGCCGGTTCAAAAAGCGGCTGTGCGGTGCATGCTCGTACACGAAAGGAACCCTCCGATGAATGGCGCCGGTGATTCCCGGCCTTGATCAAGAGGACCATTCGAGGGCAGGGGAGTTCGTCCGCACCCAGGACGAGACCGCACCCGGGAGCAGGCTCCGGGAACCGCCCCCGGCCAGGACCGTGCTCCTGGCCACCGACGCCGACCGAAGGAGCCGTCGAGGAGATGCTTCAAGCGAGGGCGGGGATCGATCCCGCCGACCTCAACGCGCTGCTGGATGTTCTCGCGATCGACAGCACCGACAGTGCGTGGCGCAACCGTTGTGTCGAGGACTGGTGGGGCTCCCCCTCCTGGCCGACGCGAGTCGACCAGTTCGTGGCCATGCTCGACAGCCCGGCAGCTCACCCCCCCCGGGGTCACAGGGATGACGAGCAACCGCGACCTGAGTCCGAATCCACCGGTCAATGGCCGGTCCAGGGCCCGGACATGAAAGCGGAGATGCCCCCATCGACGACACCGACCGGTTGCGGCACGGCGCGTTGGGCCTGCTGTTCGGCGGGGAGCGCGCACCTTCGACGCTGGGTACCTCCCTGCGCGCCTTCACGCACGGCCACAACCGGCAACTCCACGCGGTGCACAGGCACTTCCTTGCCCGACTGGCCCGGACGACGCCACTGCTGCCGGGCGCGGACAAGGTCGCGTTCGTCGACATCGACCCCACCCACCGGCGCGTCTACGGTCGTGCGAAGCAGGGTGCCGAGGTCGGACGCTTCAAGGCGCCCTGCACCCGTCCTCGCCACCTTCAACACGCCGACGGCCTGCCTGGTGATCGTGGCGGTCCGGCTGCGGCGGGGCAAGGCCGCCGACGCCGGTGGAGCCGGGCCCTTCACCGCCGAGGCCATCGGCCCGGCCGCGCCGGAGCGCGCCGGGGCGCTTGCGTGGCCGGAAACGGTCCACGTGGCCATCCGGTATCCGGACAAGCGGCGACAGGCGCGCCTCGCTGGGCCTAGGCTGGGCCTCGCAGTAGGTTCGCCGTGTCCTCCAGCCATGGCGTCGTAAGAGGGAACCCGGTGGGAATCCGGGACTGCCCCGCAGCGGTGAGTGGGAACGACCGCCGTCACATGCACTGGGCCCCAGCGGGGTCCGGGAAGCGACGGCCAGTAGGGGTCCGCCTGGTTCGACAGGTGGATGTGCCCGCGAGTCCGAAGACCTGCCACTGTCCGCGTGCACCCCGCACGCGGTGATCTCGGTGACCTCGAGGGCGGGTCGGCGGAGCGGGCGGGCCCATCCTGGTGCCGTGCCCCCACTGTCGTACCTCCACGCCGTCGTGCTCTCCCGGGATCGCAGCGCGACTCGCGAAGGAGAGTTCCGTGTCATCGAGTTCCACCACCCCGCAGGCCACCGTGTACGGCTACCCGAGGCAGGGCCCGAACCGGGAGCTGAAGAAGGCCGTCGAGGGGTACTGGGCCGGCCGTGTCGACGCCGCCGCCCTGCACGCCACCGCCGCCGGACTGCGCCGTGACAACTGGCGCCGGCTGACCGGGGCGGGCGTCACCGAAGTCCCCACCGGCGACTTCTCGCTCTACGACCACGTCCTGGACACCACGGTCGCGGTCGGCGCGATCCCGCCGCGCCACCGCGCCGCCGTCGAGGCCGACCCGCTGGACGGCTACTTCGCCATGGCCCGCGGCACGCAGGATGTCGCGCCGCTGGAGATGACCAAGTGGTTCGACACCAACTACCACTACCTGGTACCCGAGTTGGGCCCGGACACGGTCTTCGTCGCGAACTCCGCGAAGCCGGTCGCCGAACTGCGGGAGGCCCTCGGCCTCGGCCACCGGGCCCGGCCGGTGCTGGTCGGCCCGCTGACGTACCTGCTGCTCGCCAAGCCCGCTCCCGGCGTGGCCGCCGACTTCCAGCCGGTCACCCTGCTGGACCGGCTGCTGCCCGTCTACGCCGAACTCCTCGCCGACCTGCGCGCCGCGGGCGCCGAGTGGGTCCAGCTCGACGAACCGGCCCTGGTCCAGGACCGCACCCCGGCCGAGCTGAACGCCGCCGCCCGCGTCTACCGCGAACTCGGCGCGCTCACCGACCGGCCGAGCATCCTGGCCGCGACGTACTTCGACCGCCTCGGCGAGGCCCTCCCCGTCCTGGCCAAGGCCCCGATCGAGGGCATCGGCCTGGACTTCACCGGCCCGGGCGCCGCCAACCTCGACGACCTTGCCGCCGTCGGCGGCCTGCCCGGCAAGCGCCTGGTCGCGGGCGTGGTGGACGGCCGCAACATCTGGATCAACAACCTGGAGAAGTCCCTCGCCACCCTCGGTACCCTGCTCGGGCTGGCCGACCGGGTCGACGTCGCGCCGTCCTCCTCCCTCCTGCACGTCCCGCTCGACGCCGACGCCGAACGCGACCTCGACCCGCAGGTCGCCCGCTGGCTCGCCTTCGCCCGCCAGAAGACCGAGGAGATCACCATCCTCGCCCGCGGCCTGCGCGACGGAGTCGACACCATCGCGGCCCAACTGGCCGCCAACCGCGCCGACCTGGCCTCCCGTGCCGCCTCCGCGCTGACCCACGACCCGGCCGTCCGGGCCCGCGTCGCCGCCACCACCCCCGCGGACGCCCACCGCGCCCAGGCCTACCCCGAGCGCGCCGAGGCGCAGCGGACCCGCCTGAACCTGCCGCTGCTGCCGACCACCACCATCGGCTCCTTCCCGCAGACCACCGAACTGCGCACGGCCCGCGCCGACCTGCGGGCCGGCCGCATCGACGACGGCGCCTACCAGGACCGGATGCGGGCCGAGGTCCGCGAGGTGATCGCCTACCAGGAGAAGGCCGGCATCGACGTCCTGGTCCACGGCGAGCCCGAGCGCAACGACATGGTCCAGTACTTCGCCGAGCAGCTGACCGGCTACCTGGCCACCCAGCAGGGCTGGGTGCAGTCCTACGGCACCCGCTACGTCCGCCCGCCGGTGCTGGCCGGCGACATCTCCCGCCCGCACCCGATGACCGTCGACTGGTACCGCTACGCGGCGGACCTGACGGACCGTCCGGTCAAGGGCATGCTCACCGGCCCGGTGACCATGCTCGCCTGGTCCTTCGTCCGGGACGACCAGCCGACCGGCGACACCGCCCGGCAGGTCGCGCTCGCCCTGCGCGACGAGGTGACCGACCTGGAGACGGCCGGCGCGGCCGTCATCCAGGTCGACGAGCCCGCGCTGCGCGAGACCCTGCCGCTGCGGGCGGCCGACCGCCCCGGCTACCTGGAGTGGGCCACCGGGTCGTTCCGGCTCTCCACCTCCGGGGTCCGTGCCGACACCCAGATCCACACCCACATGTGCTACGCCGAGTTCGGCGCGATCATGACCGCGATCGACGAGCTCGACGCCGACGTGATCTCCCTGGAGGCGGCCCGTTCGCACATGGAGGTCGCCCACGAGCTCGCCGAGGCCGGCTACCCGCGCGAGGTCGGCCCGGGTGTCTACGACATCCACTCGCCCCGGGTGCCGAGCGCCGGGGAGGCCGCCTCGCTGCTGCGGGCCGGCCTGGCCGCGATTCCGGCGGAGCGGCTCTGGGTCAACCCCGACTGCGGTCTGAAGACCCGCGGCTGGACCGAGACCCGCGCCTCCCTGGAGAACCTGGTCGCCGCGGCCCGCGCGGTCCGGGGGGAGCTGGCCGGCTGACGTCGTCCTGCCGGGGCGGGTGCGACCTCGCGACCACCCGCCCCGGCACCGTCCGGGGCAGAACGTCACGTGCGGGCCGGGCGCCGCCGGTGCGGTGACCGTCCCGCGCTCCACGGGACGGTCACCGTTCACCCCCGGCCGTCGAGGCCCAGGTTCTGGTAGATCTCCGTCGTGACCGTGGAGAAGTTCATGGTCATGAAATGCAGTCCGGGGTTTCCTCGGAAATCAGTCGCCGGCACATTTCCGTGGCGTGGTCGATGCCGATGGCGCGGACCTCGTCAGGGCGGTCCCGGGCGGCTCTCATGCGGTCGGAGAATGTCTTCGGAATGACCGCGGTACTGAGCGCCGGAATACGGTCGAGGGACCGCGTCGTGGTGATCGGCATGATCTCCGGGATGATCGGGATGTCGCATCCTGATTTCTCCACCCGGTTCCGAAGGCGCAGATAGTCGTCCACGTCGAAGAACATCTGGGTGATCGCGTAGTCGGCCCCCGCCCGGCATTTCTCCACGAAGTGCCGGATCTCGCTGTCCCAGTCGGGCGACCGGGGGTGCAGCTCCGGGAAGGCGGCCACCCCGACGCAGAAGTCCCCCGACTCCTTGATCAGCCGGACGAGTTCCGCCGCGTACTCCACGCCGTCCGGGTGGCGCGCCCACGCGCCGAGCGGATCGCCGGGCGGATCGCCGCGCAGCGCGAGGACGTTGCGAACTCCCTGGTCAGCATAGTGACCGAGGAAGTACCTCCAACCTGCGGATCGCGTTCCACAGTCCCGCTTCCGCCTGCGCGCTTCGGGGTGGCATGAACTCGAAGGAGTACGAGCGTTCCCCCGTTGCCAGGAGTTCGCGGATGGAGAGTGCCCGATCAGTCCTTGTGCTGGGGGTTCCGAGAGCCATGGGGACATGATCGGGTCGGCCGGTGGTGCTGGCTCACCCTGTCCACTTGTTGATACACCGAATTGAGGCCGGAGCTGAGTCGGGAAGTGAATGAGGCACCATGAGTCACAATGGTCCCACGCATATGCGCATGGACAAGCTGCCCGGAGTGGACGACTGGGGTCGCTGCGGAGTGATGGGAATCGTGAACGTCACTCCCGACTCGTTCTCCGACGGTGGCCTGTGGCTCGATCCCGGCCGGGCGGTCGCCCACGGGCTGAGGCTGGCGGCGCAGGGCGCCGACATCGTGGACGTCGGCGGCGAGTCCACCCGTCCGGGTGCCGTCAGGGTGACCCCGGAGGAAGAGACGAGACGGGTGCTTCCCGTGGTGCGGGCACTCGTCGCCGCCGGAGTGGCCGTCAGCGTGGACACGATGCGCGCGGACGTCGCCGAGGCGGCGGTGGACTGCGGCGCGCGGATCATCAACGACGTCAGCGGAGGCCGGGCGGATCCGCGGATGGCGTCCGTCGTGGCCCGTACCGGTGTTCCCTTCGTGGTGATGCACTGGCGGGGACAGTCCGCCGGGATGGACGAACTCGCGGAGTACGAGGACGTCGTGGCCGAGGCGATCAGCGAGGTGGCACACCAGATGGCCGTGGTGGTCTCCGCCGGGGTGGACCTCGACCAGCTCGTCGTCGACCCGGGCCTCGGCTTCGCCAAGGGCCGCGAGGACGACTGGGCCCTGCTCGCCCGGCTCGACGCCTGGGCCGCCCTCGGCCGCCCCGTCCTGGTGGCGGCGTCCCGGAAGCGTTTCCTCGGGACACTGCTCGCCGACCCGGCGACCGGTGAGCCCCGGCCCGCCCGCGCCCGCGACGCCGCCACGGCGGCCGTGTCCACGCTGGCAGCGGTCCAGGGCGCATGGGCCGTGCGTGTCCACGACGTCCCGGGCACCGCCGACGCGGTCCGCGTGGTGGCCGCCCTGCGAGCGGCGGCCGGCTGACCGGTGGCCGAGTTCGCGCCGTGGCCGGGAACGGGAGTGACGGGCCTGCCTGGCGAGGTCGCCGCCGAGCCCGCGACGTGCGAGCGGGCGGGCGTCGTCAGTCGCGGGTTCGTGGCCGGTTCTCCGGCCCGCGCTTTCCGGCTCGGGACAGGGCGTCCTCGGCCTGGGCGGCCAAGGTGGTGACGAGGTCGGCCGCGGACGGTAGATCCGTGATGAGGTCGACCGCCTCGCCCGCCCAGACCGGCATCGGGGGAATGACCCCTCGTGCGACGTCGTCCCGGTAGTCCTGACGGGCCCGCAGGTCGCGGGCCAACTCGGCTTCCCGGCCGCGCCAGCGGTCGAGGTAGGGGTGGCCGAGTGTGCGGGCCGTGTACGTCTCGGTCGGCCAGCTCGCGCCGCGGGCGATGTCCAGCACGCTGTTGCGCTCGGTGTCCTGTCCGTGTCCTTCGATGAGGGCCTTGCTGACGGAGGGGTCGACCAGGGCCTCGGTCGTGGCCTGGAAACGGGTGCCGATGAGAGCTCCGGCGGCGCCCAGGGCCAGTGCCGCGGCGACGCCCCGGCCGTCGGCGATCCCGCCGGCCGCCAGGACGGGTACGGGTGCCGCGAGGTCCACCACGAGCGGCACGAACGGCAGGGTGGACCGCCCGCGGCGGGCGCCGTGCCCACCGCTCTCCGTTCCCTGCGCCACGATGACGTCGGCGCCCAGGTCCACAGCCCGCCCGGCCTCGTCCAGATCAGTGACCTGAACCATCAGAACCGCACCCGACCTGCGGATTCGATCGGCGAACGGGCTCGGGTCCCCGATGGAGAGCATCACTGCCGCGGGCTGGGCCTCCAACGCCTGCTCCACTGCGCCGACGTCGACCCCGCCCAGGTCAGAAAGCCGACACCCCACGGCTGATCGGTGCCCTTCGCCACGATCGACAGCTCGCGCGCCAACCACTCCCGGTTCCCGTACGCGCCGCCCAGCAGCCCGAACCCGCCCGCCCGGGAGACGGCCGCCGCCAGCGCGCCCCCGGCCGCACCGCCCATCGGCGCCAGCACGACCGGGTGCCGCACGCCCAACAACTCCGTGAACTCCGTCGACAATGCCATGGCCCTCATGATCGCTCCTGCCGCGACGAACGGGGAAGGAATCGGGGGACCCGCCTCCACGAGCACCACATCGAACCGCCGGCCCGTCGGCGACCACGTGTCGTGACATCCGCGGCCGGACGACTCCCCGTCAACTGGCCGCGGACGGGGAATCCGGCGTTCGGCGCGGGCGGGCGCGCGACCCGGCGTCAGCACGTCCAGCCGGCCGCCTGCGCGGCGGCCGGCTCCGCGATGACCCGCGCGGCGACGGCCCTCCCGCGGCAGACGGTGGCATCGCCCGGCGTGCCGCTCGAACAGGCCGTCTACCTGTCGGCCTCCGCACTCGCCGGCACCGCGCGGTTCGTGGTGCTGGGCCTGGCCGTCCTCGCGCGCGACCGCTCGCGGACCGCGCCCACCGCCCGACCCGTGGCCGTGACGCACACCTCGGCCCCGGCCGAGGCATCCTGAGCTCGACGCGCCGGGCGCCGGCCGACGCCCGGCCAGCGTCGGCGACGGCCCCGCTCGCCGCGTCCAGGTCTACCTGACCGGACGGCAGGGGCCCGAAGTGCCGCCGTGCCCCTGGACGGACGACCTGTCACTTCCGCTGTCCGGCGGCCCGGCCGACCACACCCACGGACTCCGCGGACCCGGGGGTGAGGTGGCCCGCGACGATGCCCGAGGTCCGAGGGCAGAAGCGGGCCGACGGTGTGGTGAGGGCCGCGCAGGGCGTGCGTGCGTCGAGTGCCTGGCGGTGCCGCCCAGTTCTGCCGCCGGCTAACACCGGCCCGATCGGGCGCGGCGGTCACTACAGTCTGGACCCATGCCGACGGTTACCACACACACGGTCGAGTATCCGGCCGACGGTCTGACGATGGTCGGACACCTCGCGCTTCCGGCGGGTGCCGACCGCCGGCCCGCCGTCCTGCTCGGGCCCGAGGGGCCCGGCCTGAACGACTTCCAGCGCCGGCGGGCCGACGCCCTGGCCGAACTCGGCTACGTGGCGCTGGCCTTCGACATCAACGGCGGGCGCTGGTTCACCGATCCCGCGGAGATGCTGGCGCGCGCGATCCCCCTGCTCGCCGACCCCGAGCGGATGCGGGGAATCGGTCACGCGGCACTCGATGTGCTGCGCGCCGAACCGCGGACCGACCCCGACCGGATCGCCGCCGTCGGCTACGGCACCGGCGGCGCGATCGTGCTGGAACTGGGGCGCGACGGTGTCGACCTGCGGGCGATCGGGACGGTCAACGCGCTGACCACGGGCCGACCGGGTGAGGCCGCGCGCATCCGTTGCCCGGTGTGGGCCGGGGTCGGTTCGGAGGACCCGATCATGCCCGCCGCGCAACGGGACGCGTTCGCCGCCGAGATGCAGGCCGCGGGCGTCGACTGGCGCCTCGTGGTCTACGGCGGCGCCCTGCACGCCTTCCATCACCCGCCGGTCGACCAGACGGTGGTGCCCGGAGTCGGCCACCACCCCCGGCACGCGCGGCGGGCCTGGCGCGACATCGTCGACCTGCTCGCCGAGTGCCTGCCGGTCACGGAGTGATCCGGAGCCGCCGCCGGTCCCTCGGGTCCCGGCGGCCGGTGGCCGGCCGTCAGCGCAGGGCGGCCACCGCGCCCGTCCGCTCGGTGGCGATCCTGACGGCGAAGCCCGCCAGCGCGGTGCCCATCACATAGCGGTGCAGGCGCTGCCAGAGCGGGTGCCGGCCGAAGAACCCGGCGACGGAGCCGGCCGTCACGATGAAGAACGCGTTGCCCGCGACCCCCACCGCGATCTGGGTCAGCCCCAAGAGCACCCCCTGCAGGCCGACATGGCCGAGCGCCGGGTCGACGAACTGCGGCAGCAGGGAGATGTAGAGGATGGCCACCTTGGGATTGAGCAGGCAGGTGAGGAAGCCCATCAGAAACAGCTTGCCGGTCCCGTCCTGCGCCAACTCCTGGTTCGCCAAGGCGGATCGGCCCCCCGGTCGGACGGCCTTCCAGGCCAGCCAGAGCAGGTAGCCCGCTCCGGCCAGCTTGATCGCCAGGTAGATCTCCGGCACGAGCGCGAAGACGGTGGCGATACCGGCGGACACCGCGAAGAGGTAGACCAGGAAACCGAGGGCGACCCCGGCCAGCGAGACCAGCCCCGCCCGGCGGCCCTGGGCGATCGAGCGGGAAACCAGGTAGATCATGTTCGGCCCCGGTGTCAGCACCATGCCGAGTTCCACCAGCGCGATCCCCGCTATTGCTCCCAGCCCGATCACAGCACTACCTCCGTACGCGCGTTCGCTTGGGCGCAACGTAGCAGGTCGCGGCCCTGTGCGGCGCGGAGTGCCGGGCCGCGGCAGCTGTCACCCGGCGGTGCGCGGAACCGGCCGCAGCCGTGTGCCGTGACACGCCGGGTGAGACAGGGTCGCGAGGGCGGGAACCCGTCGGCCGGCGCCGAATGGGCTCACCTCCATGTCCGAACCAGCCCCGACCCGCGCCCGCAGTCCGTGATGAACCAGCTCCGGCCGGGGGCCGTGAGGACGGTGAAGGTCACCGGGTTCGACGGTGCGGACGTCCTGGTCCAACTCATGGCTGCCGAAGGGGAGGGAGCCGAGATCGGCCGGATTCCCGGGCACGAGGCGTCGATGCTCCGCAGGGAGCATCCGTCCCGGCTGTTCGAGGTCGGCCGGGAGATCAGTGCCGAAGAGATCGGGCGTTGGCGCGAAGGCCAACGTCAGTTCTCCGCCAGGGCGTGCGAGATACCGGCCTTGCGGTCCTTCCTCCTCGCGCTCGAACCGGGGCAGCTGGTCGCCGGGACGGTCGCCGAGGTGCACGGCTTCGGGGTCCTCGTCCACGTCGATGGCGAACCCGACGGGCTCTGCACGGGCTTCATCCGGGGGCCGGACCTGACGTGGGGTTTGATCAGCCACCCGTCCGAGGCGGTCGAAGCAGGCCGGCGCGTCACCGCTGAGGTGATCATCGCCGAGACGCGCTCCGGGCAGGTCGCGCTCTCCTTGAAGGCCCTGCGGGAAGCTCCGCTCATCCGGTTCGCGGACCAGGTCGGCCGACTCCGTCACACTGCCCGTGCAGCGCGACGTCCTGATACGTCGTCGGGCAGATCGCTTCCGTATCCGGCCGGGTTCCGCCAAGGCGCTGGTCTTGTCTCGGGGCATGCCGTACGGTCCACGGCGTGGTGAGGACGCTGCGGATCGCAGTCGCACAGAGCACGGTGCCGGAGGATCCCACCGACCGGGGAGCGCTGCGGGCGGCCGGGCTGGAGATCCGGGCCCTGATGGTCGAGGCCGCCGCGGCGGGCGCGCGGTTGGCGCAGTTCCCGGAGGGGGCCATCACCTATCCCAGTAAGCAGGTGATGGCGGCGGGGCCGGCCGGCGCTCTCGTCCCGGCCGACTGGAGTCGTGCCGCATGGGACGTCCTGCGCGAGGAAGCGGAGTCGATCGCCGGGCTCGCCGGGGAACTCGGGCTGTGGACGGTATTCGGATCGATCCACCCGCTCACACCGCCCAACCGGCCGCACAACAGCCTCTACGTCGTCAACGACCACGGCCGGTTGGTCGCACGGTACGACAAGCGATTCCTCTCGCACACCGAGGTCTCCTTCCTGTACTCCCCGGGGAAGCGACCGCTCGTCGTCGAGGTGGACGGCATCCGGTTCGGCTTCGCGCTGTGCATCGAGGCCAACTTCCCGGAGGTGTTCGCCGAGTACGAGCGCCTGGAGGTCGACTGCGTCCTGCTGTCGGTCATGGTGGACGACGCGCCCCGGGCGCGCGTCGCCCAGGCGTACGGGACGCTCTACACCTACTGGCTCGGCTACTCCGTACCGGCGCAGTTCAGCACGACGGTTCCGGCCGGGATCGTGGCACCCGGTGGGCGATGGCTCGCCCGCTGTCCCACGGACGGACGTCCCGCCCTGGCGATCGCGGACATCGACCTCGACTCGAAGGACGAGGACATCGACATGGCCGTCCGCTACGCCCGACCGTGGCGCCGCTCGGCCCGAACCGGTCTCTACGACGCGCGGATTCCGGTCGACGACCCCCGCAGCGACACCGGCACACTCTTCTGAGACCCCGCTGGTGCGACAGGCCGGCACAGGCGTGATCGAGTACCGCCGCCGTCAGGTCTCCCGCTGAGCCGGCGACGGGTGCCGTGTCGGCAGGATGCCGCGTTCGGCGAGTGGCGACAACGGTGCTCATATGCGCCGGGAACACCAGGCCTGCCGTTCCGCGGCGAGGCCGGAATCCGGTGCCGTCGGCCTTTCCGCCATTCGGCGGGACGGGCTGTGAAGGGCGTATGTCGCAGTTCTTGATGCGTTCCGCCTTGAGCGGGAACGGCGGCGAGTTCTTGTGCGCGCGGCGGACCTCGGCGAGGGGGGTCCCGGGCATTTCCTGCGGGCCGGAGCCGCATTCCCCGGTCCGCGGCGCCGGCGTGGTGCGTGACCCGTTCTTGAGGGCGTGCGGGCACGGGCTTGACCCTTGGCCGGCCCCGCCGCGTGGTGACGCTCCTGGGCCGGGCGGAGACGTCGGCCTCGTGACGGCGGGCAGAACCGTGCCCGGCTCCGGAAGACCGGGAGGATCCGGGACGGGGCGTGGCCGCGCCACCACGTGCGGTCGTGGCCGGCTGCCCCCGGCGGCCGGGATGCGGCTCGTGCGGGCCGGGGGCAGGGTCGAGGTATGAGCGGAGTGATCGTGCTGGTCGAGCTGGAGCCGTCCACGGAGGTGCTGGACGCGGAGGAGGTCGACGTGGGCGCGCGGATCCGCTGGGTGCACGCGGCGCCGGCCGACCCGGAGGTGCCGGAGGACCCGGGGCCGGTCACCTTCTGCGGGATCGGGACGGGCGATCTCGAACGGGAGGGCTACCGGCCGTCCGGTCCGGGGGAGCCCTGGTACCCGCCGTCCCAGCGCACACGGCGGTGCCGCGAGTGCGAGGCCGCGCTCAGGGCGCTCTGACCGCCCGCCCCGGGGTTGCCCGTCCGGTCCCCGGCGCCGCCGGCCCGGACCGGCGCGGGTGGGGCCGGACGGGCAACCGGTTGCTGCCCGGGCCGGCCTCGGCGCTGCCCGGAGGGGCCGAGCCGGTCAGGCCTCCGGGGTGTGGATGTGGCCGTCGCGGAGTTCGATCACGCGGTCGGCGAGTTCCATCAGGGTGGGGTCGTGGGTGGCGACGAGGGCGGTGACGCCCTGGCTGCGGACGACGGCGCGCAGGAGCTCCATGATGGAGCGGCCGGTCTCGGAGTCGAGTTGGCCGGTGGGTTCGTCGGCGATGATGAGGTCGGGTTCGTTGGCGAGGGCGCGGGCGATGGCGACGCGCTGCTGCTGTCCGCCGGAGAGTTCGGCGGGGCGCTGGTGGGCGTGCTCGGTGAGGCCGACGAGGGCGAGGAGGGTGCGGGCGCGCTCTTCGCGTTCCTGGGCGGGGGTGCCGCGCAGGCGCATGGGGATGCCGACGTTCTCGGCGGCGGTGAGGACGGGGATCAGGCCGAAGGACTGGAAGACGAAGCCGATGCGGTCGCGGCGCAGGGCCAGCCGGCCGTTCTCGTCGAGCTGGTTGAGGTCGGTGCCGTCGAGGGTGATGGTGCCGCCGGTGGGGGTGTCGAGGCCGCCGACGAGGTTGAGCAGGGTGGTCTTGCCGGAGCCGGAGCGGCCCTTGAGGGCGGTGAGTTCGCCGCGCCGGGCGGTGAAGGAGACGCCGCGCAGCGCGTGCACGGTGCGGTCGCCGGTGCCGAAACTGTGCGTGAGGTCGGTGACGGTGACCATGCCGGTGGTGACGGTGGCGGCCGGTTGCTGCGTCATTGGGCGTCCCCCTGGGTGTTCCTCGGCTGAAGTGAAGTACTCATGACGGGCGAAACAAATGAGCTGTACATGGCATATTGATCGGCCACTGAACCGCGCGGCACGGGCGTGACGTTGTTGACGTGTCGCCGGTGCCGATTCGATCTGCTGCCAACGCGGAGAATTTGCTCACTAGTTACATGATTCGCGCAAGTCCCTTCCGTTTGAAGAGTGAATCTGACAGCATCGTCCGCTATCCGGTGATCAAGCGCCGGTGATCACCGTAGCGGTGCGCGACAGACATCCATCCCGGGGCAGCGAGTACCGGACGGAGGTGCCGGACGCGACCGGGATGCAGCGGGGGAGGAAGAGGATGCTCGGCTTTGTCGTGCGCCGTCTGCGCGGGCGACTGCCGTTGGCCACCGCCGTCCTACTCACGGTGTTGATCACCACGGCGGTGCTCACCGCACTGGTGGCGTTCAACCGCACCGTGGGGGAGGCGGGGCTTCGACAGTCGCTCCAGGTGTCGGGCCAGGCCCGGAGCACCGTCCTGGTGAAGGCCGAGCACGGCCAGGACAAGCGGGCCGCGGACGACGCGGCGGTGGCCGGCTACGCCGAGCGGCTCTTCGGCGGCCTGCCCGTGCACGGTGAGAGTCTGGCCCGCAGCCGCTCCTACGGGCTCCCGGCCGCCGCGGCCGCCACCGCGCCCACGCCCTCGCCCGCTGCCGGCGGCGCGCCTGCCACCGCGCCCGCTCCCGGCGGCGCCCAGGCGGCGGGGAAGCAGACCGATCTCACCCTGCTCGCCACGCTCGCCCGCGACCGGGTCACCCTGGTGGCGGGGTCGTGGCCGGCGGCGGCAGCGGCCGGCGCGGGGCCGGTGCAGGTGGCTGTCCCGCAGGCGGCGCTGGTGCGGCTGGGCCTGACCGCCGGGGCGCTGCCGGCCGAGGTCCGGTTGGACGACCGCCTGGGCGGTGCGCCGCTCACCGTCCGCGTCACGGGCGTCTACCGTGCCACCGATCTCGCGGACCCGTACTGGCGGTTGGACCCGGTGGGCGGTCGCGAGATCCTGGTCGGCGGGTTCGCCACCTATGGGCCGCTGCTGGTCGACGACAGTGCCTTCACCGCCGCCGGCGTTCCGCAGAACGGCCGGAGCTGGCTGCTCGGCGCGGACTTCTCCACCGTCCGGGCTTCCGAGGCCGCCGCCCTCCGGGGCCGGGCCGCCGGCCTCGCCGATGAGCTGGGCAGGACGGCCGGCCTTCAGGTCGCGACCGAACTTCCGCTGCTTCTGCAGGAGTTGGATTCCAGTGCGCTGGTCGCCCGGTCCACCCTGCTGATCGGTGCGTGGCAACTGGTGGTGCTCGCCGCCGCGGTGCTGCTGCTGGTGGTGCACCTGATGGCGGCCCGGCAGGTGGGGGAGAACGCCCTGCTCGCGGCGCGAGGTGCCTCGGGGGTGCGGCTGGGGGCGTTCACGGCGGCGGAGTCGTTGCTGCTGGCGCTGCCGGCGGCGGTGCTGGCGCCCTTGCTGGTACCGGTGCTGCTGCGGGTGCTGGCGCGCTTCGGGTCGTTGTCCCGGGTACCGCTGGACACCGGGCTGACCTGGACGCTGTGGCCGGTCGCGGGTCTGTGCGCGCTGGCCTGTGTGGTGCTGACGGCGGCTCCGGCGGTGTTCCGCGGCGCCGGTGGGGCGGTGCTGCGCCGGGCGGGCCGGCGACAGGCGCTGGTGGCGGGAGCGGTCCGCTCGGGCGCCGACCTCGCGGTGGTGGCGCTGGCGGTGCTGGCCTACTTCCAGCTGTCGCGGTACAGCGGTGGGCTGTCGGCCGATGCCGACGGCGAGCTGGGCCTGGACCCGGTGCTGGTGGCGGCTCCGACCCTGCTGCTGTGCGCGGGGACGCTGCTGGTGCTGCGGCTGCTGCCGTTCGCCGCCCGGCTCGGCGGCAGGGCGGCGGCGCGGGGCCGGGGTCTGGTGCCGGCCCTGGCGGGTTGGCAGCTGGCGCGTCGGCCCGGGCGCGCCGCGGGGCCGGTGCTGTTGCTGGTGCTCGCGGTGTCGACGGGGGTGCTGGCGTTGGGCCAGCACGCCAGCTGGTCCGGTTCGCAGCGTGATCAGGCGGACTTCGTGTCGGCGGGCGGCCTGCGGATCTTCGGGTCGGCGACGGCGTCGATGGGTCAGGGCGGCCGGTACGGGGCGCTGCCGGGCGGCGAGCGCGTGGTTCCGGTGGTGCGGCAGGAGAACTCGCTGCCGGGCGGTGCGACGGGTCAGCTGCTGGCGCTGGACGCCGCCGGGTTCGCGGACCGGGTGCCGGTGCGGGCGGACCTGCTGGGCGGGCAGAGCGCGCGGGAGGTGTTCGCGCCCTTGGCCGAGCCGGCGCCGACCGGCCTCCAGGCCGGGCTGCCGCTGCCCGGCAACCCCCAGCGCGTCGACGTCCACCTCACCAACGCGCCGGCCGGGGAGGCCGATGCGCACCCGGACGTCTGGCTGGTGCTGCGCGACCGGTTCGGGAGTACGTTCCGCGCTCCGCTGGCGGGCGTCCCCAACCAGGGCGACGCCGTGGCCACCGCCGATCTCGCGGCGCTCACCGACGCACCGGTCGGCTCCGCCGCCGCGCCGCTCACGCTGGCCGGAATGGTCGTCGTGTTCGGTTCGGACCGCACTCCCGCGCTCACCGGCGACCTGACCGTCCACCGGATCGGTGTCTCCGACACCGCGACCGGCCCGGCCGGTCCCGTCGCCGCGCCGGCCGGTCCGGCCTGGAGCACGGTCACCGTCGCGGGCAAGGACGCGTCCGCGTCCACCGTCGTGCCCGCCGGGGCGGGAGAGCAGCGGTTGCTCAAGATCCACTACCAGAAGGGGCGCGGCGGCGTCGACAGTCTCCAGGCCGTCGTCGCCCCCGCCGGCACCACGGCCCCGGACCATGTCTCCGGGGTCGCCACCCGCCCCTATCTGAACGCCGTCGGCGCGGCGGTCGGCGACACCGTCCAGGTGCCGTTCGCCGGCACCACCCTGCAGGTCAGGATCACCGGCGCGGTCGAGTCGCTGCCCGTGGTCGGGGACACCGCGATCACGATCGACCTCGCCACCACCGGCCGGCTGCTCGCGGCCGCCGGCCGGCAGCTGCCGGCCGCCTCCGAGTGGTGGCTGCCCGCCGCGGGCCCGGGAGACACCGTGCCCGCCGAGGCCGCGGCCAAGCTGCGGGCCGAACCGGGTGGCCAGCGACTGCTGCTGCGCGACGAGGTGGCGGCGGACCTGCTCGCGGACCCGATCGGCTCCGCACCGCAGAACGCGCTCGCCGCGATCGCCGTGGTCAGCGCCGTGCTGGCGGCGATCGGCTTCGCCGCCGCGTCGGCGGCCTCGGCCCGCGAACGCGCGGGGGAGTTCACCGTGCTGCTCGCGCTCGGCACCCCTCGGCGGTGGCTGCGCCGGACGGTCGCCGCCGAACAGGGCCTGCTGGTCGCGCTGGGCAGCGCCGTCGGACTGGCTCTCGGCGCCGTGACCGTCCACCTGGTGGTGCCGCTGGTGGTGCTCACCCCGGCCGCCCGCCGGCCGGTGCCCGAGGTGCTGGTCGACCTGCCGTTCGGCCCGGCCCTGCTGCTCGCGGCCGCGATCACCGTCGTCGCCCTGCTGTCGGCCTCCCTCAGTGGGCGCCGCCGTCGAAACGTGGCCGCCCGGCTGCGGCATGTGGAGGAGATGTGACCACCCAGGCCGGCACCGGCACGCCCAGCCCCACGGACACCACGGCCGGGTTGCGCCCCGCGCCCTGGGTGCGGACCAGGCTGCGGACGGCACCGCTGGCCGCCGCGCTCATGGCGGCGCTGGCCTTCGTCACCGTCCTCCTCGCCGCCGCCTTCCCCCGCGCCGTCGACCGGGGGACGGACGCCGCGCTGCGCGAGTTCCTGCACGACCGCGGCCCGTCCTGGACCAGTCTGCAGGCCACCGGGCGCCACCAGAACGACCCCGCCGACCTCGACCGGGTGGCGGCGAAGCTCACCTCCTACCCGAACGAGACCTTCCGGCTCGCGGCGAGCGGTCCGGTGTACGGCACGCGCGGCAACAAGGCGCGTCCGATGCTGAATCCCGGGTACACCCGTCTCGACGACGACGCGCCGCCCCTGCTCGACCTGCTCTACGTGCAGGGCCTCACCGACCGTGCCGCCCTGGTGGCCGGCCGGTGGCCCGGCGCGGGCGGCGGCGGCGGACCGGTCCCGATCGCGGTCAGCAGGAGCGCCGCCGACACCATCGGCATCCACCTCGGCGACGTCGTCGACGCCGGCTCCTCGACGGCCGGCGACCCGGTGCGGGCCGAGGTGGTCGGCCTCTACAGCGCCGCCGACCCGAAGGACCCGTACTGGGCCGACCTGCCCTGCCCCGAGCGGGCCTGTCTGGAGGCCGCCACCAAGCGCGCATGGCGCACCGGCGGTGTGGTCGCCACCGGCACGACGGACCTGATCGCCCCGTGGGGAGGGGGCGCGACGGACTTCTGGCGACTGCCCGTCGACACCGGCGCCCTGCGCGCCGACCAGCTGGACCGGACCAGGGAGGAGATCTCCTCCTACGTGGCGGGCTCCACCGGGACCCGCCTCACCACGCTGACCGGCCGAGAGGACCTGCGGGTCGCCTCGGAGCTGCCGGAGCTGTTCGGGCAGGCGGTGGCGCGGCGGGACGCGGCGGCGCCGTTGGCGGCGGTCGGTCCGGCGGGGTTGGCCGGGGTGGCGGTGGTGGTGCTCTGTCTGGCCGCGGGGCTGGCGGGCGACCGGCGGGTCGGCGAGCTGCGGTTGCTGCAGGCACGGGGCGGGTCGCGGGGCGGGGTGGTGCGGCGGCTGCTCGGTGAGGGCGCGGTGACCGTGGTGCCGGCCGCGGTGGTGGCGACCGCCCTGATGTGGTGGTTGTTGCCGACGCCGCGGTGGTGGGGGTCCGTGGTGGTGGCGCTGGCGGTGTCGCTGCTGGCACTGCTGGGCTTTCCGGTCCGGGCGGCCCTGCTGTGGTCGGTGCCGCGTGCCCCGGGTGCGCGGCGCCGGCTGGTCGGGGAGCTCGTGGTCGTGGCGGTGACGGTGGCGGCGGTGCTGGAGGTCCGGCGCCGCGGGGTGGTGCCGCCGGGGGGCGGGCTGGATCCGATGCTGGTGGCGGCGCCGCTGTTGCTGGCGTTGACGGGTGGTCTGGCGCTGGCGCGGCTGCAGCCGGTGCTGGTCGGCGTGTTGGCGCGGGTGGTCGGCCGGGGTTCGGGAGTCGTGGGGTTCCTGGGGTTGGCCCGGGCCGCGCGCGGGGCGGGCGGGCGGCCGCGCCCGTCGGTGCTGCCGCTGTTGGCGTTGATGCTGGCGGTGACGACGGCGGGCTTCGGCGCCACCGTGCTGGACGCCGTCGACCGTGGTCGGGCGCATGCCGCCCTGAGCGCGGTCGGTGGTGACGCGGTCGTCGGGGCACCGACCGGTGCGGTGCTGCCGCCCGGCTTCATCGCGGCGGCCGGCGCCCTGCCCGGGGTGAGGACGGCCACCCCCGTCTGGTGGGAGAGCGAGGTGTTCCTGCTCGGCGCGGACAGCGGCCCGACCCGGGTCAGCGCGCTGGTGGTGGACCCGCGGGCGTATGCCGAGCTGTCCCGGACGGTGGGGCGCGGCGCGTTCGACCCGGCCGTCCTGGCGGGCGACGACGGCGGGACCGACACCCCCGTGCCGGCGCTGTTCAGCACCGAGGTCGCCAAGAAGATCGGTGGCGGAAGCTACCGCCTGCGGATGCCCAACGGGTGGGAGCTGCTGGCGAAGTCGGCCGGTACCCTCGACGGCACCCCGGCGCTGGAGAGTTCCACCCGACGCTTCGTCGTGCTGGCCGGCCCTTCGACCGCGCGGCTGCCCGACCTCAAGCGCGCCAACCTCTGGGTCGCCACCGGTGACATCGACGAGCGGCAGCTGAAGGGGCTGATGCGCGAGCTGGCACCGGCGCGGCGCGGCGGCGGCGCGCCGTCGACCGTCGCCCCGGCGGCCCAGGCGTCGGCCGAGGCCGAGGCCGACGCGCTGCCGGCCGGGTACCTGCTCCGCACCAGTGCGGCCCGGGCCGCCGAGCTGGCCAACGATCCGCTGCAGCACTCGGCCGGCCGGCTGTTCTGGGCCGCGGTGATCGGCGCCGCCGGGTTCGCCCTGCTCGCCGTCCTGCTGACGCTGCTCCGGGCGGCTCCGGAGCGGGCGGCGATGCTGGCGCGCCTGCGCACGATGGGGCTGCGGCCCCGGCAGGGGCTGGCGTTGATCGTGGTCGAGACCCTGCCGCAGACCCTGGTCGCGGCCGTCGGCGGGGGAGTGGTGGCGCTGGCCGCGGTCGCGCTGCTGGGGCCGGCGATCGACCTGTCGGCCTTGGTCGGCGCCCCCGTTCCGGCCGGGCTGGAGCCGGCGCTGCTGCCGGTGCTGTTCCAGGTCCTCGGCCTGGCGGCGCTGGTCACGACCGGAGTGCTGGCCGAGGCACTGATCTCCGGCCGGCGCCAGATCAGCACCGAACTGCGGGTGGGGGACCAGCGATGACCGACGCCCGGTCGGCCGGGCCGGCTCGGTCAGCCCGGCCCGCCCGGCCACCGGCCGACGGCGGGGCAGCCGGCCGGACGGTCGGCAAGGGAACCGACTCGCGGCAATCGCGACCAGGAGCGCGCCCAGGCGCGGCGGCGACAGGAGATCAGTGGTGAGCAGTGTGTCCGAGGGCGGGGCGGTCGTCGAGGTCCCGACGCTCGACGAGTTGCGGCAGCGGGCGCTGGCGGCCGCGGCGCCGCGGGTGGCCGCGGGGGACGCGGCGATCGTCTGCGAGCGGTTGGTGCGGATCTTCAGCGCCGAGGGCGTGGAGGTACAGGCGCTGCAGGGGCTGGAGTTGACGATCCGTCAGGGTGACCTGGTGGCTCTGGTGGGCGCGTCCGGCAGCGGCAAGTCGACGCTGCTGACGATTCTGGCCGGGCTGGACGTACCGACCGCCGGGACGGCCACCGTCGCCGGCTGCGACCTGCTGGAGATGTCGGCCCGGGAGCGGCTGCGCTACCGCCGCGAGGTGGTGGGCTTCATCTGGCAGCAGACCGCCCGCAACCTCCTCCCCTTCCTGACCGCCGCCGAGAACATCGCCCTGCCGATGCAGCTGCGCGGCCGCTCCGGTGGTGCGGCGCGCGCCAAGCGGCAGTCGGCCCGGGTGGCGGAGCTCCTGGAGGCGATGGACCTGGGCGACCTCGCCCACCGGCGGCCCGCGGAGCTCTCCGGCGGCCAGCAGCAGCGGGTGGCCATCGCGGTGGGCATGGCCAACAACCCGCCCGTCCTGCTCGCCGACGAGCCGACCGGTGAACTCGACTCCGAGACCGCGGCCGGGATCTTCGAGGCCTTCCGGACCGTCAACCGGGAGCTGGGCGCGACCGTCGTGATCGTCACCCACGACCCCATGGTCGCCACCGAGGTCCGCCGCACCGTCGCCATCCGCGACGGCCGCACCAGCAGCGAGGTGCTGCGCCGGACGGTGACGGACGAGCACGGCGAGGAGTCCGTGAACGAGCGCGAGTACGTGATGCTCGACCGGACCGGGCGGGTGCAGCTGCCGGTGAAGTTCCTGGAGGCCCTGGGGATGGAGCACCGGGTCGCCGTCGACCTGGGCGCCGACCACATCGCCGTCCGCCCGGACGACATCGCCGGTCACTGACGGACGGGGCCGGACCGCTGCTCGGCCCCACGGCACCGGGGCCGGGCGGCGGTGGGATACTGAACCGGACGTTCCGGGGTGAGAGGTGCCGCATGAGCAGCCGAGTGAGAGTGCTGAGGAAGCAGAACCGGCTGAGCCTGGAGGCGCTGGCGGCGCGGGTCGGGGTGACCAAGAGCTACCTCTCCAAAGTGGAGCGGGGGCTCAGTGATCCCTCCATCTCGACCGCCCTCAAGCTGGCGCACGCGCTGAACGTCGATGTCGGCCGGCTGTTCTCCGAGGACGTGGAGCCCGAGCTGGTCACGGTGGTCCTGGCCGGTGAGCGGACGCCGATGGCCGGCGGCGCCGGCCGCGGCGCCCCGCACTACGAGGGCATCGCGACCGGCCTCAGCGGCAAGCGGATGGTGCCGTTCATGATGTACCCGCCGGTCGAACCGGGTGATTCGCCCTTCAAGTCCCACGCGGGTGAGGAGTTCTTCTTCGTCCATGCCGGGACGGTCGAGCTGGAGTTCCCCGAGCGGACGGTCGAGCTCGCGCCGGGGGACAGCGTGTACTTCAACTCGGCGCTGCCGCACCGCTGCCGGAGCACCGGCCCGGAGCCGGCCGCGATCCTCGTGGTGATCCACGACGACCCGGCCGGCCCGTCGGACCGGGTGCCCAGCCTGCCCTGACGGCGGGTCAGTCCAGGGACTCGAGCAGTTCGGCCAGGTGGCGCGTGCGCGCGTCGTCCAGGGGCAGCAGCGGCCGGCGCGGCTGCCCGACGTCCAGGCCGCGCAGGGCCAGTCCGGCCTTGATCGTGCTGGGCAGGCCGCCCCGGAGGATGAACTGCAGGACGGGCAGCTGGCGGTAGAAGGCCTGGCGGGCGGCGTCCAGGTCGCCGACCCGTACCGCCCGGTGCAGTTCCAGGACCGCCCCGGGTATCAGGCACGGCGCGGCGGTGCACCAGCCGGCCGCGCCGGCGGCGAACGCCTCCAGTGCCAGCGGGTTGCTGCCGTTGAAGAACGGCAGCTCGCCACCGGTCAGTTGGGTGAGGCGGTGCATCCGCTGCACATCACCGCTGCTCTCCTTCACCATGGTGATGTTCTCGACCCGTTCGACCAGCTCGACCATCAGCTCGGGGGAGAGGTCGACACCGCTGGTGGCGGGGTTGTTGTAGATCATCACGGGGATGGAGACCGCGCCCGCGACCTCGGTGAAGTGGCGGGTGATCTCGCGCTCGTCCAGCTTCCAGTACGACAGCGGCAGGACCATCACCGCGTCGGCGCCCACCTGTTCGGCGAACCGGGCCCGGCGGACGGCGTTGCGGGTGGTGAGGTCGGCGATGCCGACCACGGTGGGCACCCGCCCGGCCACCGCCGCCACCGAGGCCTCGGCGGCGGTGAACCACTCCTGGTCGTCCAGGTAGGCGCTCTCCCCGGTCGAGCCGAGCGGTGCCACGGCGTGGCAGCCGGCGTCGACCAGGCGGTCGATCAGGGTGGTGAGGCGGGCGGTGTCGAGACCGCCGTCGGCGGGGGAGAACGGGGTCACCGGGTAGGCGATGATCCCCTCCAGGGTCGGACCGGCCATGTCAGGAACCGCCTTCCGGGGCGAAGGTGTCGAGCGCGTCGCCGTGGCCGGCCCGCAGGGCGCGGCGGGCGTAGTAGCCGAAGGAGGCCTGGCCGCGCTTGGGGGTGGAGATCCAGTCGTGCGCCTCACGGGCCAGGAGGTCGGGGATCTCCCGGATCCGGCCGGCGGCCGAGGCCAGCAACTGGAGTTCGGCGGCCCGCTCGAACAGCACGGCGAGGACGCAGGACTCCTCGACGGTGCCGGTGGCCACCAGTTGCCCGTGGTGGGCCAGGAGCAGTGCGCGCTTGTCGCCGAGCGCGGCGGTGATGATCTCGCCCTCCTCGTTGCCGACCGGGATGCCGGGCCAGGTCTCCAGGAACGCGCAGTCGTCGTAGAGCGGGCAGAGGTCCATGTGCGAGACGACCAGGGGCTTCTCCAGCATCGACAGCGCGGAGATGTGCAGCGGGTGGGTGTGGATGATGCAGGTGACGTCCGGGCGGGCCCGGTACACCCAACTGTGGAAGCGGTTGGCGGGGTTGGCCATCCCCTCGCCCGCCAGCACGTTGAGGTCCTCGTCCACCAGCAGCAGGTTGGACTCGGTGATCTCGTCGAAGCCCAGGCCCAGCCGCTGGGTGTAGTAGGTGCCGGGCTGTTCGGCGCGGGCGGTGATCTGGCCGGCCAGCCCGGAGTCGTGGCCGGCGTCGAACAGGATCCGGCAGGTGAGCGCGAGCTTCTGCCTGATCGTCCAGTCGTTGTCGGGGATGGCGGTCAGCATTCTCCGGTGGGCGAGGTCCACCAGGTCCGCCTTGGCGGCGGCGAGGGTCTCTGCCATGGCCGTGCTTCTCCTTCGTTCGGGAACGCCCGGGCGCGGCGCGGCCGTCGGGCCGGCGCCGGCGCCGTGTCACCCGCCGGGGAACCGCGGGATGGACACGTCGTTCACCATAGGACACCTTGTGTCCTTGCGTCGACATCGCCCGGTGGTGAGACGGCCGGGTGCCTCGCGCGCCCCGGTCCGCCGTGCCGTTCCCGCCCGGGCGTCCGGCCCGCCCCGGGGTCAGAGGCCGCCGCCGCACCCCCCGCAGCCCCCGCAGCCGCCCCCGCAACCCGAGCCGCCCCCGCAGCCGGAGGACCCCCCGCACCCCGAGCCGCCGCAGGCGGACGCCCCGCACCCGTGGCCCGCGCCCGAATCGCCGCCGCCGCTCCCGCACCAGCCGCCGGCGCCCGCACCGCCGTCGCCGGACTGCCGGCCGGTGCCGGACGCGGCCTGGGCCCGCACCGCCTCCTCCTGCGTCGAGGCGGTGAGCAGCGCGGTCTGGAGTGCCGGATCCGCCACCGACAGCGCGCCGTTGACCGCCACCGCGCCGAGGAGTGTCAGCCCTGCCACGGACACCACCTCCGTGGCGATGTGCGGCCGCACCTTCGGCGTCGAGCGGACGGTCGTCCTGCGGATCTGGTAGAGCTCGCGGCGCACCCAGACCGGGACCCGGTCCCGCCCGGGGCCGACCAGCCGGACGAGCAGCGCCATGGCCGCGGCGGCCGCGATCACGATCAGCAGCACCCACCAGGTCGGCCGGTGCGCGGAGCCGTCGATCAGGGCGACCGCCCCGGCGACGCCGAGCACCAGGGCGGGAGCCAGGGGTGCGGCCAGCACCACCTGCCGGGTCCGGGCGTAGCGGCGCCGCAGCGAGCGGCCGATCAGCAGCCGGTCCGCCTCCAGCCGGTCGCCGATGCCCTGGACGGCGGCGCTGCGCGCGACCGCCGCCCGCAGGGTGGTGAGCTCGGCGCCGCGCAGCGGGCCGACGGCCGTGATCAGCGCCTGCTCGACCGGGTCGGCCGCCGCGGTCCCGTCAGCGGTTCCGCCGGCTCCGGCGTCCGTCAGGGTGACCCGGCCCGCCCGGGAGACCACGAGCCGCCCCTGACCCTCCATCGTGACCAGGACGGTGTCCACCACTCGGCCCGGACCGCCGGCCAGGAAGGCCACGTCGAGCAGCGACAGATCGCGGCGCAGGATGTCTGCCCGGTCGACGGCGTGGTCCCTCGCCAGCGCGCCCCCGAGGCCGATGGCCCAGGCCGCCAGCGTCAGCCCGGCCGCGATCCAGACGTACCTGTCACACCACACCCGCCGGCCCCCCTGCCGCGGCGCCCCGCGCGCCCGTTATGTGAGGGTCTCGTCACCAGCCCTTCCCCGCAAGGGCTTTGGGGGTGTGTGGCAGTGTTCAGCGGTCGCCGCCCGGGCGCCGGATCAGCCCGCTGCGCTCGGCGTCCGCGCGCAGGTCCCGTTGCGGGTCCTCCCGGCTGCCGCGGTCGCCCCGGGCGGCGGCGGTGCAGAGGGCGAAGACGAGCAGGGCGCTGGCCGCCGCGGCGAGGATGCCGAGCGCGGTCAGGACGCGGAGCCAGGTCACGACAGGTGCCTCCGGAGGGCGGTGCGACGGGAGTTGTGCCGGGGATATCGGCAGGACGCCCCGCAGGGTCGAGTGTCCACGGGCGGTTCCGTGGTGCGCCCGCCGTGGGTGTGGTCGCGTGCGCGGGCGGTCGAAGCATTGGCGGCGCGCGGGGGCTCGCCGACCTGCGCCCCTGGTACGTCCGTGCGCCTCTTTCGGACGGCCGCTGCCGGCACTCCCGGCGCACCCGCTCCCGGCGCGGCTCGTCCGCCCGCTCGGTGGCGCCGCCCGCCCGCTCGGTGGCACCGTCCGCCCGTTCCCGTCCGTCCGGCTGTTCCGGCGTCCGAACCGAACTGACCGCCCATCACCTCATCGTGTCGTCCGGGGAACGGGCCAGGGGCGGAACGGACGGGGGACCGCGCGCTCCGGCAGGCGGTCGGTGTTGTTATCGTTCCAGGTCGAGCACCGACGGGGATGAGTGAGCACCATGGACAGGCCGACCACGACGGGCGGGCGGACCGCGGTACGGCAGGGGGCGCAGACGGGGATGGAACCGCGAGGCCTGGTCGACCTCAGGGGCGCGGCCGGCGCGGCCTTCACCGTCCACTACCCGCCGGACGCCGTCGTGGTGATCTCCGGACTCCCCGGCAGCGGCAAGAGCACCCTGTTGCGCCGCTGGTCCCGGACCCGGGCGGCCGCCACCGTCGACCCCCGGGCCGTCCACGAGGCCTGTGCGGCGGTGATGCCGGCCGCCCTGCCGTACGCGGTCTACCGGCCGTGGGCCCGGGTGGAGCACTTCCGCCTGCTGCGCGCCTCCGTCCGCCGGGGCGGTCCGCTGCTGGTGCACGACTGCGGCAGCCGGGCCTGGATGCGCCGCTGGCTGTCCGGCGCGGCCGCCCGCCGGGGGCGCGAACTGCACCTCGTCCTGCTGGACGTCGGCGCCGCCACCGCCCTCGCCGGCCAGCGGGAGCGCGGCCGCTGGGCCCCGCGCCGCGCCTTCGCGCGCCACCGCACGGGCCTCGACCGGCTGCTCGCGGCGTTCACCCGGCATGCCCGGGGCGAGGCCCCGACGCCCACCCCGGAGGCCGCCTCGGTCCTGCTGCTCGACCGGGTGTCCCGGGAGCGCGCCGCCGCCGTCCACTTCGGCCCCTAGGCGACCGGGCGGGGGCGGTTCCGGAGGTCGGCGGCGCGGCCGGGCCGACGGCCGGAGCACCGCGCCAGGCGGGTCGTGGTGCCCGGTGGGGCGGCAGGGGAGACTGGGGAGGAAGAGCAGCAGCTGATCCGTTCTCAGGGAGTGTCCCGCATGGCCCGCAGTACCACCGTCGAGAGCCCGTGGTTCCGCCGTTTCCGCCCCGCCGACGCGGCGCCCGCCCGGGTCGTCTGCTTTCCGCACGCGGGCGGGTCGGCGAGCTACTTCGTCGACTACGCCGCCGCCCTGGCGCCGTACGCCGACGTGCTGGCCGTGCAGTACCCCGGCCGGCAGGACAGGTTCGGCGAGCCCGGGATCGACTCGGTCGGGGTGCTCGCGGACCGGGTGTACGAGGTGCTGCTGCCCTGGGCGGACCGGCCGCTGACCTTCTTCGGGCACAGCATGGGCGCGGCCGTCTGCTTCGAGGTCGCCCGCCGCTTCGACCGCGACGGCGTGGCCGGGCCGGACCACCTGTTCGTCTCCGGCAGCCGCGCGCCCTCCTGGCCCCGGGATTCGGCCGTGTACCGGCTCCCCGACGACGGGCTGCTCGCCGAGGTGTCCGAGCTCGGTGGAACCGACGAACGGCTCCTGGCCGACCCGGAGTTGCGGGCCGTCATCCTGCCGGCGCTGCGCAGTGACTACACCGCGATCGAGACGTACCGGTCCGCGCCGGACGCCGTCGTCCCGCAGCCGATCACCGCGCTGACCGGGGACGTGGACGCGCGCACCACCCTGGAGCAGGCCGGTGACTGGGCCCGGCACACCAGCGCCGCCTTCGAGCTGAAGGTCTTCCCGGGGGGCCACTTCTACCTGGCCGAACAGCGGGACGCGGTGCTGGAGGTGGTGGCCGCGCACCTCAGGGGGTGAGCGGCCGACCGGCCCGGAGGCGGCAGCGCGTGCCGCCGTCTCCCGGCCGGGCCGCGCGCCCGGTGGCGGCCCCTTCGGGGCGGGCGGACACCGGTCCGGAGTACGGGCGCGGCCGGCGCGACATCAAAAGTTGACACGGTTGTGACAAGTCGTCATGCGTAAAGCCTTCCCCAAGTGCTCACTGATCTGGCATGTTGCGTTCAAACTCCGTGCGAACCCCTCACGCACGGGCCGATCGGAGGACACACGTGTCACCCCTGATATCCCGGCGGCTCGGTCGCCCGGCCGCCGCGTTCGCCGTTCTCTCGGCGCTGGCGCTGGCCGCCCCCGCCGTGACGGCCGCCGCCGCCCCCACCACGGCCGCCACCCCCGCCGCCGCCGAGGCGCCCGCCGCCGCCGGCGTGCCGACCGCCGTCGCGGCGCCCGCTGCCGCCACCGCCCCGCAGGTGGCCGCCGGTTGGGCGGCCGGGACCCGCGCCTACCTGGTGATCAGCGCGCCCGCCGACATCGCCGCCGCCAAGAGCGCCGTCACCGCCAACGGCGGCACGGTCTTCGCCGCGTACGACGCGATCGGCGTGACCGTCGCCCACTCCACCTCGGCCGGCTTCGCGGCCGCGCTGCGCGGGGTGGCCGGGATCCAGCAGGTCGGCGCGACCCGCACCTCGGACGTGCCGGCCGACGCGTACAACCCCGCGCTGCCCGCCAACCCCGCCCAGTCGGCCACCACCCTCACCGAGTCGAACCGCTGGGACATGACCCAGATCAAGGCCGACCAGGCGTGGGCCGTCACCACCGGCTCGCCCACCGTCAAGGTCGGCGTCCTCGACACCGGTGTGGACGACCAGCACCAGGACCTCGCGCCGAACTTCGACGCCGCCGACTCGGCCTCCTGCGCCTACGGCAAGGCCGACACCCGCACCGGCGCCTGGCGGGACGTGGACACCCACGGCACCCACGTGGCGGGCACCATAGCGGCGGCCAAGAACGGCAAGGGTGTCATCGGTGTCGCCCCCGGTGTGAAGATCGCCTCGGTCCGGATAGCCGAGCCGACCAGTACCCTCTTCTACGCCGAGAACACCGTGTGCGGCTTCGTCTGGGCCGGCGACCACGGCTTCAAGGTGACCAACAACAGCTACTACACCGACCCGTGGCAGTTCAACTGCCCGGACAACGTCGACCAGGCGGCCATCATCGAGGGCGTCCGGCGCGCCCAGGAGTACGCCGAGGGCAAGGGCTCGCTCCAGGTCGCCGCGGCCGGCAACTCGAACTACGACCTGGCCAACAAGACGACCGACAGCGAGAGCCCCAACGACTCGACCGCGGTCACCCGGACGATCACCAACGCCTGCCTCGACATCCCGACCGAACTCCCCGGTGTGGTGACCGTCGCCGCGATGGGCAGTGGCAGCGTCAAGGCCTCCTACTCCAACTTCGGCAAGGGCGTCATCGACGTCGCGGCGCCCGGTGGCGACGGCGCCAACGGCGTCTACTCGACCCTGCCCGGCGGCAAGTACGGCACCAAGAGCGGGACGTCGATGGCCTCCCCGCACGTCACCGGTGTGGCCGCGCTGCTCGTGAGCGCCGACCCGACGCTCACCCCGGCCGGCCTCCGGGCCCGCCTCGCCACTCAGGCCAATGACGTGGCCTGCCCCGGCTCGGACAGCCGCTGCACCGGCACCACCGCCACCAACGCCTTCTTCGGTGAGGGCCAGGTCGACGCGCTGAAGGCGGTCAACGGCACCACCACACCGCCCACCGGAAAGTACTTCGAGAACCTGACGGACGCGGCGATCACCGACAACGCCACCGTGGACAGCCCGATCGCCGTCACCGGCGTCACCGGCAACGCCCCCGCCACCCTGAAGGTCGGCGTGGACATCAAGCACACCTACCGCGGTGACCTGGTGATCTCGCTGGTCGCCCCCGACGGCACGGTCTACCTGCTGGAGGACTTCGCGAACAGCGACAGCGCCGACAACGTCGCCAAGACCTACACCGTGAACGCCTCCGCGAGCGCGGCCAACGGCACCTGGAAGCTCCGGGTCAAGGACGGCGCCTCGGGCGACACCGGCACGATCGACGCCTGGAACCTCACCTTCTGATCCCGCCCCGCACCGACGGGCCCTGCCGCACCGACGACCCGTGCTCCGTCGCCCACCGGGCGGCGGAGCACGGGCGCGCGACCCTCCCCAGGCGGGGATTCAAGCATCGACCCTGCCCGCAATCACAGAGCGTCACGGCGCGGGGTGGTGCCCGCGCCGGGGTGGGGCGTGAGGACGGCGGCGCTGACGACTCGGTGCCAGCCGCTCAGCGTGCGGGCCTGGTCGGCGGCCCGGTCGGAGAGGCGGTCCAGGTCCGCCTGGTCAAGGCGCGGATCGGTGTCGGCGATCGTGCGCAGTGCCCCCCACAGCGCGGCTTTTCCCTCCACGCCGGCGCGCAGCGCCTCCAGTTCGATCAGGTCGCTGAGCGGGGCGCGGCGCACGACGGTCCCGTTGGGCTTGAGGCGGCCGAGGCGTTCACCGGCGAGGCCGAGCCAGGTCCGGTAATGCCGTACGGGCACACCCAGGCGGTTCATGATCCGGACGAGGGCGTTGCGGTCCTGTTCGATGTCGCGGGCCAGACGTCGCAGGTCCCCCGCGCGGCGGCTGTCAGGATGGGCGCGGGCCATGCGGGCGGCAAGCGCTGCGCCGCCGAACGCGCCGGTCAGGTGATCGTTCAGGTAGATGTGCAGGGGCTCGGCCAGGAGCTGGGGAGACACTACGGCTCCTCCCAATGAGGCCGGTCGTGGGGGTGCCCAGCAGGTGAGCGGAGGGTCCCCCGGCCGGCGGGGTAGGTTGACCAGCGGCCGCTGCCCGGCAGGCGCCTTGGACGCAACGCGGTAGGGGAGTCCCGGGCTGCGTGCCCGGGACCCGATGAATGGCCTGACCGACGGCATGAGCCGCGCCAGGCTTCTACCCGGAGCCGGCTCGGCAAACCCTGATCACCCGCCGACTGGACGGCGGTTTCCAGTGGACGGCCGGCCCGACGCCGACGTGGAAGATCCACGTCGGGGCCGCCTCGGACCCGGCTCGCCAGGAAGAGCCATGACCACTGCGTGGTGGGGGCCCGTCCATCCGATGCGGGGCGGTGTTGCGGATGAAGGAGTCGCCCATGACGGCCTTCCCGTGTTCCCCGTTTCGCCGGGCGCCCGGTCGGTTCGTCGGTGGTCGCACCATCGCGCATCCTCAGGACCGGTCGGTTCCGTCGCGGTCCTGCTCCGGCCCACCCTGCTCCGGCCCACCCTGCTCCGGTGTCTCCTCCGGCTCGCCGAAGGAGACGTCCACCCGCTCCTCGGGGCGGCGTTCCTCCTGCCGGGCGACGGACGCGAGGACCTCCTCGTCCGCCTCGGTGAGCGGGGGCTGGAGGATGCTGCGAGGCCAGAGCCGGTGGAAGAGCACCGCGTTCGTCTCGGCCGCGTACACGGTGATCTGGGCGGCGAGGTAGATCCACGAGAGCAGGCCGATCACGGTGGCGAAGAAGCCGTAGATCTGGCCGGCGTGGCGCAGCTCGTGCGTGACGAGCAGTGATCCGAAGGCCTGGAGGACGGTGAACAGTGGCCCGGCCAGTACACAGCCGGGCCATAGTGCCCTGGTGGGGATCGCCTTCGGGGTGAGCACCCGGAAGCAGGCCAGGCACAGGGTGGCGTTCAGTACGGCGGAGACGACCAGGCCTCCGACGCGGGCGGGTGTTCCGGCCAACGTGGAGCCGAGCAGCGCGCCCGCCGCGGTGGTCAGCAGCAGCCCGGCGGTGAGGACCGCGAACAGCAGCAGGCTGCGGCCCAGCCGGGGCCAGTACCCCGGCCGCCGCACCCCGGGGACGTTCCAGATCTCGGCCATCGCGTGCTGGAGTACCTGGGCGATGCCGAGCGCGCCGTACAGCAGCCCGAGCACGCCGATGACCAGCGCCAGCCCGCTGCCCTGCAGGGAGTGGATGTTCTGGCGCAGTTGGTCGCCGATGATCGGGAAGTCGGCGAGCGCGGAGTCGAGGACCGCCTGCTGGGCGCCGGGGTGGCCGTTCAGTACGAAGCCGAGCGCGGTGCTGAGCAGGAGCAGCAGCGGGATCAGGGCCACGAATCCGTAGTAGGTGATCAGCGCGGCGAGTAGTCCGCCGCGGTCGTCGCCGTACTTCTTGATGACCCCGACGACCAGGCCCGCGGCGCGTCGGCGCTGCTGCACACGGTCGACTGCGCGCAGGGTTCGTTCGATCGGGTTCACGTCGGTGCGTCTGCCCGCAGGCGCCAGGGCCACACACACCGGGGACGCCGGCCAGGCGCTCGGGCGTTGGCCGTGCCCGAAGCGCGGGGCACCCTCGTCGGTGTCAGCTACGGCGACGGCGCGGGAGGCGGGCACGATGGGACCGGCGGAACCGGCGGAACCGGCGGAACCGCACGGGATCGACGGTGCGCCGCGCGGCGCCCGCGAGCAGGGGTGCCGCTGCTCCGGTTCGGACTCGCTCCGCAGGGGAAGTGCGCCCCCTCAGGTCGTTCGGACCTGGGACGCTCGCGCATCGGCGCCTCGCCGAGCCCGGCGGGCCCGCCCGCGGCGGGGGCGGCCGAGGCCGTCCGCCCGGAAGGCGGGTCAGGTGAGTCGGGCGAGGTGCGGCCCGCTCACACGACGGCGCAGCGCGGGCAGCAGGTGTTCGGTCTGCTCGGCGTCCCGCTGCTGCATCGCGTAGAGGACGCCGCTGGTGAACGCGTGATCCTCGCCCACCCCCGGGCGGTCCAGCAGGGCCTGCCGGGCCACGACGGTGTCCTGGTGTCCGCCGAGCACGCGCTGGAGCCGTTTCATCCGCTTCTCGAACTTCCGGGCGCGCTTCGGGGCGGCGGGGCGGGCCGCCTCGGCGGCGTAGCGGGCCCGCTTGGCCGCCTTGCGGGCGTCGTGCAGTGCGGCGTCGCGCGCGGGCCCGGTGTCGAGTCCGAGGGCCGTGTCGAGCCGTTTCAGGGTCCGCCGCTGTTCTTGGCGCAGCGTTCGGGACAGCCGCCTGCGCGGCTTGTTCCGGTCGGCTCGTGCGGTCAGTGGGGGATCGGCGGCGAATGCCTCCAGCTCGTTCAGGAGGCTGTGGTAGCGCACGCTGCCGAGGTCGCGGATCACCTGTTCCCAGGCCTGCCGGTACGCGCGGGCGTAGTACGCCGAGACGTCACCGCGCGAGGAGCCGCGCCGAAGCCGGTCGGGCAGCGCGTCCAGGGCGCTGACCAGGTGCTCTCCCAGTACCTCCTGGTCCCGTGCGGTGCCGAGCGAGCGTCCGAGCCAGCGGATCTCGGTGGCCAGCGCGTCGGCGCGGCCGTGGTCGAAGAGCCGGCGGTGTGCCTTGAGGGTGCTCCGCAACCGCCGGGCTGTGACGCGCATCCGGTGCACCGAGTCCGGTTCGTCGAGGCGGACGCCCGGATCGAGGGTGAGCAGCTCGTCCACCAGCTCCCTGATCCGCCCGGTTACCGACCCGCCCGGCGTACCCCTTCGCAGCGGTGCGCGCCCGCGGGTCGGCTTCGGGGCGCCCTGGAGTGCGCGGGCCAGCTTGGACGGGTAGCCGGCGCGCCCCAGACCGGCTGCGGTGAGCGCCTGCTCGACACTGTCGAGCAGCGCGGTGTCGCCGTCTTCGAGCTCGATCTCGACCTCGGTCCAGCTGGTGTCCCGCGCGTGGGTGCCGTGGGGAGCGGTGTCTCCGGACGGGCCGAGGGCCGGGGCGGGGCCGAGGATCCGGGCCTCCACCTGGTCCTCCGCCAGCTCTGCCAGCGGCTTTCCCCGCTGGTCGAGCAGGAGCTCGCGCCGACGGTGCGTCCGAAGGCGGACCACGGGCACCAGTGCGTCGCCTCGCAGGAAGACCGCGACGCGCGCGGCCAGTGCCGCGGGTGCCCCGTCCGGGGTGCCGGCCTCCAGTGGCGCGTGGATCTCCTCGCGGCTGTCCGTGTCGGTCGGCAGTTTGAGATGCCAGCCCGGATCCCGGCCGCCGGTGCGGCGCCGCAGGGTGATCTGCCTGCTCAGCAGATCCAGGTCGGCGGTGTCGTAGTAGACGGCGTCCAGGTCCTGCGGATCGCGGGGCACGACCTTCGCGACGCCCGGCAGTTCGAGCGACGGCAATGCCGCTGTGCCGTCGAACTTGCGTTCCGTTTCCAGGTGCTTCGCGCTCATGTCCCGCGCCTTCCCGCCCGGGCCGCGGTCACGCGCAGCGGCGCTGGAAAATCCGGTGACCCGGCCGTCCCCGGGCGGAGTCGCGAGCCGGCCACGGGCGGACGAACCGTCGGTCGTCAGGACTACCCGCACCCAGGTGATCACGAATCGACACCGCGGAGCAGGCCGGGGGATCCGGGGTCCTGGCGAGCCGGGTGTGTGGACCGGAAGTGGAACCCGGCAGGTGCTCAGTCGTCTCCTCCTGGCCGCGTCGGGCGTGCCTCGACCGGTCAGGCTTTGGCGAACACCGTCACCAGTACGTCGTTGAAGGTGGGCAGGTCGTCCGGCTTGCGGCTGCTCACCAGGGCATTGGGGCCGTCGGTGCAGACCTGGACCTGCTCGTCGGCCCACCGGGCGCCGGCGTTCACGAGGTCGGTGCGCAGGCTCGGCCAGGAGGTGAGGCTGCGTCCGCGGACCACGTCGGCCTCGATCAGTGTCCACGGGGCGTGGCAGATGGCGGCCACCGGCTTCCCGGTGTCGAAGAAGGCCCTGACGAAACCCACCGCGTCCGCGTCCGTCCTGAGGGCGTCCGGATCGGCGACGCCGCCGGGGAGGACGAGGGCGTCGTAGTCTTCTGCCGAGGCCTCGCCCACCACCGCGTCGACGGCGAAGGTGTCGCCGCGGTCGAGGTGGTTGAACGCCTGGACCCTGCCACCGCGGGTGGACACCGGGCGCGGCGTACCGCCCGCCTCCACGACGGCCTGCCAGGGACTGGTGAGTTCGACCTGCTCGGCACCCTCGGGTGCGACCAGGAACGCAACGGTCTTTCCCCGCAAGGTGACCATGGCGAACTCCTCTCGTCTCAGGGGGATGTCTCGGGGGAGAGGGGTGGCTCCGGCATGCGCTTGTTCATGTACGGGGCACCGGCCCCCCGCGGGAACAGCCGGAACGGCTTCTCAACCGGGGGTGATCCGGCCGCGCCAGCCGCCGTTCTCCACACCGCGTTCCTCGATGAAGGACTTGAAGCGCTTCAGGTCGCCCTTCACCCTGCGATCGACCATGCCCATGGCGTCGGCGGCCTTCTCGGCCACGCCCTCGGGCTGGAAGTCCATGGCCAGACGCACGGTGGTGTGCCGGTCGTCCAGGCGCGTGAAGGTCACCACTCCCATCTGCTGGACGTCGCCGCCCACGGTGCGCCAGGCGATCTTCTCGTCCGGCAACTGGTCGACGATCTCGGTGTCGAACTCGCGGGTCACGCCGGCAATACTGGTCTTCCAGTGGTTGTGGCGCTCGTCGAGCTGCGTGACCTCCTCGACGCCCTCCATGAAGCGGGGGAAGTCCGTGAACTGCGTCCACTGGTCGTAGGCGGTGTGCAGCGGGACGTCCACGTCGACGGATTCCTGCACCATGCTCATCGCCGAACCTCCAAACGTGTCGGTGACCGGTCCACCGGTGCGCCTGCCCACGGCACCGAAATCGACGCACTCATCCTGCGGCGCCTTTTCCACCGGACCGTCCGGAGTGCCGTTCTCCGGTCCTCGCCGCCCAGACCCGGTGCCGCGTGCCGCGGTTCCGGCTCCTCGCGGGGCCGACGTGCTCCGTGCCGTTCCCTCAGCGGGTCGGACGTCGCCCCGTGCGGCGGAGACGCACAGCGCCGAACAGTGCCGCGCACACGAGGACGAGCACGCCGATGACGAGCAGATGGAACAGGCCCCCTGCCGTCGCGCCGATGATTCCGAACACCATGGCCATCAGAACCAGGAAGAGCAGCCATGCCAAGGCGGTCCACCTCCCAGGAGTCGTCGGCGGGCGGGCTGAGGCGCTCCCGCCGGCGCCCGGCGCCTACCCAGTGGCCGGCGCGCGAACACGACGGGTCGTCCCCCGGCCGCGCCGACCGTCGGCGCGTTGCGGATGATCCGGCCGGTCCGCCGCTACGCCGTCCGGCTCAGCCCGGGCCGCACGGGTGCGGTGGCGCGGGCAGCGTTGTCCCCATGGGAACCTTCAGCGCACGGATCCGGGGGGCCGCGGCCGCGTGAGCGATGCGCCCGACGCCGACTACACGGTGTCCGCCGAGTTCTACGACCTCCTGCAGGCCGAGACCGACCGTCGCCGCGCGAAGCGGCGCTTCGCCGAAGCGGCCGCTCGTGCCCGGCACGGGGTCCTCGACATCGGCGCGGGCACCGGGGTCGTCACCGAGGTCCTGCTCGCCGCCTGCACCGCCCCCGTCCACGCCGTCGAGCCGGCGGCGGCGATGCGCGCCGCGCTCGCGTCCCGCGTCGCCGCCCTGGGCGCCGACCAACGTGCCAGGCTCACCCTCCATCCCGAACCCGTCGAAGCGGCAGGCCTGGTGGAGGTGGCGGACCTGGCCGTGGCCTCGAACGTCATCGCCTGCCTGGAGCCTGCCACCCGACGTGCCACGTGGCAGGCCGTCAGCCGCGCGCTCCTTCCCGGTGGGCTGCTGCTGTTCGACCCGCCACCCACCGGGCTGCCGGCCGGGCGCGAGCCGGTGGGGCGGCTCGGGCCGGTCAGGGTCGGTCCCGACATCTACACCGCCGAGGTCACCCGGGAGCCCGACCGGGGGTTCGTGCGCACCGTCTTCACCTACCGCGTCGAACGGGATGGCCGCCCGGTGCGTGAGGAGCGGGAGACGTTCACGATGTGGCCGGCCTCAGCATCGCAGATCGCCGCGGAACTCGGGGACCAGGGCCTGCAGATCGTGCAGGCTCCCAGCGCCGACCTCCTGGCCGCGCGCCGCCCCGCACACTGAAGGTCTTCGCCACCCGTTCTCCGAGGCGTTGAGCGCCCTTCGCGGAGGCGGATGCGGTTCAGCGTTGGAGGGCAGGCAGGACCAACTCCCGGTACGCGTCGAAGAACATCTCCTGATCCGGGCCGATCTGCCCGACGTACACCTCGTCGAAGCCGGCCCGCGCGTAGGCGCGCACCGTCTTCAGATGCTTCTCCACCTCGTCGCCGCAGGTCACCGCGTCGGCGACCGTGTCGCGGGTGACCAGCTCGCCGGCCTGCTCGACGTGGGCCCGGGTCGGCAGGATCTGTGCCGGCTCACCGGGCAGCGGCTCGGTGGGCCACAGGCGGTGCACGACGTCGACGGCCTTCTCGCGGTTGCCGCGCCAGCACACCTTCACCCCGCCCACCACCTTCGTGCCCGCGCCACCGCCGTCGCGGAAGGCACCCACCAGGTCGGCGTCGGGGCTCATGGTGACGAACCCGTCCCCGATCCGCCCGGCCAGTTCGGCGGCCTTCGGCCCGAACCCCGACACGAGCACCGGCAACGGTCCTCGGGGCGCGCTACCAGGACGAACCGATGTTCGACGCGCAGGCTCTCCGGAGTCGGAGCACGGCGTCAGGCCGGTGCGCCCAGGGCGTCGAGGGCGGCAGGGGCGCCGAGGGCATCGAGGGCGTCGAGGGCGAAGCCGGCGACGAGGCCGGACAGCCGCTGCCAGTGGTCGACGATGAAGAAGTGGCCGCCGTCGAGCACCTCCAGCCGGAAGGCGCCGGTGGTGTGCGCGGCCCAGGCGGCCGCGTCCTCGACGCCGGTCCAGCGGTCGGCGTCGCCGGTCAGCGCCAGCAGCGGGGCGGTCAGCACGGCGTCGGCGGGGCAGGTCCAGCGTTCCACGGCGGTGTAGTCGCCGCGCAGGGCCGGGAGGATCATCCGGACGAGTTCCTCGTCGGCGAGCAGGCTGCTGTGGGTGGCGCTCAGCTCGCGCAGTTCGGCGATCAGGCCGGCGTCGTCGCGCAGGTGGACGGTGTCCTCCCGGTGCACGGACGGGGCCCGGCGGCCCGAGACGACCACGGCGAGCGGGGCCCGGCCGGCCGCCTCCAGCCGGCGGGCCACCTCGAAGGCGAGCAGCGCGCCCATGCTGTGGCCGTAGAGGGCGAGCGGGCGGTCGTCGGAGGGGAGGGCCCGGTGGATCCGGTCGGCGTACTCGGTGAGGTCCTCGATCCGCGGCTCGGTGCGGCGGTCCTGGCGCCCCGGGTACTGGACGGTCAGCACGTCGAAGCGTGCGGCCAGCGCGGTCGCGAACGGGCGGAAGAAGCTCGCGGATCCGCCGGCGTGCGGGAGCAGGACCAGCCTGGGGGCGTCGGCCGGCGCCGGGTGGAACCGGCGCATCCAGCGGGCGTCGCCGGTGCCGGGGTCGGTCACGGCCATGGGGGCGTCCTCGGTGGTGAGTGGTCGGGTGACGGTCGCTCGGGTGGCGACCGGGTGCCGGGCGGCCCCTGCTCGGCGCGGGGCCGCCCGGAGGGGGGTCAGACCCTCGGTCCGGCGGGTGACTGGAGCAGGGCCGCCAGCACCTTGGGCAGGTCGTCGGCCGAGGCGGCCGTCCGGGCGCGCCAGGCCACGTGCCCGTCCGGGCGGACCAGGACGCCACCGTCCGCGTCGACCTCGCGCTGCCGCTCCCACGCCCCGTACGGGTCGCGCAGGCCCTCGGCCGCGCCGATCGTGCGGACGGTGACGGGCACCCCGGTGAGCCGGGCGGCCTCCCGCGCCGCGTCGTGCCAGCGGTCCCCGCCGCGACCGGTGAGCAGGACGAAGCGGCCCCGGCCGACCACGTCCAGGGTGGAGCGGCGGCGTCCGCCGTCCTCCAGCCAGGCGTGCGGCAGGCGCGCGCCCGGCCAGGTGGTGGCCCGGTAGTACAGCTCCTGGTCCCGGTCGTCGACCGGTTCGGCGGTGCCGTCGTCCACCCGGGCGCCGTCGCGGTAGCGGTAGCCGATCTCGACGCCGTGCGCGTTGACCTGGTAGTTGATCCGGTCGGTGGCGGCGGCCAGCGCGGCGCGCCGGGCGGCCGCCTCCTCGGTGTCGTCGGCGAGGCCGCGCAGCAGCTCCCACTGCTCGGCCGGGCTCTGCCCGGCGGCGAAGCCCAGCGCCGCCGGGATGCCGAGGAAGTCGAGCATGCTGCGCACCGCGCGGTCGACGATCTGCCCGCCGACCGGCAGCCGCTCGGCCTGGTAGGTGTCCAGCAGGGCGCCGGAGGCCGTCCCGTCGAGGACGAGCTTCAGCTTCCAGGCGAGGTTGAAGGAGTCCGCGACCGCCGAGTTCAGCCCGAGACCGTTGGTCGGCGGCATCTGGTGCACCGCGTCACCGACGCAGAACACCCGGCCGTTCCCGTAGCGGGGGGCGACGACCGCGTTGACCTCCCACGGTGAGACCTTCTTGATCCGGACCTCGACGGACGGGTCGCCGATGCTCTCCCGGATGTGCGCGAGGATCTCCTCGTGGTCGTCCGGGTCGAATTCCCCGCCGTGGTCGAGGAAGCGCAGGTAGACCCACTCGGTCCAGGGGCGGATGCTGACGAACACCCGGCCGTCCTCCGGCGGATTGCCGGGGACGGCGCCCATGTAGAGGATCGCGGGGCGGTCGGCGCAGTAGGCCGTGAGGTCCGCCTCGAACCAGACCGAGGCCACCTTGGCCAGCCCGGTGGCGCCCTCCACGGTGAGTCCGGCCTGCTCCATCACCCGGCTCTTGGCGCCGTCGGCGCCGATCACGTAGTCGGCCCGGACGGTGTACTCCAGGCCGGACTGCCGGTCGGCGATCACCGCGGTGACCCCGTCCTCGTCCTGCTCCAGGCTCAGGAACTCCTGGCCGAAGCGGAGTTCGCCGACCCCGGCCTGTCGGACCTGCTCGACCAGCAGCGGCTCCAGCCGGTGCTGCGCGAGGTTGCACATCGTGCTCGGGCTGGCCGCGAGGTAGTCGCCGATCCGGTCCGGGCCGTTGCCGTACGCGTCCAGCCGGCTCACCTCGGGGCCGGCGAAGGTCGACATGAAGACGTGGTTGGCCAGCAGCGGGCTCGGCGTCGCCTCGGCCAGCACCTCGCGCTCCACGCCGAGGTCGCGCAGGATCTCGCCGGTGCGCTGGTTCAGCAGGTGGGCGCGCGGGGTGTGCGCGGTGCCCGGGTACTTGCCGACCAGCAGGTGCGCCACGCCGTAGCGGGAGAGCGCCAGCGAGGCGGTGAGGCCGGCCGGGCCGGCGCCGACGATCAGTACCGGCACCCGGACGTCGGGGGTGGGGGTCGCCATGGTCAGTTCGCCGCCTTCCGCGCGTAGCCGGCGTAGATCACCGACGTGTCCTTGTGAACGCCGAGCTGGAACTGCCGCCCCAGCTCGCCGTAGCTGATCTCGCCCCGGGCGCGCCGGCGCATCGCCTTGAACAGCTCCAACTGCGGCCGGGTGGAGGCGAATCCGACGAGGTCCTGGTTGTCCAGGCCGTGCTTGCGGAAGACGGCGTGCAGCTCGGCCGGCTTGATGAAGCTGGCCCAGTCGTGCAGGTCCTTGGGCGCGAAGCTGACGGACTTCCAGTCCTGCGCCATCTTGATCATCGCGAGCTTGGACCGGAAGGTCCGGTTGATCGTGTCGTACAGGTAGTGGCCGCCGGGCTTGAGCACCCGGACGGCCTCGGAGACCGACTGGTCCACCGAGGTGACGTGCTCCAGCGTGTCGCAGCAGTAGACGAAGTCGAACGTGGCGTCCGGGAACGGCAGGTGCTCGGCGACGCCCTGCTGGTACTCGATCTCCAGGCCGGACTCGCGGGCGTGCTCGCCGGCCGCCGCCAGGGACGGGCCGGACGGGTCCATGCCGGTGACCCGGCAGCCGGCCTTGGCGAAGTGCTCGGCGAGCAGACCGCCGCCGCACCCCACGTCGAGCACCTTGAGGCCCTTGAGATCCAGCCGCAGCCGGCTGGTCAGCACGTCGTGGAAGTAGTCGAACCGGGCGGGGGTGAACGCCTCCAGCGTGGCGAACGGCTGGTCGTCGTCCCACCAGGAGTGGGTGTTGTAGACGTCGTTGTCGACGGGCATGGCGGGCTCCTCAGGAGGTCTTGACGGTCGGGCGGTAGAGGTCGAGCCAGACGGCCAGGTCGAGGACGCGTTCGAACGCCTCCCGCTCGTCCCGGTCGACGGCCTCCGGCGGTGCGCCGACGGCCCCGGCGAGCGCGGCGCGGTCGAAGAGCTCCACCGCCGGGTGGTCCCCGGACAGCAGCTCGCCCACCTGGCGCTGCAACGCGCCGACGTAGGCGAGCTGCTGGGTGTGCGGGTAGAGCGCCTTGCGCCGCTCCACCACCGAGTTCGGCAGGATGTCCCGCACCGCGGCGCGCAGCAGGCTCTTCTCCCGGCCGTCGAAGGTCTTCATCGCCCAGGGCGTGTTGTACACGTACTCGACCAGGCGGTGGTCGCAGAACGGCACCCGCACCTCCAGGCCGACCGCCATGCTCATCCGGTCCTTGCGGTCCAGCAGCAGGCCCAGCAGGCTGGTCAGGTGCACGTGGCAGAACTCGCGCATCCGCCGCTCGTGCGCGTCCTCGCCCGGCACCACCGGTATCGCGGCCACCGACTCGGTCCAGCGCTGCGCCCAGTAGCCGGGGACGTCGAGCGTCTTCAGCAGCAGCTCGGGGTCGATCAGCTTGGTGGGGTGCTTGCGCGGGCCGAGACCGGAGGCGGTCACCCACGGGAACATCGGGACCTCCTGCACGGGCGGCAGGTGGAACCACGGGTAGCCGCCGAAGATCTCGTCGGACGACTCGCCGGAGAGCGCGACCGTCGAGTGCTCGCGGATCGCCTTGAACAGCAGGTACAGCGAGTTGTCCGCCTCGCCGAAGCCGAACGGAAGGTCCCGGGCGGTCACCGTCGCCCGGCGCACCGCCGGGTCGGCCAGGGCCTGGTGGTCGAGCCGGATGTCGTGGTGCAGCGTGCCGACGTGCTCGACCACCTCGCGGGCGAACGGGGCGTCCTGCGAGCCGCGCAGGTCGTCCGGCCGGAACGCGTCCGGCTGCTCGAAGTCGACGGTGAAGGTGCGCACCCGCTCGCCCTCGGCGGCCAGCCGGCGGCCGGCCAGGGCGGTCAGGGCGCTGGAGTCGAGGCCGCCGGAGAGCAGCACGCACTGCGGCACGTCGGCCACCAGTTGCCGGGCCACACTGTCCTCCAGCAGCTCGCGGACGTGGCGGACGGTGGTCTCGGTGTCGTCGCGGTGCTCGGCCGCCTCCAGCCGCCAGTACACGTGCTCGCGCAGCCCGGAGCGGTCGAAGGTGACCATGGTGCCCGGCTTCACCTCGTGCATGCCCGACCAGACCGCGCGGCCGGGGGCCTTGACGAAGCCGAACATCTCGCGCAGGCCGTCGGCGTCCACCACCGGGTCCACCGACGGGTGGGCGAGCAGGGTCTTGGCCTCCGACCCGAACAGCACGCCGTCCGCGGTGGGGAAGTAGTAGAGCGGCTTGATGCCCAGGCGGTCGCGCAGCAGCACCAGCTTCTCCACGCGGCCGTCCCAAATGCCCAGCGCGTACATGCCGTTGAGCCGGTCGGCGACTCCCTGCCCCCACTCCAGGTAGCCGCGGAGCACCACCTCGGTGTCGCTGGAGGTGCGGAACTCGTGCCCCCGGCGGCGGAGTTCGTCCCGCAGTTCGGTGAAGTTGTACGCCTCGCCGCTGTACGTCATCACCACCGGGCCGTCCGGCGTCTCGACCACCATCGGCTGCACGCCGCCCGTGAGGTCGATGATGGAGAGCCGGCGGTGGCCCAGCGCGGCGTGGCGGGACAGCCAGGTGCCGCCGGCGTCCGGACCGCGGCAGATCATGGTGTCGGTCATCGCGCTCAGGGCGGGGAGTTCACGTTCGAGGTCGAGCTGGAAGGAGATCCAGCCGGCGATCCCGCACATACGGGTCTTCTTTCGTTCGGGGGTTCGGCGGTCCGGGGGTTCCGGGCTTCTCGGGGTTCTGTGGTGCCGGAGGCAGGAGCGGAGGGATCAGTCGCGTGCGGACCGGGGCAGCCCGGCCATGTAGGCGGGCAGGCCGTCGATGTGCGAGCGGCCGGTGGGGGCGAAGAAGAAGCGGTCCAGCGGGCCCTGCAGGAACGACCACGGGCGGTTCAGCTCGGCCGCCCAGCGCCAGCTGAACCGGGCGCCGGTCCCGGTCGGCTCGACCACGTAGTCCTCCACCAGGTGGCGGAAGATCGGGCGGGTCCCCTCGGTCGCGGTGAAGGTCTTGCGGGTGCCCTCCTCCCAGCGGTAGAAGCGCTCGCGCAGGACGAGGTCGCTCTCCATCTCGATCTCCCGGGTGGTGCCGACGCCGAACGGCCGGGGCGACGTCCAGGTGAGCCGGCGCATCCCCTTCGTCCAGCTGGACACGCCGTCGCCGGTGAGGGCCGCCCAGGTCTCCTCCGCGGAGAACGGCACCTCGACGGAACGGGCGTGGTACAGCGGGGCCGTGGCGAAGAGCGAGTCGTCGGCCTCCTCGATCGGATACCAGCGTGTGGCCATGGCGTCGGGTCCTTTCCGGAACGGTTCTGGGTGGTGCGGGGGTGGGGCGGGAGAGCGGGTGGGCGTCAGGCCTTGCGGGCCCGGAAGAGGCCGACGGAGCCGCGGACGATCAGGTCGAAGTCGTCGAAGTTCTGCTTGAGCTGGTCGCGCAGGTCCTCCAGGTCGTCCTGGGCGTTGTGGAAGACGCCCTTCTTGTTGAGGTCGTTCATCAGCCAGCGGCCGGCGCCGGTGACCGGGACGCCCAGGGAGAGGATCGTGCTGCCGAACACCGTGCCGCCGGGCTTGACCGCCGCCGCCGCGTGCCGGATGGCCACGCCCTTCTCGCGCAGGCTGCCGGGGATGCAGTGCAGCAGGAAGCTGAGGGCGGCCGAGTCCTGGCTCTCCGCGGCCACCGGCAGCGGCTCCAGGGCGTTGGCGACCACCTTGGTGGTCCGGAAGTGCGCGAGCCGCTCCGCGGTGAAGTCGAGCGTGGCGGGGTTGAGGTCGGCCAGCGTGATGTGCGGGTTCGAGACCGGGAACCTGGTGTGCGACACCAGGTAGCCGGTGCCGACGCCGATCTCCAGGTGCTTCGCGCCGACGCAGGTGTTGTACATCTGGAGGAAGTTCCTCGGCGAGCAGCGCCAGAACAGCGGGGCGCTGCCGCGGAACACCAGCAGGTCGTAGAAGTGCAGGGCACGGCGGTGGTAGGCGGCCTGGCCGTCCAGGACGGCCTGGTCCAGGGAGTCGGGCTTCGGGTCGTGGTCGGTGCTCATGGTCTGCTCACCCTCGGTCGGGAACGGATAGGCGGTGCGGTCTGGCTCGGTGCGGTGCGGTGTCGAGCGGTGTGGTGCGGAGCGGTGCGGGGCGGGGCGGCCGGGGCGGTCAGGCGGCCGACCCGGCGAGGTGGTCGAGGACGGCCCGCATGGTGGCGGGTCCGTGCTCGCCGGTCATGGTGAAGTGGTCGCCCGGCACCTCGGCCTCGGTGTGCGGCACCGGCCAGGAGGCCTGCCAGCCGTCGGCCGGGAACCCGGGCAGCGGCCGGGCCGCGCGGAGCTGGAGCGTCGGGGCGGCGAGCGGCTCCGGCTCCCAGGAGTCGAAGAGCCGGGCGTAGCCACCCGTCGCGGTGAGGCAGGCGTCGTCCAGCAGCTGTTCCGGTGCGAGGCGGCCGTCCGCCAGCTGACGGGCGATCTCCGCCTGGATGCGGGGGAGCGTCGCACTGCCGGGCCGGTAGCTGTCCAGCAGGACGAGCGCCGCGGGGGAGGTGCCGAGCTTCTCCAGGTGGGCCGCCACCGCGTGCGCGATCCAGCCGCCGGCGGAGTGGCCCAGGAGCGCGAACGGCTGCCCGGCGGCCAGCCGTTCGACGTCCTCGGCGTGCAGGCGTACCAGCGCGTCGAGGTCGGCGGGCAGTGGTTCGCCGGCGACGAAGCCGGGGGCGGGCAGCGCCCACAGCTCGTGGCCGCCGCGGGCGGCAGCGGCCAGCCGGGCGTACTGGTGGGCGCCGGACCGGGTGGCGAAGGACGGGAAGCAGAAGAACCGCGGGGCCGCCGGGCCGTGGGCGAGACGGACCGGAGCCGGGCGGGCGGCGGGGCCCGGCGGGGTGTCGAAGGTCTCCCTGAACCGGGAGACGGCCGTGAGGAGTTCGCCGAACTCGGCGAACCGGCCGAGTTCGGCGGCGCGCGGCGCCAGCGAGGCCAGCAGGCCGTCGGCCGGGGTGCCCGGCGAGGTGGGGGCGGCGTCCAGCTCGGCCCGCAGCCGGGCGGTGAGCGCGTCGACCGTGGGGTGCTCGAAGACCGCGGTGGGGGGCAGGGTGAGACCGGTGGCGGCCAGCAGTGCGGCACTCAGTTCGGTGGCGGCCAGCGAGTCGAACCCCAGCTCCGGCAGGCTCAGGTCGGTCTCCAGTTCGTCGGCAGAGCTGTGACCGAGCGCGGCGGCGACCTGGCCGGCGACCAACTCCCGCAGGGCGGAGTCGCGTTCGGCCGGTCCGAGGGCCGCGAGCCGCTCCCGCAGCCGGGCGGGGGCGTCCTCGTCGGCCGGTCGGACGGCGGCCGGGGCGGTGCCGGGCTGCTCCGGCCCGGCCGCCGGGGCGGCGGCGTCGGGCCAGAAGCGCCGGTGCTGGAACGCGTAGGTGGGCAGGGCGACGGTGCCCGCGCCGGCGTGGCCGAGCACGGCCTCCCAGTCGACCGGGACCCCGCGGACGTGGGCGTGGGCGAGCGCCGTCAGCGCGCTCTCCGACTCCGGTCGGCCGCGCCGCAGCAGCGGCACCGCCGCCGGGGCGGGCTCCCGGTCGGCCAGCGCCTCCCGGGCCAGGGCGGACAGCACGCCGCCGGGGCCGAGTTCGAGGAAGGTGGTCACCCCGTCCGCCGCCATCCGGCGCACGCCGTCGTGGAACCGCACCGTCTCCCGGATGTGCCGCACCCAGTACTCCGGCCTGCCCACCTGCTCGGCGGTGGCGCGCTCGCCGGTCAGGTTGGACAGCAGCCGGATCCGCGGCGGACGGTACGTCAGCTCGCCCGCCACCTCGTGGAAGCGTGCCAGCACACCGTCCATCAGCGGCGAGTGGAACGCCCGGGTGACCCGCAGCCGCTTGGTCCGGCGGCCGCGTTCGGCGAGCACGGCCGCGACCTCGTCGACGGCCTCGGCCAGCCCGGACAGCACGACGGCGCGCGGCCCGTTGACGGCGGCGAGGCCGAGCCGGTCCTCCCGGCCCGCCAGCAGCGGCAGCACCTCGTCCTCGGCCGCCTCCACGGCCACCATCGCGCCCCCGGTCGGGGTGGCCTGCATCAGCCGGCCGCGAGCCGCGACCAGCCGGCAGGCGTCCTGCGGAGTCAGCACGCCGGCCGCGCAGGCCGCCGCCAGTTCGCCGATCGAGTGGCCGCCGACGTAGTCGGGCGTCACGCCCCAGGATTCGAGCAGGCGGAACGCCGCCAGACCGACGGCGAAGAGCCCGGCCTGGGTGAACACCGTCTCGTCCAGCAGGGCCGCCGCGGGGCTGCCCTCGGGGGCGAACAGGACGTCGCGCAGCGCGGGGCGCCCGGGCTCGGCGAGCTGGTGGTCGAGCAACTCGCACACCTCGTCCAGGGCCCGGGCGAAGACGGGGTGCGCCGCGTGCAGGCCGCGGCCCATGCCGGGCACCTGACTGCCCTGGCCGGGGAAGAGGAAGCCGACCCGGCCGGCCGCCGCCGTGCCCCGGACCAGCCCCGGCGCCGTCGTTCCGGCCGCGAGTGCGGGCAGGCCGGCGGCCAGCTCGCCGAGGTCGCGGCCGAGCAGGACGGCGCGGCGCGGCAGGGCCGACCGGGTGAGCGCCAGTGCGCGGCCGACGGCGGCGGGATCGAGGCCGGGCACGTCGTCGAGGTGTGCGCGCAGGCGCTCCGCCTGGCCGCGCAACGCGGCCTCGCCACGGGCCGAGACCGGCCAGAGGACGAGCGGCCGGTGCTCGGCCGTCGGGGCCTGGGCCGGGGGCTCGGGCGCCGGCGGGGCGACCGGGGCGGTGTCGTCGCCGACGGCCGTCAGGCGTGGGCCGGCGGGCTCCGCCGGGGCCTGTTCGAGGACGACGTGGGCGTTGGTGCCGCTGATGCCGAAGGCGGAGACGCCGGCGCGGCGGGGGCGGCCGTGCTCCGGCCAGGCCACCGACTCGGTGAGCAGGGCGATCGCTCCCGAGCCCCAGTCCACGTGCGGGGTGGGGACGTCGGTGTGCAGCGTGGGCGGCAGGACGCCGTGCTCCATCGCCATCACCATCTTGATCACGCCGGCCATTCCGGCGGCGGCCGCGGTGTGGCCGATGTTCGACTTCACCGAGCCCAGCCTGAGCGGCCGTTCGGCCGGCCGGTCCCGCCCGTACGTCGCGAGCAGCGCCTCGGCCTCGATCGGGTCCCCGAGCGGCGTTCCCGTCCCGTGTGCCTCGACCGCGTCCACCTCGTTCGCGGTCAGCCGGGCGTTGGCCAGCGCCTGCCGGATGACCCGCTGTTGGGACGGCCCGTTCGGCGCGGACAGCCCGTTGCTGGCGCCGTCCTGGTTGGTGGCCGAGCCGCGGACCACGGCGAGCACCGGGTGCCCGTTGCGGCGGGCGTCGGACAGCCGCTCCAGCAGCAGCACGCCCGCCCCCTCGCCCCAGGCGGTGCCGTCGGCGGCGGCGGCGAAGGGCTTGCAGCGCCCGTCCGGGGCCAGGCCCCGCTGCCGGCTGAAGCCGATGAACGCCTGCGGGGTGGACAGCACGGTGACGGCGCCCGCGAGGGCGAGCGTGCTCTCGCCCGAGCGCAGCGACTGGCAGGCCAGGTGGAGGGCGACCAGCGAGGACGAGCAGGCGGTGTCCACCGTGACGGCCGGGCCCTCCAAGCCGTACGTGTAGGCGAGCCGGCCGGAGATGACGCTGGCCGCGTTGCCGGTCAGCAGGTAGCCCTCCAGGCCCTCCGCCGAGCCCTGCGCCAGCAGGTGGTAGTCCTGGCCACTGCTGCCGGCGAACACGCCGGTGCGGCTGCCGCGCAGGCTGTCCGCGGTGATGCCGGCCCGTTCGAAGGCCTCCCAGGAGGTCTCCAGCAGCAGCCGCTGCTGCGGGTCCATGGCGAGCGCCTCGCGCGGGCCGATGCCGAAGAACGCCGCGTCGAAGCCGTCCGCGTCGTGCAGGAAGCCGCCCTCGCGGGTGTAGGAGCGGCCAGGGCGGTCCGGGTCGGGGTCGTAGAGGTTGTCGAGGTCCCAGCCCCGGTTCACGGGGAACGGCGTGATCGCGTCCCGGCCGTCCGCGACCAGTCCCCAGAGCTCTTCGGGGCTGCGGACCTCGCCGGGGAACCGGCAGGCCATGGCGACGATGGCGATCGGGTCGTCGTCGCCGACGGCCGATGCCGGCACGGGTGCCGCGTCGGCGGGTTCGGCGGTGGTGCCGGCGGTGGTGTCGAGCAGCCGACCGCGCAGGTGGTGGCTCAGAGCCTCGGGGGTCGGGTGGTCGAAGGCGACGGCGGCCGGGAGCCGCAGGCCGGTGGCGGCGTTCAGCCGGTTGCGCAGTTCCACGGCGGTGAGCGAGACGAAGCCCAGCTCGTGGAAGGAGCGCCCGGGCGCGATCGGATCGTCGAGGCCCAGGACGGCCGTCGCGTGGGACCGCACCAGGTCGAACAGCAGCTGCTCGCGGTCGGGTTCGGACAGTCCGTCGAGCCGCCGCCGCAGTTCGGCGCCCGCCGACGCCGCGGCGCGGTCGTCTGGCTCGGTGACCGGGGTGCCGGTGCCCGTGGTGTCCACCCAGTAGCGGCGCCGCCGGAAGGGGTAGGTGGGGAGGTCGGGGTGGTGGCCGGGGTGGACGAGCGGGGTCCAGTCGACGGTGGTGCCGTGGGTGTGGAGGTGGGCGGCGGAGGTGAGCAGTCGGGTCCAGTGGCCTTCGTCGCGGCGGAGGGTGCCGGTGATGATCGCGGGTGTCTCGTCGAGCGTCGCTTCGATGGCGGGGGTGAGGACGGGGTGGGGGCTGGTTTCGATGAAGGTGGTGTGGCCGGTGGTGGCGAGTTGGGTGACGGCTTGTTGGAAGAGGACGGGTTGGCGGAGGTTGGTGTACCAGTAGTGGGCGTCGAGGGTGGTGGTGTCGGTGATCTCGGCGGTGACGGCCGACAGGAAGGGGATGGTGCTCGGCCCGGGCTTGATGTCGGCGAGGTCGGTGAGGAGTTGGTCGCGGAGGGTCTCGACCTGGGGGGAGTGGGAGGCGTAGTCGACGGGGATGGTGCGGGCGCGTGCGCCGCCTGCGGTGGCCTGTTCGACAACGGCGTGGACGGCGGCGACGGTGCCGGCGATGACGGTGTGGCCGGGGCCGTTGATCGCGGCGATGCTCACCTCACCCCGGTGCGGCGTCAGGAGGGTTTCGACCTGCGAGGCGGGGAGGGCGATGCTGGCCATGGTGCCGGTACCGGCCAGGGTGGTGATGGCCTTGGCGCGGAGGGCGACGATGCGGGCGGCGTCCTCCAGGGTGAGGGCGCCGGCGATGTGGGCGGCGGCGATCTCGCCCTGGGAGTGGCCGAGGACGGCGTCGGGGCGGACACCGAGGGACTGCCAGAGGCGGGCGAGGGAGACCATGACGGCGAACAGGGCGGGCTGGACGACGTCCACACGACTGAGGTCGTTCTGGCCGCGCAGGACGTCGAGCAGGTTCCAGTCGGTGTGGGGGGCGAGGGCTTGGGCGCAGGCTTCGATGTGGGTGCGGAACACGTCGGAGGTGTCGAGGAGTTCGGCGCCCATGCCGATCCACTGGGAGCCTTGTCCGGGGAAGACGAAGACGGTGCGACCGGCGTGCTCGGTGCTGTCGGTCGCCGTGTTCTCGTCGGCCAGGGTGGTGAGGTGGGTGAGGAGTTCGGCGTGGGTGCGGCCGAGGGCGACGGCGCGGTGGTCGAGGGCGGCGCGTCCGGTGAACAGGGTGTGTCCGACGGCGCGCAGGTCGGTGTCGGGGTGGTCGCGCAGGAAGCCGGCGAGCTGTGCGGCGTGTGCGTGCAGGCCCGGTTCGTCGCGGGCGGAGAGCAGCCACGGCACCACGGGGGAGGGCGATTCGGCGGTGACGGCCTCGTCCCCGGCCGCCGGGGCCTCCTCCAGGATGACGTGCGCGTTCGTCCCGCTCGCGCCGAACGCCGACACCCCGGCGCGTCGGGTGCGCTCGCCGGCCGGCCACTCCCGGTTCTCGGTGAGCAGTTCGACCGCGCCGGCGGTCCAGTCCACGTGCGGCGTCGGTTCGTCGACGTGCAGCGTGCGGGGCAGTACGCCGTGCCGCATCGCCATCACCATCTTGATCACGCCGGCCACGCCGGCCGCCGCCTGGGTGTGGCCGATGTTGGACTTCACCGAGCCGAGCCACAACGGCTGTTCGGTCGTCCGCTCCTGGCCGTAGGTGGCCAGCAGGGCCTGGGCCTCGATCGGGTCGCCCAGGGTGGTGCCGGTGCCGTGCGCCTCCACCGCGTCGATGTCCGCCGCCGAGAGCAGGGCGTTGTCGAGCGCGGTACGGATGACGCGCTGCTGCGACGGCCCGTTGGGAGCCGTGAGCCCGTTGGAGGCGCCGTCCTGGTTGACGGCCGAGCCGCGGACCAGCGCGAGCACCCGGTGCCCGTGGCGTCGCGCGTCCGAGAGCCGCTCCAGCAGCAGCACGCCGGCGCCCTCGCCCCAGCCGGTGCCGTCCGCGGCCGCGCCGAAGGCCTTGCACCGCCCGTCCGGGGCCAACCCGCGCTGGCGGCTGAACTCGACGAACATGCCCGGTGAGGCCATCACCGCCGCGCCGCCCGCGAGCGCCGTGGCGCACTCCCCGCGGCGCAGCGACTGGCAGGCCAGGTGCAGGGCCACCAGCGAGGACGAGCACGCCGTGTCCACGGTGATCGCCGGGCCCTCTAGCCCGAACACGTAGGAGAGCCGGCCCGAGATGACGCTCGCCGCGCCACCGGAGAGCAGGTACCCCTCCAGGCTCTCGGTGGCCCGCTGGGCGAGCGCCGCGTAGTCGACCTGTCCGGCGCCCATGAAGACGCCGGTGCTGCTCCCGCGCAGGGTGGCCGGGTCGATGCCGGCCCGTTCGAAGGCCTCCCAGGAGGTCTCCAGCAGCAGCCGCTGCTGCGGGTCCATCGCCAGTGCCTCGCGCGGCCCGATCCCGAAGAACCCGGCGTCGAACCGGTCCGCGCCCGCCACGAAGCCGCCCTCGCGGGCGTAGGTGTGGCCGGTGCGGTCCGGATCGGGGTCGTACAGCGCCTCGACGTCCCAGCCGCGGTCGGTGGGGAACGGGGTGACGGCGTCCCGCCCGTCCGCGACCAGCTGCCACAGCCGCTCCGCCGAATCGGCGCCGCCGGGGAAGCGGCAGGCCATGCCGACGACCGCGATCGGCTCGCCCGTGACGGACTCCATCTCCTGGACCCGCCGGCGGGTCTCCTGAAGATCGGCGGTCACCTTCTTGAGGAAGTAGCGGAGCTTGTCCTCGGTCTCGCTGGCCACAGTGGCGCAACCCCTTCGGATCGGACAGGAACAGGACGGACGTGCCGGCGCGGCCGCCGGCGGGCGGGTCAGGAGATGCCGAGCTCGTTGGTGATGAAGTCGAAGACCTCGTCGTCGCCGGCCGAGTCCAACTCCATTTCGGCCGAGGGTGATTCGCCGGTCGTCGGGCCGTGCTGGTCGCTCCACCGGGCGGCCAGCACCCGCAGCCGGCCGGCGATCCTCGCCCGGTCCGGGTGGTCGGCGCCGATCCCGCCGAGGACGGCGTCCAGGCGGTCGAGCTCCGCCAGCACGGGCGCGGCCGACGGCGCCCCCGCGTGCGGGAGTGCCGTGTCGAGGTGGCGGGCCAGCTCGGCCGCCGTCGGATGGTCGAACACCAGCGTCGCGGACAGCCGCAGCCCGGTGGCGGCGGTCAGGCGGTTGCGCAGCTCGACCGCGGTGAGCGAGTCGAAGCCGAGGTCGCCGAACGCCCGGTCCGCGCCCACCGAGGCCGCGTTGGGGTGGCCGAGGACGACGGCCATCTGCTCGCGCACCAGGGCGAGCAGCGCGCGCTCGCGGTCGTCCCCGGACAGCCCGGCCAACCGCCGCTGCAGGTTCTCGGCCGCCCCCGCGTCCGGCCGGCGGGCGGGCCCGGCGGCCGGACCGGCCAGTCCGCGCAGCAACGGCGGGAGGTCGGCGCCGGCCCGGCGCAGCGCGGCGATGTCCAGCCGGACCGGCAGCACCGTCGGGTCGGCTCCGGCGATCGCCGTGTCGAACAGGGCCAGGCCGTCCGCCGGGGTGAGCGACCGGACGCCCGAGCGCCGCATCCGGCCGAGCGTCGCCTCGTCGAGCGCGCCCGCCATGCCGGCCTGCTGCTCCCACAGGCCCCAGGCCAGCGACCGGCCGGGCAGGCCCTGTGCGGCGCGGTGCTGGGCGAGCGCGTCGAGGAAGGCGTTGGCGGCGGTGTAGCCGCCCTGGCCGGCACCCCCGAGGGTGGCCGTCGCGGAGGAGAACAGCACGAACGCGGCGAGCCCGGCGTCGCGGGTGAGCTCGTGCAGGTGCCAGGCGGCGTCCGCCTTGGGGCGGAGCGCGGCGTCGAACCGCTCCTCGTCGAGCGAGGCCAGCGCACCGTCCACCGCCACGCCGGCGGCGTGGACGACGGTGGTGAGCGGGTGTGCGGCGGGGATGCCGGCGAGGGCCTTCGCGAGGTCGTCGCGGTCGGCGGTGTCGCAGGCGGTGACCGTCACCCGGGCTCCGAGGGCGGTGAGTTCGGCGGTGAGTTCGGTGGCGCCGGGGGCCTCGGGGCCGCGTCGGCCGAGCAGTAGCAGGTGTCGCGCGCCGTGCTCGGTGACCAGGTGCCGGGCCACCAGGGCGCCGAGCGCGCCGGTGCCGCCGGTGATCAGCACCGTGCCGTCGGGGTCCGGGGTGACGGCCGGGGTGACGGCCGGGGCGGGTGTCGCGGGGCGGGCCCGGACCAGGCGGGGGGCGAGCACGGCGCCCGCGCGCAGGGCGAGTTGGGGCTCGCCGCCCGAGGCCGCCCGGCGGAGGGCCGCCGCGGTGCCCGCGCCGCCGTCGAGGTCGAGCAGGACGAAGCGGTCCGGGTGTTCGGCCTGGGCGGCCCGGGCCAGGCCCCAGAGCGGCGCGTGGGCGAGGTTCGGCACGTCCTCGTCGCGGCCTGCGGCCACCGCGCCGCGGGTCACCAGGACCAGGCGGGAGCCGGCGAAGCGGTCGTTCGCGGCCCAGGCCGTCAGCGCCGACCACGCCCGGTGCACGGCCGCGCGGACCGCGACCGGGAGGTCGCCCGTGGTGGCCGGGAGGGGCAGGAAGACCGCGTCCGGCACGGGCAGGCCGGCGGTGACGGCCTCACCGAGGGCCGCGAGGTCCGGGTACCGGTCGAAGCCGGCGGAGCCGTCGAGGCCCGGGTACCCGGAGCCGTCGCCGAGGACGGCCCACCGTCCGGCGTCCGGCCCGACGGCTTCGGCCGGGTCGGCCGCCGGGGCGGGCGACCACTCGACGCGGAACAGCGCGTCGGAGCGGCCGCTCCCGGCCGCCGCGCGCAGCTGCTCGACCGAGACCGGCCGGGCCCGCAGCGAGGCGACCGAGGCGACCGGCGCGCCGTTCCCGTCGGCGACCTCCAGGGACATCGCGTCCGGGCCGGCGGGGGCCAGCCGCAGCCGCAGGACGGCCGCGCCGGGGCGGTGCAGGCGCACGCCGTTCCAGGCGAAGGGCAGCAGCACCTCGCCCCCGGTGTTCCCGACCAGGCCCGCGTGCAGCGCGGCGTCGAGCAGCGCCGGGTGCACGCCGTAGTCGCCGGCCCGGGCCCGCTCCGGATCCGGCAGGGCGACCTCGCCGAATACCTCCGTGCCCGCCCGCCACATCGCCCGCAGGCCCCGGAACGACGGGCCGTACGCGAAGCCGTCACGGGCGACGGACGGGTAGAAGTCGTCGAGCTCCACCGGCTCGGCGCCCTCGGGCGGCCAGACCCCGGCCGGCTCCCAGCCGTCGGCGCCGTCGTCCGGGGTGCCACCGGTGGCGAGCGTGCCGCCGGCGTGCCTGGTCCAGGCCTCGTCGCCGTCCGGCCGCGAGTGGACGCCGATCGGCCGCCGGCCCGTCGCGTCGGCCTCGCCGACCACCAGCTGCACCTGCACCGCGCCGTCCTCGGGGAGGATCAGCGGGGCCTCCTGGTCCAGCTCCTCGACCGTCGTGCAGCCCGTCAGGCGCGCCGCGTGCAGCGCCAGCTCCAGGTAGGCGGTGCCGGGCACGACGACGGAGCCCAGCACGACGTGGTCGGCGAGCCAGCGGTGCGAGCGGGTCGACAGGCGCCCGGTGAGGATCAGCCCGCCGCCCTCGGCCGGGGTGACGACGGCGCCGAGCAGCGGGTGCCCGGCCGTGCTCAGGCCCAGGCCGGTCACCTCGGCGGGCGTGCCGCCGGGCACGGCGACGGAGTCCAGCCAGTACCGCTCGCCCTGGAACGCGTACGTCGGAAGGTCCACCCGGTGCGCGGCCGGCCCGGCGAGGGCGGTGAGGCAGGCCGGCCAGTCGACCGGGACGCCCCGCACGTGCGCGTGGGCGACGGCGGCCAGCACGGTGTCCGGCTCCGGGCGGCCCCGGCGCAGCAGCGGCACCGCCGCGATGTCCGCCGCCCGGTCGCCCGCGCTCTGCTGGGTCATGGCGGCCAGCACGCCGTCCGGGCCCAGTTCCAGGAAGGCCGTCACCCCCTGCCCGAGCAGGTGCTGGACGCCGTCGTGGAAGCGTACGGCCTCGCGCACGTGCCGCACCCAGTACTCGGCGGTGCCGAGCTGCCCGGCGGTGACCGGCCGGCCGGTCAGGTTGGAGATCACGGGGATGGTGGGCTCGTGCAGCGTGACCCCGTCGAGCACCTCGCGGAACCGGTCGAGCATCCCCTCCATCCGTGGGGAGTGGAAGGCGTGGCTGACGGTGAGCCGCTTCGTGCGGCGGCCCTCGGCGCTCAGCCGCCCGGCGATCTCCGCCACCGCCTCCTCGTCGCCGGAGAGCACCACGGACCGGGGCCCGTTCACGGCGGCGACGCCCACCTGGTCGGCGCGGTCCGCGAGCAGCGCGGCGACCTCCTCCTCCGTCGCCTCGACCGCCACCATCGCGCCGCCGGCCGGGAGCCGCTGCATCAGACGGCCGCGGGCGGCGACCACCGTCACCGCGTCCTCCAGCGAGAAGACCCCGGCCAGGTGGGCGGCCGCCAGCTCGCCGATCGAGTGTCCCAGCAGGAAGTCCGGCCGCAGGCCCCAGGATTCGGCCAGCCGGAACAGCGCCACCTCCAGGGCGAAGAGGGCGGCCTGGGCGAAGGCCGTGCCGTCCAGCCGGGCCGCCTCGGGCGACCCCTCCTCGGCGAGCAGGGCCGCGCGGACCGGCAGACCGCTCCGCTCCGTCAGCAGCGCGCAGACGCGGTCCAGCTCGTCGGCGAACACCGGGAAGCGGCGGTGCAGTTCGCGTCCGGCGCCGGCCCGCTGCGCTCCCTGGCCGGTGAACAGGAAGGCCAGCTTGCCGGTCCGGCCGGTGGCCGGGCCCCGCACGACCCGGGGCGCGGCCTCGCCGTGGCGCAGCGCGTCGAGCCCGGCGAGCAGGGCGGTGCGGTCGGTGCCGAGCACCACCGCGCGGTGGTCGAGGCCGGCCCGTGCGGTGGCCAGCGACCAGGCGACGTCCGCCGGCTCCCACCCGGGGTCGGCGGCGACGGCGTCGGCGAGCCGCCCGGCCTGGGCGCGCAGTGCCTCCGGCCCCCGGGCGGAGAGCAGCCACGGGGTGCCGCCGGGCGTCTCGCGCGGTGCCTCGGCGGCGGGCTCGGCGGGCGCCTCCTCGACGGGCTGCTCCAGGATCACGTGCGCGTTGGTGCCGCTGATCCCGAACGAGGAGACGGCGGCCCGCCGGGGCCGGCCGGTCACGGGCCAGTCGCGCCGCTCGGTGAGCAGTTCGACCGCGCCCCGGGACCAGTCGACCTGCGGCGTCGGTTCGTCGACGTGCAGGGTGGCCGGCAGGACGCCGTGCCGCATCGCCAGGACCGTCTTGATGATGCCGGCGACCCCCGCGGCGAGCTGGGTGTGGCCGATGTTGGACTTCACCGAGCCGAGCCAGAGCGGCTGTTCGGCGTTCCGCTGCTGTCCGTAGGTGGCCAGCAGGGCCTGGGCCTCGATCGGGTCGCCCAGCCGGGTGCCGGTGCCGTGCGCCTCCACCGCGTCGACGTCCGCCGGCGAGAGCCGGGCGTCGGCCAGCGCCGCCCGGATCACCCGCTGCTGGGCCGGGCCGCTCGGCGCGGTCAGGCCGTTGGAGGCGCCGTCCTGGTTGACGGCCGAGCCGCGGACCACGGCCAGCACCGGGTGGCCGAGGCGCCGGGCGTCGGAGAGCCGCTCGACCAGCAGCACGCCGACGCCCTCGCCCCAGGCGGTGCCGTCGGCGGCGCCGGCGAACGCCTTGCAGCGGCCGTCCGGGGCCAGGCCGCGCTGGCGGCTGAACTCGATGAACATGTGCGGCGCCGCCATCACCGCCGCCCCGCCGACCAGCGCCATCGAGCACTCGCCGTCGCGCAGGGCCCGGCTCGCCAGGTGCAGGGCGACCAGGGAGGAGGAGCAGGCGGTGTCGACCGTGACGGCCGGGCCCTCCAGCCCGAAGGTGTAGGACAGCCGGCCGGAGGCCACGCTGACGGTGGTGCCGGTCAGCAGGTAGCCCTCGGAGCCCTCGGCGTCGCGCGGGTCGGCGGCGTAGCCGAGCGGGGACGCGCCGACGAACACGCCGGTGCTGCTGCCGCGGACCGAGGAGGGGTCGATGCCGGCCCGTTCGAAGGCCTCCCAGGTGGTCTCCAGCAGCAGCCGCTGTTGCGGGTCCATCGCCAGCGCCTCGCGCGGGCTGATCCCGAAGAACGCGGCGTCGAACCGGTCCGCGTCCCGGACGAAGCAGCCCTGCCGGACGTAGCTCCGGCCGGTCCGGTCCGGGTCCGGGTCGTACAACTCCTCGGTGTCCCAGCCGCGTTCGGCAGGGAAGTCGGAGCGGGCGTCACGGCCGTCCGCGACCAGGCGCCACAGGTCCTCGGGGCTGCGGACATCGCCGGGGAACCGGCAGGCCATGCCGACGATCGCGACCGGCTCGTGCCGGGCCTCGGTCAGCCGGTGGTTCTGCTGCTGGAGCCGCTTGGTCTCCTTGAGGGAGATCCGGAGCGCTTCCAGCACCTTGTCCGGGGATGCAGCCTGTGATGCAGCCATCGTTGTTCTCCGCAGTCCGATCGCGATCAGAGGTCAGTGGTGCCGAAAGCCAGGCCGACCAGGTCGTCGGCGTCCATGGCGTCGATCTCGTCCAGCTCGTCGTCCAGCGCCTCGTCCGTCCCGGCCGGCGGCGCCTCGGGGGTGGTGCCGGCCAGGGCCAGCACCGCGTCGAGCAACCCGGCGGCGCGCAGCCGGGCCGGTGTGACGGTGGCCAGGAGCCGGCCCACCTCGTCGTCGGACACCGGCGGGCCGGCCGGTTCCGCCGGGGCCAGTTCGGTGTGCAGCCAGTCGGCCAGCTCGTCCGGCGTCGGGTGGTCGAAGACCAGCGTCGCCGGCAGCTTGAGCCCGGTGGCGGCGTTGAGCCGGTTGCGCAGTTCGACGGCGGTCAGCGAGTCGAAGCCGAGCTGCTTGAACGCCCGGTCCGGCCGGATCGCCTCGTCCGTGGCGTGGCCGAGCACGACGGCCGCGTTGGCGCGCACCAGCTCCAGCAGGGCCCGCGCGCGTTCGGCCGAGGGCAGCGCGGCCAGCCGCCGGGCCGGCGCGGAGTCCCCGCCGGCCGGTGCGGCCGACACCGCAGGGCGCCCCGGCCCGCCGACCAGCCGGCGCAGCAGCGGCGGCACCGAGCCGTTCCGGAAGGCCGCGCGGGCGGCCGCGACATCGAGCTTCATCGCCACCAGCAGCGCGTGGTCGGCGTGCAGGGCCGCGCTGAACATCGCCAGGCCCTCGGCGTCCGCGAGGGGGCTCACCCCGGAGCGGCGCAGCCTGGTCAGGTCGGCGGCCTCCAGGTGGCCGGTCATGCCGCTGGCCCGCTCCCACAGGCCCCAGGCGATCGACTGGCCGGGCAGCCCGGCCGCGCGGCGGTGCTGGGCGAGCGCGTCGAGGAAGGTGTTGGCCGCGGCGTAGTTGGCCTGGCCCGGGCCGCCCAGGACGGCGGCCGAGGAGGAGAACAGGACGAAGGCACCGAGGTCCGCGTCCCGGGTCAGTTCGTGCAGGTGCCAGGCGGCGTCCACCTTCGGGCGCAGGACGGCGGCCAGCTGCGCCGGGGTCAGCGAGTCGATCACCGCGTCGTCGAGCACGCCGGCGGCGTGGACGACGGTGGTGAGCGGGTGTGCGGCGGGGATGCCGGCGAGGGCCTTCGCGAGGTCGTCGCGGTCGGCGGTGTCGCAGGCGGTGACCGTCACCCGGGCTCCGAGGGCGGTGAGTTCGGCGGTGAGTTCGGCGGCGCCGGGGGCCTCGGGGCCGCGTCGGCCGAGCAGTAGCAGGTGTCGCGCGCCGTGCTCGGTGACCAGGTGCCGGGCCACCAGGGCGCCGAGCGCGCCGGTGCCGCCGGTGATCAGCACCGTGCCGTCGGGGTCCGGCCCGGCGGGCATGGTGAGCACCACCTTGCCGACGTGCCGGGCCTGGCTCATGAAGCGGAAGGCGTCCGTGGCCCGCCGCACGTCCCAGGTCCGCGCCGGGACGGGCCGGAGCGCGCCGCTCGCGAACAGCGGCATCAGCTCGGCCGTCATCCGGCCGATCCGGTCGTAGCCGGCCTCGATCAGGTCGAACCAGAGGTAGGAGGTGCCGGGGTGGGCGGCGGTGACCTCGGCCGCGTCGCGGATGTCGGTCTTCCCCATCTCCACGAACCGGCCGCCGTCCGTGACCAGGCGCAGCGAGGCGTCGACGAACTCGTTGGCGAGGGAGTTCAGGACGACGTCCACGCCCCGGCCGCCGGTGGCGTCCCGGACCTGCCGCTCGAAGTCCAGGCTCCGGGAGGAGGCGATCCGGTCCTCCGGGAGGCCCAGCGCGCGCAGGGTCTCCCACTTGGCCGGGCTCGCCGTGGTGAACACCTCGGCGCCCAGGTGCCGGGCCAGCTGGATCGCGGCCATGCCCACGCCGCCGGTCGCCGCGTGGATCAGCACCGACTCGCCGGGGGCGAGCCCGGCGAGGTCCACCAGGCCGTAGTACGCGGTGAGGAAGGCGATCGGCACCGAGGCGCCCTCGGTGTACGTCCACCCGGCGGGCAGCGGGACGAGCAACCGGTGGTCGACCACGGCGAACGGTCCGAACGAGCCGGGCACCATGCCCATCACCCGGTCGCCCGGGGCGAACCCGGTGACGTCCGGCGCGGCTTCCAGCACGACGCCGGCCGCCTCGCCGCCCATCACGTCCTGGTCGACCATGCCCAGGCCGAGCAGGACGTCGCGGAAGTTCATGCCGGCGGCACGCACGGCCATCCGGACCTGGCCGGGGCCGAGCGGAGCCGCGGCCGCCGGGTGCGGGAGCAGGGCGAGGTTCTCCAGGGTGCCCTTGGCGGTGGTGTCCAGGCGCCAGTGCGGCGTGTCCGCCGGGGGCTCCAGCAGCCGGCCGGTGGCCGCCCGGACCAGCCGGGGCGCCAGCAGCGCGCCGTCCCGTACGGCGAGTTGGGGCTCGTCACCGCCGACGGCCCGGTCCAGCGCCCCGGCGAGCACGGCCTGCGGGGCGGGGGTGCGGCCGTCCAGGTCGAGCAGGACGAAGCGGCCCGGGTGCTCGGTCTGGGCGGAGCGCAGCAGGCCCCAGAGCGGGGCGTGGACCAGGTCGTGCACGTGCTCGCCGGGGGCGGCGGCCACCGCGCCGCGGGTGAGCAGGACCAGTTGCGAGGCCGCGAAGCGGTCGTCGGCGAGCCACGCGCGGACGATCGCGAGCACGTACTCGGCGGCGGCCCGAACGGCGGCCGGCGTGTCGGGCGACGCGGGGCCGGCACAGGTGACCACGACCGCCTCGGGCACGGTCGCGCCGGCCGCGACGTCCTCGGCGAGGGCGGCCGGATCCGCGTACCCGCCGAGCCGGAGGGCGTCGGTGAGTCCGAGGCGGTCGGCCCCGAGCAGCACCCGGCGTCCGGCCGGTGCCCCGGGGGAGGCCGGCAGCTCCGCCCACTCCACCCGCAACAGCGGGTTCGCGCCGCCGTCGCGGGCCGCTCGCAGCTGCTCCCGGTCCACCGGACGGCTCGCCAGCGAGGCCACCCGGGCCACGGGGGCACCGGACGCGTCGGCCACCGCGAGCGCCAGCCCGTCGGGGCCGGTGGGTGTCAGCCGGACGCGCAGCTCGGTCGCGCCGGTGGCGTGGAGCGTGACGCCGTTCCACGAGAACGGGAGCCGTACCTCGCCGGGCGAGGCGGCGGCGGCCGCGTGCAGGGCGGCGTCGAGCAGGGCGGGATGCAGGCCGAAGCCGTCGTTGTGCCGCTCCGGCGGGAGCACGACCTCGGCGAGCAGGTCGTCGCCCTGCCGCCAGAGGGCCCGCAGGCCCTGGAACGCCGGACCGTAGCCGAGCCCGTCCTCGGCCAGGCGCGGGTAGAGGCCCGCCACGTCCACGGGGACGGCGCCGGCCGGCGGCCAGGGGGCGAGGTCCTGGGCGGGCCGTTCGGCGCCGGTCGCGAGGACGCCGGTCGCGTGGCGGGTCCAGGGGGCGTCCTGCCGCTCGGGCCGGGAGTGGATCGAGAAGGTCCGCCGGCCGTCGTCCTCCGGCGCACCGACGCGGACCTGGAGGCGGACGGCGTCGTCGGCCGGGAGCAGCAGCGGCGCCTCAAGGGTGAGTTCGTCGAGGACGTCGCACCCGGTGTGGTCGCCGGCGTGGAGGGCGAGTTCGACGAGGGCGGTGCCGGGGAGGAGGGGGGTGTCCCAGACGGCGTGGTCGGTGAGCCAGGGGTGGTCGGCGAGGCCGATTCGGCCGGTGAGGACGAGTTCGTCGCTGTCGGCGAGCGGGAGGGCGGCGCTGAGCAGGGGGTGGTCGGCGGTGGTGAGGCCGGTGGAGCGGAGGTCTCCGGTGGGGGCGGTGGTGTCGAGCCAGAAGCGTTCGCGTTGGAAGGGGTAGGTGGGGAGGTCGACGTGGGAGCCCTCGGCGGTGGGGAGGAGGGGGGTCCAGTCGACGGTGGTGCCGGTGGTGTGGGCCTCGGCGAGGGAGGTGAGCAGCCTCGTCCGGTCACCTTCGTTGCGGCGCAGCGTGCCGGTGACGACGACCGGTGTGCCGTCGAGGGTGTCCTGTACCGCGGGGGTGAGGACGGGGTGGGGGCTGGTTTCGATGAAGGTGGTGTGGCCGGTGGTGGCGAGTTGGGTGACGGCTTGTTGGAAGAGGACGGGTTGGCGGAGGTTGGTGTACCAGTAGTGGGCGTCGAGGGTGGTGGTGTCGGTGATCTCGGCGGTGACGGCCGACAGGAAGGGGATGGTGGCGGCCGTGGGCTTGATGTCGGCGAGGTCGGTGAGGAGTTGGTCGCGGAGGGTCTCGACCTGGGGGGAGTGGGAGGCGTAGTCGACGGGGATGGTGCGGGCGCGTGCGCCGTCTGTGGTGGCCTGTTCGACGACGGCGTGGACGGCGGCGACGGTGCCGGCGATGACGGTGTGGCCGGGGCCGTTGATCGCGGCGATGCTCACCTCACCGGCGTGCGGGGCGAGGAGGGTTTCGACCTCGGAGGCGGGCAGCGGGATGCTGGCCATGGTGCCGTGTCCGCTGAGGGCGAGGATGGCCTTGGCGCGGAGGGCGACGATGCGGGCGGCGTCGTCGAGGGTGAGGGCGCCGGCGATGTGGGCGGCGGCGATTTCGCCCTGGGAGTGGCCGAGGACGGCGTCGGGCTGGACGCCGAGGGACTGCCAGAGGCGGGCCAGCGACACCATGACGGCGAACAGGGCGGGTTGGACGATGTCGACGCGGGTGAGGTCGTCGTGGCCGCGCAGGACGTCGAGCAGGTTCCAGTCGGTGTGGGGGGCGAGGGCTTGGGCGCAGGCTTCGATGCGGGTGCGGAACACGTCGGAGGTGTCGAGGAGTTCGGCGCCCATGCCGATCCATTGGGAGCCTTGTCCGGGGAAGACGAAGACGGTGCGGCCGCCGGTGGTGGTGCTGTGGACGACGCCTGGCGCGGTGGTGTCCTCGGCGAGTGCGGTGAGCCCGTTCAGGAACTGCTCGCGGCTGTCGCCGATCACGACCGCGCGCTGTTCGAACACCGACCGTTCACGGGCCAAGGCCTTGGCGATGTCGGCCGGTTCCCATTCGGGGTGGGTGCGGATGGCCGCGTGTAGCTGTGCGGCCTGGGCGCGCAGGGCGTCGGGGGTGCGGGCGGAGAGTGTCCAGGGGAGCGCGCCGCCCGTTGTCTCGGGGTCGGTTGTCGGTTCGGTCTCGTGGGCGGGTGCCTGTTCGAGGATGATGTGGGCGTTCGTGCCGCTGACGCCGAAGGAGGAGACGGCGGCGCGTCGGGGCCTGCCGGTGGCGGGCCATTCGCGGGCTTGGGTGAGGAGTTCGACCGCGCCGGTGGTCCAGTCGACGTGGGTGGTGGGTTCGTCGATGTGGAGGGTGCGGGGCAGGATGCCGTGCCGCATGGCCAGCACCATCTTGATCACGCCGCCGACTCCGGCGGCGGCCTGGGTGTGGCCGATGTTGGATTTCAAGGAGCCGAGCCAGAGGGGTCGTTCGGCGGGGTGTGCCTGGCCGTAGGTGGCCAGTAGGGCCTGGGCCTCGATCGGGTCGCCCAGCTTGGTGCCGGTGCCGTGTGCCTCCACCGCGTCGATCAGGTCCGGTGAGAGCCGGGCGTCGGCCAGTGCCGCCCGGATCACCCGCTGCTGGGAGGGACCGTTCGGCGCGGACAGGCTGCTGCTCGCGCCGTCCTGGTTGATCGAGGACCCGCGCAGGACGGCGAGCACGCGGTGCCCCAGGCGCTCGGCCTCGGAGAGCCGCTCGACCAGGAGCATGCCCGCGCCCTCGCCCCAGGCGGTGCCGTCGGCCGCGGTGGCGAAGGACTTGCAGCGCCCGTCCGGGGCCAGCCCGCCCTGGCGGCTGAACTCGACGAAGGTGTCGGGGGTGGCCATCACGGTGACGCCGCCGGCCAGTGCCATCGCGCAGTCGCCGCGCCGGACGGCCTGGGCGGCGAGGTGCAGGGCGACCAGCGAGGAGGAGCAGGCCGTGTCCACCGTGACGGCCGGTCCCTCCAGGCCGAGGACGTAGGCGATCCGGCCGGACGCCACGCTGCCGGCCGTCCCGCTGCCCAGGAAACCGGCCACCGACTCGTCCACCGAGTTCAGCCGGGTGCCGTAGTCGTGGTACATCAGGCCGGTGAAGACGCCGACCCGGGTGCCGCGCACCGTCGCCGGGGGGATGCCGGCCCGCTCGAAGGCCTCCCACGCCGTCTCCAGCAGCAGCCGCTGCTGCGGGTCCATCGCCGGTGCCTCGCGCGGGCTGATGTCGAAGAACCCCGGGTCGAAGTCGGCCGCGTCGTCGAGGAAGCCGCCCTCGCACACGTAGGAGGTGCCGGGGCGCAGGCCGTCGGGGTCGTAGAAGTCCTCGACCCGCCAGCCGCGTTCGGCGGGCGGCGCGCCGACGGCGTCGCGTCCGGCGGCCACCAGGTCCCAGAGCTCGTCCGGCGTCCGCACCCCGCCCGGGTAGCGGCAGCTCATCCCGACGATCGCGATCGGGTCGCGGTCGGCGGCCTCCAGCTCGGCCACCCGGCGGCGCGCCTCGCCGAGCTCGGAGGCAGCCCACCGGAGGTGCTCGCGAAGCTTGTCTTCTTGTGCCACTTGAGCCTGCTCCTAAAGCCGGTGCGGGTGTCGACCTGGTTCTGCCGGGCCCTCAGCGGGCGCGGAGCTGGTTGAGTACGTCGAAGAGTTCGTCGTCGCTCGCCGAGGTGAGGTCGGTGAGGTCGGTGGAGTCGGTCGGGCCGTCGCCGCCCCGGCCGTCGTCGTCCCAGCGGGAGAGGAGGTCCTTCAGCCGGTGCGTGATCGCGGTCCGGGCCCGGTCGTCGTCGGAGAAGGGCGTCAGGAATGCCTCCAGCCGGTCGAGTTCCGCGAGCGCCGGGCCCATCGCCGTGGTCTCCCCGGTGCCGAACTCGGCACAGAGGTGGTCGGCCAGGGCGGCGGCGGTGGGGTGGTCGAAGATCAGGGTGCTGGGCAGTTGGAGGCCGGTGGCGTCCTGCAGCCGTTCCTGGAGTTCGAGGTTGGCGAGCGAGTCGAAGCCCAGGTCGACGAAGCCCTGCTCCGGGTCGATGTCCTCGGCCGCGGACTCGACCAGCACGACCGCCGCGTGGGTGCGGACCAGGTCGAGCAGGGCCCGCCGGCGGGCGGGCTCCGGCAGCGCCCGGAGGTGCTGCGCGAAGCCGCTCACCGGGTCCGCGTCCGGGGTGGTCGGCGGGCCGGCCGGCACCGCCACCGGAGTCGGAGCGGTGACCAACTCCCTGAGCAGCGCCGGTGTCTGACCCTGATCGGCCCGATCCCGCAGGACCTCGGGGTCGAGGCGAACCGGGACGAGCACCGACTCAGTGATCATCATACGGGCGGCATCGAAGAGATCAAGGGCTTCCGCCGTGGAAAGCGCGCGGACTCCGTCCCGGCCCAACCGGGCTGTGGAAACGGTGTCCAGACGGTCCGTCAGATCACTGCGCTCGGCCCACAGCCCCCAGGCCAGGGACAGGGCGGGCAGGCCCTCGCCGCGCCGCCGCTGTGCGAGGGCGTCGAGAAAGGCGTTGGCGGCGGCGTAGTTGGCCTGTCCGGCGGTGCCGAAGGTGCCCGAGGCGGAGGAGAACAGGACGAAGGCGTCGAGACCGGCGTGTCGGGTGAGGTCGTGCAGGTGCCAGGCCGCGTCCACCTTCGGCCGCAGCACGGCGGCGAGCCGTTCGGGCGTGAGGGCGGTCAGCAGGCCGTCGTCGACCACGCCGGCCGCGTGGACGACCGCCTTCAGCGGATGGGCCGCGGGTACCGAGCGCAGCAGGCCGGCCAGGGCCTCCCGGTCGGCGACGTCGCAGGCGGCGAGGGTGACCTCCGCGCCCAGCGCGGTGAGTTCCGCCACGAGCTCGGTCGCGCCCGGTGCGCGGTCCCCCCGGCGGCCGGTCAGCAGCAGGTGCCGGGCGCCGCGTTCGACCAGGTGCCGTGCGAGCAGGCGGCCGAGGGTGCCCGTTCCGCCGGTGATCAGGACGGTGCCGTCCGGGTCGAACGACGGGTCGCCGTCGTCGGCGCGGTCGACCCGGGTCAGTCTGGGTGCCAGCAAGGTGTTCTGACGCAGTGCGAGCTCGGGTTCGTCCGGGCCGAGCGCCAGGGCCGGAGCGGTTTCGGACGGTGCCGCGCCGTCCAGGTCGAGCAGTCCGAAGCGCTTCGGGTGTTCGGTCTGCGCCGACCGGAGCAGCCCCCGGACGGCGGCCGCGGCGAGGTCGGGTGCGGGGTCGTCCGGGCCGGTGACCTGGGCGCCGCGCGTCAGCACGACCAGGCGGGCGGCGCCGAAGCGGGGTTCGGCCAGCCAGGACCGGACGAGCCGCAGGGCCTCGGCGGTGGCGGCGTGGACGGCGGCCGGCCCGTCGCCGGCGGCCGGCGGCAGGGGCGCGAACACCACGTCCGGCACCGGCCCGTCGGCGGCGGCCAGGGCGGCCAGGGCGGCGAGGTCGGGATGGTGCGGGTGGGGGCCGGCCAGGAGGCCGGGGCCGACCACCGCCGTCCGCACGGTGGCGGTGGCCGGCGCCACCGGGACGGGCACCCAGCGGACCCGCCACAGCGGCGCCGGGCCGGCCGCGTCGTCCCGCAGCGGCCGGGACCGCAGGCTCGCGACCGAGGCCACCGGGACGCCGGCCGCGTCGGCGGCCTCGAAGGCCACCGCGTCGGGGCCGGCCGGGGCGAGCCGCACCCGCAGGGCCGCGGCGCCGGCCGGCCGCACCGAGACGCCGTGCCACGCGAACGGGACCGGCACCCGCCCCGACGTCTGCGGCGAGCCGACCGCGTACGCCTGGAGGGCGGCGTCCAGCAGCGCCGGGTGGAGGCCGTACCGGGCGGCCTCGCTCCGGTCCGCCTCCGGCAGGGCGACCTCGGCGAACACCTCGTCACCGCGCCGCCAGAGCGCGCGCAGCCCGCGGAAGGCGGGGCCGTAGTCGACGCCGAGGGCGGCCAGCCGGCGGTAGCACCCGTCGAGGGCGACCGGCTCGGCGCCGGGCGGCGGCCAGGCCACCAGGTCGGACGCCGCCACGCGGACCTCCGGAGCCAGCACGGCGGTGGCGTGCCGGGCCCAGGGGGCGTCCTCGGGGGAGGCGGCGCGCGAGGACAGCTCCACCGCGCGGCGTCCGGACCCGTCCGGGGCGCCGACGGCCAGCCGGATCCGGACCCCGGCCTCCGCGGCGGCCCCGGGCGCGGGCAGCTCCAGCGGGGTGAGCAGGGTCAGCTCGGCGATGTGCGCGCAGCCCGTCCGGGCGCCCGCCCGGCGGACCAGCTCGACGACGGCGGTGCCGGCCAGCAGCACCCGTCCCCGGACGGTGTGGTCGGCCAGCCACGGCAGCTCGCGCGGCGAGAGCCGGCCGGTGAACAGCAGCCCGTCGCCGTCCGGCAGTTCGACGACGCCCCGGAGCAGCGGGTGGTCCGCCGGGGCCAGTCCGGCGGCCTGTACGTCGGGGTCGGCCGGCCCGTCCTCCAGCCAGTGGCGCCGGCGCTGGAAGGCGTACGTCGGCAGGTCGACCGGGTCGAGCCCGGCGTCGGGGAACACCGCCGACCAGTCGGCGGGCCCGCCCCGGACATGCAGGGCGGCCAGGCCGGTGAGCGACGCGTCCGCGCCGTCGACCACCTGGACGGCCGGGCCGGCGATCCGCGCGGTCAGCCCGGCCAGCTCGGTGTCGAGCACCAGGAACCGGGTGTGGCCGCGGCCCAGCAGCTCCGGTACGGACTCGTCCGGTGCGGTGGTGAGCACGGGGATCCGGGTACCCGTCGGATCGGGGTGCCCGCCGGAGAGCGCCGCGCGTGCCCCGTCCAGGAGTGACAGCGCACCCGTGACACAGGCTCCCGCGACCAGGCCGTCGCCCGCCGCGACCAGGGCGGCCGGGCGGACCCCGTACCCCTCCCAGAGCCCGGCGAGGGCGACCAGCACCGCCCAGCGCACCGCCCGGCCGACCTCGGCCCGCGCCGGGTCGGGGGCGCCGGGGGCGCCGCGCAGCACGTCCGTCGCGGTCCAGCCGGCCGTCTCGGCCAGCGCCGCGTCGCACGCGGCGAGCCGGGCGGCGAACAACGGCGACGCGTCCAGCAGCCGGACGGCATGGTCGAGCCGGTCCGCCGGCCGGTCGGGCAGGACGAGGACCACCCGGTCGTCCCCGCCGGCGACGCCCTCGACGAGTCCGGGCCGCGCCTCGCCGGCCGCCAGGGCCGCCAGGCCCGCCCGAAGCCGCGCCAGGTCCGTGCCGAGCAGCACGGCCCGGTGCTCGAACACTGTCCGGGTGCGGGCCAGTGCCGCGCCGACCGAGACCGCGGACCGCCCGGGGTGCTCGTCGAGGTGGGCCAGCAGCCGTCCGGCCTGCGCGCGCAGCGCGGCCGCCGTCCGGCCGGAGAGCACCCACGGCACGGTCGCCGCGCCGGCCGGGGCCTCCTCGGGCGCCTGCGCGGGAACCTCGGCAGCGGCCTCCTCCAGGACGAGGTGCGCGTTGGTGCCGCTCACCCCGAAGGACGACACCCCGGCCCGGCGCGGCCGCCCGGTCGTCGGCCACGCGCGCCGCTCGGTGAGCAGTTCGACCGCACCGGCCGTCCAGTCCACGTGCGGGTTGGGCTCGTCCAGGTGCAGGGTGCGGGGCAGCACGCCGTGCCGCATCGCCATCACCATCTTGATCACGCCGGCCACGCCCGCCGCCGCCTGGGCGTGGCCGATGTTGGACTTCACCGAGCCGAGGTACAGCGGCCGCCCGTCGGCCCGGTCCTGCCCGTAGGTGGCCAGCAGCGCCTGTGCCTCGATCGGATCGCCTAGCGTCGTCCCGGTGCCGTGCGCCTCCACCGCGTCGACCTCGCGGGCCGACAGCCCGGCGTGCTCCAGCGCCTGCCGGATCACCCGCTGCTGGGCCGGACCGCTCGGCGCGGTCAGTCCGCTGCTGGCGCCGTCCTGGTTGACCGCGCTGCCGCGGATCACCGCGAGCACCCGGCGCCCGTTGCGCCGCGCGTCGGAGAGCCGCTCCAGCAGCAGCAGGCCGACCCCTTCGCCCAGCCCCGTTCCGTCGGCCCCGGCCGCGAACGCCTTGCACCGCGCGTCGCCGGCCAGTCCGCGCTGGCGGCTGAACTCGACCAGCGCCATCGGCGAGGCCATCACCGTCACCCCGCCGGCCAGCGCCAACGAGCACTCGCCGGTCCGGAGCGACTGCGCTGCCTGGTGCAGCGCGACCAGCGAGGACGAGCACGCCGTGTCCAGGGTGACGGCCGGTCCCTCCAGGCCCAGGGTGTAGGCGACCCGGCCGGACGCGACACTGCCGGTGCTGCCGTTGCCGACGTACCCCTCGAACTCGCCCGGCACCCGGCGCAGCCGCGAGGCGTAGTCCTGGTAGATCACCCCGGCGAACACACCGGTCCGCGACCCGCGCACCGACGACGGGTCGATGCCGGCCCGCTCGAAGGCCTCCCAGGCGGTCTCCAGCAGCAGCCGCTGCTGCGGGTCGGTGGCCAGCGCCTCCCGGGTGCTCATGCCGAAGAACGCCGGGTCGAAGTCGGCCGCCTCGTGCAGGAACCCGCCCTCACGGACGTACACCGAGCCGTGGCGCGCCGGGTCGGGGTCGTGCAGGCCCTCGTCCCAGCCCCGGTCGGCCGGGAACGGCGAGATCGCGTCGCGCTCCTCGGCGACCAGACGCCAGAGGTCCTCGGGGGAGCTGACCCCACCGGGGTAGCGGCACGCCATGCCGATGACGGCGATCGGCTCGCGGGCCCCCTCCTCGGCCTCCTGAAGCCGCCGGCGCGTCCTGCGCAGGTCGACGGTCAGCCGCTTGATGGTGTCGAGGACCTTCTCGTCGCTCGTCATCGCGCTGTGCGCCTCTCACTTCTTCGAAGGGTCTGGGTCACGAAGGGTCCGGGCCGAGGAAGGGTCCGGGCCGCGATGGGTCCGGCAACGGCCCGGGGCAGGCGGACTCACGGGTTCTGCAGTTCGCCGTCGGCGATGTCGAGCAGCTCGTCGAGGGTCGCGTCCCCGAACTCGTCCCCGAACTCGTCGCCGAACTCGTCCTCGGTCCCGCCGGGTGCGCCGGGGCCGTTCGGCCCGGTCGCGTCCAGCCGCGCCGCCAGCGCGCGCAGCCGGGCGGCGAGCCGCTCGCGCGTCGGGTCCCCGGCGGCCAGGTCGCGCAGGCCGGCCTCCAGGGCGTCCAGGTCGACGGGGGCCCCGGTGGTGCCGGCCGGCGGGGCGGCGGGCCGCTCCTGGCGCTCCAGCAGTTCCCCGAGGTGGCCGGCGACGGCGGCCGGGGTCGGGTGGTCGAAGACCAGCGTGGCCGGCAGCCGCAGCCCGGTGGCCGCGTTCAGCCGGTTGCGCAGTTCGACCCCGCGCAGCGAGTCGAAACCCGACTCCAGGAAGCCCCGCCCCGCGGTGACCGCCTCCGGTGAGGCGTGGCCGAGCACCGTGGCCGCCTGGGACCGGACCAGCTCGACCAGCGCGTGCGAGCGTTCGGCGGCGGTCAGGCCGGCCAGCGACAGCCCGGCGCCCGTCCCGGCCGGCTCCTCGGCCCGGGCGGCGCGCCGGGGCGCCGCCCCGAGCAGCGCCCGCAGCAGCGGTGGCCGCTGCGCCGGGTCGCCCGCGCGCAGCGCGGCGAGGTCCAGCCGGACCGGCAGCGTCACCGGGCGGTCCTGGGCGAGCGCGGCGTCGAACAGCGCCAGGCCCTCGGCCGTGGACATCGGCAGGACGCCCGAGCGCCGCATCCGGCGCCGGTCCGCCTCGCTCAGCGCGCCGGTCATCGCGCTCTCGGCGGACCACAGCCCCCACGCCATCGACACCCCGGGCAGCCCCAGCGCGCGGCGGTGCGTGGCCAGGCCGTCCAGATAGGCGTTGGCGGCGGCGTAGTTGGCCTGCCCGGCACTGCCCAGCACCCCGCCCGCCGCCGAGAACAGCACGAACAGCGCGGGCTTGGCGTCCAGGGTCAGCTCGTGCAGGTGCCAGGCCGCGTCCGCCTTCGGGCGCAGTACCGCCCTGACCCGCTCCGGCGTGAGCGAGGCGAGCGTGCCGTCGTCCAGCACCCCGGCCGCGTGCACCACACCGGTCAGCGGGTGCTGCGCCGGGACGGCGGCGAGCACCTCGGCCAGCGCGCTCCGGTCGGCGGCGTCGCACCGCGCGACGGTCACCTCGGCGCCGAGCGCGGACAGCCGCTCGACGAGCTCCTCCGCCCCCTCGGCCCGCCGGCCCTGCCGGCTGACCAGCAACAGGTGCCGGATGCCGTGCTTCTCGACCAGGTGCCGGGCGACCAGCGCGCCCAGTGTCCCGGTGCCGCCGGTGATCAGCACCGTGCCCTCGGGGTCCGTCGCGGGGGCGGCGGCGCCGTCGTCCGGGCGCAGCCGCGCCAGGCGGGGCACCAGCACCCGGCCGGCCCGGACGGCGTACTGCGGCTCGGCGCCGTCCAGCAGCGCCGGCAGCACCTCGGTGACGTCCGCGCCCGGACCGTTCGGGGCCGCGTCGAGGTCCACCAGGACGAACCGGTCGGGGTGCTCGGCCTGCGCGGAGCGCACGGCGCCCCAGACGGCCGTCGCGGCCGGATCGGGCGCACCGGCCGGATCGGCCGGGCGGGCCGGATCCGTGGTGTCGACGGCGCCGTGGGTCACCAGGACCAGCCGGGAGGCGGCGAACCGGTCGTCGGCGGCCCAGGCCTGCAGCAGGGCGATCACCCGCTCCACCGCGTGCCCGGCGGCGTCCGCGGACCGGCGGTCACCGCCAGGCCGCGGCGTCCAGGGGACCACGACGGCCTCGGGTACCGGCGCACCGGCGGTGAAGGCGTCGGTGAGGGCCGCGAGATCGGGGTAGCCGGGCGACTCGTGCGGGTCCGCGCCGAGTACGGCGTGGCGGACGGTGCGCGCGACGGGCCGGTCGGCCGACTCGGTCCAGGCCAGTCGGAAGAGGCTGTCGGCGGCGGTGCGGTCGGCGGCGGCGCCGAGCTGCGCCGGGGAGACCCGGCGCACGGCGAGCGACTCGACGGTGGCCACCGGCAGACCGGTCGGGTCGGCCACCGACAGCGCCATGCCGTCCGGCCCGGTGGGCGTCAGCCGGACCCGCAGCGCGGTGGCGCCGGTGGCGTGCAGGGCGACACCCGCCCAGGAGAACGGCAGCCGTACCTGCTCGGCACCGTCGAGCAGGGTGGTGTGCAGGGCCGCGTCCAGCAGTGCGGGGTGGATCCCGAACCGGTCGGCGTCGGCGAACTGGTCCTCCGGCAGGGCGACTTCGGCGTACACCTCCGTGCCGAGCCGCCAGGCGGCGCGCAGGCCCTGGAACGCCGGCCCGTACCCGAGGCCGTCCTCGGCGAGCCGCTGGTAGAGGCCGTCGAGCCCGACCGGCACGGCCCCGGCCGGCGGCCAGGCGGAGCCGGTCGCCCACCCGCCGGCCGGCGCGGCCGGGACGGCCGTCCCGACCGCGTGGCACGTCCAGATGGCGGCGTCCCCGGTGGTGTCGGCGTCGTCGGGGGTGGAGTGGACGGTGAGCGGGCGGCGCCCGACGTCGTCCGGCGCGCCGATCCGGACCTGGACCCGGACGGCCCGCTGCTCGGGCAGGAGCAGCGGCGCCTGGAGGGTCAACTCCTCCAGGTGGTGGCAGCCGACCCGGTGTCCGGCCTGGAGGGCGAGCTCGACGAGCGCGGTGCCGGGGGCGAGGACGGTGCCCCAGACGGCGTGGTCGGCCAGCCAGGGATGGGTGCTGACGGAGAGCCGGCCCGTCAGGATCAGGCCCTCGTCGTCGGGCAGCGCGACGGCCGCGGCGAGCAGCGGGTGCCCGGCGGAGTCGAGCCCGGAGCCGCCCGGGTCGGCGCTCGCGGGCGCGGTGAGCCAGAAGCGCTCGCGCTGGAAGGGGTAGGTGGGGAGGTCGGGGTGGTGGCCGGGGTGGACGAGCGGGGTCCAGTCGACGGTGGTGCCGTGGGTGTGGAGGTGGGCGGCGGAGGTGAGCAGCCGGGTCCAGCCGCCTTCGTTGCGGCGGAGGGTGCCGGTGACGACCGCCCGGTGGTCGGTGGTGTCGAGGGTGTCCTCGATGGCGGGGGTGAGGACGGGGTGGGGGCTGGTCTCGACGAACGTGGTGTGGCCGGTGGCGGCGAGGGCGCGGACGGCCTGTTCGAAGAGGACGGGTTGGCGCAGGTTGGTGTACCAGTAGTGGGCGTCGAGGGTGGTGGTGTCGGTGATCTCGCCGGTGACGGCCGACAGGAACGGGACACTGCCCGGTCCCGGCGCGATGCCGGCCAGCTCGGTGCGGAGTTGGCCGCGCAGGGCCTCGACGTGCGGGGAGTGGGAGGCGTAGTCGACGTCGATGCGACGTGCCCGGATGCCCTGCCCCTCGCAGTGGGTGAGGAGTTCGTCGAGGGCGTCGCGGTCGCCGGCGACGACGGTGGTGGCGGGGCCGTTCTGGGCCGCGACGGTGAGGCGCCCGTCCCAGTGGGTGAGCAACTCGGCGGCCTCGGCGTGCGCCAGGGGGAGGGAGGCCATGCCGCCGTGGCCGCTGATGGCCAGGATGGCCTTGGCGCGGAGGGCGACGATGCGGGCGGCGTCGTCGAGGGTGAGGGCGCCGGCGATGTGGGCGGCGGCGATTTCGCCCTGGGAGTGGCCGAGGACGGCGTCGGGCTGGACGCCGAGGGACTGCCAGAGGCGGGCCAGCGACACCATGACGGCGAACAGCGCGGGCTGGACGACGTCCACGCGGGTGAGGTCGTGGTGGCCGCGCAGGGCGTCGGTGAGGTTCCAGTCGGTGTGCGGGGCGAGTGCGGCTTCGCACTGGGCGATCGATTCGGCGAACACCTGCGAGGTGTCGAGGAGTTCGGCGCCCATGCCGATCCATTGGGAGCCCTGGCCGGGGAAGACGAAGACGGTGCGGTCGGGGTGTTGGGTGCCGGCGGTGGGTGTGTGCTCGTCGGCGAGGGTGGTGAGGTGGGTGAGGAGTTCGGCGGGGGTGCGGCCGAGGGCGACGGCGCGGTGGTCGAGTGCGGCGCGTCCGGCGAGGAGGGTGTGTCCGGTGGCGCGCAGGTCGGTGTCGGGATGGGTCCGGAGGTGCTCGGCGAGCTGGGCGGCCTGGGCACGCAGGGCCTCGGGTTCGCGGGCGGAGAGTACCCAGGGGATCACGGGGGACGGGGAGTCGGTGGTGTCCGTCTCCTGGGCCGGCTCGGCCGGCGGGGCCTCCTCCAGGATGACGTGCGCGTTCGTCCCGCTGATGCCGAACGCCGACACACCCGCACGGCGCGGGCGCCCGTCCGCGTGCGGCCATTCCCGTGCCTCGGTGAGCAGTTCGACCGCGCCGGCGGTCCAGTCGACGTGGGTGGTGGGCTCGTCGACGTGCAGGGTGGCGGGCAGCACGCCGTGCCGCATCGCCAGCACCATCTTGATCACGCCGGCGACCCCGGCCGCGGCCTGGGTGTGGCCGATGTTGGACTTCACCGAGCCGAGCCAGAGCGGCTGTTCGGTGTCCCGCTGCTGTCCGTAGGTGGCCAGCAGGGCCTGGGCCTCGATCGGGTCGCCCAGTCGGGTGCCGGTGCCGTGCGCCTCCACCGCGTCGACGTCCGCCGGCGAGAGCCGGGCGTCGGCCAGCGCCGCACGGATCACCCGTTGCTGGGAGGGGCCGTTCGGTGCGGCCAGCCCGTTGGAGGCGCCGTCCTGGTTGACCGCGCTGCCGCGGACCACGGCGAGCACCCGGTGCCCGTGGCGACGCGCCTCCGACAGCCGCTCCAGCAGCACCACGCCGACGCCCTCGGCGAGACCGAAGCCGTCCGCGTCCTCGGAGAACGCCTTGCAGCGGCCGCTCGCGGACAGGGCGCCCATCCGGCTGAATCCGATGAAGGAGTCCGGAGTCGGCATCACCACCGCACCGCCCGCGACGGCCATCGTGCACTCGCCGTTGCGCAGCGACTGCGCCGCCAGGTGCAGGGCGACCAGCGAGGACGAGCACGCCGTGTCCACGGTGATCGCCGGGCCCTCCAGCCCGAACGCGTAGGACAGCCGGCCCGAGATGACGCTGGTGACGCTGCCGGTGATGACGTAGTCCCCGATGGCGGCCGGGGCGTCGGCGGACCGCACGCCGTACCCGTGTTGCATGGCACCCACGAAGGCGCCGGTCCGGCTGCCGCGCAGGGAGGCCAGATCGATGCCGGCCCGCTCGAAGGCCTCCCAGGAGGTCTCCAGCAGCAGCCGCTGCTGCGGGTCCATGGCGAGCGCCTCGCGCGGGCTGATGCCGAAGAACGCGGCGTCGAACGCGTCCACGTCCCGGACGAAGCCGCCCTGCTCGTCGGCGACCGGGGCCAGGTCCCAGCCGCGATCGGTGGGCAGGCCGGAGATCACGTCGCCGTCGGCGGCGAGCAGCTGCCAGAGCTCCTCGGGGGTCGAGACTCCGCCCGGGAACCGGCAGGCCATGCCGACGATCGCGATCGCCTCGGTGTCCGCCTCGGTGTCCGCCTCGGCGCCCGGGTCGTCGGCCGGCCGGGTCGTCCCGGCCGGGACGACCACCTCGGGTGCGCCCAGCTCCAGGATCTCTCGGCGCAGCTCGGCGACCAGCGCGGCCGGGGTCGGGTGGTCGAAGATCAGGGTGGCCGGGAGCCGGAGCCCGGTGGCCGCGTTCAGCCGGTTGCGCAGCTCGACCGCCGTCAGCGACTCGAACCCCAGCTCCTTGAAGGCCCGTTCGGGGCGGATGGCGTCCGGCGTGCTGCGCCCCAGCACCGCGACGGCGTGTTTGACGACCAGGTCGGCGAGGGTGCGGTGCTGCTCCGCCTCCGACAACCGGCCCAGCGAGAGCCGCAGTTCGGACTCCGCGGCCGTGGGGGCCGCCGCCGATTCGACCGATTCCGCCAACACCGCCCGCACCTCGGGGAGTTCGCCGAGCAGCGGGCTCGGCCGCATCGCGGTGAAGAGCGGGACGAACCGGTCCCAGTCGATGTCGGCGATCGCGACGAAGGTGTCGTCGTGGTCCAGCGCCTGCTGGAGGGCGGCGATCGCCAACTCGGCGCGCATCAGCGGAAGTCCCTGTTCGCGGACCCGCCGGCGGGTCCGTTCGACGTCCTGGTCGCCGAGGTTCTTCCAGGTGTTGACGGCGTCCTCCCAGACGCCCCAGGCGACCGAGAGCATCGGCAGGCCCACGGCGCGGCCCTGCTCCGCCAGCGCGTCCAGGGCGGCGTTGGCGGCGGCGTAGGCGGCGTGGTCCCCACTGCCCCAGAACCCGGCGATGGACGAGAACAGAACGAAGGCGTCCAGCGCCTGCGGGTCGAGCAGGTCGACCAGGTGCCGGGCGCCGTCCACCTTGGCGGCCAGCACCTGGTCGAGGCTCTCCAGCGTGGTGTCGACCACGGACGTCAGCTCGATGAACGCGGCCGTGTGCAGGACCGCCCGCACGGTGTGGCCGTCCGCCCGCAGCCGGTCGAGCAGGCCGGCCACCGCGTCACGGTCGGCCACGTCGCACGCGGCCAGGGTGACGGCGACACCCCGTGCGGTCAGTTCGGCGGCCAGGTCCGTCGCTCCCGGCGCGTCCGGGCCCGAACGGCTGGCCAGTACGAGGTGTTCGGCGCCGTTGTCGGCCAGCCAGCGGGCCAGCCGGGGACCGAGGCTCCCGGTGCCGCCGGTGACCAGGACGGTGCCGCGCGGGCGCCAGCCACGGCTCGGCCGGGCCTCACCGGCGGTGGCGTGCACCATCCGCCGGGCGAACAGCCCGGCCGCCCGCACCGCCACCTGGTCCTCCCCGGAGGACCCGGCCACCACCCGCAGCAGCCGCCCGAGCGACCGCTCGTCCGGCTGTCCGGGCAGGTCGACCAGACCGCCCCAGACGTGCGGCAGCTCCAGTGCGACGACCCGGCCGAGGCCCCACAGCTGGGCCTGGACCTGATCGGCCGGCGCGTCGGACGGACCGGTGTGCACGGCGCCGCGGGTGGCGCACCACAGCGGCGCCCGGACGCCGAGGCCGGCCAACTCCTGGACCAGCGCGAGCGTCAGCGCCACGCCGGTGGTCGCGGCGCGCCGCCCGGGGTGGCGGCGCGCGTCCAGCGCGAGGAACGACAGCACGCCCGCGAGGTCGCCCGGCTCGCCGCTGTCGATCGCTTCGCGCAGTCGGGCGGCCAGAGCGTCGCCGTCGGCGTCCGCCTCCAGCAGCACGGTCCGCGCGCCCCGCGCGGCCAGTCCACGGGTGGCCTCGGCCGCCCAGGCGTCGTCGGCGTGGCCCGCGGGGACGACCAGCAGCCAGGTGCCGGAGAGCGCGGCCGACGCGAGGTCCGCCACCGGCCTCCAGGCGATCCGGTACCGCCAGTCGTCCACGGCCGAGCGGTCGCGGCTCTGCCGGTGCCAGGAGGAGAGCGCCGGCAGCAGGGCGCTCAGCGACCGTCGCTGCTCCTCGCCCTCGACCCGGAGCGTCGCGGCCACGGCGGCGATGTCCTGCTCCTCGACGGCCTCCCAGAACCCCGAGTCCGCCGCGGAGTTCGCCGCCGGGCTCGAATCGGCGGGGGCGGCGTCCTGGATCCACAGGTGCTGGTGCCGGAAGGGGTAGGTGGGGAGGTCGGGGTGGTGGCCGGGGTGGACGAGCGGGGTCCAGTCGACGGTGGTGCCGTGGGTGTGGAGGTGGGCGGCGGAGGTGAGCAGTCGGGTCCAGTGGCCTTCGTCGCGGCGGAGGGTGCCGGTGATGATCGCGGTTGTCTCGTCGAGCGTCGCTTCGATGGCGGGGGTGAGGACGGGGTGGGGGCTGGTCTCGACGAAGACGCCGTACCCGGTGGTGGCGAGTTGGGTGACGGCTTGTTGGAAGAGGACGGGCCGGCGCAGGTTGGTGTACCAGTAGTGGGCGTCGAGGGTGGTGGTGTCGGTGATCTCGGCGGTGACGGCCGACAGGAAGGGGATGGTGCTCGGCCCGGGCTTGATGTCGGCGAGGTCGGTGAGGAGTTGGTCGCGGAGGGCCTCGACCTGGGGGGAGTGGGAGGCGTAGTCGACGGGGATGGTGCGGGCGCGTGCGCCGCCTGCGGTGGCCTGGTCGACAACGGCGTGGACGGCGGCGACGGTGCCGGCGATGACGGTGTGCATCGGTCCGTTGATCGCGGCGATGCTGACCTCACCCCGGTGCGGCGTCAGGAGGGTTTCGACCTCGGAGGCGGGGAGGGCGATGCTGGCCATGGTGCCGTGTCCGCTGAGGGCGAGGATGGCGCGGCTGCGGAGGGCGACGATGCGGGCGGCGTCCTCCAGGGTGAGGGCGCCGGCGATGTGGGCGGCGGCGATCTCGCCCTGGGAGTGGCCGAGGACGGCGTCGGGGCGGACACCGAGGGATTCCCAGAGGCGGGCCAGGGACACCATGACGGCGAACAGCGCGGGCTGGACGACGTCCACGCGGGTGAGGTCGTGGTGGCCGCGCAGGGCGTCGGTGAGGTTCCAGTCGGTGTGGGGGGCGAGGGCTTGGGCGCAGGCTTCGATGTGGGTGCGGAACACGTCGGAGGTGTCGAGGAGTTCGGCGCCCATGCCGATCCATTGGGAGCCTTGTCCGGGGAAGACGAAGACGGTGCGGCCGGGGTGTTGGGTGGCGCCGGTGGGTGTGTGCTCGTCGGCGAGGGCGGTGAGGTGGGTGAGGAGTTCGGCGGGGGTGCGGCCGAGGGCGACGGCGCGGTGGTCGAGTGCGGCGCGTCCGGTGAGGAGGGTGTGTGCGGTGGCGCGCAGGTCGGTGTCGGGGTGGGTCCGGAGGTGCTCGGCGAGCTGGGCGGCCTGGGCACGCAGGGCCTCGGGTTCGCGGGCGGAGAGTACCCAGGGGATCACGGGGGAGGGCGAGTCGGCGGTGACGGCCTCGTCCCCGGCCGGCGGGGCCTCCTCCAGGATGACGTGCGCGTTGGTCCCGCTGATGCCGAACGAGGAGACGGCGGCGCGTCGGGTGCGCTCGCCGGCCGGCCATTCCCGTGCCTCGGTGAGGAGTTCGACCGCGCCGGCGGTCCAGTCGACGTGGGTGGTCGGTTCGTCGATGTGCAGCGTGCGGGGCAGCACGCCGTGCCGCATCGCCATCACCATCTTGATCACGCCGGCGACCCCGGCGGCCGCCTGGGTGTGGCCGATGTTGGACTTCAACGAGCCCAGCCAGAGCGGCTGTTCGGTGTCCCGCTGCTGTCCGTAGGTGGCCAGCAGGGCCTGGGCCTCGATCGGGTCGCCCAGCCGGGTGCCGGTGCCGTGCGCCTCCACCGCGTCGACGTCCGCCGCCGAGAGCCGGGCGTTCTTCAACGCCTCGCGGATCGCCCGCTGCTGAGCGGGGCCGTTCGGCGCGGAGAAGCCGCTGCTGCTGCCGTCCTGATTGATCGCCGAGCCGCGGACCACGGCCAGCACCCGGTGGCCGTTCCGACGTGCCTCCGACAGCCGCTCCACCAGCAGGACGCCGACGCCCTCCGCCCAGCCGGTGCCGTCCGCCGAGGCGGCGAACGCCCGGCAGCGCCCGTCGGGGGACAGCGCGCGCTGGCGGCTGAACTCGACGAACCCACCCGGACCGGTCATCACGGTGACCCCGCCGACGAGCGCCATCGCGCACTCGCCGTTGCGCAGCGCCTGCGCCGCCAGGTGCAGGGCCACCAGCGAGGACGAGCACGCCGTGTCCACGGTGACGGCCGGGCCCTCCAGGCCGAGGGCGTAGGCCACCCGGCCCGACACCACACTGCCCAGGCTGCCCGTCATCAGGTAGCCCTCAAGGTCCTCGGGCGTCTCGCGCAGCCGGGCGGCGTAGTCCTGGTGCATGACGCCGGCGAACACGCCGGTCCTGCTGCCGCGGACCGACGAGGGGGCGATGCCGGCCCGTTCGAAGGCCTCCCAGGAGGTCTCCAGCAGCAGCCGCTGCTGCGGGTGCATGGCCAGCGCCTCGCGCCGGCCGATCCCGAAGAAGTCGGGGTCGAACAGCGCGGCGTCGTGCAGGAAGCCGCCGGTCCGGGTGTAGGTCTTGCCGACCGCTTCCGGATCCGGGTCGTACAGCGACTCCACGTCCCAGCCGCGGTCCTCCGGGAAGCCGGAGATCGCGTCGCCGCCCGTCGCGACCAACTGCCAGAGGTCGTCGGGTGACTTGACGCCCCCGGGGTAGCGGCAGGCCATGCCGACGATGGCGATCGGCTCGGAGGAGGCGGCGGTCAGCGTGCGGTTCTGCTGCCGCAGGAGCTCGGCCTCCTTGAGGGAGGCCCGCAGCGCCTTGACGACTTCTTCACTGGATGCGGTCATCGCGAACTCCGAAACTCCGTGCCATTGGGACGTGGTGAGTGGTGATCAGCTGTCACGGAGGGCAACCCGGACGAGGTCGTCCAGGTCCATCGTGTCGAGCGAGCTGCTCTGTTCCTCCTCCTCGACCACGGGCGCGGACCGGTCCGCGGCCTCGGCGAGTCGGAGCAGCGTCCGGACCAGCCCGGCCTCCTGGAGGCGGACCATCGGGATCGCCGCCAGGGCCCGGCGGAACTCGCCCTCGTCGACCTCGGCGGGATCCGGGGCCTTCCCGGCCGCTTCCTCGGCCGGGAAGGCCCCGGCCTCCAGATGGCGGGCGACGGCGGCCGGGGTCGGGTGGTCGAAGATCAGCGTGGCGGGCAGCCGGCCGCCGGTCTCCGTGCCGAGCCGGTTGCGCAGTTCGACCGCCGTGAGCGAGTCGAGGCCGAGATCGAGGAAGCCGCGGTCGGGTTCGACCCGGTCCGGCGAGGCATGGCCCAGGACGGCGGCCACGTGGGCGCGGACCAGGTCGAGCACGGCGCGGCCGCGCTCGTCCGGGGCCAGCTCGGCGAACCGCTGCCGGAACGTCACCGCGCCGGGTGCGGCGGTCCGGCGGCGCGCGGCGGGGCGGATCAGGCTCCGCAGCAGCGGCGCGAGGTCGGACTGGGCCCGGAGCGCGGTGGTGTCCAGGCGGGCGGGCACGAGTACCGCGCGGTCCGTCGCGAGGGCGGCGTCGAAGAGCGCCAGCCCCTGGGTGGACGGCATGGCCGCGAGGCCGGTGCGGCTCAACCGCCGGAGGTCGGCTTCGGCCAGGTGCCGGGTCATCCCGCCGGCCTCCGCCCAGAGGCCCCAGGCCAGCGAGTGCGCGGGCAGTCCCGCCGCCCGGCGCCGCTCGGCGAGGGCGTCGAGGAAGGCGTTGGCCGCCGAGTAGCTCGCCTGCCCCGCCTGGCCCAGCACCCCGGCTGCCGAGGAGAACATCACGAAGGCCCGCAGGTCGCTCCCGCGGGTCAGCTCGTGCAGGTGCCACGCCGCGTCGGTCTTCGGCCGCATGACGGCCGCCACACGGTCGGGGGTCAGCGCGGTGAGCACGCCGTCGTCCAGCACGCCGGCGGTGTGCACCACGCCGACCAGAGGCTGTTCGGCGGGTACCTGCGCCAGGACGGCGGCGAGCGCCTCCCGGTCGGCGGCATCGCAGGAGGCGATCGTCACGTCGGCACCCGCCGCGGTGAGGTCGGCACGGAGTTCGGCCGCGCCGTCCGCGGCGAGCCCGTGCCGGCTGAGCAGCAGCAGGTGCCGCACGCCGTGCCGGGCGACCAGATGGCGCGCGAGCAGGCTGCCGAGCAGGCCGGTGCCGCCGGTCACCAGCACCGTACCGTCGGGGCCGAACGGCCCGAACGGCCCGAACGGCGCGGCGGGCGCGGCGGGTGTGGTGGGTGTGGTGGGTGCGGCCGACACCAGCCGGGCGGCGGACACCCGCCCGGCGCGGACCGCCAGCTGCGGCTCCGGCGCGGCGAGCGCCCGGACCAGCGCCGGGTAGGAGTCGGGGTGGTCGTCGAGGTCCGCCAGCACGAGGCGGCCGGGGTTCTCGGACTGGGCGGACCGGACCAGACCCCGGAGCGGCGCGTGCACCAGGTCCGTGACGTCCTCCGCGGGGTCCACGGCCACCGCGCCCCGGGTGAGCAGCACCAGCCGGGAGCCGGCGAGCCGCTCCTCGGCCAGCCAGCCCTGGACGAGGTCCAGCGCGCGGGCCGTCGCGGCGTGGACGGCCTCGGGCGTCGCCTCGGGGCCGGGCAGGAAGGGCGCCACGACCGTCCCCGGCACCGTGGCCCCGGCACGGACCACGGCGAGCAGCTCGGCCGGCCCGGCGGTCCCGGCGGACCAGGGGTCCACTGCGGTCCCGGGGTGTCCGGCGTGCTCACTGCCGAGGAGGAGCGGCGGCGCCCCGCCGTCGGCAACCGGCGAGGTCGGCACGGGCACCCAGTCCACCTGGTACAGCGAGTCGCGGTGGCTCCCGGCGGTGGCGCTGAACTGCTCCGGCGTGACGGGCCGCAGGGTGAGCGAGCCGACCGAGACGACCGGGTTCCCGGTGTCATCGGTCGCGGTGAGCGCGACGGTGTCCGGCCCGGTCCGCGTGAGCCGGACCCGTAGCGCGGTGGGCGGGTCGGCGTGGACGTGGACGGTGACATCGGACCAGGAGAACGGCAGGCGGACGCCGTCCCCTCCCTGGAGCAGGCAGGCGTGCAGGGCGGCGTCGAGCAGGGCGGGGTGCAGGCCGAAGCCGTCGTTGTGCCGCTCCGGCGGGAGCACGACCTCGGCGAGCAGGTCGTCGCCCTGCTGCCCGAGGGTCCGCAGGCCCTGGAACGCCGGACCGTAGTCGAAGCCGACATCGGCCAGCCGGCCGTAGAGCGCGTCGTCCGGGTCGAGTGCCGCCGTCCGCAGGTCCCACGTGTTCGCCGGCACCGCCGGGCCCGTCACTGCCAGGACGCCGGTCGCGTGGCGGGTCCACGGGGCATCGGGGTCGTCCGGGGTGTCGGGGGCGGAGTGGATGGTGACCGGGCGGCGGCCGGTGTCGTCGTCAGGTCCGCCGACGCGGACCTGGAGGCGGACGGCGTCGTCGGCCGGGAGCAGCAGCGGCGCCTGGAGGGTGAGTTCGTCGAGGTGTTCGCACCCGAGTCGGCGGCCGGCGTGGAGGGCGAGTTCGACGAGGGCGGTGCCGGGGAGGAGGGGGGTGTCCCAGATGGCGTGGTCGGTGAGCCAGGGGTGGTCGGCGAGGCCGATTCGGCCGGTGAGGACGAGTTCGTCGCTGTCGGCGAGCGGGAGGGCGGCGCTGAGCAGGGGGTGGTCGGCGGTGGTGAGGCCGGTGGAGCGGAGGTCTCCGGTGGGGGCGGTGGTGTCGAGCCAGAAGCGTTCGCGTTGGAAGGGGTAGGTGGGGAGGTCGACGTGGGAGCCCGGGCCGGTGGGGAGGAGGGGGGTCCAGTCGACGGTGGTGCCGGTGGTGTGGGCCTCGGCGAGGGAGGTGAGGAGTCGGCGGGTGCCGCCCTCGTCGCGGCGCAGGGTCCCGGTGGTGCGGGCCGGGTGGCCGGCGGCCTCGGTGGTGTCCTGAATCGCTGCGGTGAGGACAGGATGCGGACTGGTTTCGATGAAGGTGGTGTGGCCGGTGGTGGCGAGTTGGGTGACGGCTTGTTGGAAGAGGACGGGTTGGCGGAGGTTGGTGTACCAGTAGTGGGCGTCGAGGGTGGTGGTGTCGGTGATCTCGGCGGTGACGGCCGACAGGAAGGGGATGGTGGCGGCCGTGGGCTTGATGTCGGCGAGGTCGGTGAGGAGTTGGTCGCGGAGGGCCTCGACCTGGGGGGAGTGGGAGGCGTAGTCGACGGGGATGGTGCGGGCGCGGTGACCGTCGGTCTTGGCCTGGTCGACGACGGCGTGGACGGCGGTGACGGTGCCGGCGATGACGGTGTGGCCGGGGCCGTTGATCGCGGCGATGCTCACCTCACCGGCGTGCGGGGCGAGGAGGGTTTCGACCTCGGAGGCGGGCAGCGGGATGCTCGCCATGGTGCCGTGTCCGCTGAGGGCGAGGATCGCCCGGCTGCGGAGGGCGACGATGCGGGCGGCGTCGTCGAGGGTGAGGGCGCCGGCGATGTGGGCGGCGGCGATTTCGCCCTGGGAGTGGCCGAGGACGGCGTCGGGCTGGACGCCGAGGGACTGCCAGAGGCGGGCCAGGGACACCATGACGGCGAACAGCGCGGGCTGGACGACGTCCACGCGGGTGAGGTCGTGGTGGCCGCGCAGGGCGTCGGTGAGGTTCCAGTCGGTGTGCGGGGCGAGTGCGGTTTCGCACTGGGCGATCGATTCGGCGAACACCTGTGAGGTGTCGAGGAGTTCGGCGCCCATGCCGATCCATTGGGAGCCTTGTCCGGGGAAGACGAAGACGGTGCGGCCGCCGGTGGTGGTGCCGTGGACGACGCCTGGCGCGGTGGTGTCCTCGGCGAGTGCGGTGAGCCCGTTCAGGAGCTGTTCGCGGCTGTCGCCGATGACGACCGCGCGCTGTTCGAACACCGACCGTTTACGGGCCAAGGCCTTGGCGATGTCGGCCGGTTCCCATTCGGGGTGGGTGCGGATGGCCGCGTGTAGCTGTGCGGCCTGGGCGCGCAGGGCGTCGGGGGTGCGGGCGGAGAGTGTCCAGGGGAGCGCGCCGCCCGTTGTCTCGGGGTCGGTTGTCGGTTCGGTCTCGTGGGCGGGTGCCTGTTCGAGGATGATGTGGGCGTTCGTGCCGCTGACGCCGAAGGAGGAGACGGCGGCGCGTCGGGGCCTGCCGGTGGCGGGCCATTCCTGTGCTTGGGTGAGGAGTTCGACCGCGCCGGTGGTCCAGTCGACGTGGGTGGTGGGTTCGTCGATGTGGAGGGTGCGGGGCAGGATGCCGTGCCGCATGGCGAGCACCATTTTGATCACGCCGCCGACTCCGGCGGCGGCCTGGGTGTGGCCGATGTTGGATTTCAAGGAGCCGAGCCAGAGGGGTCGTTCGGCGGGGTGTGCCTGGCCGTAGGTGGCCAGTAGGGCCTGGGCCTCGATCGGGTCGCCCAGCTTGGTGCCGGTGCCGTGTGCCTCCACCGCGTCGATCAGGTCCGGTGAGAGCCGGGCGTCGGCCAGCGCCGCCCGGATCACCCGCTGCTGGGCCGGTCCGCTCGGCGCGGACAGCCCGTTGGAGGCACCGTCCTGGTTGACGGCCGAGCCACGGACCACGGCGAGCACCCGATGCCCGTGGCGTCGCGCGTCCGAGAGCCGCTCCAGCACCAGGACGCCGGCACCCTCACCCCACGCGGTGCCGTCGGCGGCGGCCGCGAAGGCCTTGCAGCGTCCGTCCGGGGCCAGGCCGCGCTGACGGCTGAACTCGACGAACATGCCCGGCGAGGCCATCACGGCCGCGCCGCCCGCGACGGCCATCGTGCACTCGCCGTCGCGCAGCGCCCGGACGGCCAGGTGCAGGGCGACCAGCGAGGACGAGCACGCCGTGTCGACGGTGATCGCCGGTCCCTCCAGCCCGAATACGTAGGACAGCCGGCCGGAGAGGACGCTCACGGTCGTGCCGGTCAGGACGTGGCCCTCGACACCGGCGCCCGCCTCGTGCATGCGGGCGCCGTAGTCCTGGCTCATCGCACCGACGTAGACGCCGGTGCGTGAGCCGCGCACCGAGGACGGGTCGATGCCGGCCCGCTCGAAGGCCTCCCACGCCGTCTCCAGCAGCAGCCGCTGCTGCGGGTCCATCGCCAGCGCCTCGCGGGGACTGATGCCGAAGAACGCGGCGTCGAAGCGGTCCGCGTCGTGCAGGAAGCCGCCCTCGCGGGCGTAGCTGTGCCCGCTGCGTCCCGGGTCGGGGTCGTACAGCGAGGACACGTCCCAGCCGCGGTTGCCGGGGAACGGCGAGACGGCGTCCCGCTCGTCGGCGACCAGCTGCCACAGGTCCTCCGGGTTGCCGACCTCGCCGGGGAACCGGCACGCCATCGCGACGATCGCGATCGGCTCCGCCTCGACCGACGCCGAGTCCGCCCCCACACCGGCCCCCGCTTCGGCCTCCGCCTCCGCCGGTGCGGAGCCCGCCCCGCCGCCCGGCCCCGCGAGCAGGTACCGGCGGAGGGCCTCGGGTGTCGGATGGTCGAAGAGCAGCGTGAGTGGCAGCCGCAGGCCGGTCGCCGCCATCAGGCGGTTGCGCAGCTCGACCGCCGTGGCCGAGTCGAAGCCGAGGTCCCGGAACGACCGGTCCGCGCCGGCCTCGGCCGCCGCCCCGGGGCCGCCCAGTGCCGTGAGCTCCGCGTGGAGCAGCTCCCGGATCCACCGGTGCCGTTCGGCGTCCGAGCGCCCGTCGGCCGGCCGCGCGGCGTGGAACGGGTACGTCGGCAGCGGGACCAGGCGCGCGTCCGCGCCGGTGAGGACGGTGGCCCAGTCCACGGCGGTACCCCGGACGTGCAGCTGCGCGAGGGAGGTCAGGAACCGGTCCGGCCCGCCCTGGTCACGGCTGAGGGTGCCGGTGACGGCGGTGTGCTCCGTCAGGCCGGCGTCGTCCAGCGTCTCCTGGAGACCCCCGAGCAGGCCGGGGTGGGGGGCCACCTCCAGGAAGGTCCGGTGGCCGTCGGACAGCAGCGCGCGGGTGGCCTCCTCGAAGCGGATCTCGCCGGTGATGTTCCGGATCCAGTACGCGCCGTCCAGCGCGGCCGTGTCCAGCAGCCCACCGGTGGCCGAGGAGTAGAACGGGACGGCCGACGTGCGCGGCCGGATGTGCGCGAGGCCGGCGAGCAGCCGGTCGCGGTCCAGGCGCAGGCCGGGGGAGTGCGCGGCGAGCCCGTTGCTCAGCTTCCGTGCCCGGACGCCCTCGGCGGCCAGCTCGGCGAGCAGCTCGTCGACGGCGTCCCGGTCACCGGAGAACAGCGCGGACCGCGGGCCGTTGGTGCCGGCGATATCGAGCCGGCCCTGCCACCGGGCCAGCCGTGGCGCCAGCTGCTCGCGGGGCAGCAGGGCCGAGGCCAGGTCGCCCTCGCCGGCCGCGTCGGCCTGCGCCCGGCTCCACCGCGCCACCACCTCGGCGGCCTCGTCCAGGCCGAGTGCCCCGGCCACGTGGGCGGCCGCGATCTCGCCGAGGCTGGCGCCCACCACGGCGGCGGGCTCCACGCCGCAGGCACGCCAGAGGGCCGCGAGAGCGACCATGACGGCGAACAGGACGGGCTGGACGACGTCGACCGGGACCAGGGCGGGAGCGCCCGGCGCTCCGCGCAGGACATCGGTCACGGACCAGGGGACGTGCGGTTCGAGCGCGTCGGCGCAGGCTTGCAGGTGCTCCCGGAACACCTCGGAGGACTCCAGCAGGGCGAGTGCCATGCCGGGCCACTGGGTGCCCTGGCCGGGGAAGACGAAGACCGCGCCCGTTCCGGTGCCCGCGGTGCCGCGGACCAGCAGCGGACCGAACCCGTCCTCGGCGAGGGCGCGCAGGCCCTGCAGGGCGTGCTCGCGGCTGTCGGCGACCAGCACGGCACGGTGCTCGAAGGAGGTCCGGGTGGTGGCCAGGGAGAGGCCCGCGTCGGTGAGCCGGAGTCCGGGGTCGGACCCGAACCGCTCCTGGAGCAGCCGGGCCTGGGCCCGCAGGCCGGCGGCGCTGCGGGCGGAGAGGACCAGCGGCGTGAACGTGGTGGCCAGGGGGTGCGGGGCGGCGGGAGGGGAGCCGGCGGGTCGGGCGGCGGTCGCGGGGCCGGCGGCGTCGACCGGTCGTGCCCCGACGAGGGCGAGCAGACCGGTGCCGTCCGTACGGTCCGTGCCCGCGGTGCCGTCCTCCCCGGAGTCGGCCGCGGGGTGCCGGCCGCCGAGCAGGCCGTGGATCCGCCCCCCGTCGCGGCGTGCCGCCGGCAGCGGTCGGAGCACCGCGAGCACCGTGCCGGTGTCACCGGCGAGCGCGAGGTCGCACTCCCCGCGGCGCAGGCTCGCCGCGGCCAGGGCGACGGCGTCCCGCGCGGTGGACGCCGACGGTTCGAGGGTGACCCGCGGGCCGTGGAGGTCCAGGACGGCGGCGAGGTGCTCCGCGGCACCGGGTCGGGAGGACGCGGTGAGGAAGACGCCCGTCCGGCCCGCGCCCAGCGAGGCGGGGACGATCCCGGCGTCCTCCAGGGCGGTCCAGCCGAGTTCCGGCACGGCCCAGTCGGCGGGGCCGAGCCCGGCCGCCCGCCCGGCGGGAACGTCGAAGAACGCGGCGCCGCCGTCCGGCCCGTCGTGGCCCCGGTCGTCGTCACGGTGTTCGGGCGCCGGGCAGGACAGTCCGACGACGGCGACCGTGTCGTCCTCACAACTCGTCTGGGGCACGGCGAACTCGGCTTCCCTCATCGTCTCGACTTCCCACCCGGTCGGCCGGTGCGGCCGATGGGGTCTGGTCCGCGACCGCCGTGACTGCGGTGGTTCGCGGCCCGGTTTCCTTCGATCGTGCTCGCTCGGGCCCGGCGGGACGGTCCCGGCCCGCCCGCTGTTGATCTTCATGCCTGTCGTCAGCACCTTGCCAGGGCCGTCTTGGCTGTGACTTGGAGCCGACTCGGAGACGACTTGAACCGGCCTCGGAGGGAGGATCCGAGCTGCGGGGATTCGATGGCGAACGGTCTGTCGGCGGCGTCGCCGGATACCCAACAAGCAATGAGCATGACAATGCCAAGGGTAGGCAAAAGGCCGGGCGGCCGACGGGCGCGAGGGCCCGCCGGTCGCCCGGCCTCTTCTCGGGGAGCCGCCTGACGGAGGCCCGGTGACGGGTGGTCAGCGGTGAGATCTCAGCGACAGGTGCTCAGTGAGGGAGCTCGGTGACAGGTGGTCAGTGACATGTGCTCAGGGCCGGGCGCTCAGGCGCAGCCGGCGATCGGGTCGCCGCGCAGGATCGTGCCGAACAGCTCCTGCAGCTCGTTGCCCGGGTCGACGCCGTACTCCTCCGCCAGGGTTCGGCGGGTGCGGTGGTACGCGTCGATCGCGTCGGCGCGCCGGCCCGACCGGTACAGGGCCTTCATCAGCAGCCAGCTGAACCGCTCGCGGGTCGGGAACCGGGTGGCGAGCGCGGGCAGTTCGGCGGCGAGCGCGGAGAAGTCGCACTCCTCGGCCAGTGTGGCGTCCCACAGGCTCTCCAGGGCCAGCAGCCGTAGCTCCTCGAACCGCGAGGCCGTCTGCGCGCCGAGCGCGTAGTCGCTCACCTCCGGGTAGGCGGGGCCGCGCCACAGTGCCAGCCCGTCCTCCAGGGTCCGGCGTGCCGTCCGGTGCGTCCCGGCCTGGAGGTGCCGCCGGCCCTCGTGCAGCGTCCGCTCGAAGCGGACGGCGTCGATGCACTCGGCGTCCACCGCCAGGACGTAGCCGCTCGCTTCGCGCCGCAGGACGGTGTTCCGGCTCCGGGGTGGCCGGTTCGGCTCCAACAGCCGCCGGAGGTTGGACACATAGCTGTGCAGATTCGCCATGACGTCGTTCGGCGGGTTCCGCGGCCAGACGGCCTCGGTGAGTTGTTCCACCGTCACGGGCTGGCCGGGTGTCAGCAGAAGGGCGGACAATACCGCCCGCTGCCGGGCCGACCCGGGATTCACGGGGATTCCTCCGGCCTGGACTGCCAATGGGCCAAGAACCCTGAAATTCATTGCGTGACCCTCCACCACAAGTCACCCCCGTACCGAAGAAACATCATCGACCGCGCGAAGAAACACTCCGGTTCCGGGAATGGCCCCAGGAGTCGAACAGGTTCTCGCACGGTTGACGACAGAGTACTTCCAAATCCTCCTGAAGAAAGGTCTGGATCGGTGGCGTCCGACTTGGTATGGCGTGCTGACGCACGATCAGGTCAAGGTTTCGGAACTCCCTTTGCGGGTATTGCGGTTGACCCTCCGAATCGACCCCGCCCGACCTGGGGGCTCTTGGCCCGGACCGTCCCGGTCCGACCGTTCGGGCCGGGCGGCAGGCCGTCGACCTGGCGTGATCTCACCCCCCGAAAGACGGGGGACGATTGAAATCTGCACATCGACCGGCCGGGGCTCCCGGGTTCGGCCGCGCGCCGCGCCGGACCGCGATCCGGTGCGGCGGCGGCGGGATCCGGGGAGTCGCACCGCGCCCGGATAGCCGTCCGGACCCGGAATCGGCCGAATTCCCTCGCCGGGACGCGGCCCGCCGCCGGGCGGGCCCGGTCATTTTCGGCCGTGTCCGGTTCTTGCCACCGCGCATTGGCCGGGGACCGGCCCGGTCGGGCCGGGGGTTCGGCCCAGGGGTTCGGGCCCGGCGGGTTTGTGCGGACGATTGCTCCGGGCGTTCCCGCAGGTCGACGGCGGTCCGAATGATCGTCAGGTCCCTTTCGGTACCGCGTGATCCGGCCGGAGAATAGTCGTCGGGTATGCCAATGATCGCTGCTGGGAGATCAGTTGGCGGTCGGCGGGGTCGGCGGGGTCGGCGGGGTCGGCGGGGTCGGCGGGGTCGGCGGCCCGGCAGTGCTCCGGGCCGGCGGTCCGCCACCCGGGCAGGGGCGGCGGACCACCGGATCAGCTCGCCGCCGCCGCTACCGCCACCGGCGAGGAGCCGCCGGGTACCAGCAGCCGGGGCGCCCCGCCGCCGTCCGCCGGGACGGTCCAGATGTCGGTGCCCTTCCCGTCCCGGCCGGGCAGTGCGTAGCCGAGGGTGTCCCCGTCGAGCCAGGCCGCCTGGTCGTCCACGCTGCGCGACTCGGCCAGCGGGTGCTCGCGCAGGCCGGCCAGTTCCAGGACGTGGAGCCGCCAGGGCGCGGCCGGGTCGGCCGAGACCTTCTTCTTGAAGGCGATCCGGGTGCCGTCCGGCGAGAGCGAGGGGCACTCGACGTTCTCCCGCAGGGTCCGGGCCGACCACGCCCGCAGGTCGCCCTCGACGAGGTGGGTCCGGCCGCCGGTCGAGACGGTGGCGTAGAAGCGGTTGTCGTCGGCGGCGAAGGTGACGCCCCAGTAGTTGACGTCGGCGGCGTGGTGGCGGGTGTCGCCGATGGTCAGCGGGATCGACTCGATCGACTTGACCAGGTAGCCGGTGCGCAGGTCCAGGATGGACGTCCGGGTGGAGAAGCCGCTGACCGCGTACGAATCCCCCACCGCGAAGGTGGTCCAGGAGAGCAGCTGTCCGGAGGCCGACACCCGGGCCCGGTTCGGGATGCCGGGCACCGTCACCGTCTGGAGCTCGGTGAACCGCCGGTCGTACACCACCGCCTGGGTGCGGGCCGGGACGCCGGGCAGCACCCGCAGGCACAGGGCGCGGTCCCCGGCGGCGTAGAACCGGGCGCAGGACGGTCCGTCCGGCGCTCCCTGGTCGCGGGCGACCCGCCCGGTGGCGGTGTCCCGGTAGTAGATCCCGGACTCGTCGAGGGTGAACGAGCTCTCCGCCGCGACGAGCCGGTGCCCGCCGCCGCGCTGTCCGGCGTGCAGCACGTACCCGAGCGAACCGCCCAGCAGCACCAGGACGGCGATGACCAGGATCGTCCAACGCGCCTTCACGAGACCTCCCGTCCCGGCAGGATCCGCCATGCGGCGGCGAGTGCGGCGGCCAGCGTGACCGCGGCCACCGTCAGGGCCGGACGCGGCCCCCACCACGTCCAGGCCGCGCCGAACCCGGCCGCTCCGACCAGCCGGGCCAGCGCCTGGCCGGTCTGCAGCACCGCGAGCCCGCCCGCCCGCCCGTCCGGCGGCAGCACCGGCCCGGCGAGCGCCATCAGTACGCCGTCCGTGGCGGCGTAGAAGACCCCCAGGAGTACCAGGGTGAGTACGGCCGTCGCCCAACTCGGTGCGGTCGTCAGGGTGAGGTAGGCGGCGAGCAGGGCGCCGTGTCCGCAGAGGAACGGCGTGCGCCGCCCGGTCCGGTCCGCGAGCCGGCCCACGGGTACGGCCAGCAGCAGGTAGCAGGCCGCCGCGCCGAGCGGCAGCAGCGGGAAGAGTACGGCCGGCAGGTCCAGGCCGCGCTGGAGCAGCAGGTAAAGGAAGGAGTCCCCGATCGTCGCGGCCCCCAGCAGCGCGGCGGCCGTGACCACCCGTCGGAAGACCGGATCGCCGAGTGCCCGGTGCCTCGTCCGGGCCGGCTCCGGGCCGCAGGCCGGCAGCGCGGACGGTCCGGGTGCCGCGCTCGGTCCCGGTACCGCGGTCCGTTTCGGTGCCGAGGTCCGTTTCGGTGTAGCAGTCCGTTTCGGTACCGCGGTCCGTTTCGGTGCCGAGGTCCGTTCGGGCGCTGCCGCCCCGGCCGGGACGAACAGCACCAGCACCAGCACGCCGAGCAGTCCGGTGGCGAAGCTGACCACGAACACCGCGTCGTACGCGTCCGCCGTCGCCCACAGCACCGCGAACGCGACCAGCGGACCGAGCAGCGCCCCCGTGGTGTCCATCGCGCGGTGCACGCCGAACGCCCGGCCGAGCGCCTCCGGCGGTGCGCTGAGCGAGATCAGCGCGTCCCGCGGGGCCGTCCGCAGGCCCTTGCCGAGCCGGTCGGCGGCCAGCGCGGCGGCGATCCCGCCGGCCGCCCCGCCGGCCAGCAGCAGCCCGAGGCGGGAGAGCGCCGAGAGGAGGTAGCCGACCCCGGCGACCGTCCGGTGCCGGCCGCCGCCCCGGTCGGCGAGCCGGCCGCCGAGCAGCCGGACCAGCGCTGTGGCGCCGTTGAACAGGCCGTCGAGGAAGCCGAATTGGAGGGGTGAGAGACCGAGCCCCAGGACCAGGTAGAGCGGCAGCACGGCGGTGACCATCTCCGAGGAGACGTCGGTGACCAGGCTGACCGCGCCGAGCGCGATGACCGGGCCGGGGACGCGCCGCCCCGCCCCCGCGGGGCGTGGCGGCGCGTCCGGCCGGCGGCCGGTGGTGGCCAGGTACATCATCAGTGGCAGCTGTACTTCGGGCTGCTGTCCTTGACCTGGCCGTCGGTGCCGACGTAGCTCCAGCCGTACCCGGAGTCGGTGAAGTCCAGCTTCAGCACGCCGTACTCACCGCTGATCCGCTTCTGGCTGTTCGGCTGGACCTGCTCGATCGGGTAGGGCTCGGCACCGCCCATCCCGCCGACGATCTCGACGATCCCGTCCGCGGTGGCCTTCCCGTCCGGGTCCTGCGGGGCGAACCGCTCGTAGTGGTGGTCGTGCCCGTTCAGCACCAGGTCGGCCTTGGCGCCGTAGAGGATCTTCCACACCGGCCGGGAGACCGGGTCGTTGCCGTGCCCGCCCGAGGAGTACAGCGGGTGGTGCCAGTAGGCGGCGACGCACTTCTTCGCGTTGGCCGCCAGGTCGGCCTTCAGCCAGTCGATCTGGGCGCTCTGGTCGAAGGCGTTGGAGTCCAGCGCGACGAAGTGCCAGTTGCCCTCGTCGAAGCTGTACCAGCTCTTCCCCTGCGGGTAGGCGATGGCGCCGAAGTACGACTTGTACCCCACCAGCGACCCGGCCGGGTCGTAGGTCTCGTGGTTGCCCGGCACCGGGTGGGTCTTCGCCTTGAACGCGCCCCAGCTCTTGTCGTAGTAGTCCCGGAAGTCCGACGACCGGGCGTCGTCGTACTGGTTGTCACCCATCGTCAGGTAGAACCGCGGGTCGATCTGCTGGGCGAGCGCGGCGGTCTTCGGGTGCGCGCAGCCGCTGTCCGAGGCGGTGCACTGGGCGGCGATGTCGCCTGCCGCCACCACGGTGAACGCGCCGCCGGGCGGCGGCCCGCCGTCCGGCACGCCGTACACCTCCATCTCGAACAGCGAGTACCCGTACGCCGTCCCGCGGGCCGTCCCGGACAGCCGGACGTAGCGGCCCTTGCCGGCCAGCCCCGTCCAGTCGTCCGTCCCGCCGTTGCCGGCCTTCTCCTCCGCCACCGTCGTCCAGGTCACCCCGTCCGGGGACACCTCCAGCCGGTACGCCTTCGCGTACGCGGCCTCCCAGCTCAGCTTCACCCGCGAGACGCCGGCGGTCCCGCCGAGGTCCACCCGCAGCCACTGCGGGTCCTTCCCCTCCGTGCTCGCCCACCGGGTGGTGGCGTTCCCGTCGAACGCCTTCCCGGCCGCGTAGGAGGACCCCTCCGTGGACGAGGCCGTCGCGGCCTTCCCCTGCGAGATCAGCGGATCGACCGCCGCCCCCGCCCGCTCGGACCAACCGAGCACCAGGCCGCCGAGCAACGCGAGCACAGCGGCGAACACACCGATACGAACAGGCCTTGCCGAGACACCGAGACGCATCCCTGGACTCCCTGACCTAGAGAAACGGTGAGAGCTGGACACCGGCGCGCCCGACGGACGAGCTCACCGGCCAAGCGGTGACCGCACCACCGCGGCGGCCGGGTCAGAGCTCTCGCTGAGCGCGTCACGCCCCTTCGGGTGCGGGCGCCGCGCCAAGCCGCCGGCTGACAGCGTAGTAGAAAGTAAAGTTTCCTATCAATAGGCGTGCAGGGCCGAACTTCCGTCCGGCTCCCGCCCGGTGGGCACCGACGGCCGGGCCGGGGCGGGCCGGAGCGCGCCCGGTGAACACGCCGTTCGCGCATCGTAAGGATGTCCCGTGCGGGCTTCCCGGGTGCGGGCTCCTACAGTGGCGGCACAGTCAGGCGAGAAAGGTGTGTCGGTGATGGTCGATCAGAACGAGCTTCCCCGGGCCGAGGTGGGTGTCATCGGCGGCTCCGGGCTCTACGAGCTGCTGGACGACGTGGTCGAGGTGCGGCTGGAGACACCGTACGGCGAGCCGAGCGACGCGGTGTTCGTGGGGGAGGCGGCCGGCCGCCGGATCGCGTTCCTGCCCCGGCACGGGCGCGGGCACCGGATCCCTCCGCACCGGATCAACTACCGCGCGAACCTGTGGGCGCTGCACAGCCTGGGGGTGCGGCAGGTGGTGGCGCCGTGCGCGGTCGGCGGGCTCCGGCCGGAGTACGGGCCGGGCACGCTGCTCGTCCCCGACCAGTTCGTGGACCGGACCTCGGGGCGGGCGCAGACGTTCTACGACGGTCTGCCGCTGCCGGACGGCACGGTGCCGGAGGTGGTGCACGTGTCGATGGCGGACCCGTACTGCCCGGCGGGGCGGCAGGTGGCGCTGGCGGCCGCCCGGGAGGCCGCCTGGGAGCCGGTCGACGGCGGCACGCTGGTGGTGATCGAGGGCCCGCGCTTCTCCACCCGCGCCGAGTCCCGCTGGTTCACCGCCAACGGCTGGTCGGTGGTCGGTATGACGGGGCACCCGGAGGCCGTCCTCGCCCGCGAACTCGGACTCTGCTACACCTCGCTGGCCCTGGTCACCGATCTCGACGCCGGGGTGGAGACCGGTGCGGGCGTCACGCACGCCGAGGTGCTGGAGGTGTTCGCCGGCAACGTCGACCGACTGCGGACCGTGCTGTTCAAGGCGCTGGAGGCGTTGCCGGTCGTGCGGGAGTGCCCCTGCCCGCACACGCTGGACGGTCTCACGACCGGTCTTCCCGGGGTGCCCGGCGTCTGACGGCCCAGCCCCGGCGCCGTGACGACCCCCGGCGCCGGGCCCGACCCCGGCGCCGCCACCGCCCGGCGAACGCGACCAGCAGCGCGAGCCCGGCGGTGGCGGCCAGCACCAGCAGCCAGTTGCGCAGGTACGGCAGCGGCAGCAGCGACGCGTTGCCGTGGTCGTCGTCGGCGCGCAGCACGGCCGGCAGCCCGACGGCCGTCACGGCCGCCGCGACGACCAGCCAGCCGCGCAGCACCGGCCCGCGGACCAGCAGTGCGCCCAGCAGGCACACCAGCGGTACCCACAGCCCGTCGTGGATCACCAGCCCCCCGACCGCCCAGACCAGGACGGCCGACGGGTCGGTGAGGTAGGGGTCGCCGAGCATCCCGTACAGGCCGTAACCGATCAGGGCGAGGCCGGCCGTCATCAGCAGGGCGCGGATCCCGGTGGTCATCCGATCACCTCGATCCGCTCGACCCACTTGGTCTGCAGGACGCCCGGCCGGTTCGGCGCGATGACCCGGGCGGGGAACCCGTGGTCGGCGGCCAGGACCTGGCCGTCCACCCGCAGCGCGAGCAGGCTGAGCGGATCGTCGACGTACGGCGCGGGCATCTCCATCACCCGGTACGGCCCCTCGGCCTCCAGCGAGGTGACCCGCACGGCCGAGCCCGCCGGGGCGCCGGCCCGGCGCACCAGGTCGCTCACCCGGACCCCGGTCCACCGGGCGGTGGCGCTCCAGCCCTCCACGCACGCGATGGGCAACTCCACCTCGTACTGGGGTAGTTCGCCGAGTTCGGCGAGGGTGAGCCGGTACGGTCGGGGGCCGTCGACCCGCAGCCGCCAGTCGGCGGCCACCGTGACCGTCCCGGCCTGGGCGGCCGTGCGGTTCACCGGCAGGCCCTGGGGACCGAGATCGGGGCGGCGCGGGGCCAGCAGGTCCAGGGACCGCAGCCAGGGCACGGTCTGGCCGGCGGTGACGAGGGTGACGGCGCCGGCCGCGGCGGTGGTGGCCGCGAGGAAGGCGCGGCGCCGGGCCAGGGCCGGGGCGGCCCGGCGCCACCAGTGCGCGGTGATAAGCGGTGCCTTGACGCCGAGGTGGACCAACAGGCCACCGGTCGCCAGCCAGCCCAGCCAGAAGTGGGTCTGCCGGAACGGGAACGGCCACGGGTACCACTGCAGGGTGTTCAGCAGACCGGTGAACAGCTCCAGCAGCAGGGCCGCCACCAGCACGGCGATGCCGAGCCGCTCCAGGGCGTGCAGCACGCTGCGGGCCGGCGGCCACTCGAACAGCCGCGGGTAGACCGCCCACAGCTTCGCGCCGGCCAGCGGGATCGCGGCCAGACCACTGATCACGTGCAGGCCCTGGGTGACCCGGTAGCCGTTCACCGGCCGGGTGGGCAGGTGCCCGGCCGACCAGCCGGGCGGCTCCTGGAGCAGATGGCTGGCCAGACCGGTCAGGAAACAGACCAGCAGGGCCGCCCCCAGCAGGCGTCCGACGACGACCACCGTCCGGGGCTCGTGGAGCGGCGAGGTGAACGCCCCGGCCCGGAACGGACCCCGCCGCAGGAGTGCCGGGGGAGCGGGCAGCGGTGGGTCGTAGCGGCGGCGGGCGGCCTGGGCGCCGGAGTCGGCGGGTTCGGATTCCACCCGCTCATCGAAGCGCCCCGGCGTGCCCCACCGGCGCTACGACGTGCTTACGGAATCCGAACGGCGGCCCCGCCACCGGGCCCGCCCGCCCGCGCCGGTGCGAGGGTGACCGGTGTGACCCCCCGTACCGTGCTGCCCTGCCTGTCCGCCCTCGCCGCTCTCGTCACCGCCCTGGCGCTGACCGTCGCCCGGAGCGGCGCCCTCCCGCTCCCCGCCTGGTACGTCCTCGACACGGCCCTCTTCGCCGTCGCCGTGCTGCTGCTGCGCGAGGTGCCCGAACGGCAGGTCGTGCCGCTGATCCTGGCCGGCGGGGTCGCGGTCGCGGCCGTCGGGCTGCTGGCGCCGCCGCGCACCAGCGACGACGCCTACCGCTACGTGTGGGACGGGCGGGTCCAGGCCGCCGGGATCTCGCCCTACGCGCACACCCCGGACGATCCGGCGCTGGCGCGGCTGCGCGATCCGGGCCTCTTCCCGGTGGGTGACGGGTGCACGGGCTGGGACGAGCGGCGCACCTCGGCGGGGGACTGCACCCGGGTCAACCGGCCCGCCGTGCACACCATCTACCCGCCGGTGGCCCAGCTGTGGTTCCGCGCGCTCCACCCGCTCGGGGGCGGCGTCCGCGGGGTGCAGGCCGGCGGGGCGGTGCTGGCGGTGGCGACCACCGGCCTGCTGCTCGCCGTGGCGCGGGAGAAGCGGCGGGCCGCGCTGTGGGGGTGGTTCCCCGGGGTGACGGTCTGGGCGGTCAACGACGCGCACGTGGACACCCTCGGCGCCCTGCTGACGGTCGCCGGGCTCGGCTGCGCGGTCCGGGGGCGAGCGGTCCGCGGCGGACTCCTGCTGGGAGGCGCGGTCGCGACCAAGCTGTTGCCGGTCCTCGCCCTGACCGGCGCGCTGTCCGGTCCGTCGCTCCGCCGGCCGACCCGCGCCGACCTGCTGCTCGTCGGTTCCGCCGCGGGCGCCTTCGCCCTCGCCTACCTCCCGTACGTGGTGGCCTCGGGCACCTCGGTCCTGGGCTACCTGCCGGGCTACCTCAAGGAGGAGGGCTACGAGCAGGGGCACCTCGACCGGTTCGGCCTGCTGCGCCTGGTGCTTCCGGACCGCCTCGCGCCCTGGGGGGCGGCGCTGGTCCTCGGAGCCGTGGTGCTCCGGGTGCTGCGCCGGGGCGACCGGCACCGGCCGTGGGCCGGCGCGCTGCTGGTGACGGGCTCGGCGCTGCTGCTGGTGGCGCCGGCCTACCCCTGGTACGGGCTGCTGCTGGTCGCGCTGGTGGCGCTGGACGGTCGCTGGGAGTGGCTGGCCGTCCCGGCGGCCGGGCAGGCGCTCTACCTGACGGGAGGCCAGGGCGCGCAGCAGCTCGCCTACGGGGCGGCGCTGTGCGTCGTGGTGCTGGTCCCGTTGCTGCGGCAGCGCCGCGCCGGACGGGTGGCCGTGGCGGTGACGGGGGGTGGCGAGGGGTGACGGAAGTCCGACGGGCCGGCGCCGCCCCTGGCCGCCCCGTCCCCCGGCCGGTCGAATCGGCGGAGAGAGCGAGTAGAGCGGACAGAGCGAACAGGCGGGCAGCGCGAAGAGGGCCGGGGAACGCCGGTCGGCCGACGGGTGGTGCTGGGGGACGTTCGGGCTCGGCGTGGCCCGGCCCGGCCCGGCCCGCCATGGCGGGACGCGGACCGGAGCGGTCGGCCGGCGCCGGGCCGAGCGGGAGCGCCCGCCGTGGCCGGACCGGAGTCCGGTGGCGGAGTGGCTCCCGTGGCGCGGAGCCCGTCAGCGGGTGCCGGCCGCCCGCCCGAAGGCGAGGAAGTGGCGGCCGTGGGAGGACCAGCGCTCCGTCTCGACCAGCCCGGCGCGGCCGGCCCGACGGGCGGTGGCGGCCGCACCGCAGCGCGCCCAGGCGAACGGCGGCCCGAGCCGCCCGTCCGGTCCCTCGACCCGGACGGTGCTCCGCTCGTCGATCTCCCGGGGCTCCACCTCGACCAGCAGCACGCCTCCCGGCGCCAGGAGTTCGGCGCTCCGGTCGAGCAGGAGCCCCGGATCGCCGCCGATCCCGAGGTTGCCGTCGGCGAGGAGCGCGCCACCCCACCGGCCCTCGGCGGGCAGCCGGTCGAACACCGACCGGCACAGGGCGGGCCCGCCCAGGCTCCGGGTCCGGGCCACCGCCGCCCGGGTGATGTCGACGCCGAGTGCCGGTACGCCCAGGCCCAGCAGAGCGGCGACGAGCCGGCCGGGACCGCAGCCGAGGTCCACCACCGGCGCGGTCAGCCGGGTGCAGCGCAGCAGCAGGCCGTGATCGGCCCCGGCGGCGGGTGCGCACCAGCGTTCGATGTCGAGCGGGATGCGTCGGCCGTCCTCGCGGCGCAGCCACAGCGGCCCTCGCCCGGCGCGGACGGCCTCGGCGAACGGGTCGTCCACCCAGGGCGTGGCGGCGACGCTCACCCCGTCATCTCCGGGGCGACCTCGATCGAGCGCAGCCGGGCCGCGAACCTGCTGCCCGGGGCCTCGGCGGCCACCTGACGCGCGTCGCGGAAGGTGTCCACGTCGGTCAGTACCGGGAGGCGGCGGACCGTCAGCCCTTCCGCGCCCAGCCGGTCGAGCAGGGCCTGCCCGGTCCCGGGGGTGGACATCGGCAGGCCCAGGAGCAGTCGGCCGGCCAGGCGCCGGGTGGGCCTGGCCAGCCCGAGGGCCCAGAACCCGCCGTCGCCGGCCGGGCCGAACCAGGCGTCGACGCCCGGGCGGTGGGCGGGCGCCAGGGGCTCCGCCAGGAGGGCCGCGTCCACCTGCGGCGTGTCCATCCCGACCAGCAGCGCGGGCGCCTCCGGCGCGATCCCGGCGGCGTGCGCGAACGCGGCCGCGAGCCGTTCGTCCAGACCGCCGCCCGACTGCGGCACGACCTGCCAACCGGACGGCAGCCAGGGGCCGACGGCGCCGTCCAGGACGAGCACCCGCCGGCCGGCCGGCACCAGGTCGAGGGTGGTGAGGGTGTCCGCGAGGGCGGCCTCGGCCAGCGCCGCCGCCTGCCCGGGCGTGCAGGGCGGGGTGAGGCGGGTCTTCACCCGCCCCGGGACGGGTGACTTGGCGATCACCAGCAGGGTCGGCGGCGGCGCGGCCAGCACGGCCCGCATGTCCCGGACGGCCTGCCGGGTGCCGCGCAGGGTGCCGGTGACCTTGGAGCGACCGGTGCGCGGCAGGTAGTCGACGGAGGTCTCGGTGATCCGCATCCCGGCGGCCGACGCGGCGAGCACCATCTCCAGGGGGTAGCCGGAGCGGCGATCGCCCAGGCCCAGCGCCAGCAGTCGCTCACGACGGGCGGCGCGCATCGGCCCGAGATCGTGCAGCGGCGCCCCCGTTCTCGCCCGCAGCCGGCGCGCCAGGACGGCATTGGCCAGCCGGGCGTGCGGCGGCCACGCTCCGGTGGCCGAGGGGCGGCGCCGGCCGAGCACCAGATCCGCCGAGCCCGCGGCCACCGGTGCGGTGACGCGCGGCAACTGGGCGGGGTCGAGTGAGCCGTCACAGTCCATGAAGCAGACCAGTTCGGCGGTGGCGGCGAGCAGCCCGGCATGGCACGCGGCGCCGAACCCGCGCCGCGGCTCCTCGACGACCGTCGCGCCCAGCGAGCAGGCCAGCTCGGCGGAGCCGTCGCGGGAACCGTTGTCGACGACGATCGCCCGCCAGCCCGGGGGGACGCGCCCCAGGACCCAGGGCAGGGCCTCGGCCTCGTCGAGGCAGGGCAGGATCACGTCGGCGGACGGCCGCGGGGGGAGGGGAGGGATCACGCCGGCCACGCTAGCGGCGGGCGGCCCCGTGGCGACCGAACCGCGCCCTTACGGAAGTCCTACGGCGTATCGCGGGCGGCGCGCCCCTCTCGCCGGGCCGCGATCTTACGGAACTCGAACGTGCGCCCCGGCGGTCCCCCGACCCCGGCCGCGGCTCGTATCCTCGGCGAGGTGAACGAGAGCCCCGCTTCCGCCGGACCGCCGGACCCCGCCCGCATCCTGGTGGTCGACGACGACCTGACCGTGGGCGAGGTCGTCGCCGGCTACCTCACCCGGGCCGGGCACCGGGTCGACCGGGCCTGTGACGGTGACCAGGGCCTCGACCTGGCCCGCGCCCACCGCCCCGACCTGCTGGTCCTGGACCTCATGCTGCCCGGGATCGACGGTCTGGAGGTCCTGCGCAGACTGCGCGCCACCGCGGACGGCGCGGACCTGCCCGTGGTCATGCTCACCGCCAAGGGCGACGAGGCCGACCGCGTCCTCGGCCTGGAGCTGGGTGCCGACGACTACGTCACCAAGCCGTTCAGCCCGCGGGAACTCGTCCTGCGCGTCCAGTCCGTGCTGCGCCGCTCCCGCGCCGCCGCTCCGGCGGTCCCGCAGACCGTGCCGCTGGCCTCGGGGGACATCACGCTCGACCCGCAGGCCCGCCGGGCCCACCGCGGAGGGCGTGAACTCATGCTCACACTACGGGAGTTCGACCTGCTCGCGTTTCTCCTCCGGCACCCCCGGACGGTCTTCGCCCGGCAGGAGCTGATGCAGCGGGTCTGGGGGTGGGACTTCGGCGACCTGTCCACCGTCACCGTCCACGTCCGCCGGCTGCGGGAGAAGATCGAGGACGACCCCGCCGCACCGACCCTGATCACCACGGTCTGGGGCGTCGGCTACCGCTACGACCCGGTCGCGGACGAGAAGGACCGCCCTGTGGTGGACGGGAAGGACGACCCGGCGGCGGACGGGAAGGGCGGCCCGGCATGAAGGACCTGCTGCTGATCGCCCTGTTCGCCGGGCTCGGCGCCACCGGCGCCGGCCTGCTCGGCTGGCTGGCCGTGCGACTGCTGCGCCGCCGCTCGATGGCGCTCTCGCTCTTCTGCGTCGCCGTCGTCACCGTTCTCGCGGTCACCTCCGGGACGTTCGCCGTGGCCCAGGCGATGTTCCTGTCCGGCCACGACCTGGGTGTGGTGATCACCGTGCTCGGCATGGCCTCCGTGGTCTCGCTGCTCACGGCCGCGCTGCTCGGGCGCCAGGTGGTGGCCGGCAGCCGGGCGCTGACCGCGGCCGCCCGGACCGTCGGGAGCGATACGGGCTTCACCGCGCCGGATCGTCCGCTCGGGCTCGAACTGGCCCAGCTCAGCGAGGAACTCGCCGCCACCAGCGCCCGGCTCGCCGAGTCCCGGGCCCGGACGCGGGCACTGGACGCCTCGCGGCGCGAGCTGATCGCCTGGATCTCCCACGACCTGCGCACCCCGCTGGCCGGGCTGCGGGCGATGGCCGAGGCCCTGGAGGACGGGGTGGCCGACCGGCCGGAGCAGTACCTGAGGCGGATCCGCGCCGAGGTCGAGCGCCTCACCGGGATGGTCGACGACCTCTTCGAACTCTCCCGGATCCAGGCCGGTGCGCTGTCCCTCTCGCTGTCCCGGGTCTCCGTCTACGACCTGGTCGACGACGCGCTGGCCGGTGCCCACCCACTGGCCCGGCAGCGCGGCGTCCGCCTGGAGGGCGGTCAGGTCGCCGCCGAGCCGGTCGAGGTGGACAGCCGGGAGATCACCCGGGTGCTCGGCAACCTGCTGGTCAACGCGATCCGCTCGACACCCGAGGACGGCGTCGTCGCGGTCTCCGCCCGTCGTGAGGTGGACGAGGTGGTGCTCTCGGTCACCGACGGCTGCGGGGGCATCCCGGAGCAGGACCTCGCGCGGGTGTTCGAGACCGGCTGGCGCGGCAGCGCCGCCCGCACACCCCGGCGCGATCCCGGCGAGGGCGGCGACAGCGGGGCCGGGGACAGCGGGGCCGGGCTCGGCCTGGCCATCGTCCGGGGCATCGTCGAGGCGCACGCCGGCCGCGCCCGGGTGCACAACGTCACCGGGGGCTGCTGCTTCGAGATCGCGCTCCCGGCGGCGCGCGGGTAGTCAGACCCGCAGCGGCGCGGCGGCGAACTCGGCCATCCCCGCACGGAACGGCACCCGCGCCCGCCAGCCCAGTTCGGCGCGGAGCCGGGAGGAGTCGGCGGTGATGTGCCGGACGTCCCCGAGCCGGTACTGTCCGGTCACCACCGGCGCCGGCCCGCCGAAGGCGTCGGCCAGTGCCCGGGCCATCTCGCCGACCGTGCGGACCTCGCCGCTGCCGACGTTGTACGCCCGGGCGGTGCCCGGCGGCCGGCCGCCGACATCCGCCAGGGCGGCGAGGTTCGCCGCCGCGACATCGTCGACATGGACGAAGTCCCGGCGCTGGCCGCCGTCCTCGAACACCCGGGGAGCCTCGCCGCGGGCGAGCGCGGAACGGAACAGCGACGCGACCCCGGCGTACGGGGTGTCACGGGGCATGCCCGGGCCGTAGACGTTGTGGTAGCGCAGCGCCAGGACGGACCCGCCGCAGGCACGGGCCCAGGCGGCGGCCAGGTGCTCCTGGGCGAGCTTGGTCGCGGCGTACACGTTGCGGGGGTCGCCCGGCGCGTCCTCCGCGACCGTTCCGGGCCGCAACGCGGCGCCGCACACCGGGCAGGGCGGTTCGAACCGGCCGGCGTCGAGGTCCTCGGGGCGGCGCGGTCCGGGCGCCACGGCGCCGTGCGCCGGACAGACGTACCGGCCCTCCCCGTAGACCACCATCGACCCGGCCAGCACCAGCTTCCGCACCCCGCCGCGCGCCATCGCCGACAGCAGGACGGCCGTGCCGAGGTCGTTGCAGCCGACGTACGCGGGCGCGTCGTCGAGGTCGAGGCCGAGACCGACCATCGCCGCCTGGTGGCAGACCGCGTCCACGTCCGCCAGGGCCCGCTCCACCGTCGTCGCGTCCCGGACGTCGCCGTGCCGGAACTCGACGCCGGCCGGCAGCTCGGGCACCGCGCCCGTGGGGTGGACCGCCGGGAGCAGCGCGTCCAGGACCCGGACCCGGTGGCCGGCCGCGACCACCGCCCGCACGACGGCCGAACCGATGAACCCGGCACCGCCGGTGACAAGAATCCTCATGACCGGCGACGCTACCGGCCGACGACGGCGCGGAAGGCGAGGACGGACGTCGCGTCATGCTTCGGTAAGGGACGGGCTCCGCCGGGTGCGACCCGCCACGGCCGGTCGGGGCCGTTGCCGGAAAACCCGGTGCCCGATCGCCCGCGCGGGAGCAGAATCGCCCTGTGGCGGACATGCGAGCGTTTCGGGAGGCGGTCATCGGCCGGGCGGCGGGCGGCCCCGACGAGCCGGCCGTGGAGTTGGCCCTGCGGCTGGGCGTGCGGACGGCGGTCCTGCTGGAAGGGCCGAGCGACCTGGAGGCCGTCGAGACGCTGGCCGCGCGCCACGGCCGGGACCTGTCCGCCGAGGGGGTGTGCGTCGTCCCCATGGGGGGAGCCATGAACGTCGGCCGCTACGCGGGACTCCTCGGGCCGCCCGGGCTGGGCCTGCGCCTGGTCGGCCTGTGCGACGAGGGCGAGCAGGGCTTCTACGACCGGGGCCTCCGGCGGGCCGGCGCGCCGAGCGACGGGTTCTTCGTGTGCGCGGCGGACTTGGAGGACGAACTCATCCGCGCGCTGGGCGTGGCGCGGGTCGAGGAGATCGTCGGCGCCGAGGGCGACCTCCCGGCCTGGCGGACCTTCGTCCGCCAACCCGCCCACCGGGGCGAGGCACCGCAGCGGCAGCTGCGGCGCTTCCTCGGGACGAAGAAGGGCCGCAAGATCCGCTACGGCCACCTCCTGGCGGAGGCCGTCGACTTCGCACGCGTCCCCGCCCCGCTCGCCGGTCTGCTCGCGAGCCTGTGACCAGGCGCCGGCCGCGCACTGACCAGGCGCCGGCCGCGCGCTGACCGGGCTGACGCCGGGTCAGCGCTCCTCGCCGACCGGCACGGCCACGGGCAAGGCGGTGGCGCGGGACCGCGCACGCATCCGTCGGCGGCCGCCGAGCGCGTCGCGCCCGCGGGCCGGTGGAGGCGGACGACACTGGCAACCCTGTGCGGCAACCCTGGGCGCGAGGAGTGGAGGACCGGTGGGAGCGAGCGGGGCAGTGGACGTCATCGTCGTCGGTGCGGGGCCGGCCGGTCTGGCCTGTGCGCTCGACGCGGCCTCGGCCGGGCTGCGGGTCCTGGTCCTGGAGTCCTCGGACGGGGTCGGCGGCAGGATGCGGACCGACGTGGTCGAGGGGTTCCGCCTGGACCGCGGCTTCCAGGTGTTCAACACCTCGTACCCGCAGGTGCGGCGGCGCGTCCGGTTGCGCGAGCTGCGGCTTCGGCCGTTCACGCCCGGCTTCGTCCTGGCGGGATCGCGCGGCCGCTACCGGTTCGCCGACCCGACCCGTCGGCCCGATCTGGCGGGGGACCTGCGGCCGGGCCGGCTCGCGCCACTGCCGGACACCGTCGCGCTCGGCCTGCTCGGCGCCCGTGACCTGCTGCTGCCCGCCGCGCTGCTGCGCCGGGGCCGGGACGTGCCGACCGCGCGGGCGCTGCGGGCCGGCGGCATCTCGGACCGGACGGTCGACGCGGTGCTGCGGCCGTTTCTCGCGGGTGTCTTCCTGGAGGACGCGCTGGAGACCTCCAGCCGGGTGTTCCACCTCTACTGGCGCAGCATGCTGCGCGGCACGCTCTGCCTCCCCTCGGCCGGGATCGGAGCGGTGCCCGAGCAGTTGGCCGCCGGCCTGCCGCCGGGGGCGCTGCGGCTCGACGCCCCGGTCGCGGCGCTCACCGACGACGGGGTGGTGCTCCAGGACGGCACCGGGGTGGCGGGGCGGGCCGTGGTGGTCGCCACCGGCCCGCACGAGGCGGCCGGACTGCTCCCGGGGCTGGCGGTCGGGCCCGTCCGCGCGGTGACCACCTTCTACCACGCGGCCTCCCGCAGCCCGCTGGGCGAACCGACACTCGTGGTCGACTCCGACCGCCGGGTGCTGAACTCCGTGGTGCTGACCGAGGTGGTGCCGGGCCTCTCGCCCGACGGGCGGGCGCTGGTGTCGACCTCCGTCCTCGGTACGGACGCGGCGGAGAGCGCGGTCCGGGCGAGGCTGGCCGAGCTCTACGGCGTCGACACGGCGCACTGGCAGCCGGTGGCTGAGTACCGGATCCCGGTCGCCCTTCCCGCCATGCCGGCGCCGCATCCGCTGACCCGGTCCTCGCGGGTCGCGCCGGGCCGGTACGTCTGTGGGGACCACCGCGCGACGGGGTCGGTCCAGGGCGCGCTCGCGTCCGGCGCGCGGGCCGCCCGGGAGGTGCTGGCCGACCTGGCGGCCGGGGCCTGACCGTCGCCGGGGGTCGACCGGTGCCGGGGTGCCCGGGCGCGTGGCCGTGGGTGCCCCGGTCCGGCCGCTGCTGGTCGGGTCACGCCGCCGTGGTGACGGTCACGGTGGTGAAGCCGGCGGAGCGCAGCAGCCCCTCCAGCATCGAGCGGGTGCTCTGCTCGGCGCGTCGGGTGAGCTCGGTGTCCTTGGCGGCCTGCTCGATCTTCTGGGTCGCGAGCACCTCGACCTGCTGTTGGTTGCCCGGGTTGCCGCTGAAGAAGTCGCCGATCCGGTCGAAGAACCCGCGCTGCTGGAGGTAGACGTACGAGCGCCGGACATCCAGGGCGGCCGGGTCGAGCCGGGCGTGCGGGACGACGACGGTGGCGGTGCCGCGGTCCTCCGAGACGGTCACCGCGCCCTTGTCGAGGGCGCCGAGGTCGACGGACGCGTCCACCGTGCCGGCCGCCACGTACAGGGTGCGGTTGCCGAGCAGCGCGGACGGCAGGAAGGCGGCCTCGTGGTCGAGGTCGACGACGATCTGGAAGGTGCCCTGGGCGCCCGTGAACCGCTTCATGTCCTGGATGGAGCGCAGCAGGACGGGCTGGCTGCGGTCCACCGTGCGGCGTTCCAGGGGGTTCGGGATCGAGGGGAACAGGCCCAGGTGCGCCCCGGCGAGGAACACCGCGAGAATCGCGGCCAGGGTCACCGGCAGGCCGATGTACCAGGGCGTGCGTCGGCGGGCGGGGCGCCGGGCAGGGTGCTGACCCTGGTCCGAAGTGTCGGTGGCGTCGGGGGAGTCGGTGGCGCCGGGGGAGTCCGGAGTGTCGGTGGTGTCGGTGGTGGACCGCCGGCCGCGCTTGAGGAGTGCCATCTGCTGCACCGTGCTCTCTCTCGGGGAGTGGGCCGGGCAACCGGTCGGCCGGTCCGGCCGCCGCGGCGAACGGTCCGGCCGCCCGGCCGCCGATATCCGGCGGCTACCCCGAGACGGCCGGGTCACGCCGGTCCGGATCAGTGGGAAGGCTGTCAACTGTGCCGATCAACGGTCGAGTTGACGTACCGAGGCAGCGTGGCGGACCCCGAGCGGGGCGGCCGGGAGCGCGCGGACCGTGAGCGCCCCCGGCCGCCGGTGGCGGCCGGTGCTAGCCGGCGCTCCGGGCCCGCCGGCCGACGAGACCGGTCAGCGAGGAGACCGTCGTGCGCGGCGGCTGCCGCAGGTCGCGGTCCGGACGCAGGACGGTGCGGAACGCGGCCCAGGCGAGTGCGCCGAGGGCGAAGCCGTAGGCGGAGACCAGTCCGTGGCCGTTCTCCTGGGCGAACCACATCGCCAGCCCGAGCACCGGTACCCCGAGCGCGAGCAGTCGGTTCGTGCGGACGGCCTTGGCGCGCGCGTCCGCGTCCTCGGTGCCGGGGGCGCCGGTCCGGTCGGAGCGCTGGTCGGCCCCGCCGCGCAGCAGCAGCGCCGCGGCCAGCGTCGCGCCCAGGAAGTAGGTGGCACCCGAGCTGCCGGCGAAGTTGCGGGGGTCGGTGCTGTGGGAGGTCTGGCCCCACAGCTTGTCGATCTGCTCCGGCAGCAGGATGCCGGCGGCGAACAGACCGAGGGTCAGCGGCGCTCCCCAGAACCAGTCGGCGAAGGCCGCGACGGCGGCGAGGGTGGCGATGTTCCAGGCCGCCCCGCCGAAGCCGCCGTTCTGCAGGAAGACCGAGGTGACCACGCGCCACCAGCCGGACTTCGCCGGATCGGCGTCGAGTGCCCCCATCGCCCCCGACCAGCAGAGCTGGAGGGCGACTCCGGCGAGCGCGATCCCGGTCAGGCCGACGGCCGCCCAGGGGATCCGCCGCCCGCCCAGGGTGCTCCGGCCGACCAGGGCCAGACCGCCGTTGAACATCAGTACCATCAGTGCCGCCGTGGTCACGTTGAACAGCAGGATGTCCATCGTCACCACCCCCCTTGAGTCGTGCGTGATTTTGATGATCATGACAGTAGCGCGACCGGGGCCGTCGTCAAAGCGTGTGTTCGACCGTGTACGGGGCCCGTCGGCCCACCCGGCGGACATCGTCGTGGGGCCGGCCGCCCACCGGGGCCCCGGGGCCCGTGCGCCCGAACGTTTCTGGCGGTACGTCAGCTACTCCCGCTAGCGTGGCCCCGCAGGTGCGAACGGACATGCGATCAACCGAGGAGGACCACCATGGTGAGCCTGAAGATCCGGGCGGCAGGCCTGGCCGCCGCGGGGCTGGTGGCGGTCGGCACCGTGACGCTGACCGCGGGCACCGCCTCCGCCGCGGGGGGCGGCCCGACCCAGAAGCAGATCGCCAAGTACGCGGCCCTGGGCACCCAGTACGTGATCCTCTGCGACTGGAACAGCCTGGTCCTGTTGGACTGGGGCCGTAACCCCTCCCCCCGGCGCAACCAGCTGCACATCTCCCTCGACAAGTGCACCAAGGAGCTGAAGGAGCTCCACAGCTGGCACGACCAGGCCATGCAACTGGTCGGCCGGCTGCGCGGCGAACTGGAGATGGCCCGTCGTCTGCACGGCCGCAACAGCACCGAGGCCAAGAAGGCGGAGCGGAACCTGGCCGAGGCCGTCAAGAACGCCCAGGAGCTGGAGAAGGACATCGCCGAGCTGCAGAAGGAGATCGGCCGGCTGGAGGACCGGCTCAGCGACCTGTAGCGGAGGGCGCGACCACGCCGGCGCGCGATCCGGCCCGGCAGAGGCCGCTGCCCCGGGACCGACCGGTCCCGGGGCAGCGGGTGGTGCTCCGGCGGGCGGGCGGTGGTGCCCGGTGCCCGCCCGCCGATGACGGTCCGCGCTACCCGGCCGTGGCCGCGATCCCCTGGAGGGCGGCCACCAGGGCGTCGACGTCCTGCACGGTGTTGTAGAGGGCCAGCGAGGCCCGGACCGCGCTCTGCAGGCCGAAGGCGGCGAGCGCCGGCTGCGCGCAGTGGTGCCCGGCGCGCACCGCGATGCCCTGCTGGTCGAGTGCCCCGGCGACGGCGGTCGGGTCGGTGCCGGCGAGCAGGAAGGTCAGCACGCCGATCTTCCCCGGCGCGTCGCCGACCAGGCGCAGCCCGGGGACGGTCGCCAGCGCGCCCATGGCGTACGCGGTGAGCTGCTCCTCGTACCCGGTGGCGGCCGGCCGGTCCAGCCCGGCCAGGTACCGCAGGGCCGCCCGCAGCCCGGCGACCCCGGCGATGTGGCCGGTGCCCGCCTCCAGCCGGTGCGGGACGGGCGCGTACGAGGTCTCCTCGAAACTCACCGAGTCGATCATGTTGCCGCCGCCCTGCCACGGCGGCATCGCCTCCAGCAGTTCGCGCTTGCCGAAGAGCACGCCGATGCCGGTCGGGGCGAAGATCTTGTGCCCCGAGAAGGCGTAGAAGTCGGCGTCCAGCGCGGTGACGTCCACCGGGAAGTGGCTCACCGCCTGCGCGCCGTCCACCAGGACCCGGGCGCCGTACCGGTGCGCCAGGGCGGTCATCTCGGTCACCGGCGGGACCGTCCCCAGCACGTTCGAGGCGTGCGTGAGCGCGACCAGCTTCGTCCGCGAGCCGAGCAGGTCCCGGTAGGCGTCCTGGTCCAGCTGCCCGTCCGGGAGCAGCGGGATCGGCCGGATCCGCGCCCGGCGCTCCTTGGCGATCAACTGCCAGGGCACCAGGTTGGAGTGGTGCTCGGCCGCCGAGACCAGGATCTCGTCGCCCACCCCCAGGTTGGCGCGGCCCCAGGACTGCGCCACCAGGTTGACGGCCTCGGTGGTGCCCCGGACGAAGACGATCTCGCCGGCGTCCTGGGTGCCGAGCAGCCGGGCGGCCTCCTCGCGGCCCTCCTCGTAGACCTGGGTGGCCTGCTTGGCGAGGGTGTGCGCGCCGCGGTGGACGTTGGAGGTGCCCGTCGCGTAGTGCTCGGCGACGGCCTCGACCACCTGGCGCGGCTTGAGCGTGGTGGCGCCGTTGTCCAGCCAGACCAGCGGGCGGCCGTTCACCTCCCGGTGCAGCTGCGGGAAGTCCCGCCGGACGGCCTCGACGTCGAACCCGGCCGGCGCGGCGGCCGGCGGGGCGGCGAGCGGGGCGGTGGGAGCGGCCGGGGCGGCCCGGTCCGGCTGGGGAGGCAGCCAGTAGCGGGGGCCGCCCGCCAGGTGGGCCAGCGCCTCGGGCACCGGTACCCGGCCCGGCAGCGGCCCGCCCGGGTACCCGGCACCGGCCTGCGGCCGACCCGCCCCGGCGATCCCGGTGCCGCGCCCGAATCCGTCAGGAGTAGTCATGGTAGTTGGACACCTCGACGTTCTGGAGCACGGCGATGGCGTCGTCCACCAGCGCGGCGGCCGAGAAGTAACTGGTCACCAGGTACGAGGTGATGGCCTGCCGGTCGACGCCCATCGCCCGCACCGACAGGCCCGGCTCCACCTCGTCCGGGACCTTCGACGGGCGCAGGCCCACCACGCCCTGGCGGTCCTCGCCGACCCGCATCAGCAGGATGTTGGTGGTGCCGGGCGCCGAGTTCGGCGAGCCCTTCAGGTCCAGCTTGTCGGAGGGCAGCAGCGGCACGCCGCGCCAGGTCAGGAACGGGCTGCCGAAGAGTTCCACGATCTGCGGCGGCACCCCGCGCCGGGTGCACTCACGCCCGAACGCGGCGATCGCCCTCGGGTGGGCGAGGAAGAACGCCGGCTGCTTCCACACCCGGGAGAGCAGCTCGTCCATGTCGTCCGGGGTCGGCGCGCCCCTGCGGGGGCGCACCCGCTGGCTCGGCACGACGTTGTTGAGCAGCCCGTACTCGGGGTGGTTGAGCATCTCCCACTCCTGGCGCTCGCGGAGCGCCTCGGTGGTCAGCCGCAGCTGCGCCTGGACCTGGTCGATCGAGGAGTTGTAGACGTCCGAGACCCGGGTGTGCACCTTGAGGACGGTCTGCGCGATGCTCAGCTCGTACTCGCGGGGGCCCTCCTCGTAGTCCACGAAGGTCTCCGGCAGGTACGGCTCGCCGGAGTGGCCCGAGGTGAGGTCGATCGGGTGCTCGCGGTCGGCGGGCTGCCGGCCGTCGGTCTGGAAGGCGTCCAGCTGGGCCCGCAACGACGGTTCGCGGTCGGCGAGTTCGACCAGCGTCCGGCGGTCGAGGGAGAGCACGGTACACGAGCTGACCGCAGTGACCCGGTAGGGCATCGGGGCGCCGCCGGCCCACGCGGTCGCGTCGAAGTAGTCGCCGTCGCCGAGGACGGCGACCAGGGCGTCCGCGCCGTACTCCCCGGTGGCGCGCTTCTCGGCGCGTCCGGAGGCGATGATGTGCAGCTGGTCGGTGGGAGCCCCGGCGTCGACGATCGGCTCGCCGGGGGCGACCTCGCGCTCGACGAAGCCGTTGGCGAGGGCGGTGAGCAGCGGGCTGTCCACCTGGCTGAGGAAGGGCAGTTCGCGGAGGTCCTCGGCGACCACCCGGGAGGTGTTGTCGCCGTCGACGTAGGTGCTGATCTGCCCGTCGCCGAGGATGAACCCCCGGCGGCGGTTGACCCGGTAGACCCCGGCCTCCAGGTCCACCCAGGGCAGGGAACGCAGCAGGTAGCGGGGGGTGATCCCGAGCATCTGCGGCGCGGTCTTGGTGGTGGTGGCGAGGTTCCTGGCGGCGGAGGTGCTGAGACTCTGCCGGCTCGGCTGACCCTGCTGAACGGTCTCGGTCGTCATCGCTGGTCCCTGTTCTGGTCGGAAGAACTGAGTGAGCGTCAAATCCACTGCGGGAGACGGAGATCGGCTCTCTCCGACCCGCCGTGAAGATTGTTGCGGCCGTTCGGCGGTGCCGTGTGCGTGTTCGAATGAGGGCGATTGGTTCCGATGCAGACCATCGGGGGGTCGACTTCGCCAAACTCACTCGAACGGATGAATCTATCCATAAGCCGGTGTGAGATGTTCGAAAGTCGAACTTGGGAAGCGGCCGAGTTCGGGGGCGGTGCGGGCCGGTGGGCGGCACCGAGGATGGGGGCCGGCTTCGCCCCCGGCGCCCCCGCAGCCCCTGCGGCCCCGCGGCGTCCGGGGCGAGTCCGGAGCCCGCTCGGGCCGGCCGGAGCGGGCCGGCGCGGTGCCGCGGAGTCACCGTCCAGAGCGGGAACGCGTCCGGGGCCGACCCGGCGGCGAGCGTGCGCAGGTCCCGGTCGCCGAGCCGCGAACTCCTCGGCGGCCCGGCGCCGGGCGACCGGCGTGACAGGTGCTCAGACGGCCGGCGGGGGGCCGACCTCGGCGGCGCTCCGAAACCTGGACGGCACGGATTCTGCCGGCCGTGGGTGCTGAACTGCGGTCATGGCACTGAACCGTACACGCGCCTACTGCCTCGCGAGCCACCCGTACCACTCCGGGTCAGAGGTGGAAGAACAGGCTGACTCCCTGCCGAACCCCGATACCCGGGCTGGGGGACATCCCCCAGCCCGCTGCGGGATGTCCCCCAGCTGACCCTGGGGTGCGCCGGAGCGCGCCCCGTTCGGGGACGAAGCTGGTTAGCGTCCAGCCATGACCTCGACCCTGCGAAAGAACCTCGCCATGGCAGCCGGTGCCGTCACGCTGCTCGTCGCCAACGTGGCCCCCGCCGTCGCCCAACCCGCCGGTCGCTCCACCGCGGGGCAGTTGCGCCAGGACACCGAGGCGATCCACGCCCTCGGTGTCAGTGGTGTGCAGGCCCGTGTGATCGGGCCCGACGGTCGACAGTCGGTCGCCACCAGCGGCACAGCCGACCTGAAGACCGGCCGCAGGGTCCCTTCGGACGGCTACTTCCGCATGGCCAGTACGTCAAAGATCCTGGTCGCCACCGTGGTTCTCCAACTGGAGGCCGAGGGCAGGCTGTCCCTGGACGACACGGTCGATCACTGGCTGCCGGGAATGGTGGAGGGCAACGGCCACGACGGCCGCCGGATCACCGTCCGCCAACTGCTCCAGCACACCAGTGGCATCACCGACGACGGCCTGCCCGGATACACCACGCCCCGGGAGTACTACCGGCAGCGCCACACCATCCACCGCCCCGAGCAGGTGGTCGCCCTCGCCATGGAGCACGCGCCCCGTGAGGGCTGGAACTACTCCAACACCGGCTATGTACTGCTCGACATGATCATCCAGAAGGCCACCGGCCGGCCCGCCCACCGGGAGATCGAAGGCCGCGTCCTACGCCCGCTCGGCCTCGACCGGACCCGGTGGATGGGCACCTCGCCCGCTCTGCCCAGGCCGCACGCCGCGGCCTACCAGCTCTTCGGCCCCGGCTCCCGGGTGGACGTCACCGACCAGATCCCGGTGGACTACGAGAACCTCTCATGGGTCACGACCACGCGGGACGAGAACGTGCTCCTCCGCGCGCTGCTCACGGGCCGCCTGCTGCCGGCGCGGCAGTTGGGCGAGATGAAGCGGACCGTCCCCGTGAGCGCGGAGGTCCAACAGCTCTGGCCCGGCGGTCGGTACGGGCTCGGCCTGGCCGAGCGCCCCCTCAGTTGCGGGGGCACCTACTGGGGCCACGAGGGCGGGGACGGCGGCTACATCACCCTCAACGGCGTCACCGACGACGGCAGGCGAAGCGCCGTGGTCTCGATGTCCGAGGCACGCGGCGACACCCCGGAGCACATACTGGCCCAGGAGAACGCGGCCGGCGGCCTGATCGACCACGCACTGTGCGCCGGGCGCCCCGACGCCCGGTGAGCGTCGGCGCCGCGCCGGCCGGTGCGCTCCGTGCGGCACTCGCCGGCGCCGCGGATCGGAGGTGCGAACCGCCCCGCCCTCTCGGTCGGGAGGAGGCAGCCCTCAGTGCCTGTGTCCGACCGGGCGGCCAGATCATCTGTTCGGGGGCCGCGGAGTTCTTGGATACTGTCTCGCTCCATGGACCCGGAGTTCCCCCTCGTTCGCGAGGTCTTTCCCGAGCTGGTCGGCGAGCTGGTGGCGCTTCTGGAGGAAGACGGCGAGAACGAGCCGGCCATCCGCGCGTGGGATCTCCGCCGGGTCGCGGAGTGCGGTTGCGGCGACGACTTCTGCCAGAGCTTCAAGACGGAGCCGCGTGGACGGACAGCCGTACGGACAGGGACATCGATGTGTGCCCCTGTCGTCCTCGGAGGGCGTGCTCCTCCTGGACGTTGTGTACGGGCGGATCATGCACGTCGAGGTGCTCGACAGGAAGCCCCTTCGGGACATGCGTGTCCGCCGGCCTGAATAGCCGACAGCCTGACAGGGCCTCGGTGTGGTGGGAACGCGGGGTCGGGTCCGGCGACTCGCGGCCTGTTTCGGTGGTGGTCACCATGGTGACCACCAGGGTGGTCAGTCCCGTTGGGCTTGGCGGCCCGGCGGCCGGCCCGGCGGGCGGATCAGCGGGTGATGAGCCTGGTCATGAGGGTGATGGCGGCCGAGGTGATCAGCGCCTCGGAGCGTTGGATGACGCGGGCACCCGCCGCAGGTGAACGGCCGGTCGACTGATAGGGCTCCGGGAGTCGAAGGGGCGGCTGGCGACCGCGTTCGTCAGTGTCCTGACGGCCGTTCATCAGATCGCGCGAACTCACGGTTGTCGGCTGGGCCGGGCCGGACCGGCGTGGCTACGCTCGGTCACGTCGTCCGATCGGGCGGCACCCGTGGCGCACCGCAGGCGCCCGGGCCGTCCCGGCCGGGCCGCGCCGGGAAATCACCGCGCACGGGCGGTTCGCAGGGGAGTGGACATGAGTTCGGTAGGCCGGAAGACCGTCGCGGTGATGGCCGCCGCCTTGGCGTCGCTGGGCGCGGGAAGCGCTGTCACCGCGTCCGCGACCGCCTCGTCGGCCCCCTCGTGCAGCGGGGCGGAGTGCCCCGACCTGAAGCCGACGAGGCTCACGGCCAGTCAGGCGAGCCTGAACGTCACCCAGATGCAGTTGGAGAACATCCACGCGATGGCGGCCGACGCGGTCACCGGGCAGCCGATCCGCGGCGCCCGGATCGTGTTCGCCACCATCGGCGGCCGGACGCTGGGCGCGGCCTACACCGACTTCGACGGCATCGCCGCGATCACCGCGCCGGAGAACCTGGGGCCCGGGACGCTCCAGGAACTGCTGGGCGGCTACGAGGCCGCCATGATGGGCGACGGCGTCCACGCCCCGGCCGGCGCCCACGGAGCGATCACCATCGGCATCGACCAGGGCCCCGGCGTTCCCGGTGCGCCGTGCGCCGTCTGCAGCGACCGCGCGCTCAAGCAGGACGTGGTCCCGGTCGACTGGAGCCGGTGACGGTGCGGATCCGCCGCCGGCCGGGACGGTCGGCCGACCACACCGCCGCGGAGCGTCGTCCGGCCGTGGCCCCGGCGGCCGGTGGCCCGGCCCCGGCCGGAGCGGTCAACGGCCATCAGGTCCTGGAGCGGGTGGCCGCGCTGCCGATCAGCACCTGGCGCTACCGCTGGGAGCCCGAGGACGTACGCCACCTCGGGCCGATGGCCCAGGACTGGCACGCGGCCTTCGGCCTCAACCCGGACGACACCACCATCCCCGTCGTCGACGGCCTGGGCGTCGCCCTGGTCTGTATCCAGGCCCTGCACCGGCGGGTGGACGAACTCACCGCCGAGGTGGGGCGGCTGCGGGAGGCCGCGGACGCGACCGGGGCCTCCCGGAACACCCGGCCCGATCCGGAAGGCGGGACAGCATGACCACACAGGACACCGCGGCAGCCCGGGAGACCGCGGCGGAGCAGGGTTCGCCGGTGTCCACGGAGGCGATCTGGCGGGTTCCGGTGACGGTCTGCCGCATCACCCGGTTCCTCGGCGAGCGGACGGCCGGCGCTCTGCTGGAGCGCGCGATCGCCTCCGCCGGTGAGCTGTTGAAGCCCTCCATGATCGGGGACCGCGAGCTGGCCCCCGACGTCCGCCGGTCCCGGTCGTACCAGGACTTCGCCGCGCCCGAGCTGATCGCGGCCGTCGAGGAGGTGCGGGAGGCGGTCGAGCACACCCTGGGCGTCTCCTGCCGGCACGCCGAACCCAGCTACGGCCTCAACGTGCACAACGACGGCGACTTCTACCGGCCGCACCAGGACAGCAGTGCCGAGTTCTCCCCCCGGCGGCTGCTCACCTTCGTCTACTACCTGCACCGCACGCCCCGGCCGTTCACGGGGGGCGAGCTGCGGGTGTTCGACGCCGCCCTGCCGCTGTACACGGCGACCACCGGGGACTGGGAGCGGCACACCTGGCGGGACTGGGAGCCCGAGCACGACAGCGTCGTGTTCTTCCGGCCCACGGCCTGGCACGAGGTGCGGCCGGTCGGGTGCCCGAGCGGGCGGCACGAGGACAGCCGCTTCGCCGTCAACGGCTGGCTCTGCGGCCCGGACCCGGCGCACCGCCGGGGCGACGTGAACCCGTAGGCCGCGCCGCCCCGGCGGTGGTCCGCGGGGCGGGTGGTGCGGCGGGTCAGTGGTGCGGGCTGTGGGCGGCGGCCTCGGCGGTGGTCTTCAGGTCGCGCAGCCAGGATTCGAGGCCCTCCCGCAGGATCCTGGTCGCGGTGGGCACGTCCGCCTCGACCTGGGCGCCGGTGTGGGTCTCCTCGGTGCTCACCCGCACACCGCCCCTGACCTTGGTGAAGTTCCACACGTGGACGCCGTCGATGCGCAGGCCCTCGCCGATCGCGGGGCCGGTCCAGCGGATGCACGCGCCCCGCTCGATCTGCCGGACGGTCGAGGTGATCTCCAGGCTGGTGTCGGGGGTCGAGGGGTTGGGGGGGATCGGGGTCGTCCACCGGAAGGCCGAACCCGTGCGGAGCCGGCCGTGGTCGAGGCGCTCCGCCGTCGAGACGGGCGGCTGCCAGGACGGCCAGTTCGCCACGTCGGTCTCCAGGGTCCAGACGGTGTGCAGCGGAGCGTTGATCACGATCTCGGTCCGGTGGCGGACCAGGGCGTCGGGGTCGACGCCCGCCCCGCGGCAGGTGAGGGAGGTGCCGGGGTGGGCGGTGGGGGAGTCGGCTGCCCCGGCGGGCACGGCGGCGGTGCCGAGGAGACCGAGGACGAGGGGGGCGGTGAACAGGGCGGCGCGGAGGCCGGTGCTGCGGAGGCCGGACACGGAGTTCTCCTCTGTCGGTCGGTGCGCATCGCTCGATAGAAGCTCATGCGTTCGTTAGAAGTTATAACGCCACGCGGAGCGACCGGTCAAGAGGATGAGTGATAGGTTCTCACCAACCCTTGATGGTGTATCCAGGTGGACGGGAACGGTGCAGGCCATGGCGACGACGGGCGCGAACACCCCGAGGGAGCGCTACCGGGCCCAGGTCCGGGCGGAGATCACCAAGCGCGCCTGGGAGCAGATCGCCACGGCGGGGGCCTCCGCACTCTCCCTCAACGCGATCGCCAAGCAGATGGGCCTGAGCGGACCGGCGCTCTACCGCTACTTCGCCAGCCGCGACGACCTGATCACCGAACTCGTCCGGGAGGCGTACCGCGGCCTCGCCGACACCCTCCGCGCGGCCGCCGCCGCCGGCGCCGACCTGGCCGGGCTGGCCCACGCCCTGCGCGGTTGGGCCCTGGCGGACCCTCAGCGGTACTTCCTCGTCTACGGCACCCCCGTTCCCGGCTACCACGCGCCCGCGGACATCACCGCGATCTCCTCCGAGATCATGACGACCCTGCTCGACGCGTGCACGGCGCTCGCGCCGGCGGACGGCGCCCCGACGCCCTTCGGCGCCTACCTGGCGGAGCACCGGAGCTGGGCTGCCGGGCACCCCGCCCCGCCCGGGGCCCTGCGCCGGTTCCTGGCCTGCTGGACCCGGCTCCACGGCGTCCTGTCGCTGGAACTCGCCGGCCACTTCGGCGGGATGGACCTCGATCCGGCCCTGCTCTTCGCCGCCGAACTCGACGAGCTGCTGGCCCCCCGGGCCTGAACCCCGCGCGCGGCGGGCCTGTCGGTCCCGGCGCGGCGGACTCCGCCGGTCCACAATGCCGGTAGTCGTCCGATGCCGACGGACCGCGTGCCCGGACGGGGAGCCCCATGAAGAGTGCCGATCTGCTCGCCGACGCCTTCGGCCGGGTCCGCGAGGCCGTGCACGACGTGGTGGACGGCCTCACCGTCGAGGAGCTGTCCGCGCGCGTCGATCCGCGGGCGAACTCGATCGTCTGGCTGGTCTGGCACCTGACCCGCATTCAGGACGACCACATCGCCGACGCCGCCGGTACCGAGCAGATCTGGACCGCCCAGGGCTGGTTCGACCGCTTCGCCCTCGGCTTTCCCGCCGCCTCCACCGGTTACGGTCACCGCGCCCGTGACGTCGCGGCCGTGCGGGTCGACTCCCCGGAACTGCTCACCGGGTACCACGACGCCGTGCACGAGCGCACCCTGTCCTTCGTCCGAGGTCTGACCGGTCCCGCGCTGGACCGGATCGTGGACGAGGCCTGGAGTCCGCCGGTGACCCTGGGCGTGCGCCTGGTCAGCGTCCTCTCCGACGACCTCCAGCACATCGGCCAGGCGGCCTTCGTCCGGGGCGCGCTCCGGCGGCGTTGAGCCCCGGCTCCCGGGGTTGTCGCGGGCGTGGACGCCCCCACATGTGCCGTCTATCGACATATCTCGCCTGACGACTTATGGTTCTCGTAGTGATCGTCGACGGCGGAAGCCGCTGCGACCCGCGCACCTCGGCCTGCCGTCAATTCCGGTGCGCCGCTTGGTCTGCAGAGATCTGACGGTCCGTCATATCCAGCATGCGCGCAGATGCGTACAGATCTGTGCCGCGAGCATCCGTTCCGTGTTCCCCGGGAGGACCGCAGTGCACCACCGCTATCGCACGCCCAAGGCGTTCGGCGCCGGCCTGGCCGCCGTTCTGAGCCTGGGTCTGGCCGGGCCCGTCGCCCTGGCCGCCCCGGCTGCCCAGGCCGCCGAGCCCGACCCCGTGCCCGCCCTGGTGGCCGGTCAGGAGACCGCCACCCCGCAGCTGGTCACCGGTCTCGACGAGCCGGCCCCCGGCGGTCCGGCGGACGCCGCCCGGGCCCACCTCGCGGCCCATCCGGAGCGGTACGGGATCGATCCCGGGCAGCTCACCGAGGTCGGCGCCGAGCGCGACGCCGACGGCCGGAGCACCGTCAGGTTCCAGCAGTACCACGGCGGTGTGCCGGTGCTGGGCGCGCAGTACCTCGTCCACCTCACCGGCGACGGGGCCGGTCAGCGGGTCGAGTCCGTCGGCGGCAAGTACTTCACCGGGCTCACCGCGCCGACCACCGCCACCGTGCCGGCCGCGGTGCTGCGCGACCTGGCGCTCGGCGAGATCAAGGACCCGCAGGCCCGGTCCGGGGCCGCGGTGGAGGACCACGGTCCGGTGGTCCTGCCCGGCGGCACCGGCCGGCTGGCCCAGCACTTCACCGTGCGGGCGACCGCCGCGGGCGGCGGGCAGCAGGCCCACGAGGTCTACGTGGACGCCACCCTCGGGACGGTCGCCCTCTCCTACGAGGCCCGCGCGTCGGCCGCGGCCGCCGGTTCCCCCGCCGCCGGCGCCCCCGTCGCGGCGGCCGCCGTCGAGCCCGCCACCGGGACCGCGCCGGACCTCTCCGGCCGCCGGGTCACGGTGAACATCGGTCGTCTGCCGGACGGGAGTTACCAGCTCAGCGACCTCACCCGGCCGGCCGCGATCACCACCTACGACGCGGCCGGCCGGGCCGCCGGCGAACTCGGCGGCACGATACCCGCCGACCTCGCCCCGGCGCACTCGGCGAGCCCGGACTTCCCGGCCGCTGCCGGCACCTCCGGCGCCACCGACGCCCACGTCAACGCCGGGATCGTGTACGACTTCTACCGCAACCGGCTCGGCCGGGAGGGCCTGGACGGCAAGGCCGGACCGATCGTCTCGGTGACCAACGCGTCCGAGTGGGGAGAGCCGCTCGCGAACGCGTACTGGGACGGGGCCAAGATGGTCTACGGCAACGGCAACGCCAAGTACCTCCCCTTCGCCGTCGCGCTCGACGTGGCCGGGCACGAGATGACCCACGGCGTCGTCGAGCACACCGCCGGGCTGGTCCTGGCCGGCCAGGCCGGCGCGATGGACGAGGCGCTGGCCGACTACTTCGGCAACGCCATCGAGGTCACCGCCCGCGGCATGTCGATGAGCGACCCGAAGGCCGCCCTGCTCGGCGAGAGCCTCTGCCGCACCGGCACCCCGGAGGCCTGCGCCCAGCGGCGGCTGGACGACCACCGCACCACCGTCGACGACTACCTCGGCGTGGGGGGCGCGGTCGACAGCGGCGGGGTGCACCTCAACTCCACCATCTTCGGCGGCGCGCTCTGGGACATCCGGCGCACCCTGGACCCGCTCGTCGCGGACCGGGTGATCTACCGCGCGCTCGCCGACTACCTCACCCCGCTGGACGACTTCGTGGCAGGGCGCAACGCCGTCCTCGCCGCCGGCCGGGACCTCAAGCTCGACCGGGCCCAGCTCCGTTCGGTGGCAGCCGCGTTCGACGCCCACGGGATCCGGGCCGGCTGGCAGAACCGGATCGGCGTGGACAGCCGGGCCCTGCTGCGCGACGTCTCCGGCCCGGCGATCCCCGCGGTCGCCAACGGCCGCTGGGTGATGGCCAAGGCGGCACCGAACGCCGGCAGCCCCCTGTACACGGGTTCCCTCACCGGGGGCGGTACCCCGGTCCGGCTCAGCCCGGAGGACAACCGCGCGCACAGCTGGCCCGCCACCGACGGCACGTCCGCGGTGTGGCTGGCCCTCGGCACCGATGCCCAAGGCAAGTGGTCGATGGACGTGCTGACCCGCGCGCTGGCCGGCGGCCCCGTCACCACCCTGTTCTCCTCCCCGTCGAGCATGCCCGGTGACGTCCAGGTGTCCGGCGGCGACATCGCCTTCCGGGCCTTCGACCCGGCCTCGAACCGGAGCCGGGCGTACCTGTCCCGCAACGGCGGCCCGGCGGTGCCGGTCCCGGCGGCCGCCGACCACGATGTGTCGGGCGTGACCCTCAAGGACGGCGTCCTCGGCTGGTCCGAGCACTGGACGGGCGACCAGGGCGAGGTCGACGCGCCGACCGTCTACTCGATCGCGCTCGGCAAGGTCACCGCCCAGTACCCGACGGCCGCCCCGAAGGCGTGGACCAACTCCACCCAGCTCGCGGGCGGGCGACTGCTCTGGGTCGAGACCTCCGGCGACGGCACCAAGCGCCGGTCGGTCCGTTCCGGCGCGCTGGACGGCTCCGGGGTGACCGAGCTCGTGTCCGGCGACTCGCCGAACGCCCCCTCGAACGGGACCCTCACCGCCTCCGACCGGGCCGTCACCTACCAGGTCGGCAGCGACGAGGCCGACGGCGGCTGGAAGAACGCCACGCTGCCGAAGCTCTGGCAGGTCCCGCTCGTCGGCGGTACCCCCGAGCGGCTCTCCTGCAACCGCGGCGGCCAGTACCTGCCCGCCGCCGAGCGGGGCACCCGGGTGGTCTGGGTGGACGCCACCGCGGGCCGCAGTGACCTGGTGGTCCGCGACCGGCCGGCCGGCACCTGCTGATCCCCTCGCGCACTCCGTGCCCGGCGGCGGGGGGGGCCCCCCCCCCCCCCGGGGGCCCCCCCCCCCCCCCCCCCCCCCCCCCCCCGGGGGGGGCGGGGGGGGGGGGGCGGGGCCCCCCGGGCCCACCGGACCACCGAC
>NZ_JBIVVS010000012.1:0-229793 GCF_044768625.1 Kitasatospora sp. NPDC091207
CGCCCGGTTACATTCCGAACCCGGAAGCTAAGCCTCACAGCGCCGATGGTACTGCAGGGGGGACCCTGTGGGAGAGTAGGACGCCGCCGAACAATCATTGTGAAGAACCCCCACCCGATTTCGGGTGGGGGTTCTTTGCGTTGTGCCGGTGACTTATCGCCAGCGCCAGCAGACCGTGTAGTCGAGGTACGGGTAGTCGGGGACCTGCAACGTTGTCCAGCCGTACTGACCGCAGAAGGAAGTGGCGTGGTAGGCATTGGTGCGTCCGGCGACGACGATGTTGGCGGCCGAGCAGCTGCTGACGTTGGAGAAGACCGGCTTGGTCTCACTGCCGGACTTGAGCAGGCAGGCGCCGGTCTTGGCGTAGCCGATGGCGTCCGGGTAGGTGTAGGAGAGACAGAGCAGGACGTCCAGTGTGGAGTTGCCGGGGACGGTGAAGGTCTTCGACAGGTTGTAGTTCGGCCAGGAGTCGCACTTCGCGTGGTCGGTGGTCCCGCGGTAGCTGGCCAGGACGCTGAACGCGCCGCGTTGGCAGGACGTCTTTCCCCAGGGGCCGGTGGAGTTGGGGCCGTAGACGCAGTCGCCCTGATCCGCGTGGAAGGCGTCGCCTCCCGGGCTCAGGTAGGTGAGGCAGAGGACGAGGTTGTGGTTCCGGGACGACACGCTCTCGTCGTAGTCGGTGATGTTCTTGCAACTGTCCAGATTGGTGGTGCCGTTGAAGATCCGCAGCACCTTGAACGCGCCCGTGGTGCAGGCGGTCGGCGAGAGCTTGGCGACTTCGCTCGTGCCGTTGTCGTAGAAGCAGGATCCGACCTCCGCGCTCTCGTACATGTCGGGAGTGGTCGGTGGGGGCGTGTAGGTGGGTGTGTGGACGGGCGCGGGCGCTGTGTAGGGCGGATCGGCCGGGGTGCTCTTCGGGGGCTTGGGACTGGCGGGTGCGGGGAGCGGGACCGTGCTGTAGCTGGTGGTCACCGTCGGGACGGAGAGGTCCGGGTCCGACCCGGAGTCGTGGCGGGACTGGACGAAGACGATCGCCATGACGGCGGCGGCGAGCAGGGCGATCACGCCGATGCCGACGGCCACGGGGGACTTCGGGGTGGGCGTCGGCGGGGCGGTCGGGCCCTGTGGGGTGCCCCCCGGGCCGGCCGGTGGCGGGCCGGGAGGAGGCCCACCCGGACCGGTCACACCCGGTGCGGCGGCGGGTGCGCTGGATGCCGCGACGGCGGCCACCCCGAGGTGCTCCGCCCACAGGCCCGGCGTGGGCCGTCGGGACGGGTCCGGGTCGAGGCCGGCGAGGGCCAGGTCGCCGAGTGCCGGACTGACCGCGGCCAGGGCGGCGGGGTCGGTGGTGGTCTGGTCACGGGCGAACAGACGGATGGCGAGCAACGCCAGCTTGTGGACGTCTCCGGCCGGGGTGGCCTTCTCCTCGCCCGCCGGGAGTTGCCAGTCCGGCGTCTCGGCCTGCGGCAGGACGCTGGCCCCCCGCAAACGCGTCGCGTCGCAGTCGATGAGGAAGCACTCGGGCCGGCCGGCCGTGGTGAACAGCAGGTTCTTCGGGGACAGGTCGCCGACGGTGATGCCGATGCGGTGCAGCCGGCCGAGGGTGGCGGCCAGGTCGGCCAGCAGCAGCAGCCGGTCCCGCTCGCTGACGGCCAGGCCGATCCCGGCGACGTACGCGTCGTCGTTGAGCAGGAACTCCAGGTTGGCGAGCCGGCGGGTGGTGGCGGCCGGGTTGCCGAGGCTCCGGAGGTCGAAGTGGAAGCGGTCGGGAGCGGCCCGCATCAGGAAGCCGCTGGTGCGGCCCTCGTGCCGGACGACGGCGGCCGGCCAGGCGGTCTTCTCGCAGAGCCACCTGCCCTCGCTCCCGCTCAGGTCGCCGAGCAGACCGACCATGGCGGTCAGGGCGTCGGCGTCGAGCACGGGCAGCAGGGCAGGGTCGTACTCCTTGTAGACGACCTCCCAGCCGTCGCCGTCGGCCTCGTTGATCCGCCGGTTGGCCACCCGGTGGACCACGCCCTGGCCGCCCTGCCCGAGGAGGCGGTCCAGCACGAGGGTGCCGCGGTCGACGGTGGGTGCGGGGGCGGTCATCGCGGGGCCGCCGGGTCGCGGGGCCAGACCGCCAGCAGCGTCCGGTCGTCGTCGAAGGTCTCCCGGGAGAAGTCCAGCACGTGCGCGAGCCAGAGCGGGGGCGGCGGTTGGGCGAGGTGGCGGGCGAAGAGCGCGCCGACCTGGCCGTCGCCGTCGCCGAGCGGGTCGCCGAAGCCGTCGGTGCCGACCAGCAGGGCCAGGTCGGGCGTGAGCCGCGCGGTGGCCTGTTCGAGCCGGTCGGGCACGCTGGGCAATGGGGTCACCTCGTTGGAGACCAGGACGGTGTCCGCGCCGGTCTTCGAGGTGAAGAGCGGGCGGTAGCGGCCGTGCGGGCGGTCCAGCAGCCAGGCGCCCGAATCCCCGACCCGGCACAGCTGGACGACCGGCCCGTCGGGGTGCGGGCGGACCACGCCGGCGACCAGCGTGGTCGCGTACAGGCCGGCGACGTCGGAGGGGTTCGGTGCGGGGGTGTTCAGCCGGCCGCGGGCGAGTCGGTGCAGGCGCTCGGCGGCGTGCCGGGCGACATCCTGGAGGTCCAGGGCCGCGGTGCTCCAGGAGAGTTGGAGCAGCATCCGCTCCAGCGCGGCCCGGCAGGCCTCGACGGCGCCGAGCTCGGCGCTCGTCGCGCTGGAGACGCCGTCGGCGACGGCGAACACGACGGTGCCGCTGGACTCGTGCGACACCGCGCGGGCGGTGTCCTGGCGCGGCTTGCGGTAGTAGCGGTGCTGGGCCCCCCGCACCGAGGCGAGTCGCAGGGTGAGGCCGGGGGTGGACCAGCCGTCGCACTCGGTGTCGGGCACGTCGAAGGAGTCCTCGTCGGGCGGGCGCGACTCGAACTCGACACCGGGCGCACCGACTGCGATCCGCCCCCAGGGCGCGGGGCCGGCCGCGGCACCGGGGGGCGACGGCGGCGGCGGCGGGGCGTCGTCACGGCCGTACGGAATCACAGGCCGACCTCGTCGATGGCCATGGTGAACTGGTCCGGCCGGTTGACGACGAGCTGGGGGCTGGCCGAGCTCAGCGCCCGTGTGGAGGCGACCAGGCTCGCGGTGAGCGAGTGGAAGAACTCGGCGATGGCCCGGCCGATGTCGGTGCCCGCCTTGGCCACGAAGGCGAACTCCGGCCGGGTCGCCACCTCCAGCATGGTCCGGGCCTGCGCGTCGCCGATCCCGCAGGCGATGATGTTCGGGGAGGTGGGGGTACGGACCCGGTCGGTCAGGACGGTGTGCGCGTGCCGCCAGGCGTCCCCGTCGGTCGGCTGGCCGTCACTGAGGAAGAACACCACCGGGCGGTGCACCTTGTACCCCTGGCCGCGCAGCCACTGCACGTCGGTCGGGATGCGCTGCAGCAGGTCGTCGAAGACCGCCTGGTACCTGGTCGTGCCCCGGATGACCACCTGCGGCAGGTTGGTCTCGGTGCGCATGTCGGCGACCGCGAGCCGGACCTGCACGTCGTCGGAGAAGCCGAGGACGGCCAGGCGCAGTTTGGCGGCGATCATCGGTTCGGCCCGCAGCCCCTCGCACAGCGAGATCAGACCGTCCGACAGTTCCTGTAGGTAGGGGCCCATCGAGGCCGATTCGTCGGCCAGCACATAGGCGGGCAGCAGAACACCCCTGGTCTCGGCCATGTGTATCCCCCTTCAGGTCGCGTCGGTGACGCGTGGTTGCGATGTCTGTGCGACGGGACGCGCCGACGGCCGTTCCCCGTCCGTCGGCCCGGCGGTCCCCGCCCGAGTCCCGCCCGCGGTCTGCGCGGTCTCCACCGTTCGTGTCGGCCGCGGCCCCGGGCAGCGGCGCTACGGCAGCAGCGCCCGGACCGCCTCGTCCAGGCCCTGGATCTCGGTGGCGACCGCCGTGGTGACGGCCAGGCCCTGCCCGGCCCGGGTCAGGTAGGCCAGCACCTGCTCCCAGCGTCGCGCCGGCGCGGTCACCGCCTGCTGGAGGTCCGCCGCCGTCCGCGCGGAGGCCGGGTCCGGGCTCTGCCGCAGCTGTTCGGCCAGGGCGAGGACCCGGCGGGCGAGCGCCTCCTCGTCGACCGGCGCCGACGAGGTGTGCACGGTGGCCGAGGAGTTCTCGCCGGCGGCCACCCCCGACCCGGTGATGGTGACGTTGGCGTTGCCGCTGACGTGGAATCCACCGGTGATGCGACGGTCCTCGGTCATCAGCCTTCCCTTCTCCCGCCGGCCGGTGCTCGGCCGGCCCGGTTCATGATCCTGCTGGCGGCTCCGGCGGCCACCGAGGAGTTGACGAAGTTGACGGTGGCGTTGCCGGAGGTGAACACGCCGCCGTTGTAGATCACGTTCTGGCGCTCCCGGAGTTCGGAGATGTCCACCTGGTGGGCCGCCAGGAAGTCGGTGAGCGTGTCCAGGACGCGGCGTTCGACGATCTTGGAGTACATCTGGCTGTCGACCTGCTGGAAGTACCGGTGGAACTGGGGGTCGCTCGCCGTCTCCCGAAGGCTCAGCGCGGCGCCGTAGTTGAACGCGCCGAGGGCGATCTGCCGGCGCTGGTCGCGTTCCTTGCGGCTGTCGGCCAGGCGGCCGGCCACCAGGGCGAGCACCTTGAACGGGGCGGTCGGCAGCCGGAACGGCACGGCGGCGGCGGAGCCGCGCAGCAGGGCCAGCAGTTGCCACCAGGTGGGGCGGTCGAGCAGGTGGTCGACCTGGTGGTAGCGGCGGTGGAGCGGCGGGAGCAGGGAGACGGCGCCCTCGACGAACAGCAGGTCCCGGGCGGGGCTCAGTGAGAAGCGGACCGTCGTGCTGGCCACCAGTTCGCTGTTCCAGCCCGAGACGGTGGTCACCAGGTACGGCCGGGCCCGCCCGGAGCCGTCGTCCCGCAGCCGGTCGAGGACCGCGGGCCCCAGGGCGATCTGCGGCCGGCCCTCGGGGCGGGGGAGCAGGAGCGGGCGCAGCGCCGGGTCCAGGCCCTGGGCCAGGTCCGCGCCGCTGACGAAGACGCGCTCGGAGATCTCCACACCGGGCAGTCCGAGGGCGGCGACCGCCGCCATGACCTCGGTGTCCAGCGTCTTGAGGGTGAACGGGAGCACCTGGTCGAAGGACTCTCCGGGCCGGTCCACGGCGACGGTGAAGTTCCAGCTGTTGAGCAGCCGGCCGTAGCCGAGGAACGGCTCGTAGCCGGAGAAGACCGAGACGTTCCCCTGCTGGTCCTCGGTGGCCAGCCGGCTCAGCAGGTTCTCGTCCTGGGGCCGGGCGCTCGGTGCCCTGGCGGGGTCGAAGGCGTCCCGGCGCAGTTTGGGCCGGAGCACGCTGTAGAACGTGATGAGCCGTTCGACCAGCACGATGCCCCAGGCGACGGCGAGGAGCGGGAGGCCGAGGGGTGGCAGGGGGAGCGGGACGACGGAGGTCGAGGGGTCGGAGAGGGGCTGGTAGGCGAAGGAGGCCAGCAGGGCGATCGCGGTCAGTGCGAGCAGGACCTGGGCGGTGGTCTGCCGGGCGCGTGCGGCGAGCGCGTAGCGCAGGACGCAGACCAGGTCGACGCCGGGTGAGGAGGCGATGGCGCGGTGCGTCTCCTTGAGGACGGACTCGATGGCCCGGTTGCTCAGGTCGCTCTCCAGCTGCACGGCCGCGCAGAGGTAGCGGGTGGCGTCCGTGGCCAGGTGCGGGGCCTGCGGGTGGGGGCCGGGCCGGGGCGCCGGTGTCCAGCTGCTCGACGGCGCGGGCGCCGCGGTACCGCCGGTGGCGGGGCTCGCCGGGGCGAAGGTCGGGGCCGTCGACGGCATGGGCTTCACGGGCCCCGGCACGAGCGGCCCCGGTGGCGGGGGCAGCCCGGGGGACCCGGGGCCCGGGGTGTAGCCTCCCGGGCCGGCCCCGCAGGTGGGGCAGCGGGTGGCGGCCGCCGAGCAGGCCGTGCCGCAGACGAAACAGTTCCACATGTCGAATGTGCTCATCTGACCATCGCCGACCTTCGCGCGACAACGACTTCCCCGTGGGCCCGCGCGGACGCGTCGGCCGGGTGCGGCGGCGGCGTCGCGCGTGCATGCCCACAGCATGTACCTGCCCGGGATGATCCGGCACCATACGCTTTCGCCGTTACCAAACAAAGACGTGATGTTGCGTCAAAGCTAAATGTCCGCAGGCGAGTTGATCATCGCGGCGGGTCGTCGACGTGGTTCGCCGGCCCAGCTCCCGGGCGCTCTGGGTGGTGGGCGCGCGCGGTGGACGAGGTCGTCGCGGCCGCCACCGCCTTCGACCGCGACCCGGGGACCGGCGCCCTGGTGGTCACCGGGTCGGAGAAGGCCTTCGCGGCCGGCGCCGCCATCAGGGAGACGCGGGCGCGGTGCCGGCTGGTCCACGCCGCCTTCGCCGCCGCCGACCAGAAGCAGGGCGTGGCCGCCTTCGCCGAGAAGCGCCCGCCGGGGCTCACCCACCGCCGACCCGGCCCGGGCGGGGGCGCGGCCCGCCGGCCGCACCCCCGGTCCACGGACGAGCAGCGGACCCCGCCCATTCGGGCGGACCCGGGCCGGAAGCCCCCGGGCAATATCCGGTGACCGGGGAATCCCGGTGGCGGTGGAAAGCCGGGGAAGGTGAAACCCCGGTGAAGGTGAAACCCCGGCCCCGGGCCGGTACGCCGGCCGAATGTACCGGCCGTGCTTCGCCCGGTGAATTCGGCGTGACGAATTCGGGTCGACCCAGAATTCGACCGGCCGGCCGGTCCCGATATCCCGGGGGTTCTTCCGGACCGACGCGCCGGTCCGGAAGAACCCCCGGAGGTGCCGAATTCCGGTCCTACGCGGGAACGGCCCCGGCGGTCCTGACGAGGCCGTCGAAGCCGGCCGGGTCGGTGCCGAGGCCGGCCGGTGTCAGCCAGTCGAAGGGCTGGTAGACCGCCGGACCCAGGCCCAGGCTCTCGGCGACCGTCTCCCGCAGGCGGTTGGAGGTGAAGCCGCCGATGACGTTCATCTGCGCGTCCCGGTAGAGGCGTTCCACCTCGTGTCCCCGGGTGACGCCGGCCGCGCCGTGGATCTGCACGGCGCGGGCGGCGACCTCGACGGCCATCTCGGTCGCGTAGATCTTGAGCATGGCGATCGCCTCCCGCGCCGACCGGCCGGCGGCGAGTTCGGTCACCGCCTTGCGGGCCAGCACCCGGGCGGCGTCGATCTGGGCGCGGGACTCGGCGAGCTGGGTCTGGACGCCCTCCATGTGCGCCAGGGGCCGCCCGAAGGAGACCCGCTCACCCGCGTACCGGACCGAGGCGTCCAGGGCGGACTCGGCGATGGCGATGGCCGAGACCGAGATCAGCAGCCACCCCCAGGCCATCAGCTCGGCCAGCTCACCGGCCAGTTCGCCGAAGGGCACGGGCACCACGTCGGCCTCGGAGACCACCGCCTCGGTGAAGACGATGCCGCCCCAGGGCATACCGCGCAGCCCCATCCGCGGCGTCTCGTAGCGGCGCACGCCGGGCTGGTCGAGGTCCACGAAGGCGAGGCACCAGTCGTGGCCCTCGTCCCCGGGGGCCTTCTGCCGGCGGGCGAGCGTCACGGCGACGTCGGCGTCGGGCGCATTGGTGATCTTGGCCTTCTCACCGCTGATGACGAAGCCCTCGCCGGGGGCCCCGGCGGGCCGCACGGTGGTGGTGTAGGTGCCGGCGTCGCTGCCCGCGGGCGGTTCCACGATGGCGAAGCAGGCCAGCTTCTCCCCGGAGATCAGCGGCTTCAGCAGCCGGTCGTACTCGCTCGGCCTGCTGTAGCGGGAGATCAGCTTGCCGCAGAGCAGGCCGGACACGGTGGCGGTCCAGTAGCTGCCGGGGCAGGCCCGGGCCAGCGCCTCCATCGCCGCCAGCTGGGTGAGCCCGTCGGCTCCGGTGCCGCCCGAGGCCGTCGGGTGGAACAGCCGCAGGTACCCGCTGTCGATGATCTCCGTCCAGTTCGGCGAGGGCATCCGGCCCTGCGCGTCGGTCTCGGCGGCCCGGGAGGCGGTGCCCGGGAAGCTGAGGACGGTGCCGTGCGGTGTGTCGGTCATGTCGGTATCAGTCCTCACATCAGCCGAGCCCGAGCAGGGACGCGGCGATCACCGGACGCAGCACCTCGGTGCCGCCGCCGGTCTCCGCGAAGAACAGCGCGTCGCGGTGCGCCCGCGCGATCAGGTGGTCGCTGGTCAGGGCGGCCGGCCCGGACAGCCGGGCGGCCCCCTCGGCGACCGCCCGTGCGGCGGCCGCCACGAAGAGCCGGGCGGTGGCGGCGTCCTGGCGGGTGGGCCGGCCGCCGGAGTCGAACTGCCCGGCGGCCCGGTAGAGCAGCCCGGACGCCAGCTCGCACCGGGTGGCGAGGTCCGCCAGGGTGAACCGGACGGACTGGGCGTGCACGAGGGGCCGGCCGAACACCTGGCGCTCGCCGGCGCCGTCGACCGCGTCCCGGACCAGCGCCCGCATGACGCCGACCCAGGGCGCGCTGGAGAACACCCAGTCCAGTGAGGCCAGCAGCGGCTCGACCTCGGCCCCGGCGCCGCCGACGGTGCCCAGCACCGCCTCGTCCGGGACGTGGCAGCCGTCCAGGACCAGCCGGCCCCAGGCACAGGTGCGCATGGCCGCCGGCGCCGACTCGGTGATCAGCAGGCCGGGCGTGGAGCGGTCCAGGACGAAGGCGGTCCGGCCGCCGCCCTCGTGGGTGGCGACGACCAGGAAGTGGTGGGCCACCGGGCCGCCGGCGACGAGGTCCAGGTCGCCGGTGAGCACCCAGCCGCCCAGCCCCGGCGTGCCGGGCCGGGCCGTGACGGTCGGGGCGAGGGCGGCACCCTGGGTCTGGCGCAGCGACACCGCGCCGATCCAGTCGCCGGAGGCCATCAGGGGCAGGTAGCGCTCGCGCTGGCGGGGGCTGCCGAAGGCGCGCAGCGGCACGGTGGCGAGTACCGCGTGGACGCCGACGGCGAGGGCGAGGCCCGGGTCGCGGGCTCCTTCGCCCAGGCCTTCGAGGAGGGCACAGGTCTGGGTGGCGCTGAGGCCGGCGCCGCCGAGGGCGCGCGGTACCAGCGGCCCGGCGAGGCCGGGGCCGGGCCGGGCGCCGGCCAGTTCGGCGAAGAGGGCCGGGTCCCAGCGGTGGTCACGGTCGCGCTCGGCGGCGGTCGGCCGGGCGATCCGCTCGGCCAGCTCGCGGGCCGCGGCGGCCGACGACGGATCGCCGGCCCCCTGGACGGTGGGCTTGAGTTCCTGTGGAACGACCATCGGAAGTTCTCTCCTTTCTACGGGCCGTGCTCAGATCGGTAAGAGGTCGCTTCCCCCGGTGGCGCGGGGTGCGTTCGTACGGTTGGACCGGTCCGTTCTCACGGTGCCAGGACTCCGTTCTCGGGTCGTGGGGGTGCGGCGGTACGGGGGCGGTACACCGTCGAGGGCGCTCGAACGACTCCCGGGGCATGGCCGCCGGACTCCCGCCGCTCGGCGCGGATTTCGCGCGCTTATTCAGCGATACAGGCCCCCCTGGAGGCCTGTCCAGGAAATTGTCGGCATGCCTACCAGAAGTCCGCACAGCTCACCGTCCATGACGTTCCATCACAGTCCTTGACAAGCTCCTGACATTGCCGGTGTTGTCCCTTCACAACGCGATCGACCACCATATTCGTCGAGCGCACTACGCATCGCCGCTCTTTCGGCCCTGCTTCATTCGTACATGCCGCATCGCGAGAATTCAGGCCGGAGCCGAGGTCAGCGCGAATGGGAACCCGGCTCGGGAAAAGGAGGGAACGCACATGGCACCAGCAGAGCACTTGAAGGAGAACGTGCCCCCGCAGGGGCTGCCCCATCTGTCCGACGCGACGCTGCGGGACTCCGCGCACATGGCCGGCGTCGAGTTCGGCCCCAAGGACGCCGCCCACATCGCCGACCTCCTGGTCCGCACGGGCGTCGAGCTGGTCGAGGTCGGGATGATCTCCGGTCCGTCGAGCAAGGACGCGGACCTCATCCTCGCCACCCACGAGGCGGTGGGCCCGGAGCGCTCGCTGAGCCTGGTCGTGGTGCGGGACCGCCAGCAGGTGGTGAAGGCCCTGGACGAGGCCAAGCGGCTGGGCGTGCGGTCGGTGATGTTCTCGATCCCGACGTCCGAGCAGCACGCGGCCCTCAAGCTGAGCTCGTCCAGCACCAAGTACCTGATCGCGGTGGCCCGGGCGGCCATCGTCGCCGCCAAGGAGCGTGACTTCCACGTCACCTTCAGCGGCGAGGACGGCGCCCGCACCCCGAAGGAGCGGCTCGTCCCCTATGTCGAGGCGGGCTTCGAGGCCGGCGCCGACCGGTTCCGGCTCGCGGAGACCGTCGCCTACCTGTCGCCGTGGCAGATGGAGGAGCAGATCCGCAGCATCACCGCGATCGACGGCTCCGAGATCGAGATCCACTCGCACAACATGCTGGGCATGGCGGTCGCCAACTCGCTGGCCGCCTACCGGGCGGGGGCGAAGTGGATCTCCGCGACGGCCGGCGGCATCGGTGAGCGCGGCGGCAACGCCCCGCTCGCCGAGCTGCTCACCTCGCTGCGGGTCATCTACGGCGACACCCGCTTCGACCTGAGCCACCTCACCGAGCTCACCAACGCCGCGCTGCGCGGCGCCCGGCTCGGCGACGCCTTCCAGTCCGGCCCCACGGCCCCGCACGCCTTCGCCTACGAGCTGCCCGGCCAGCTGACCCACCCGGAGGCCTACGAGACGCTGGCCCCGGAGATCGTCGGGAACTCCCGCGAACTGCGCGTGCGCACCCGGCTGACCTCGCCCCTGGTCACGTGGGCCCTCGACGAGCTGGCCGAGTCCGTCGACGTGGACGCCTTCACGTCCTGGCTCACCGGGCGGCAGGAGCGGGACGACCGCGACCTGCTCGACCGGGACGCGATCCGCAAGGCCGCCGTCGAGTTCCAGGCCCTCTGACCGGTTCCGCGCCGGATCCCCGTTCCGCGCCGGATCCCTGATTCACCGCCACCGAAGAACACCGAAGAACACCCGAGAACGACTACGGAGATGACAATGTCTGCTGGCACGTTGACCGGCCTGTGCCCCGAATGCGAGACCGATCTGACCACCCCGCCGTTGGTGCAGGGCGAGACCATCGCCTGCCCCGAGTGCATGCTGACGCTCCGTGTGGAGGACGTCGTGGAGGGCCGGCTCAGCCTCCAGATGGTCGAGGTGCAGCTCCGCGATTGGGGCCAGTAACCCCATGGAACGCACTGTTGCCATCGTCGCCGACCGGGTCGGCTGGGAAGAGCGCCGGCTGATCGACGCGGCCGCGGGCCTCGGCCTGCGCGTCGAGTGGGTCAATGACGAGTCCCTCGCCCTGGGAGACCAGGAGTCGGCCTCGCTCGGCGGGTTCGCCGCCGTGCTCATCCGCAGCCGCAGCTACACCCGCGGCGGTCTGATCGCCACCGTGGCGGAGGCGGCCCGGATCCCCACCCTGAACACCGTCTCGGCCATCCAGGCCTGTGAGAACAAACTGACGCTGCGCGCCCAGCTGCGCGCCGCCGACGTGCCGGTGCCCGACTACCGTCTCGTGCTGTCCCGGCGGGACTTCGAGAAGGCGCTGGCCGAACTGCCGCCGCCGGTCGTGCTGAAGCCCGTCTTCGGCGGCATGGGCAAGCGCGTCACCCTGCTGCGGGACGCGGACTCCGCGCACTCGGTCTACGACTACGTCGAGGACCTCGGGCACGGCTTCGAGCAGGCCTCGCTGGTCGAGCCCTACCTGGCCGGCGGCTCCTCGCTGCGCTGCTTCGTGGTCGGCCGCGAACTGGTCGCCATCGCCGAGTTCCACAGCGCGGGGACGGACTGGCGCAGCAACGCGGCGCTGGGCAACCGCAACCGCGCCGTCGACCTCGACCCCGAGGTGCAGAAGATCGTCGACGGTGTCCTGGACGTCCTCGGCGAGGGCATCTTCGGCATCGACCTCTTCGCGACGCCCAACGGCTACGTCGTCAACGAGGTCAACCACGCACCGGCCTTCCGCGCGGTGGCCTCGGCGACCGGGGTGGACATCGCCACGGCCATCGGCCGCTACGTACGGGAGGAGATCGGATGATCCGGGTCGGCATCTTCGGAGCCTCCGGGCTCGCCGGCGGTGAACTGATCAGGCTGGTCACCCAGCACCCCGAGCTGGAGCTCACCTTCCTGGGCGGCAACGCCAGCGCGGGAAGGCGCCCCGCCGAGCTCCACCCGGGTCTGCGGCTGGACCTCGGGCTGACCATCGAACCGGTCAGCACGAACCTCGCCGGCCGCTGCGACGTCGTCTTCCTCGCCACGCCCGCCACCGCCTCGGCGGAGCTGGCGGCGCGGCTGGCCGACGAGGTGCCCTGCGTCATCGACCTCAGCGGCGCCTTCCGGATCCAGACGTCGGAGCTGCACGACAGGTGGTACCCGGACGTGCGACGGGCGGACGGCCTGGCCGACCGGTTCGTCTACGGTGTCCCGGAGCTGATCGGCGACCAGCTGCCCGGCGCCCCGCTGATCTCCCTGCCGGGCTGCTTCGCCACCGCGATCACCATCGGGCTCGCCCCGCTGGTGATCGGCCTCGGCCTCAACCTGAGGACCGTGGTGGTGGACGGCAAGACCGGCTCCAGCGGCGGCGGCCTGTCCCTGCGGACCGCCGACCTGCACCCGCTGCGCAACGGCGCCATCGCGCCGTACGCGCCGTCCGGGCACCGGCACGCGGCGGAGGTCAAGGACTTCCTGGAGCGCAGCAAGCCGGGCGGGATCGACTCGCTGAGCATGTCGGCCTACGGCGTCTCGCACGTGCGCGGGCTGATGGCCAGCTCCTACGTGTTCACCGACGACGAGGTGGACGCGCGCACCCTGAGCCGCGCCTTCCTGCGGTTCTACAAGCAGCACCCGTTCGTGCGGGTCCGCCGGCACAACGAGACGCTGATCCCGGTGCCGGACCCGCAGGCCGTCCTGGGTTCCAACTACTGCGACGTGACCGTCCTGCACGACGAGGAGGGCGGCCGGATCGTCGTCCTGGCGGCGCTGGACAACATGGTCAAGGGCGCGGCGGGCCAGGGGATCCAGGTCCTCAACCTCCGCTTCGGCCTGCCCGAGGAGACGGGGCTGACCATGCAGCCGGTGATGCCCGCATGACCGGGACGACCGCCACCGACACCCCGACCGTCGTCAAGCTCGGCGGCAGCACGGTCGACGACCTCGCCGGCACCTGGTGGGACGACCTGGCCCGGTTCGGCCAGGACCGCCCGCTGGTCCTGGTGCACGGCTGGTCCAAGCCGCTGAAGAACCTCAGCCCCCGCTACCACGAGCCCTCGGCGATCCTGCGCGACCGCTACGGCAACCAGAGCCGGTGGACGACCCCCGAGGTCATCGAGGACATCAAGACCGTCAGTGCCGAGCTCGCCGAGGACGTCCTGCGACGTCTGGAGCAGCGCGGCATCACCGCCGAGCGGGCGCTCGGCAGCGACGGCCTGGTGACCGCCGGCGAGGGCGAGCGCTGGTGGTGGAAGGAGAAGCAGCTCGTCGAACTGGAGAATCTCGTCGGCCCCATCACCGGCGTGGACCCGACGGTGCTGAAGAACCTCAGGCCGGGGCACGCGTACCTGGTCACCCCGCTGGCGCGGGACGCGGCCGGTCGCGAGGTGAACACCGACGGCGACCGGGCCGCCGCCGCCGTCGCGGGCGGGATCGGGGCCGAACAGCTGGTCCTCGTCACGGATGTCGCGCACCTGCTGATCGACGATCAGCCGGTGCGCCGGATCACGGCGGAAGCCGCGGCCAAGTTCCGGGACAAGGGCGCCACCGGCGGGATGCGCAAGAAGTTGCGCGCCGCGGGGGAGGCCCTGGACGGAGGAGTGGAACGCGTCGTCATCGGCAGCGCACCCGTGACCGACCTGATCGCCGAGCGCACCGGAACCGTCATCACACGAGCGTGAGGAGCAGGGCACGTGGCGAAATCCCGTGTGCTAGTCGTCAACAACGGAACGCTGTCGCTGAAGCAGCTCCGCGGCCGGTTCGAGGAACTGGGGTCGGAGACGGACGTCGTCCGTGCCGACTCGGTACCCGCCGACCTCGGCGGCCGCTACCAGGCGATCGTCCTGAGCGGCACCAAGGTGCGGGCCTATGACAGCGACTTCTACCGGCCGCTCATCGACCTCGTGATGGGCGCCGACGTCCCGGTCTTCGGGATCTGCGGCGGTATGCAGATCATCGCCGTCGCGGCCGGCGGCCGGCTCGCCGAGGGGCCCCAGCGCGTCGGCGGCTACGAGGTGCAGGTCGACAAGGAGGAGTCGCTCTTCACCCATGTGAAGCCGACGGTGACGGTGTTCCACCGTCACACCCTCTACCTGCAGGAGGCCCCCGAGGGCTTCCGGTCCATCGGCCGCTCGGAGCACGCCCCGGTGGAGTTCATCCGCTCCGACGACGGGCGGATCCACGGGGCCCAGGCACATCTGGAGTTCCGCAGCGACGGCCTGGAGATTCTGCGAGGCTTCGCACAGTTGTATCAGTGACGGTCCGTCAGCAGACGTGCGCGGCCGCGCCTCCCCGGGCGGCCGCCGCGTCTGCGCGGCACACCGTCGGCTCTCTGAACCCACCTAGGTACCGAAGGACTTCGCAATGACCGTGGAAGAGACCCAGGCACCCGCATTCGCCGTTCACCTGAACGGCAGCGGTGGCGCGATCAAGGGCTGGGTGGTCGTCGACTCCCTCGTCGACGGCCTGGCCATGGGTGGCACCCGGATGACCACCGGGGTCACCGAGGAGGAAGTGGCGGGCCTGGCCCGCGACATGACCGACAAGTTCACCCTCGCCGGGCTGCGCATCGGCGGCGCCAAGGCCGGCATCGTCTCCGACGGCAGCAACCGCGAGGAGACCTTCAAGACCTTCGGCCGGACGGTGAAGCCGCTGCTGCACGGCGGCATCCACCTCGGCATCGACATGGGCGTCACCCCGGCGGACCGGGCCGTGTTCTTCGCGGAGGCCGGCTACGACCCGCGCTTCCGGCTGGGCGCCCCGGACATGCCGATCGACTGGCGCACGTACTACGAGCCGCTGATCGACTGCACCGGGCACGGGGTGGGGGTGGCCGCGGTCACCGCCCTGGAGGAGAGCGGCCGCACCGACTCGGCCCGCGTCGTGGTGCAGGGCTTCGGCGCGGTGGGCCGCGCGGTCGCCCGCTTCCTGGAGGACCGCGGGCACATCGTGGTCGGCGTCGCCGACGTCCAGGGCACCATCAGCGCGGACCGGCTGCCGGTGGCCGACCTGGTCGCCATCACCGACGAGTTCGGCCGGATCGACCGCTCCCGCCTGCCGCAGGGTGTCACCCAGTCTGGTGAGCCGGACGCCTGGCTCGACGTCGACGCCGACCTGCTGATCCTGGCGGCGCAGAAGCACGCGATCAACGCCGACAACGCGCACCGGCTGCGCGCGCGCCTGGTGGTCGAGGGCGGCAACCTCGCCTCCAGCGCCGAGGGCAAGGCCAAGGTGCTGGCCGCGGGCTCCACCGTCGTCCCGGGCGTGATCGCCAACATCGGCGGCGCCGGCTCGGCGGCCCTGGCCGTCACCCGGGTCGTCCCGTTCCACCTGGAGGCGGAGGCCCGCAAGGCCTGGGTCTTCGACTGGGTCGGCGACCGGGTCCGGCAGAACACCCGCGACCTCCTGGAGATCGCCGCCGGCCGCGCGGGCGACCCGCTGCCCGAGCTGCTCGCCGCCCGCCGCAAGGAGCGCGGATGAGCGCCGGCACGCCCGCCCGCCCGGAGCGGGCCCCGGCCCGGGCCGACGCGGCCGAGTACCTGCGGCGCGGCTGGTGGCGGGAGGAGACCTTCCTCGACGACCTGCGCCGGCAGGCCCGGCTGCGGCCGCACAAGCTCGCCGTCGCCGGGCGCCGGATCGGGGAGGCCCGGACCGACACCCTCGACTACTCCGAACTCGCCCGGCTGACCGACCGCTTCGCCCTGGCGCTCGCCGAACTGGGCGTGCAGCGCGGGGATTTCGTCGCCGTGCAGCTCCCCAACCGGTGGGAGATGGTGCCGCTGCTGTTCGCCTGCATCCGCGTCGGCGCGGTCATCTGCCCGATCGACCCGGTGTGCCAGGAGGACGAGCTGCGCCACCGCCTGGAGCTCACCGGCGCCAGGGTCTGCATCACCGTCCCGGAGTGGAACGGCTACCCGCTGGCCGCCCACCTCACCGCGCTGAAGGCCGAACTGCCGCTGGAGCACGTGGTGGTGGTCGGCGGCCGGGACGCCGGCACGCTCTCCTTCGACGACCACTTCGTCGGTGTCCCGTGGGAGGAGCAGCGCGCGGCCGAGCTGGACGGGCGCGAACTCGCCCCGGACGACCCGTTCGTGGTGCTGTTCACGTCCGGGACCACCGGGGTGTCCAAGGGGGTGCTGCACAGCCAGAACACCATCCACGCGGCCGTCCGCGGCTACGCCGACACCTTCCTGCTCGACGACAGCCTGGTCGCGGCCGTCACCACCCCGCTCGTCCACTACTCCGGCTTCGGCCAGGGCATCCTGACCGGTGTCATGCTGGGCGCCACCGTCGCCTTCCAGGACATCCGGCGCAACGCCGCCCTGCTCGACCTGGTCGAGCGGTACGGCGCCACGCTCCTCTACGGCCCGCCGTCCACCCTGGTCGACATCGCGCGGTCCCAGCGGGACGATCCCCGCGACGTCTCCACCCTGCGCCACGCCGTCACCGGCTCCGCGCCGGTGCTCCAGGAGCTGGTGGACGAGGTCCGCGAGACCCTCGGGGCCCGCACCTACTCGGTGTGGGGGATGTCCGAGTTCGGGCCCGTCACCATCACCCGGCTCGACTACAACCAGGACTGGGCGGCCAGCAGCAACGGCGGGCCGATCGACTCCATGGAGCTGCGCATCGACGACCGCGACGATCCGGGCAGGCGCGCCCAGGTCGGCCGGCTGCGGGTGCGCGGCGCGGCGCAGGCCCTCGGCTACTACAAGCGCGAGGACGTCTTCGCCGCCGAGTTCAACGCCGAGGGCTGGTTCGACACCGGGGACCTCGCGCGCGACGACGGCCGCGGCGGTGTCCGCATCCTCGGCCGCGCCAAGGACGCCCTGATCCGCGACGGCGTCGTCGTCCCGATGACGGAGCTCGAAGCGATCATCTCGCGGCACCCCGAGGTGACCGAGACCGCCCTGGTCGGATCCACCGGCCGGACCGACGACCCGATCCTCGCGGTGGTCGTGACCGCCGGCGCGCAGCCCGGACTGGACGAGATCCACGCCGAGTTGCGCGCGGCCGGGCAGGACGAGCGCTTCTTCCCGGAGCGCCTGGTGGTCGTCGACGTCCTGCCGAAGACCCTGACCGGCAAGGTCCGCAAGGCCGAGCTGCGCCGCCGCTACGGCGGGCAGTGACCGCCGGACGGTCCGGACCGCCGCCCGGCCCCGATCGGGTACCGGCCCACCCCGGCTGGTACCGATCACGAGCCGATCCGTACCGACCTGCACCGAACCTGCACCGAACCTGTACCGCCCTGTACCGCCCTGTACCGACCCCCTCCGATCCGTGGAGCACACCCATGCCCGAGCCCGCGAAGGTGACGCTGTCGGCGACGCTGGCCGCCGACGAGGCCCTCGCCCGCAGACGCGCCGCCGGCGAACAGGTCCTGATCATGGCCAGCGGGGAGATCGGCCTGCCGGTCCACCCCGAGCTGAAGGCCCGGCTGGCGGCCGCCGCCGACCGGTCCACCTACGGGCCGGTGGCCGGCAGCCCGGAGCTGCGGACGGCGGCGGCCGGCTACTGGCAGCGGCGCGCGCTGGCCGCCGATCCGGAGCTGGTCGTCGCCGGGCCGGGCAGCAAGGCGCTGCTGTTCGCCCTGATCATGGCGGTCGGCGGCGACGTGGTGATCCCCAGGCCCAGCTGGGTCAGCTACGCCGCCCAGGCCGAACTCATCGGCGCCCGCGTCCTCAAGGTGCCCGTCCCGGCGGGCGAGGGCGGTGTGCCGGACCCGGACCTGCTGCGCGAGGCGGTCCTCGCGGCCCGGGCCGCCGGGCACGATCCGCGCTCCGTCGTGGTCACCCTGCCGGACAACCCCACCGGCGCCGTCGCCTCACCCGACACCGTACGGCGTCTGGGGGAGGCGGCCCGGGAGCTCGATCTCGTCATCATCTCCGACGAGATCTACTGCGACCTGGTCTTCGACCCGGCCACCCCGGCGGTCTCCCCGGCCGCGTTCGCACCCGAGCGCACCGTGGTCACCACCGGGCTGACCAAGAACCTGGCCGTCGGCGGCTGGCGCACCGGGGTCGCCCTGCTGCCCGACGGCGACCTGGGGCGGCGGCTGCACGCGCGGCTGCTCGCCATCGCCAGCCAGATCTGGTCCAGCCCGCCCGCCCCCGTCCAGGTGGCGGCGGCCTACGCCTTCGGCGAGCCGCCGGAGATCGTGGCGCACGTGGCCGCCTCGCGCCGGCTGCACGGGATCGTCGCCCGGGCGACCGCGGAGCGGTTCACCGCCGCCGGGGCCTTGCTGGCACCGGTCCGCGCCACCTGTTACCTGTACCCGGACTTCGAGCCGCTGCGGGAGCAGCTCCGCTCCGTCCACGGGGTGCGCACCGGGACCGAGCTGGCCCGGCTGCTCACCGACCGCTACGGCGTCGGCGTGCTGGGCGCCGAGGCCTTCGGGGAGGCCCCCGAGCCGCTCCGGCTGCGCGCGGCGACCAGCCGGTTCTACGGCGAGAGCCCGGAGCAGCAGCACGCCGCGCTGGCCGCCGCCGACCCGCTGGCCCTGCCGTGGGTCCGGGCCGCCGTCGACCGGGTCGACGAGGTCCTCACGGACCTCACCGCCCCGACCACCACCCGGCTCCTGCCGGGCCGATCGCACCAACGAGCCTAGGAGGACCACCGAGATGTCCATACTTTTCGAATGCGAATACCAGGGTGACCGCTACGTGGGCTTCGAGAAGCCCGCGCCGGGCCAGGCCCTGACGCTGTACCGGGTCAACGACGGCCGGCTGCAGGCCGAGTTCATCGCCGCCGAGAGCGCCGAGGACGTCGTCGCCGCCATCAAGGCCGAGGTCGAGCCGATCACCGTCGAGGGCGGCGAGGAGCAGGTCAAGTACCTGCCGCCGCTGCTGCCGGAGGCCAGCGGGAACGCCCTGCTGAGCGGCTTCATGCGCACCCACAAGTCGAAGTTCGAGGGCGAGCCGTCCGAGGACGAGGAGTTCGTGCCGCCGAACTGGTTCTTCAAGGGCTTCGGTTCCTGGCTGCGGCTGCCCGGCGAGCCCCTCGTCGTCCCGGAGAAGTCGGTGGCGCTGATCGAGGAGCCGGAGCTGGCCCTCGTCTACGTCAACGACGACGCGGGCAACCCGCGGTACGTCGGTTACACCTTCGGGAACGACCTGTGCGACATCGGTCTGCACATCCAGAACCCGGGCTGGAACCCGTACTGCAAGCTGTGCGACACCTCGATCACCCCGTGGCTGTTCCTCGGGGAGCCGCCGGCCTCGGTGACCGGCCGGGTCGTCATCGAGCGCGACGGCGTCTCCGCCTGGGAGGGTCCGTTCGACTGCGGCGAGGACGCCCTGTACTTCCGGATCCAGGACATGGTGGACAACCTCTTCGAGTACCCGGCGCTGCGTCGTCCGGGTCTGGTCAACTACGTCCTGCTCGGTGCCGACAAGGCCAGCTACCACGACGGCTTCCGGATCGCCCACGGCGACCGCATCACCATCGACTTCAAGAGCCACGGCGTGGTCCTGGCCAATGAGGTGACGTTCGGTCAGCCCGACGCCCAGGCCTAGGTGCCGCTGGCCGGTTCCCGCTCTTGTGGCGTGATTCACCTGCCCGGCGGGGCTGTTCGCCCCGCCGGGCAGGCGGCTTCCTGCGAAGTGTCCAGCACGTGAGACGCCCTTCGCCGCCGATTCGGTGGCCGGCGGAGCGCCCGCGCGGTGCTCCGTCCGCCTCCCCCCATCGACCGATCGGCGCCTCCGCAGGTCCATGACCTGCGCGTTTGACGATTCGTCAACTCCCTTGAGCCCCAGGTCGAGCGCGGTTCGCCGTAAGCGTGACGGCAGCCGGTTCCGTCAGAACATAAATAAGTCCATCATCTCTGTGGGAAACGGGATGACCTGACGGCCGGCGGTTGTTGCGGCTGGCAGCGCGCTGCGTGGGGCCGGGGGGCTTGGTGTGCACGAACCGCTCTCCGATCCGCAGTCGGCTCACCCCGTTCCGCAGCGTCCTGAATCCGCATTCGTATGAGAGTTTGAGGTAACAAGCATGGCAACCTCCCAGACCGGGCTGTCGGCAAGCTCCCCTCCTGATACGGGGGAGAATCAGAAGCTCCCACTGTCCCCGCTGCTGGCCCTGGCCACGGCCGCCTTCGTCATGGTGCTCACCGAAGCGCTGCCCGCGGGTGTGCTGCCCGAGATGGCGAGCGACCTCTCGGTCAGCGAGTCCGCGATGGGGCAGGCGCTGACGATCTACGCGATCGCCACCGGCGTCTCGGCCATCCCCCTGGCCGCCGCCACGGCCGGCTGGCGCCGCAAGCAGCTGGTCCTGGTGGCGGTGGTGGCGTTCATCCTCGCCAACACGGTCACCGCCATCTCCTCCAACTACATCCTGACGATGGGGTTCCGCCTCGTCGCCGGTGTGGCCGCGGCCGCCGTCTGGGGTGAACTCGTGGTGTACGCGCGCCGACTGGCGCCGCCGCAGCTGGTCGGCCGGGCGATCGCGATCACCATGATCGGCATTCCGCTCGCCCTGTCCCTGGGCATCCCGGCGGGCACCTTCCTCGGCAAGGTGTTCGGCTGGCGTCTGACGTTCGGTCTGATCACCGCCGTCACCGTGCTGCTGCTGCTCTGGATCATCGCGTCGGTGCCGGACCACCCGGGCCAGAAGGCCGGCCACCGTGAGCCGATCCTGCAGGCCCTGCGGCTGCCCGGCGTGTCGATCATCCTGGTCGTGGTGGCCGCCTACGTGCTCGCCCACAACACCTTCTACACGTACATCGCCTCGTTCCTGGACGAGTACAAGATGGGCGACAACCGTGACGTCGTCCTCCTGGTCTTCGGTCTCGCCTCGATGCTGAGCATCTGGATCACCGGCACGCTGATCGACCGCTACCTGCGCGAACTGACCATCGCCAGCTGTGTCCTGTTCACGGTGGCGGCGGTCTTCCTGGCGCTGACGCCCAGCAGCCCGGTGGCCGTCTACGGGTCGATGGTGCTGTGGGGTCTCGGCTGGGGCGGTCTGGCCACCCTGCTGCAGACCGCGGTCACCAACACCGGTGGCAGTCGCGGCCAGGCGCTGCTGGTCACGGTCTGGAACTCGTTCATGGCCGGTGGTGGCGTGGCCGGCGGGATCCTGCTCTCGGCCGCCGGACCGGCCTCGTTCCCGTGGACCGTCCTGGTGCTCGTGATCCCGCTGATCGCCGTGGTGTTCGCGGCCCGGACGCACGCCTTCCCGGCGAAGCGCGCGGCCTGAGCCTCCCGGACAGACGGCAGTGGCTCCCGCCCTTGGGCGGGAGCCACTGCCGTCTGTCGAACCGTGCGGTCGTTCGCGCCGGGTGTCGCGCTTTCGGGGGGCGCCTCGGCCGTCTTTCCAACGACTGCCGGGGAAACAGCAGTTGACGGTTGGTCGGCTGGCGGGTTGCGCTCACGGGGATCCGACGTCGGGTTCGTCCTTGCGGGCTCTGTCCTTGTGGGGCCTGCCTCTTGGGAGTCCGCTCCCGGTGAGGCCTGTCCTGGTGGGGCTGGTCGGCCGTCAGCCGTGGCCGATGCGGTAGCCGACGCCGCGGACGGTGATGACCCAGCTGTTGGCGCCGAGCTTGGCGCGGAGGTTGCGCACATGCGTGTCGATGGTCCGGCTGGAGTCCACCCAGTCGGTGTCCCACACCCGGGCCATCAGATCCTTGCGTGACATGACGTTGCCGGGGTTCGCGGCCAGGGTGTGCAGCAGCTCGAACTCCTTGGCGGTGAGGCTCACCCGCTCGCCGTGCAAGCGGACTTCACGCGTCCTTTCGTCCACGTGGAGGGGGCCGATGGATAATATGCGGATGGGCGCCGGTCTAGGATGAGCCCGACGAAGTACCGCCTCGATGCGCGCTGTCATCTCGCGTGGACCGCAGGATCGGACGACACAGTCGTCCGCGCCCGCCTGGAGGGCGAGCACTCGATCCAGTTCGGTGTCGCGACCGGTGAGAGTGATAATGGGCTTGTCTCCGCTCGCCCGTATCGAACGGCACACTTCGAGGCCGTCGATGTCGGGGAGATCGAGGTCGAGCAGGATCATGTCCGAGTGCTCATGGGTTCTCAGTACCTCGGCGCCGGTGCTGACGAGCCTTGTGAAGTAGCCCTGTCGTCGGAGGTCATGTGCCCTTCCTTCGGCGACGTCGTCGTCATCGGCGACGACGAGTACCCGGATCGCCTGCGGCTCGGAGGTCTTCTCGGCCCGTCGGTACTGGATCGACACCACGGCCCGGGGCTGACCTGGTAGTTCGGTTCGAGAGGTTGCCGTCAGAGTCATAAAGTCCCCCCTGTACACCAGTTCTACACAGGATGCACCACGGGGAGGCGCCCCCGCTACAAAAATAGTGGCATTCTTTTTTTACGCCTATGGTGCGGGTGTATGAACGCCACATCTGACAGGAGCATGATGATGCAAGAGAGGGCGGCCCGGACGCGACAGAACCTGGTCAGCGCGGCCGCTGGCGAGTTCGACCGCGACGGATACGCGGGGGCGTCCCTGGCGCGGATCGCCAGGTCGGCCGGAATCACCACCGGAGCCCTGACCTTCCACTTCCAGAGCAAGGAGGAGATGGCCTCGGTCGTCAGGACCCAGGGGCACGCCGTGACCCAGGCCGTGGTGGGCCAGGTCACGGCGCGGAGCGAACCGCCGGTCCAGTCGGTCATCTCGCTGACCCTGGCGCTGGCCGATCTGCTGGAGCGGGAGGCCGTGGTCCGGGCCGCGGCCCGGCTCGCCAGGGAACAACCCGGCGAGCCGGACTGGTCGTCGACCTGGGCCCCGGTGATCCAGGAACGTCTGCAGGAGACGCACGAGGCCGAGTTGGGCCCCTACGGTGACCGGACCACCCTCGCCACCCTGGCCGGGTACCTGGTCACCGGCGCGGAGTCCTGCATCCGGCAGCGGGCCTGTCGGAAGGAGCCCCTGGACGGTCAGTCGGTGGAACACATCAGCCGCATCTGGGAGCTCATCGGCTGTGGAGAGCAGTGCCTGACTTGAGCCCCTGGGCGAGAGTCCCCCGGCCGGGGCCGGCCCCGGCCTCGCCGCCCCCGTCAGACGGCGCTGCAGCCGCCGTCTACGGGGACGGCACCACCGGTCACGAACGAGGCCTGGTCGCTCAGCAGCCAGGCCGCCGCGCGCGCCACCTCGACCGGTTCGGCGAGGCGGGGCTGGATGGACCTGGCCACCGCGAGCTGCTCCAGCTGCGGTACCTGCCGGATGGCGTCCTCGATCAGCTCGGTGCGGGTCGTCCCGACCACGAGGGCGTTGACCCTGATGCCGCGCCCCCCGTACTCGGCCGCCGCGGCCCGGGTCAGACCGAGCACGGCGTGCTTGGCGGCCACGTAGGGGGAGACCGCGCCGGTGGCGAACAGGCTGGCGGTACTGGCGGTGTTGACGATCGACCCGCCCGACTCCTGCCGCAGCATCACCGGCACCTGGTGCTTCAGGCAGTTCCACACACCGCGCACGTTGACGTCCATGATCCGGTCGTAGACCGCGTCGTCCGTTTCGTGCAGTTCTGATCCGATCGCTCCCCAACCGGCGTTGTTGAAAGCGCCGTTGAGGCCGCCGAAGGCCTCCACGGCGGTGTGGACGGCCCGTTCGACGTCCGTCGTGGCCGTGACGTCCCCCGGCGCCACCTCGACCCGCCCGCCCGCGGCGCGGATCTCGTCGGCGAGGAGGTCGAGCAACTCCTTGCGCCGGGCCACCAGTACGACGGCCGCGCCCTCGGCGGCGAACAGCCGGGCGGCGGCCGCGCCTATCCCGCTGGACGCTCCGGTGATCATGACGGTCTTGTCCCGCAACAGCCCCTGGCCGTGCTCCATGCGCTTCGCCCCCCTGTCCGCGGCGCCGACAGCCCGCGAACCGGTCCTCGGTGTGGTCGAACTCGGATGTGGATCATTGTCCGGACCCACTGGGGGGCGCACCAGTCGGGTCGGTCGACGATCCGGGAAACAGACCGGCGCGGCGGGCGGAACCGTCGGGGCGCTACTCCGGGCGTCCCCGGCACGACGAGAGCTCGATCCGCTTGGCGGTGCTCGGCGTCGCCACGGCCGGCAGCAGGAGCTGCCAGAACTCCACGACGCGCTCCGGGAGATCGGCGCGCCTGGTCTCGATGAACGAGTGCATCTGGGCGCCGGTACACGCGTACACCACCAGCCGGGAGAGGGCCTGGATGTCGGTGCCGGCCCGCAGCTCCCGCCGGCGCTGGGCGACGAGGAGGTCCTCCAGGATGATCTCGGCCCACTGGCGGTGGGAGTTCTCGTCCGGGGAGTTGAACTGCTCCTGCTCCCAGACCAGTCGGGCTCCCGCTTGAAGGATGGGGTTGTCGAGCAGCTGGCAGGCCCAGGTGAGCGACACGTCGACGACGCGCTGCAGGCCCTCCGAGGGGCGCGGGGTCACCACCCACTCGGGCTGCCGGAAGACGATCTCCCGGGCCAGCTCGCTCTTGTTCCGGAAGTGGAAGTACACCGCGCCCAGCGTCATGCCCGCCTCGTCGGCGATCTTCACGACGCTGGTCCCGGAGAAGCCCTGCTCTCCGAAGAGCTTCGCGGCGGCCTGGATGAGGGCGGCCCGCGTCCGCTCGGCCCGCTCCTGCTTCACTGGGCGTCCCACCATGCGACTACACCTCATGTTGCTTGATAAAGAAGAGTATTCTTCATTTTATAGGCTGGGGGGACGATTGCACCGCTCCCGTCCTCCGCCACACTGACTCCGGGGGGAGACGGCTCACATGGAGTCGCGTCCAACGATCGTTCAGCACTCAGCCACCACCCGGCCGGAGGGGCCGCCGGAGATACCGGCACTGGTCGGCAAGTCCGTGGCCGGCGAAGCACTCGTCACCGACTGGGGCGACGTCTCCGGCGCCACCCAGTGGGTCACGGTGCGGTGGCCGCACGACCACCCCTTCTACGCCGAGGGCGGCCGCTACAGCCCCCTGCTGTTCGTCGAGAGCGCGCGCCAGGCGCTCTCCGTGCTGAGCCATGCCGTCCACGGCGTCCCGCTCGGGTACCGCTTCGGTCTGGAGCGTATCCGAACCTCCGTCAACTCCGACGAGCTGTCGACCACGTCCGGCCCGGCCGACATCGATCTGGCCATCACGCACAGCTCGGTCGTCCGCCGGCGGCTCGGCTCCGCCCACGTCGTCTCCCAGGTCGAGGCCCGGCGCGCCGGACGCCACCTGGGGACCGCCGAACTGCACTACACCAGCCACCCGCCGGCCCTGTACGAGCGACTGCGCGGCCGCTCCGCCGACGCGCGCCAGGCCTTCGCCCGGGCGCTCCCCCTGACCCCGCCGGCCCCCGCCGCCCTGGTGGGCCGCCTGCACCCGCGGGACGTGGTCATCTCGCCGACGGGCTCGCCGGGCCGGTGGCAACTGCGCACCGACACCGGCCACCGGGTCCTCTTCGACCACCCGCACGACCACGTGCCCGGCATGGTGCTGCTGGAGGCCGTCGTCCAGGCGACCCGGGCCGCGCTGCCGTACCCGACGGTCCCGGTCGGCTTCGACAGCACCTTCCTGCGCTACGTCGAGTTCGACCAGCCCTGCCTGCTCACCGTCGCCCCCGAGCCCCCCGACGCCGAGGGCCGCCCCCGCACCCGCGTCGACGCCACCCAACAGGGCCGGCCCGTCTTCACCACCACCCTGACCACCGAGCCCCGGCCCAGCTGACGGTCGTACCGCCCCGCGGTCGACCGAAGGCCGGCGACGACCTCCGGCTGCCGGCTCCTGGGCCGGGCGCCTGAAGGCCACCAGGCGCCCCTTGTGACGGTCCGTCTGATCCTGTCAGGATCTCAGTCCGGTGTTTCTCCCACCCCACGCCGGGCGAGATACTCCCGGGACGAAGGAGGAGGAGGCCGGATGGCACGAGTGAACCTGCGGGCGGCGTTCATGAACGGCCTGGAGTCGACCGTCACAGCGCAACAGGTCTTCATCAACCGGGTGGACGAGGTCGCGGCGTTCGAACGGTCCCTGGTCGAGCTGCACCGGGTGCTGGACCAGGCCGAGGTCTCGCCGGTCGTGGACCGTGCCCAGGCGCGTCGCAATGTCCTGACGTTCTACGGCGTGGGCGGGATAGGAAAGACGACGCTCTCCCACGAGCTGGAGCGGCGCCTCCTCGCCGACGCGGCGGCCGGCGACCGCGACGACGTGGTCGCCGTGCGCCTCGACGTGTCCGAGGACGGCGCCTGCGACATCGAGAACCTGCTGCTGAGCCTGCGGGCCGGCCTGGGCCGGCTGGGGGACCACTGGCCGGCCTTCGACCTGGCACCGGCCTCCTACTGGGCCCGTGCCCACCCCGGGGAGGCGCTGCAGGAGTTCCTGGACGCGTCGCCCGCGCTCCGGCGTGCGGCCCGGAGCATCGGCCTCGGTGACCAGATCGCGGAGAGCGTGCGGCAGGTGGACCCGGCCGGTCTGGGGGGTCTGGCAGGGCTCGCCCACCGGGCGGCGCTGGCCACCTACCGTGCGATCCGGGACCGTGTGCGCGAAGGACGCCTGCTGTCCGACTGCGAGCTGTTCGCCGAACTCGTGGAAGCGGACGCCGACTACGAGACCTTGTCGTACTTCCCCTACCTGCTGGCCTGGGACATCGAACAGCAGCCCCGACGCGGCCGCCGGGCCGGGCGGCCGACCGTGTGCGTGTTCCTCGACACCTTCGAGGTGGTCAACGGCCGGACGGACCGCGCACTGGAACGGTTCGTGCAACGCTGTGTCTATCTAATGCCCAATGTGCTGTTCGTGATCACCGGACGGAACCGGATCGACTGGGCTGACACCGGTGCGGGCAGTGAGCTGGACTTCACCGGACTCCAGTGCTGGCCCAATCTGCACTTCAGCAACGACACGATCGAGCCGAGGCAGCACCTCGTGGGCTACCTCTCGGATTCCGACGCCGACAGCTACCTCAGCGAGGCGCTCACCCGGGACGGCCGGCCCGCGATGTCGGCGGCGATCCGGGACCGCATCATCGCCGGGGGACAGGGACTTCCCCTGTACCTGGACCTCTCGGTGTCGCACTTCGCCGAGCTCCTGGCGCGTGGTGGGCAGCCGGCGGTCACGGACTTCGGCGGGTCGTTCACGGCCGTCGCTACCCGGTCGATCAGGGACCTCCCACGTGACGAGCGCGACCTGGTCCGCACGGCGGCGCTCATCGACCGGGTCGGCGCGGAGTTGCTTCGGGCCGGCCGGCCCGGAGTCCCGGACGGATCCGTGGCCCGTTTCCTGCGGCGACCGTTCCTGACCCACGACGACGCCTACGAGCGGCCGTACGCCCTGCACACGGCGCTGCGCCAGGCCATCGGCGAGGCGGACCGGACGCTGCCGGACGGCTGGTCCGACCGGGACCGCCGGGAGGCCGCCGTCCGGCTGCTGACCTGGCTGGGGGAGCGCGTGGGAGCCTCCAGCGGGCGCGTCGCGACTGCTCAGGCTCTCGAATCGGGGCTCAAGCTGGCCGCCGAACACGGGGTCTTCGACGACTGGATGGCCCGGGCCACGCAGCGGCTCGTCGAGGCGGGCCAGTGGACCGAACTCGGCGCCGGGCTCATCACCGCCCCGGCGGAAGGGCCTGAGTACCAGTCGATCCGGGCCGCCATACAGGGAGTCCGGCTGCGTCGTGCCGGAAAGGTGGAGGAGGCGGTCGCGGTACTGAGCGACGCCGCCGCGGTGGCGCGGTCCGGGAGCCTGACGGCGCAGCTGGTGCGGGTCCACCTCGCACACGCCCTCCGCAACCACGGCGAGTACACGCAGGCCTCGGCGATCTACCAGGGCCTCCTGGGAGGTGAGTTCGACGCGGCGGCCCGGTACTGGCTCTGCGACTACGACTACCTCAACGGCCGGTTCGCGACGGCACTCGCTTCACTGCGCGGGCAGCAGAGCCGGAGGCCGGAGGACGAGGGCGAACGGCTCCGGCTGCTGGGACACATCTGGCGGGTCAATGCCCGCTTCGGCGAGGCGGCCGCCACCTATCGTGACGCCATCGCCCTGGCCCGGTCCGAGGGGCTGGCCGCAGCCGAGGCGAAAGCACTGGCCAACCTCGCCCAGACGGCGTGCTGGTCCGGGGACATGACCACCGTCGCCGAGGCCGCAGCCCGGGCCCGGGAGCTCCTGGACCTGGTGCCCAACCCCGTGGAGCTGGTCAAGATCAGGTCTGCCGAGGCAGTGGCCCATGCGATGGCCGGCTCCTCCGGAGCAGCGCGGGCAGCGGTCGGTGACACCCGGCAGTTGGCCGACAGGATCGCCTACCGGGGCGGCCATACTCTGGCGGACGTGGCCGAGATCCTCCTCGGGGCACTCGCCGGCGACCGGGCCGAGGCCTGTCGCACACGAGCTGCGCTCGACCAGCGCACGCGTACCTCGGGGGGCAACATCTACTGGGTTCCCATCGTGAGCTGCTGGATCGACGGTCCCGCGACCGCGGCGGAGGACGGCCCCGTGGTCGACTGGGTGGACGGGCCGGTGGCGGCGCTCGGGCGCTGGGCCGACGTGGTGGCGGGCCGGTGACGGCTGCCGCCGTGGGCCGTCGGCCGAAACGGACGAGGAGAGCACGGGTTCATGACTGACGCTGTACGTGTGGGGCTGGTCGGGCTGGGCACCATCGCGCGGACCCACCTCGCGGTGCTGGCCGAATGGGACGAGGTGTCACTGGAATTCACCGTCGATCCCCGTCCGGAGGGGCCTCCCTCCTTCAGGGGAGTCAGACCGCCGCACTACGCCGCCCTCGCGGACGCCCTCGAAGAGCACCGGCCCGACCTCGTCGTGCTGGCCACGCCGACCGAGACGCACGCGGAGCTGGCCGGTCAGGCCCTCGTCCGGTCCGCGGCCCGGGTGCTCGTCGAGAAACCCCTTGTCCATGATCTCGCCTCGCTGGCCGGGCTGCGGGCACTGGAGGAGTCCGTCGACCTGCGGGGCCGGCTGTTCACGGCGCACCACTTCGCGTTCTCGCCGGAGGTGGACTGGGCAGCGGAGCTGATCGTCGGACATCCCGAGTGGGGGCCGGTGACGGGTATCACCTCGGCGTTCTACGACCCGTACGTGCTCAAGGGTGCCGAGGCCTTCGCCTCGTACACCTCCAGTTGGACGGACTCGGGGGTGAACCAGCTCAGCATGCTCACCCGATTCGTCGACCTCGGGGCGCTCGGCTCCGCGCAGCAGGCGGACGACGGTGCGAGTGCCTGGTGCACCGCCGAGTACCGGTCGCGGGGCGTGGTCGGGACGGCGCGGTTGCGCAGCAGCTGGCTCACCGGCTCCAGCAGCAAGGAGAGCAGTCTCGTCCTCGGGGACTCGGGCGTGGAGATCTGGATCGACCACACGGCCATGACCGGGTTCGCGGCCCGGGGCCGCGACCTGATCGCCACCTACGGCAATGACGGGCGGACGCCGCGGAAGGTCGCGCACTACCGGCCCCTCTACGAGAGCCTGCTGTCCGGCCGGCCGGACCCGGTGCTCGGCTTCGACGCCACGGTGACCATCACGGAGATCCATCAGGCGATGCCCGGCCTCGGGTAGCTCGGGAGCTGTGCGCGGGCGGCGGCCGCGCGGCCCCACCGGGCCGCCGTGGGGGGAAATCCCTGCTCGGGTGGGTCCGGCTGAGAGGCCAAAGTGGCTCAAAGCTAGCATGGAGGCATTCGCCTAGCTCGAAAGATGGACCTGTGACTGTCAACGAAGACGTGTTCACTAACTGGATGAACCGCGAGGAGATCGCGGAGTCGATGATCCCGATCATCGGGAGGCTGCACCGGGAGCGGGACGTCACCGTTCTGCTGCACAGCCGTTCCCTGGTGAACAAGTCGGTGGTCAGCATTCTGAAGACTCACCGGTTCGCCCGCCAGATAGCCGGTGCGGAGCTCTCGGTCACCGAGACGCTGCCGTTCCTGCACGCGCTCACCGCGCTGGATCTCGGCCCCTCCCAGATCGACATCGGCATGCTCGCCGCGACGTACAAGGCCGATGACCGCGGTCTGTCGGTGGCGGAGTTCACCGCGGAGGCGGTGGCCGGCGCCACGGGTGCGAACAAGCTGGAGCGCCGCGGGTCGCGGGATGTCGTGCTGTACGGGTTCGGCCGGATCGGCCGGCTCCTGGCCCGGCTGCTCATCGAGAAGGCCGGCTCGGGCAACGGCCTGCGGCTGCGTGCCATCGTCGTCCGCAAGGGTGCGGGCGACGACCTGGTGAAGCGCGCCTCGCTGCTGCGGCGCGACTCGATCCACGGCCAGTTCAACGGCACGATCACCGTCGACGAGGCGAACAACACGATCATCGCCAATGGTCACGCGATCACGGTGATCTACTCCGACGACCCGACGAAGGTGGACTACACCGAGTACGGGATCAAGGACGCCATCCTGATCGACAACACCGGCCGGTGGCGCGACCGCGAGGGGCTGTCGAAGCACCTGCGCCCCGGGATCGAGAAGGTCGTGCTGACCGCGCCGGGCAAGGGCGACGTCCCGAACATCGTGCACGGTGTGAACCACGACATGATCAAGCCGGACGAGCAGATCCTGTCCTGCGCCTCCTGCACCACCAACGCGATCGTCCCGCCGCTGAAGGCGATGGCGGACGAGTACGGCGTGCTGCGCGGCCACGTGGAGACCGTCCACTCGTTCACCAACGACCAGAACCTGCTGGACAACTACCACAGCTCGGACCGCCGGGGCCGTTCGGCGCCGCTGAACATGGTCATCACCGAGACCGGTGCCGCCTCCGCCGTCGCGAAGGCGCTGCCCGACCTCGACGCGAAGATCACCGGCAGCTCCATCCGGGTGCCGGTGCCGGACGTCTCGATCGCGATCCTCAGCCTGCGTCTCGGCCGCGAGACCACCCGTGAGGAGGTCCTCGACTACCTCCGGGAGGTGTCGCTGACCTCGCCGCTGAAGCGCCAGATCGACTTCGTCACCGCCCCCGACGCGGTGTCGAGCGACTTCATCGGTTCGCGCCACGCCTCGATCGTGGACGCCGGCCCCACCATGGTCGACGGCGACAACGCGATCCTCTACCTGTGGTACGACAACGAGTTCGGCTACTCGTGCCAGGTCATCCGGGTCGTCCAGTACGTCTCCGGCGTGGAGTACCCGACCTTCCCGGCCCCGGCGCTCTGAGCCCGGTGCGCCGACCCCGGCCCGAAGGCCTCGCGGCCGGGCGCCCGCACACGCGGCACGGAGGCCCGCTCCACCTCGGTGGAGCGGGCCTCCGCCGTCGTGAGGGCGGGCCGTCCGGCGGTCAGGCGCGGCCGGCGGCCTTCTGGGTGCGGCGGGCGAGGGAGTCGACGACCACCGCGGCCAGCAGCACGGCACCGGTGATCATGAACTGGATGGCGTTGCTCAGACCCTCGATGTTCATGCCGGACTGGATCGAGCCGATCACCAGCGCGCCGAGCAGGGCCGACCAGGTCTTGCCACGGCCGCCGAAGAGGCTGGTGCCGCCGATGACGGCGGCCGCGATGGCGTTCATCAGGAGGTTGCCGCCGCCGGAGGTCTGGCTGGCGGACTGGATCTGGGCGGCCAGGAAGAGGCCGCCGATGCCCGCCATGGTGGAGCAGATGATGAATACGCTGATCCGGATCCACGAGATGTTGATACCGGCGCGGCGCGCGCCCTCGATGTTGCCGCCGAGCGCGAAGATCTGGCGTCCGTAGGTGGTGCGGCGCAGGACGAAGTCCAGCACCACGATGAAGATCAGGAAGATCAGCAGGGCGAGCGGCAGCCCCTTGTACTGGTTGAGGGTGTACGCGGCGAGGAAGGCGACGACGGCCAGCGCCGTCGTCCGCAGCACCAGGTCGGCCACCGGCCGGTAGGGCACGCCGGCCGCCCGTCGCCGCCTGGTGTCGTACAGCGAGGCGGCGACGAAGAGCAGCACGCCGGCGGCGGCGGCGCCGTAGGCGGCGAGCTGCTGGCTGTAGATCGTGCTGTAGAGGCGGGAGACGATGTCCGTGCCGGGGAGGTTGACGGTGCCGCTGGCGCCGAGGATCTGCAGCATGGCGCCGTTCCAGCCGAGGTTGCCCGCGAGGGTGACGACGAAGGCCGGTACGCCGACCTTGGCGAAGAAGACGCCCTGGATCAGGCCGACGACCGCGCCGCCGAGGACGGCGGAGAACAGCGCCACCCACTGGTTGACCCCGTGGGTGACGTCGAGGACGGCGTAGATCGCCGCGCACAGGCCGCTGACCGAGCCCACCGAGAGGTCGATCTCGCCGAGCAGCAGCACGAAGACCACGCCGATGGCGATCATGCCGGTGCCGACGATCTGCTGGGACAGGTTGGAGAGGTTCTGGGCGGAGAGGAAGGTGCTGTCCAGGCTGCCGAAGACGGCCCAGATCACGACCAGCGCCAGGACGACGGGCAGCGAGCCGAGTTCGCCGCTGCTCAGCCGCCGGCGGAACTCGCCCAGGTAGCCCTTGAGGCCCTCCTGGCGCACGATCAGCCGCGGGTCCACGGCCGGGGTCGCGGACGCCGCCACCGGGACGGTGGCGTTGACGCCGCCCTTGGGCATGCTGTCCTCGGGCAGGGGGTGGTGGTGGCGGCCTTCGTCGCCGCCCGGGATGTTGTCGGTCACTGGGAGCCCTCCGTGCCGCGGGCCTGTCGGCGGGTCACCGCGTTGTCCGTGGCACCGGTGATGGCCGAGATGATCTGTTCCTGGTTGGTGGCGCGCCGGTCGAAGACGCCGTTGTTGCGGCCGAGGCGCAGGACCGCGACGGTGTCCGCGACCGCCATCACGTCCGCCATGTTGTGGCTGATCAGGATCACGCCGAGGCCCCGGTCGCGCAGCCGTTCGACCAGGTCCAGGACCTGGGCGGTCTGCTCGACGCCGAGGGCGGCGGTCGGCTCGTCCAGCATCACGACCTTGGGCGACCCGATCAGCGCGCGGGCGATCGCCACCACCTGGCGCTGACCGCCGGAGAGCGAGGCGATCGGGATCCGCACGCTGGGGATGCGGATGGAGAGGGTGTCCAGCAGCTCGCGCGAGCGCTTCTCCATCTCGACCTCGTCGAGGACGGTGAAGCGCTTGATCTCGCGGCCCAGGAAGAGGTTCCCGACCACGTCGAGGTTGTCGCAGAGCGCGAGGTCCTGGTAGACGGTGGCCACCCCCAGGTGCTGGGCGTCCTGGGGGCGGTGGATGGACACCGGGTGGCCCTGCCACTCGATGACGCCCTCGTCCGGCTGGTGCACCCCGGCGATCGCCTTGACCAGGGTGGACTTGCCGGCGCCGTTGTCGCCGACCAGCGCGACCACCTCGCCGGTGCGCACCTCCAGCTCGATGTCGGTGAGCGCCTGGACGGCGCCGAACCGTTTGGAGACCCCGCGCAGGGCCAGTACGGTCTCACCTGCCACAGTGACCAACTCCCTTGCCCCGCCTTCGGGGAGAAGGCGGGGCGTGTTCGGCTTCGGGGTGCCTACGGCTGCGAGCGGCCTTCGGCGGTGAGGGGCGGCCGGGTCCCGCGGGTGCCGGGCCGCGGACGGCGCCGGCGACCCCGGGCCCGGCGGCTAGGTGAGGCCGGCGGCGGTGCAGGCGGCGGCGTAGTCGGGCGTGCAGATCTGCGCGACGGTGTAGAGGCCGTCGGCGACCACCGTGCTCTTGATGTTGTCCTTGACCAGCACCACCGGGGTGATCAGGTCGGCCGGCACCTTGTTGCCGCTGCCGTTGGTCACCGTGACGGGCACCAGCGAGGCCTCGGGGGACGCGCCCTGGGCGAAGGCCACCGCCATCCGCGCGGCCGCGTCGGTCTCCGGCTTGAACGGCTTGTAGATCGACATCGTCTGGGAGTTCACGAGGATTCGCTGCACCGCGTCCAGCTGGGCGTCCTGGCCGGTCAGCGGCACGCTGAGGCCGGCCGCCTTCAGCGCGGTCGCGATACCGGCGGCCATGCCGTCGTTGGCCGAGTAGACCCCGACGACGTTCGGCGCGCCGATCGCGGTGATCGCCGCGGAGGCCTCCTGGTTGGCGTTGTTCGGGTCCCAGTTCGGCGTGTCGTACTCCTTGCCGATCTTGAGCTTCCCGTCGATCGCGCTGTGCGCGCCCGCCTTGAAGTCGGCCGCGTTGGGGTCGGTGGGCGAACCGTTGATCATGATGATCGACCCGGAGTTCGCCTTGTCGCCGACGGCCGCCACCAGGGCCTGCCCCTGCAGTTCGCCGACCTTCTTGTTGTCGAACGACACGTACGAGTCGACCGGCCCCTGCGCCAGGCGGTCGTACGCGATCACCTTCACGCCCGCGTCGTGCGCCTTCTGGACGGAGGACTGGATCGACTTGGAGTCCACCGCGTCCAGGATCAGGACCGTGTCGCCCTTGGTCAGCGCGGTGTCCACCTGGGTCTGCTGGGTGGTCGCGTTCTCGTTGGCGTTGTAGTAGTCGATCTGCGCGTTCGGCGCCAGTTCCTTGATCTTCTGCTCGATCAGCGGGCGGTCGAACTGCTCGTACCGGGTCGTCTTGGTCTCCGGGAGCAGCAGTCCGATCTTGACCGCCCCTCCCGCGCTCGCGCTCGCACTGCCCGAGGACGTGGTTCCGGTCGACTGCTTGGCGCTGCCGCACGACGCCAGGCCCATTCCGACCGTCACCACTGCGGCCACCGCGACGACGCGGCGAAGCCCGATGCTCATGAGGATGCCTCTCCGGTTGAGTCCACCCCCGCCTCCGAGTCTGTGAACACCGGGGCCCCGGCACGATCCGGGCTGCGCCGAACGGGTGGCACGTCCGTCCGTCCGGGGGAGTGGGCGCAGTGGAGCGGGTGGAGTGGAGTGGGCGCGGTGGAGTGGACGGCGGGGCGCCGCGGACGGCGCGGGCGGCGCGGCGCCGACGGGTGCGGGGCGCGCGGACCCCCGTGGATGTTGGACGACTGTTAACCCCGCCGTGACCTGCTGCTTCCCGCCGCGCCCCGGCCGGGACGTTCGAATGATCAAGGGGTGGGCGCGGGGCCGGCCGGAGGGTGTCCCAGGTCACGGACGACCGGGAAAATGGTCTATACCAATACGGTACTGTGGCCGTGGAGCTGTCAGAAACGCGGCTGTGGGGGCCTCATGACTGTCCAACATCTTCCTCAACCTCCTTCCGATCAGGAGCTGTACTGGTACTTCGGACCACAGCGCCGCTGGGTGCTGGTTCTCACCTCGCTGGCCTTCGTCTTCACCGCGGCGACCATGTTCACCTTCTCGCTGCGCACCCCGGCCCTCTGGGGCTTCCTCGCCGTCCTCGCGCTCAACGTGGTCGCGCTCGGGCTCTCCTCGGTCAACAGCCTCCGCCAGCGGCGGCTGACCAGGCAGTCGCACGAGGTCCTGGTGCACGCCTGGAACCCCGGTGAGCTGCCGACCGTCGACCTCTACCTGCCGACCTGCGGCGAGCCGCTCGACGTCCTGGAGAACGCCTACCGGGCGGTCCGGGCGCTCGACTGGCCGGGCGCGCTGACCGTCTGGGTGCTCGACGACGCCGACCGCGCCGAGGTCGCCGCCCTGGCGGCCGCGCACGGCTACGCGTACGTGGTGCGCCCCGACCGGGGGCACCTCAAGAAGGCGGGCAACCTCAACCACGCGCTCACCCTGAGCCGTGCCGAGTACATCGCCATCCTGGACGCCGACTTCGCGCCCCGGCCGGACTTCCTGCGGCACCTGGTGCCGTACTTCGCCGACGCCCGGATCGGCATCGTGCAGAGCCCGCAGTGCTTCGACACCGATGAGTCGATGGGCTGGATCCAGCGCGCCGCCGGTTCGGCGCAGGAGTGGTTCTTCCGCTGGATCCAGCCGTCCCGGGACGCCAGCGACGCGGCGATCTGCTGCGGCAGCAACGCGGTGTACCGGCGTGCGGCGATCGACGCGGCCGGCGGCTTCGCCCGGCTCGACCACAGCGAGGACCTCTTCACCGGCCTCGGCCTGTACGAGAAGGGCTACCGGACGCTCTACGTCCCGGTCCTGGTCGCCAAGGGCACCTCGCCCGACAACCTCGCCTCCTTCGTCAACCAGCAGTACCGCTGGGCGATGGGCAACCTGCACCTGCTCGGCTCGCCCGTCCTCAAGCAGATCCGGGCGCCCTGGCGGATGCGGCTCTGCTTCTACGAGGGCATCGTCGGCTACCTGGCCGCCGCGGTGAACCTCTTCGTGGCTCCGCTGCCGCCGCTGGTGATGATGTTCTGGTACCCGGACCAGATCCGGCCCTGGCACGTCCTGCCGCTGCTCGCGCCGCTCTGGCTCTGGCACGTCCTGCTGCCCAGGATCAGCCGGACCCGCTGGCGGATCGAGGTGGTCCGCTCCAACGTGCTGATGAGCGTGGCCGCCGGCGCCGCCTTCTGGCACACCCTGCGCGGTCGCAGCGCGGCCTGGGTGCCCACCGGCGCCGGCCGGGCGAAGCCGGGCGGGCTGGCCCGCCGGGTGGTCCTGGTCTCGCTCGGCTGGCTCTGCGCCTCCGTCGGCGCGGCCGCCGCGGGCCTCGCCCTGGCGGTGGCCCGCAACGGCTGGGAGCCCAACTGGGGCCTCGGCCTCTACCTGGCCGTGCAGTGCCAGATCGGTCTCCCGCTGATCCGCGACCTGGTCGGCGAGCTCCGCCCGGGTACCGGGAGCGCGGCCGCCCCGGCCCGCCCCGGCGCGCTGCGGCGGCTGCTGCCCCCGCGCGCGGCACGGACCGGCATGCTGCCCAGGCGCTGGCCCGAAGCGCTGGCCGCCACCGCCACTCTCGTGCTCACCGCCCTGCTCGCCTCCGGCTGGGTCCGCCCGATGCTGCCCTGGCTGGGTTGAAAGGTCGTCACACCGATGTCCCCGACCACGGGTCCGGACCTCCTGCCGGACACCTACACCATTCCCGGTCCGCCGCGCGGCGGCTCCGGCTCCCGGGGCTCCGGCAGCCCGGGGCCGGGCTCCCGCGAGGCCGGCTTCCGTCCCGACATCGAGGGCCTGCGCGCGGTGGCGGTCCTCGCGGTGCTCGCCTTCCACGCCTCCGTACCCGGACTGGCCGGCGGCTTCGTCGGCGTGGACGTCTTCCTCGTCGTCTCCGGCTACCTGATCACCGGCCTGCTGGTGCGCGAGGCCGTCACCACCGGCCGGATCCGGCTGGGGGAGTTCTTCTCCCGCCGGGCCCGCCGGCTGCTGCCCTCCGCCGCGGTGGTGCTCGGCGCGGTCGCGTTGGCCGGCGCCTGGCTGACCGTCCCGCTGCGCCGCGCCGACCTGGAGCACGACGTGCTCGCCGCGGCGCTCTCCGTCGCCAACTGGCGCTTCATCTCCGAACAGACCGACTACCTCGCGGCCGGGCGCGACCCGAGCCCGCTGCTGCACTTCTGGTCGCTCGCGGTGGAGGAGCAGTTCTACCTGTTCTGGGCGCCGCTGGTCGCGCTGATCGTGTTCCTGGCGGCCCGGGCGGTCCGCCGCGGCCGGGCCGTCCGGACGGCGGCGGCCGTGGTCGCCGGAGCGCTGACGCTGGCCTCCTTCGCCCTGTCGCTGCACTGGACGCGGGGCTCGGTCTCGCTCGCCTACCTCGGCACGCCGTCCCGCGTCTGGCAGTTCGGGGTCGGGGCGCTGCTCGCCCTGCTGCCCTGGCACCGGCTGCGCGGACCGCGCCCGCTGCGCCTGCTCACCGGCTGGGCCGGGCTGCTGGCCATCGGCTGGTGCGTCCTCGCCTACGACGCCGGCACCCCCTACCCGGGGTACGCCGCGCTGGTCCCGACCGTCGCCACCGCCGCGATCATCCTGGCCGGGACGCCCGACCGGCGCGCCGACCGGGGGGCGGCCGCCCCCGGCCACGGGGTGGACCGGCTGCTGGGCCTGCGCGCCCCGCGCGCGATCGGGCGGCTCTCCTACAACCTCTACCTGTGGCACTGGCCGGTCCTGGTGCTCGCCGAGGCCCGGCTCGGGACGCTCGGCTGGCCGGCCAAGGTGGCGCTGAGCGCGGCGGCCGCGCTGCCCGCCGCGGCGGTGCTGCGCTGGATCGAGCAGCCGCTGCGCCGCAGCCGGACCGTCTCCGAACTCCCCAGGCGGGGGCTCTCGTTGGGGCTGACCGCGGTGATCGTCCCAGTGGTGCTGGCGCTGGTCGTCGGCACCGGGACGCTGCGACTGCTCGGCCCGGCCGGACCGGTGGACCTGCTCGGTCTGCCACCCGGTTCGCCCGACGGCACCTCGCTGCTGGTGCGCACCGCCGCCGCGCCCACGAGCGGCCCGGTCGTCCCGGCCGCGGCGCAGGCGCGCAAGGACTTCCCGCCGGACGGCGAGTGCGAGGTGGCGCCGAGCGCCGTCACCAGCCCCGCCTGCCTGTTCGGCGACACCACGAGCCCGGACCGGATCGTCCTGCTCGGCGACTCGCACGCCGGCCAGTGGTTCTCCCCGGTGCTGGCCATCGCCGCCCAGCGCCACTGGGCGCTGGAGGAGCTGGTCAAGCAGGGCTGCCCGCTGCCGGAACTCGACGTGGTCAACCCGCAGTTGGGGCGGACCTACTGGGAGTGCGACAGCTGGCGGACGGCCGCCCTGGAGCGGCTGAGGAGCGGGCCGAAGCCCAAGCTGATCGTCGTCTCCGCGCTCAACCGCTACACCGACGACCGCCGGGTCCTGCTGGACGGCTGGGAGCGGACGCTGGCGCCGCTGCGCGCGCTCGACGTGCCGATCGTCTACATCCAGGACACCCCGATCCCCGGGACGGACGTCCCGGCCTGCGTCTCCGGGCACACCGAGGATCCGGCCGCCTGCGAGTTCCCGCGCGGCCGGGCGCAGTGGCCCGACCCGCTCGCCGAGGAGATCGCCGCCGGGCGGATGCCCGGTGTCCGGTCGGTCGAGCTGAACTCGGTGCTGTGCCCCGGCGCCGGGCGCGGCTGCCCGGCCGTCCTGGAGCGCATCCTGCTCTACCGGGACGACGCGCACCTGACCAACGTCGCGGCCGTCGTCCTCACGCCCCGGCTCGACCGGCTGCTGACCGAGGCCGGGCTGGTGCCCGCCACCGGTGCTCCGGGCGGCGCCGCCACGGGTACCGGGGGCACCGACGGCTGGACCCCGGTGCTGCGGGACGACTTCGACGGCCCGGCCGGCAGCCGCCCCTCCGCCGACCACTGGCAGTACGACCTGGGCACCTGCTACCCGGGCTGCCCGGCCCCCCAGTGGGGCACCGGGGAGATCGAGACGATGACCGACTCGACCGCCAACGTCCGGCTCGACGGCCGGGGCGCGCTGGAGATCGTCCCCACCCTGGAGAACGGCCGCTGGAGCTCGGGCCGGATCGAGTCCCGCCGCTCCGACCTCGCGCCGCCGCCCGGCGGGGTGCTGCGGATCGAGGCCTCGATCGCCCTGCCCGACGTCACCGGGCCGGCCGCGGCCGGCTACTGGCCGGCCTTCTGGACCCTCGGCGGCGAGCTGCGCAACGGCTACACCGGCTGGCCCGCGATCGGCGAACTCGATGTGATGGAGCAGGTCAACGGCCGTGACTCGGTGTTCGGCACGATGCACTGCGGCACCCTGGACGGCGGCCCCTGCCAGGAGCCGAAGGGCCTCGGCTCGGGCGACCGGCCGTGCGGCGCGGACTGCCGCACCGGCTTCCACCGGTACGCGGTGGAGGTCGACCTCACCCCCGGAGCCGAGCAGGTCCGCTGGTACCTCGACGGCCGTGAGCACCACCGGGTGACGGCCGACCGGATGGACCGGGCGACCTGGGACAGGGCCGTCAACCACGGCCTGTTCCTGATCCTGAACGTCGCCGTCGGCGGCAACCTGCCCGCCGCGCTCGGCGCCACCCCCGGACCGGCCACCGAGCCCGGCCACCCGATGCGGGTGGACTACGTCGCCGTCTCGACCCGGGGAGGCAGCCGCCCCTGACCCCCGCCCGGCCGGAGGCCGCCCCAGCCTGTCGGCGGGGGCGGCCTCCGCGCGTTCCGGGCCCGGCCGCGACCGGGCGGTGGGCGGTTCGGGTGACGGGCGGCGGTGTGTCCGGGCTGCGCGCGGGCCCGGCGGCGGTGGCCGCTGTGTATACGTGGCAGTCGGGTCCGACCCCGCACTGACCGCTTCGGAAGGGATGGCCATGACCCAGTCGCACGCCAGGGCCGCGAAGAGCATCGACGAGGTGATCGGGCGGATGCGGGCGATCGAGGCCCGGCTGGACCCGGCGGACGGCGTGGCCTGCTTCAACCGGATGTACCTGCGGGTCGTCGAGCTGACCGGCCGGCAGCTCGCCGCGGGCTCCTTCCAGGACCGGGCGTTCACCGAGGGCCTGGAGGTGTTCCTCGCCCACCAGTACGTCGACGCGGTGGACGCCGCCGACGGGGGCCGCCCGGTCAACGAGGCCTGGCAGCCGCTGTTCGAGGCCCGGGGCGACCGGGCGGTCCGGCCGATCCAGTTCGCGTTCGCCGGGATGAGCGCCCACCTCAGCCACGACCTCCCGCTGGCCCTGGTGGCCACCTGCATCGAGCGCCGCACCACGCCGGACACCCCGCCGGTGCACGCCGACCACCTCAGGGCCGCCGAGCTGCTCGAACAGGCGGAGGCCGAGGCCCGCGCGTCCTTCGGGGCCGAACTCACCGCGCCGGACGCCCGGGCCGCCGAGTCGCTGCGGCACCTCGTCGGCAGCTTCTCCGTCGCCCGCGCCCTGGACGCCGCCTGGGCCACCACCCAGACGCTCTGGCACGAGCGCAATCTGCGCCCCTTCCACGACGCCACCCTGGCCGCCGTCACCGGCGGCGCGGTGCTGGCGGCGCGGCTGCTGGTCACCCCGGTCCTGCCGCCGGTCGAGCCGCCGGCCGAGTCGCCGGTCCTGCCGCCGGTCGAGCCGCCGGCCGACGAGGACTGACCCGCCCCGGCCGCCCCACTCGCGCGGTCGGCCCAGCCCGACGGGCGGCGCCCCGGCCGTGCGGCTGGACTGGTGGGCGACCGCCTCCTCCGAAAGGGCCGCCGATGTCCACCTCGCCCCGCACCTACGACGACCTGAGCGCGCTGGTCGTCAACTGCACCCTCAAGCGCTCACCCGAACGCAGCCACACCCAGGGCCTGATCGACATCAGCACCGGCATCCTGCAACGCCAGGGCGTCCAGGTCGACGTGCTCCGGGCGGTCGACCACGACATCGCCACCGGCGTCTGGCCGGACATGACCGAGCACGGCTGGGAGACCGACGACTGGCCGGTCCTCTACAGCCGGGTGATGGCGGCCGACATCCTCGTCCTGGCCGGCCCGATCTGGCTCGGCGACAACTCCTCGGTGATGAAGCAGGTGATCGAGCGGCTCTACTCCTGCTCCTCGCTGCTCAACTCCGAGGGCCAGTACGCCTACTACGGCCGGGTCGGCGGCTGTCTGATCACCGGGAACGAGGACGGCGCGAAGCACTGCGCGATGAACGTCCTCTACTCGCTCCAGCACCTGGGCTATGTGATCCCTCCGCAGGCCGACGCCGGGTGGGTCGGCGAGGCGGGCCCGGGGCCGTCCTACCTCGACGCGGGCTCGGGCGGTCCGGAGAACGACTTCACCAACCGCAACGCCACCTTCATGACCTGGAACCTGCTGCACCTCGCCCGGATGCTCAAGGACGCTGGCGGCATCCCCGCCCACGGCAACCAGCGCTCCGAGTGGGACGCCGGCTGCCGCTTCGACTTCGAGAACCCCGAGCACCGCTGAACGGCCGCCCCAGGTGGTGGCCTCCGGGACCGGTCAGCCGATGAGGCCGATCCGCCGTCCGCCCCGCTCGTGCAGGCGCCTCAGGAAGGACAGCACGCCGGCGGAGCCGCCGGCCCAGGTGGCGCTCGACCCGGTCAGGCCGGCGTCCGGGAACACCGGGCGGGCCGGGGCGCCGCCGCTGCGGCTCAGGATGATCGAGGCGACGGTCCCGGCGGCGTCCCGGAACTCCTCCGACCCGGACGCCCCGGCGACGTCCAGCAGCAGGTCGCCCACCCCCGACAGCCCGCAGCACTGGCCGGTCAGCGGCATACGGGGTACCAGGGCGACGCAGGTCCGCGCGGCCCGCCGGGCGAGGTCGAGGTGGCCGGGTTCGCCGAGGCGGTCGGCGGCCCGGACGAGCACCGCCCCGATCCCGGCCAGGCCCCGGCACCACGAGCCGTAACGGCGGGTCGCGCCCGGGAGGCCCGCCGCCGCGATGATGCCCGGGGTGAGGGTGGCGAGGTGCGCGCAGGCCTGCCGGGCCCGGCGGACGGCGGCGGGATCGCCGGTCGCGCTCGCGTACTCGACCAGGAAGTAGGCGACGCCCGCCTCGCCGTGCGCCAGCCCCTCGCGCAGGGCGGCGCTGCCGCTCGTGCCGGCGCCCGCGGGCGTCAGCCGGGCCCGGTCGGAGGCCAGCATGCGGGCGCACGCGGTGGCGACGGCGAGGTGCCGGTCGGCGAGCGGGGCGGCGCCGGCCGCGCGGGCGTGCCGGGCGAGCAGCAGCCGGCCGACGCCGATACCGGCGACGCCCTCGATCAGGTCCGCCTCCGGCGGTCCGCCGTCCGGCCCCCGGGTGGGCAGCGCCGGGTGGCCGGTCGGTCCGGCGGTGGCCGCCGGGTCCGCGTCCGCGCTGCCTTCCGCTGTCGCCGCTGCGGTCGATGTCGTCGCTGTCGCTGTCGCCGTCGCCGCCGTCGCCTCGGCGAGGAAGAGGTCGACGCCGGTGCGGCCCGCGTAGAAGCCCGGGGACAGGCTCCGGGCCTGGCCCGCCGTCCACCGGGCCAGGGCGTCGACGGCGTCGCGCACCCCCGGTCGGTGGAGGTGGTGAAGGAGCTCCAGACCGAGCCCGGAGCTTCCGCCGTAGACGTCGACCGGGGTCGGGATCTTCGCGCGGGCGGCGAGCACCGGGTCGGCGATCCGGTGGGCCTCGGTGACGCAGTACGCCGTCGTGTGGTCGATGATCTCCGCGAGCAGGTCGTCGTCGAGCCGGGGCCGGCCGGGCCCTTGGGGCGGCCGGGGAGCCCCGGAGGGCCGGAACACCCGGGGTGCCCCGGTGCGGAGCCGGTCGGCGCCGGCCGTCCGCACGACCGGGTCGAAGCTCGTCAACTCGGCGACGGCCGACCGGATCCAGCGTTGGTCCTCGCCCGGAAGCGCCCAGGCCAGGCCGGCGAGGGTGCGGTCCCGGTTGACGGCGGTGTCGGTGTCGACGACCACCGGGTCCATGCCGGTGGCGGCGAAGCAGAGGGTGGCGCCCAGGGCGTAGTAGTCGTCGGCGGGCTCGGCCGGTCCGGCGGCGCGGCGGACCGGGTCGCTGTAGCCGGGGGTCGAGCCGTCCGGACCGACGCCGGCCAGCGCGCTGATCCCGAAGTCGACCACCCGGCACCGGCCGCGGTCGTCGAGCACGACGTTGTCGGGCTTGAGGTCGCGGACGACCACGCCCCGGAGGTGGATCTCGTCCAGGACGTGGAGCAGCCCGGCGGCCAGCCCGGAGAGCGTGCGGGACGGACGGGCCGGGTCCTCGCGGTACGGGCCGTGCTCCTGGACGTCCCGCCGCAGGTCCCGGTCGCCGCAGCTGCTCATCACCAGGTACTCGTCCGAACGGTGCCGGAAGTAGTCGAGCGCGCGGGGCACCCCGGTGACGGTGTCGAGCGCGGCCAGGACCGCGCGTTCGTTGCGCAGCCGGTCGCGGGTGTCCGCGCCGGACTCGTCCTCGGCCACGAAGGCCCGCGCCTGCTTGACGACCACCGGCTCCCCGGTGACCTGGTCGACCGCGCGGTAGACGTTGCCCTGCGGTTTGCGCGCGATGCCGCGGGTGACCCGGTAGCGGCCACCGCCGAATCCGGGGGAGGCGAGCGGCCGGGGGCGGTGTTCGAAGGGGTCCTCGGCCCAGGGCGGGCACCGGTACGACCCGCCGGCCAGGCCGTCGAAGGCCCGGCCGTCCGGGCCCGTCATGACCGACTCCAGCCGCCCGCTCCGACCGGTCCGGTAGTCACCGGTGAAGGGGCCGTAGCGGTAGTAGACGGGGGAGTCCGGGTCGACCCGCCGATCGCTCACGACCTGCGGACCCTCCCGGCCGCGCAGCACGGCGACGAGTTCGTCGGCGAGCCCGACGACGCCACCGGGCGCCGGGTAGACGGTGACCGCCTTGCCGACGGCACCCGCGCTCGACGCGCCGGAGTTGAGCGCCCGCAGGGTGTCCGGGTTCCTGGCCCATTTCGCGTGGCAGACGTGTCGCAGCAGCACCGGCAGGACGAGGCCGGTCACGGCGTCCAGCTCGTCCGGCCGGGTGGAGACGTGCAGTTTCCAGCCGTGGTCCACCGCCGGCATCCGCGGATCGTTCAGGTACGACCAGGTGTCGTCGGACCACCCGCCGCGGCCGGCGATGGACCCGGTCACCGCTAGGAGTTGAAGTCGCAGGCGAAACGGGTGGTCGCGGTGACCCACGGGTCGGCGAGACACGCCGTGACCTCGTGGTCCTTGCGGTCGTCGTCCTCGAACAGGATGGCCTCGTCGTCGACCACCAGCGGACCCGCGTCGCGGATCTCGTCCATCATGGCTACGGGCATGTGACGCCTCCAGGTCTTGTCGTACGGCGGTACGTCGGTACGGCCGTACGTCCTGCGACGGCGGGGGATCCGGCCGTCGCGAAACCGCCGGGCCCGGTGGGGCCGGGGGTCCTGACCCCCGAAGGTAGGTAGGAATGATTGGCCTGACAAGGGGTCAGGACGCACGAGGTTCACGGGGTCAACACATGCGTGGAGGCCTGGTGTGCACCGTTGGGGCTCCCGGGGCCGCCGCGGCCCCGGCCGCCCCCGCCGCCGATCCACCGTTCGGGACGCAGGCCCGGATCGGCCTCTGCGCCCCGTCCCGGCCGGGTGGGCGGTGATCGCCAGCGGCTCCAACTCCTCCTGCTCCTACCAGGATCTGCGCCACCCCTGACCCGCGCTGCCGGGCGGCCGCCCGGCAGCGCTCCTCAGCGTCCGCCGCAGAACGCCTCCTCCAGGAAGGCCCGCATCGCGGTGAGCTGGGCCTCCTCGTCCTTCGCGTCGCCGCGGCCGGTGTAGGAGAGCGCGACCTGGCGGTCGGCCGTGCCCCAGAGCTGGGTGTCGTACCCGAAGATCCCGCCGTTGTGGCCGAGGACCGGCCCGCAGGAGAGCTGGTACCGGGCCAGGCCCAGGCCGTAGTCGAGCTGGTGCGACCCGGGCTCGGTCGGCACCGCGGAGGTCATCTCCCGCATCAGCCGCGGCGGCAGCAACCGCCCGTCGAGCAGGGCCCGTTCGAAGCGGGCCAGGTCGGCGGTGGTGGAGATCAGCTCCCCGGCGGCGCCGGCCCAGGAGGGGTTCTGCTCGGTGACGTCGACATAGGTCTTCCGGACCGGCGCCCCCTCCTCGACGATCGTCCAGTACCCGTGGGCGTGCGGGCCGGGGATCGTGCTCGCGGTGCCCGGGAACGAGCTGCCGGTCATCCCGAGCGGGCGCAGGATGCGCCGGGTGATCTCCTGGCCGTAGTCGTGGCCGGTGGTCTTCCCGATCAGCAGGCCGAGCAGCGCGTAGTTGGTGTTGGAGTACCGCCACTCGGAGCCCGGCGGGAAGTACGGCGGGTGGGCCGCCGAGGCCGCGACCAACTCCCGGGCGGTGACGGTGCGCTGGAGCCCGCCGTCGGCGTACCAGGCGCGGAACACCGCCGGGTCGAACAGCTCGGGGAAGATCCCGCCGCTCTCGTTGGTCGGATCCCACAGGCCCGAGGTGTGGTTGAGCAGCTGGCGTACGGTGATGTCCGCGCCGCCGGGCACCAGGCCGGGCAGGTGCTTCTCGACGGAGTCGTCCAGGTCGAGGCGGTGCTCGCCGACCAGTTGGAGCACGGTGGTGGCGACGAACATCTTGGTGACGCTGCCGGCCCGGAAGCGGCCGTCGGCACGGGCCGGCGCTCCGGTCGCCAGGTCGGCCACTCCCGAGGCGCCGCGCCAGACCCCGCGGCGGTCGTGGATCTCGGCGATCGCGGAGGCCGCCCCGGCGTCGGTCAGCGCCGTCAGGGCCTGCCGGCGCTTCTGGGCGGCGGAGCCCCGGTCGGCCTGGTCGTCGGCGGCGCCCGAGGAGTCGGCCGGCGGCGCGCCCGCCGGTGCCGCGAGCGCGGGGGCCGCGGGCGCGGCCAGGACGAGACAGACCGCTGCGGCCACGGCGTAGGCGAGACGGCGCTTCATTGGGTTCCTCCCCGGCTGTGGGCGGACCGCGTCCGCCTCCTGCCTCAGCCTTCCGGCCGCCCGCCGCCGGATCGTCACCCTGGCTGAGGAGCCGCCTCTCGGTCTGCGGAGGTATCCGGGTACGCCGCCGGAAGGAGGTCGGGTGCGTACCGACGCAGGTGGCCGCCGTGGACCGGGGAGGGTGGCGGGAGTCCAGCCCGGTCAGCGGTGCGGGCTCCGGGCCGAGTGTGCCGCGTTGCAGGCTTGTTGACGAAAAGTCAGCAAGTTGCCCCGCAATGCCTTGACGGTGCATCGACACGGTTCTACAACGTAGTCAGCTCCCCGATCCCCACCCCGGGAGCAGCGCGCGTTCGCCTTCTCCATTCCCCCTCATCGAGGAAGAGGCCCTGCCATGCGCCTTCGTCGTCACCGTGCGGTCGTCGTCACCGCCGTCCTCGCCGCGACCGCCGCCCTCGCGCTGGGCGCGGCTCCCGCGTCCGCGGCGCCCGGTCCCGTCGCCGCCACCGCGGTGCTGACCGCGGGCGGTACCGCGGTCGGAGTGGGCGACGCGCTCGCCGCGCCGCTCGCCGCGAACACCCGCGCCACCTTCTACTCGACCGCGACCAGCACGACCGGCGTCACCTGCGCCGTCTCCCAGCTCGCCGCCACGGTGCTGACCAACCCGGCCGCGCCCGGCACGGCGACCGAGTCGCTGACCGGGCTGACCTTCGGCTCCTGTACCAGCAACGTCACCGGGGTCACCTCGGTCCGCAGTCTGACGGTCGGCAACCTCCCGCACGTCGTCGCCGTCGACGACGGCCCGGGCCTGCCGGTCACCCTCACCGGCGGAGCCGCCGGACCGATCCAGGCCACCGCCGTGCTCAACAGCTGGTTCGGCACCCTCACCTGCACCTACCAGCTCAGCGGCGCGTTCACCGGCAACGCCGACAACGCCACCCACGGCATGGCCTTCCGCAACGAGCACTTCGCCAAGAGCGGCGGCTCGTCGCTCTGCCCCGCCGACGGCTACTTCTCCGCCGCGTACGCCCCCGTCACCGACACCACGCTGCCGGGTGGCCCCGCGGTCCTGGTCAACTGATCCGTGCCGCGGGCCGCTCGGCGGCCGGCCGCCGAGCGGCCCGCGGCACCGGCAGGCGTGGTGGCCGGCGGGAGGGGGCGAGGACGCTCCTCCCGCCGGTGTCCGGTGGCCGGGAGGGGATTGACACTGGCGGGTAACAAAGCGCAATCTGATCAGGCCCACCGGCGTGGGCGGGGTCGAGCGTGGCTGGTTCCGTGGTCAACACGCTTCGCGGTGCGATGAGTTGTGGCATCGCGCACTCGGCTCACAGGTGGGGGGACGACCGGTTCCGCCTGCCCGCACACGCCCCTGGGGTGTGCGGTGGGGGCGCGTCGAACAGGCGTGCCCCGAGGGGGAGAGGCGCGGGCTGGGGAGCCCGGCGGCTCGACGGCGGTGTGCGGGGCGCGGTCCGACAGGGGCCCGGTCCGCCGCGGCGCGGTGCCCCGGCGGCGCACCGATCGCTTGCCCCCGTCGCCCAGGAAGGACGCCCGTATGGCCGAACCGCCCGCCGCGCCCGTCAAGGGCCCCGCCGCCGTGGCGAGTCCGCCCGCCGGTCCGCCCGTGCGAGCGGTGCTGCTCTGTTGTCTCGGGGCCTTCGTGGCCTTCCTGGACAGCACCATCGTGAACGTGGCCTTCCCCAACATCGCCAAGACCTTCTCCGGCTCCGACCTGCCGACGCTCTCATGGGTGCTCAACGGCTACAACGTGGTGATCGCGGCCTTCCTGATGCCGGCCGGCCGGGCTGCCGACCGGCTCGGCTGCCGGCGGTCGTTCGCGGTCGGGCTCTCGCTCTTCACCCTGGCCTCGGTGGTCTGCGGCCTCGCCGGTTCGGCGGCGGTGCTGATCGCGGCCCGGCTGGTGCAGGCGGTGGGCGCCGCGATCCTGGTGCCGACCTCGCTCGCCCTGCTGATGCCGATGTTCCCGATGGCCCGGCGGCTGATCGCGATCACCATCTGGGGCGCGGCGGCGGCGCTGGCCGCCGGCATCGGGCCCGGCCTCGGCGGGCTGCTCGCCGAGCACTGGTCGTGGCGGGCGGTCTTCCTGGTGAACATCCCGATCGGGGTGCTGGCCGTGTGGGCCTCCCGGTCCCTCGCCGAGCAGCGCGAGCGTGGCGGTCCGACCCCGGACGTACTGGGCGCGGCGCTGCTCGGCGGCGCGCTCGGCCTGCTCGCCCTGGGGCTGGTCAAGGGTCCGGACTGGGAGTGGACGAGCACCGGCACCGTCGGCGCGCTGGCCGGTGGCGCGCTGCTGGCGGTGGCGGCGGTGCTGCGCAGTGGCCGCCATCCGGCGCCGGTCATCGCGCTGGATCTGCTCCGTTCGCGCGGGGCGATCGGCGGCAACCTCGGATCGATGCTGTTCTCGGTGACCTTCTACATGGTCATTCTGAACAACATTCTCTTTCTGACCGGGAATTGGCACTGGTCGCTGATCACGGCCGGGTTGGCCACCACGCCACCGCCGATCGCCACCGCGCTGGTCGCCCGCCCGGCGACCCGGCTCGCGGAGCGGTTCGGCGACCGCCCGGTGGTGATCGCCGGCTGCCTGACCTACGTCTGCGGGACACTGCTGTTGCTCCGGGGCGGTGGCCGGGGGCCCGACTTCCTCGCGCACTGGCTGCCCGGCGCGGTCGTGATGGGTACGGGGGCCGGCCTGGTCTGGCCGGTGCTGGGCGCGGTCGCGCTGGCCGGGGTCGAACCGGCCCGGCTGGCCACCGCGAGTGCGGCGAACGCGGCGTTCCGGCAGCTCGGGGCGGTACTCGGGACGGCCCTTGCGGTCTCCGTGGTGACCGCCTCGGCGGCCGACACGCTCGGTGCGGCGCGCGACACCTGGTACCTGGCGATCGGGTTCGCGCTCGCGGTCGCGCTGCTCGCCGCGGTGACGATCCGCCGGAGCCCGGCCGCGGCGGCGCCCGCCGATCTGGCGGGCGCCGGGTAATTCCGGTCGAATTCCGTGGCCGATTACCGATGCGAGCCCCCCGTTCCGGCCGGGGGCCCAGCGGTGCTGGCATTGGGCGTTTCTGACGATCCGTTAACTTCCTTGTAACTGTGATCACTTGGCCCGTTCAATCGCCAACTTGTATGATTCTGAGCCATGGTGACGCCCGAAGTTGAGACCTACATCCGGCAGAAATTCGGCGAGCACGCCGGCCTCGCGGACGAGGAAGTGTTCGCCGACGACGTGACGCTGGCCGAGGTGATCGGCCGCAGCCCCACGATGACCAACAGCATCGACCTGATGGAGGCGTTCGCCCGGACGGCCAACGGCCTCCGCAAGGACTACGGCGTGCGGGTACGGCTGCCCGCGCTGCCCCTGGACACCCCGACCCCGATGGTGCTGAAGGTGTTCCTGGAGGAGTTCGAGAAGCAGAAGGCGAAGGAGGCGGCCGCGTGAGCGTCACCGAGTCGGACCTCGCCGGTCCGGTCGTCCGGAAGGCCGTCGTCCCCGCCGAGCCGCCGGCCATCATCACCGACCTCTGGGACGCGCTGACGGTGCGCGGGATGTCCCTCGTCGACGTGACCTGGGAGCAGCAGCGGCTTCACGAGTCCCGTCGGTGGAGCGTCGTCGAGATGCTCTCCGCCGTCGACCTGGACAGCCTGACCCCGCTCGACCGCAACCTGGTCTGGAACGCCGGCCGGGCCGAGCTGACCACCAAGCCGGGCGCCGACCGCCTGGAGCGGCAGGCCGAGGCCGAGGTGCGCCGTTGGGAGAAGAGCAATCCGGCGCTCGCGGCGGTCATGGAGTCGTGCGGCACCTGGAGCCGCTACTGGAACGAGGAGGAGGCCCACCACGAGACGGTCTTCAACCGGCTGGCGGACGTCAGCGGGATGGAACCGATCGACGACGAGACCTTCCTCGCGTTCCGCAAGGTGTTCCCGGACGACGACATGCTGCGCACCCTGGTGCTGCTCGCGATCTCCGAGATCACGGCCGCCGTCAACTACGGCCAGTGCCAGCACGTGATCCAGGACGACGGCCTGCGCCGGATCTTCAAGCAGGTCGCGGCCGACGAGATCCAGCACCGCAACTACTTCGTCTCGTTCGCCAAGGCCCTGGTGGACAGCGGTGAGTACCACGCCAAGGACGCCTTCGCGGTGGCCCACCTCTTCCTCCGCGAGGACGGCGAACTCCTGGGCAGCGCCCGGGACCAGAAGGAGGACCGGGGTACCCACGTCAACTGGTGGGACCACCTGGACACGGCCGACACCGGCTACCGCCCCGAGGCGATCGAGAAGAAGGAGCAGCTGGTCTGCGGCGCTCTGAAGAAGATCACCGGGATCGAGGTGCACTCGCGCGAGGAGGTCGAGGACACCTGGATGGACCTCCTCGACAGCTGACGCCGGGCCCCCGCGGCTCCCGCACGGCGCCCCGCGCGCCGAGGGGACCCCGCCGGGGCGCCGGTGGGGGTGCGGCCGCCCGGCTCGGCCCACCCGCACGCCTCCCGGCCGCCCGGCCGGCCGCGCGTTCCCGGCCGCCCGGCCGGCCCTTTCGGCACGATCAAACGGACGGTCCGACGTGTTCTTCGGTGAATCACGCCTCATGCTCCCGGTGCGCCCCAACGACCTCGACGCGCTGGGGCACGTCAACAACGCGGTCGCGCTGGAGTACCTGGAGGCCGGGCGGTGGGACTGGCTCGGCCGGCAGGGGTTCGTCCACGGCGACCGGTTGATCGCGGTGGTCGCCCGCACCGAGATCGACTACCTGGCGGAGATCCCGCGCGGCCGGGTCGAGGTGCGGACCGTGCTCGCGTCGCCCTCGGAGGAGGAGTGGGACGAGGAGGGCATCACCTTCCGGGCCCGGTTCCGGCAGCGGATCCACCTGCCGGAGGCGGACCGGCCGGCGGTGGACGCGCTGGTGACGGTGGCCTTCCTGGACGCGCGGCAACGCTGCCTGGTCTCGCTCCAGGACTTCCTGGAAGCCTCCACGCCGGTCTGACGACACGCCAGGACGGCTTGTCCGCAGGCGCGGTGCAGTAGCCAATCGACGAACGACCAGGAGGGGACCGGTGCTCGAACACATCCAGCGCAACCAGGAGTGCCCGCCCGAGCGGGGGCTCCATCTGTACGAGAAGTACGGCGAGCCGGCGGAGTTCACCTCCTACCGGGACTTCCCCGAACAGATCGCCGCCTGCGCGGACTTCTTCCGGGACCAGGGGGTCGGACCGGGCACCCGGGTGGTCTTCCCGTTCGAGACGTCCGTCCCGGTGGTCTTCGCGTTCCTGGCGCTGATGGAGATCGGCGCGGTGCCGCTCTCGGTCAAGCCGTTCGTGCTGAACACGCCGAAGGCGGGCTACCAGGAGTTCCTGGCCCGGGTCGCGGCGGACTTCGACGCCGCCCGGATCCTCGACGTCCCCACCCTGGCCGACGTCGACCGGCCGGTCGAGGTGCTGGCGATGCCCCCGGCGGGCCTGCGCCGGGCCGGCGCCCGGCTGCGGACGCCCGGCGACGACGAACTGGCCTTCGTGCAGTTCTCCTCCGGGTCGACCTCCTTCCCCAAGGGCATCCCGGTGACGCACGGGCGGCTCCGGGCCAACCTGACCATGATCACCCGTACCGACGGCCGCCGGCCCGAGGAGCGGGTCAGCAGCTGGCTGCCGCTCTACCACGACATGGGGCTGGTCGGCGGCATGCTGTCCTGCTTCGCGGTCGGCTGCGACCTGCTGCTCGCCGAGCCGGTGACGTTCCTGTTCGACGCGCGCGGCTGGTGGGAGCACATGGGCCGGGAGGGGGCCGTCGGCACGGTCATCCCGAACTTCGCCGTCGACTACTCGCTCAAGCTGATGCAGGACCTCGACGCCGAGGAGATCGCCGGGATCGACGTCTCCGGGATGCGGTCGATCTACCTCGGCAGCGAGCCGATCAACCTGCCGAACCTGGAGGCGTTCCTCGACCTGATGGCGCCCGCCGGTCTGCGGCGCGACGTCTTCATGCCCTGCTACGGCATGGCCGAGGCCGTCCTGCTGGTGGCCAGCCGGCCGGTGGGATGCGAGGTCCGGGTGGCCACCTCGCCGTCCGGGGTCCCGGCGATCTCGGTGGGCCGGCCGATGGCGGAGTTCGCCGTCCGGCTGCGCGGCGAGGACGGGCGGGTCTGCGGCGAGAACGAGCTGGGTGAGATCGAGCTGGCCGGCGGCAGTCTCGCGGAGGCCTACTTCGACCGGCCGGGGTCGATCGGGGGGCCGGACGGCTACTACGCGACCGGCGACACCGGCTTCCTGGACGCCGGGGAGCTGTTCATCACCGGCCGGATCAGCGACCGGATCAAGGTCGGCGGCCGCAGCCTGTTCGCCGCCGACTTCGAGCAGGCGGTCGAACAGCTGCCGTTCGTCCGCGAGGGCCGGACCGCGGTCGCGCAGATCGGCACCCACATCATCGTCCTGACCGAGGTGGACCGCGAGGCCCGGGAGGACGTGCCGGGCACCCGGGCGCGGGTCGTCGAGCACCTGGTGCGGGCGATCGGCGTCACCGTGCGCGCGGAGGACGTGCACTACCTGAAGCCCGGGCAACTGCCGCGCACCAGCAGCGGCAAGCTGCAGCGGCGCGCGATCGTGGCCGCCTACGAGCAGGGGCGGCTGCAGGGGTTGACGCTGGCCGGGCCCGGGAGCTGACCCGGCGGCCGGGCCGGCGGCGCGGCGGCTCCCGGCCACCGCGCCCGTCGGCCGGCCGCCGTCGGCGGTCATCGGAGCCCCGCCCGCGGCCGCGGGCGGGGGACGTCACGACGCACGACGCGAAGGAGCGACGCATGCCGAAGCTGGAGCGGGACGGCGAGGTCTTCGTCCTGCATCTCGACCCCGACGACGAGAACCTGTTCCATCCGGACCGGCTCACCGGGCTGGAGGCGGCGCTCGACGAGGTGGAGGGCGCGCAGGGGCCGCGCGCGCTGGTCACGGCGGGCAGCGGCAAGTTCTGGTCGAACGGCCTGGACCTCGGCTGGCTGCTCGACCACGGCGACCAGTACACCGGCTACCTGGACCGGGTGCACGCGCTGCTCGCCCGGACGCTGGCCTCGCCGGTGGTCACCGTCGCGGCGCTCAACGGGCACACCTTCGCGGCCGGGGCGATGTGGGCGCTGGCCCACGACGTCCGGGTGATGCGGGCCGACCGCGGCTACTTCTGCCTGCCCGAGGTGGATCTGGACCTGCCCTTCCAGCGCGGCATGTCGGATCTGATCCGGGCCCGGCTGACGCCGCAGGCCGCGCACGAGGCGATGACCACGGGCCGCCGCTACGGCGGCGGGGACGCGCTCGCGGCCGGGATCGTCGACGAGGTCGCCGACCTCGACGGGCTGCTCGGACGCGCCGTCGAGCGGGCCCGCGCGCTGGCCGGCAAGACCCGGCCGGTCCGGGGGCAGATCAAGGAGACGCTGTACGCGGAGACGCTCGCCTCGCTCCGCACGCCGACGGCCGGGTGAACACCTGACGGCAGGCCGATCCCCGCGCGTACGGGGGCCGGCGCGCCGGTTGGCGGTACCCCGGGGCCGTCCGGCCCCGGGGTACCGCTGTTTCGTGGGGGCGGGGCTCCGCGTGGAAGGCCTCGCCGCCGGACCGGGCGGTGCGCGGGGCCCCGACGGCCGGGGGCGGGCCCAGCGGCAGGGCGGCTGCTCGGGTCGGCCGAGTGCGGGCCAGGGGCCGGCCGCGCACCGTCGCCGATCTGCCGCCCGCCCGCCGGCCCGGGCGCCGCGCTCGGCCCGGTGGGGGAGACCGCGGCCCGGGTGGGCCCGCCGGACGGCCTCGCGCGCGCCGTGCCGCCGGTCCGTCGAACAGCCCCGCCGGTCTCGGTGGCGGCCGGCCCCTCGCCCGCCCCTCGCCATCTCTGTGCCGGGCCCCGCACGGCGCCTCCGCCATTCGTCCGCCCGATACCGCACAGGGGTATGCCGACCCGTCGTGACCTGGGCTTCGAGCTCGGGCTGGCCGACGGGATGTCAGGTGCCCGTGATATGTACTGCCTCTGGGGCGGCCAGTGTGCGGCCATGTGAAAGATGCCAATGCTGTTCGAGGGGGCCACACCATGTCGTTCTTCCGACGCCGTTCCGGCGAGGGTGCCGCGGGAGGCGGAGCCGACGGCCGCCGGGGCTTCGGCTTCGGCATCGGCCGGCGCTCCGCGGCGCCCGCGGGCGTGCTGCCGGTGCTCGACCCGGCCGCCGGTGACGAGGAGCTGCGGCTGATGCTCGCCCACGCGGCCGCGGGGGACTGGGCCGCACTGCGCCCGGCCCTGGCCGCCGTCACGGACGGGGCCGAACTCACCTGGCTGCTGGTGGCCCTCTCCGACGTCGCCGGCGTGCAGGACTGGGCGGCCGAGGCCGCCGCCGCGCAGCCCGACGACGCGCTGCCGTTGCTGCTCTCCGGCGCCCGGCACGTCTCCTGGGCCTGGGAGGCGCGGACCCGTCAGCGGGCCGAGTTCGTCACCGAGGAGCAGTGGGAGCTCTTCCATCAGCGGCTGGACACCGCCGAGGAGCAGCTGTTCGCGGTGGCCGAGCGCGAGCCGCGGTGGCTCGCCCCCTGGTACTTCCTGCAGATCAGCGGCCGTGGCGTCTCGGTCGGTCCGGACGTCTCCCGGTACCGCTTCGAGGCCGCCCTGCGCCGCGGCCCCGGCCACCTCGGCTCGCACAAGCAGCGCCTCCAGCAGCTCTGCGCCAAGTGGGGCGGCTCGCACGAGGAGATGCACGCCTTCGCCCGTTCCGCGATGCTGGCCGCCCCCGAGGGCAGCCCGCTGGGTGAGCTGGTCGCCCTCGCGCACCTGGAGCACTGGCTGGACCTCCCGGACGGCGAGGACCACGCCTACCTGACCGGCCCCGCCGTGCTGGCCGAGCTGCAGGAGGCGCTGCGGCGCTCCGTGCTGCACGCCGACCATCCGCGCCCGCGCGGCTGGCAGGGCGCCTTCAACACCTTCGCGATGGTCTTCTCGCTGGCCGACCAGCCGAGGACGGCCCACCTCCTGTTCGAGGCACTCGACGGCGCCGTCACCGAATCGCCGTGGAACTACCTGGCCGGGGACCCGGTCGAGACCTTCCGCGTCCACCGCGACCGCTGCGCACGCTAGCCCACCGGCCCCACCGGCCCGCCGGCCCCGCCGGATCACCGGCCTGCGCCGGGCCGACCCCCGGCCGGCGCCCCGGACCTCCCGCCACACCCGATGCGATCGAAAGAGCCTGCGGTGTCCCCTTCCGAGAACCCGACGAGTGCGCACACCTTCCAGGTGGACCTGCGCGGCCTGGTGGGCCTGCTCTCCCACCACCTCTACTCCAGCCCCCGGGTCTACCTGCGCGAGCTGCTGCAGAACGCGGTGGACGCGATCTCCGCCCGGCAGGCGCTCGACCCGTCCGCGCCGGCCCGGATCACCGTCCACGCCGACGAGGACCTCACCGTCACCGACACCGGGATCGGTCTCACCGAGGCCGACGTGCACACCTTCCTCGCCACCATCGGCCGCAGCTCCAAGCGCGACGCCGACGGCCGGATCGACGGCGCCGGCCTGGCCCGCGCCCGCGGGGACTTCATCGGCCAGTTCGGCATCGGGCTGCTGGCCTGTTTCGTGGTGGCCGACGAGATCACCGTGGTCACCCGTTCCGCCGCCACCCCGGACGCGCCGGTCATCGAGTGGCGCGGCGGCTCCGACGGCCGCTACACCATTCGCACCCTGCCGTCGGAGGCCCGGCCCGAGCCCGGCACCACCGTCCGGCTGGCGCCGCGGGCCGACGCCGCCGAGTGGACCAGGTCCGACCGCGTCCTCTCGCTCGCCCGCGACTTCGGCAGCCTGCTGCGCCACGAGGTGACGGTGGTCGACGGCCGCGGCACCGCCACCCGGGTCAACCGCACCCCGCCGTGGGCCGAGCGGCACGGCTCCCCGCTGGCCCGCCGCGAGGCGCTGGCGGCGTACTGCCGCACCACGTTCGACTTCACCCCGCTGGACACCATCGAGCTGGACCTGCCGCTGGTGGGCCTGCGCGGCGTCGCCTACGTCCTGCCGGACGCCGTCCCGCCGTCCCGCCGCTCCGGCCACCGGGTCCACCTCAAGGGCATGCTGCTCTCCGAGCAGGCCGACGAACTCCTGCCGGACTGGGCGTTCTTCGTCCGCTGCGTGGTCGACACCGACAGCCTGCGCCCCACCGCCTCCCGCGAGGGCCTGTACGCGGACGAGACGCTCGCCGCCGTCCGGGACGCCCTCGGCGCGCGCATCCGCGACTGGCTCACCGGCCTCTCCGCCAGCGACCCGGCGCTGTTGCACCGCTTCATCTCGGTGCACCACCTCGCCGTCAAGGAACTCGCCCGCTATGACGACGAGTTGCTACGGATGCTGCTGCCCTGGCTGCCGTTCGAGACCACCGACGGCAACGTCACCCTGGACGAGTTCGCCCGCGCCCACCCGGTCGTCCTGGTGACGCGGACGGTCGAGGAGTTCCGCCAGGTCGCCCCGATCGCGGCCGCCGCGGGCCTCGGCGTCGTCAACGGCGGCTACACCTACGACCGGGACCTCGTCCACCGGCTGCCGGAGATCCGCCCCGGCACGTCGGTGGCCGACCTCGACCCGGGCACCGTGACCGCCCACCTGGACACCGTCGACCCGGCGGCCGAACTGGCCGCGGCGGCGTTCCTCACCGTCGCCCGCGAGGTGGTCGGCCGGTTCGACTGCGATGTCGCCCTGCGCAGTTTCCACCCCAGCAGTGCGCCCGCGCTGCTGCTGGACAACCGCGAGGCCCGGCACGAGCGCACCCGCGCCCAGCTCGCGGACGAGGCCGACGGGCTGTGGGCGGACATCCTCGGCTCGCTGCGCGCCGAGGTGCCCCGGGCCCAGCTGGTGCTCAACCACCTCAACCCGCTGGTCCGCCGGGCCGCCTCGGTCGGGGACCGCGAACTGACCGTCACCGCCGTCGAGGCCCTGTACGGGCAGGCCGTCCTGCTCACCCGCCGCCCGCTGAAGTCCAGTGAGAGCGCCCTGCTCAACCGGTCGTTCATCAGCCTGCTCGACCACGCCATGCTCGGCCACGAGTCGGCCGGGCGTCCGGCCGCCGGCCGTGACGCGGCCGACCCGCAGAAGGAGTCCTGACCGTGGACGTGCTGGACAGTGTCGACGCGGTGATGGCCGCGCTGCGCGAGAACGACGCCCGCCCGTACGGCCGGCAGCGGACCGTGACCGCCGAGGAACTCGTCGATGCCGCCGAGCAGTTCGACGACACCGCGATCCGGGCGATGGCCCTGCTGGAGCTGATGGAGGCCTACGAGTACGACGGTGAGCGCAGCAAGGCCCCGGTGGTCTTCGCCCGGGTGCTGAAGCTCTGGGACACCGACCGGGACGGCTTCGGCGAGTGGGCCGGCCAGCAGGTGTTCTGGCGGTTCAAGTGGGTGGCCACCGCGCTGCTCGGCACGCCCGACGTCCCGCTGGCCGCCGTCCGCCGCTGGCACACCGAGATACGCGACCGCTACCGCGACGCCGGGCACGGCCTGCAGCCCTACTACGCGCAGCGCTACCACCTGGCCGCGCACACCGGGGTCGACACCGAGAACGCCTTCGAGCTGTGGGCGGCCCGCCGGCGCGGCGAGCTGAGCGACTGCCGGGCCTGCGAGATACGCGCCCAGGCGGACCACCACGTACGGGCCGGGGACGACCGGCGCGCCCTGGAGGCCTGGCGGCCGGTCTTCGAGGGCGAGAGCACCTGCGCCGAGGAGCCCTACCTCAGCCACGCCCACGCGCTGCTGCCGCTGCTGCGCGAGGGCCGGCCGGACGAGGCGCGCTCCAGCCACCTGGTCGGCTACCGCTTCGCCCGGGGGAAGTCCGGGATGGCCCGCGCCGTCGGCCTGCACGTGGAGTTCTGCGCGCTGTCCGGGAACGAGCCGCGCGGTCTGGAGATCCTCGCCGAGAACCGCGACCTGTTCGCCGTCACCGGGGATCCGGCCGGCCGGCTCGACTTCCTGACCGGCGTCGAGGTGCTGATCGCCGGGCTGGCCCGGGGCGGCCACGGCGGGCTCACCGTCAGCGGCCCGCCCGGGACGGCCTGGACGGTGGATTCGCTCCTCGCCCACCTGCGCACCGAGGCGGACGCGCTGGCCGCCCGCTTCGACGCGCGCAACGGCACCGACGCGGTGAGTGCGCGCCGCCGGGTGCGGCTGGAGCGTCGCCCGCTGCTCGCCGAGCCGCTGGCGCTCGGGGTGCGGGCCGCGGCGGTGCCGGAGCCGGCGGCCGCGCCGGCCACCCCGCCGGTGCCGTCGCGCGCGCCCGAGCCGGAGCCGGCCGACTTCGCCGCGCTGGTCACCCGGGCCCGGGAGCTGGACCTGCTGGGCCACCCGGACGGGGACCGGCTGTGGCAGCGGGTCGCCGAGCGCTTCACCGCCGCCGACTACGTCCACGCGGAGGGTACCGGGGCCGGCAGCGCCGGGCGGTTGCGGGCCGAACTCGCCCAGCAGCGCGCCCATCTGGCGCTCGACGCGGACGACTGGTCGGGCGGCCGGGCCGCGCTGCTGGAGGCGGGCGGGCTGTTCGAGCAGGAGGGGCTGGCCGGGCAGGCCCTGATGGTGCGCACCCGCGCCCTGGTGGTGGAGCTCGGTGACGTCGAGGGCGCGACCTCGGACTGGCCGGCCCTGGACGCGGCGCTGGCCGCCGCCGAGGCGCTGCTGGCCGCCGGCGGGGAGCCCGGTGGCGGGGTGTCCGGTGGCGGGGTGTCCGGTGCCGGGGAGCCCGGTGGGGCGTCCGGTGCCGGGGAGCCCGGTGCCGGAGAGGCCGTCGGCGGGGCGGCCATCACGGTCGACGACTACCTGATCGTGCTGCAGTGCCGGGCCTTCGCGGCCCACCACGACCTGGTCCGGGCCCTGCCCGAGCCCCCGGCCGAGGCGGTGGAGCGCTTCGAGCGCGCCGTTGCCGCCTACCGGCGGGAGAGCACCGACCGGGGCTCGCTGCGCCGTTCGGCCACCGCCCGCCAGTACAGCGCGGACGTCGCGGCCCGGCAGGGGAACACCGCCGAAGCGGTGGCCGAACTGCGGGGAGCGCTGGCACAGTTGGACGCCGCCGAGCTGCCCTGGCAGACACCGCGGGTGCTCGGTCTGCTCGGCCAGGTGCTGCTGAAGGGCGGCGAGCAGGCCGAAGCCGTCGAGGTCTTCCACCGGGCGCTGGCCGAGGCCACCCGCTGGGCGGACGACTCGTACCCGTTCGGGGCGACGTACATGATGCTCGGCCACGCCTGTGCCCACCTCGGGGACAACGGCGCGGCCGTCCGGGCGCTCTCCCAGGCCGCGGCGCGGTTCGACCGGAAGGGTCCGGCGGGCGCCGAGGAGGCCGCCCAGGCCCGGCTCCAGCTCGCCGACCTGCTGCGGGACGCCGGCCGGGCGGCCGACGCGGTCGCCGTCCTGGAGTCGGTGCTGCTCGACCCGGCCGCTCCCGACCTGGACGAACGGATGCTCGCCCAGGCCCGGCTGGACCTCGCCCGCGGACTGTTCGCGCTGGAGGAGTTCCGCGACGCGGCGGAGGAGTACCTGCGACTCGCCGACGAGGTGGCCGGCTGGGAGGAGCGGCACACCCACACGGTGGTCGCCGGCGAGGCCGTGCTCGCGCTGGCCGAGGCGGGCCGCTGGGAGGCCGCCCACGCGGCCCGTGAGCGCGCCCTGGCCTCCCACGCCGAGGCACCGCGGCCGGACCAGATCGCCGGCATGCTGCGGGAGTTCGCCCGGCTCACCATGCGGGAGGAGGGCCCGGACGGGCTGGACTCGGCGCTGGAGCGGCTGGCCGAGGCGGATGCCGTCCGGGAGGCCGCCGAGCGCGACGGCGAGCCGCACGCGCCGTGGTACCTGCGCGGCGCCGCCCACTACGAGCGGGCCCGGGTGTACGCGGTGGCCGGGCGGTACGAGTCGGCGCTGGCCGAGGCCGAGCTGGCGGTCACCGCCTACGAGGCGGGCGGCGAGCCGGCCGAGACGCCGCGCGCCGAGGCCGTCCGGCTGGCCGGCCTGATCGAGGGCACCGACCTCGGCCGCACCGAGGCGGCCCGCGCCCGGCTGGCCGCCGCCGCCGAGCGCTGCCGGGGCTTCGGCCTGCACGAGGCGGCCGCCATCCTGGCCGGCCTGCGGGAGCGGATCGGTCAGCAGGAGCGGTGACGGTGGGCCCGGTCAGCAGGGGCCGTCGTCGGACCAGACGCCCCACTGGCCGCCGGCGGCCGGGTTCTCGTTCAGCGTCCACCACTTGGCGTGGTACTTGTGGCCGTTGTACGACACCTTGCCGCCGCTGGTGTAGGTGGTGGTGGCGCTCCACGCCGGGTCGGTGCAGGCCCCCGGCGGCTGGCTGGTCGGCGGCGTGGTGGGTGGCGTGGTCGGCGGCGTCGTGGGCGGTGTGGTGGGCGGTGTGGCGCCCGCGAACCGTGCGGTGAACTTGGTGAAGTCCCAGTCGTTCTGGGCCACGCTGGAGCAGGACCCGGACAGCCCCGGGTCGACCGTCCCCGGGCACTGGCGGTCGCGGTTGACCGACCAGTAGGTGTACCGGGCCAGTTGGTGGGCGAGGGCGAAGTCCAGCACGGTCTGGAAGTCCGCCTGCCGGAAGTACTCGGCGGCGTCCGTGCGCCCGTTCATCAGCGAGACGCCCTCGTGCGCGTAGGCCTGGGCCTCCGTCCAGCCGAAGGTGGTCCGGAGCAGCCCGTTGAACTTGACCAGGGCGTCGGTCTGCGCGGCCGCGCCGTTGAACCCGCCGTCGAACGGCATGATCGAGTAGTTGTCGGGGGTGAAGCCCTGTGCCTTCGCCTCGTTGAGCATCTGCTGCCCGAACCACCCGGTGCCCGCCCCCGTCCCGGCGGTGGTGATCGAGACGTAGAGCCCGGGGTTGTTCTGCTGCAGGATCCGGGCCGCCCCGATCTCGTTGTGGATGGCCGCCGTGTTCTCGTACTCCGGCTCCTCCAGGTCGAAGTCGACGGCCTTCAGCTGGTACTTGGTGATCACCTTCTGGTAGCCGGCCGCGGTGGCCTCCGGCGTGCCGCAGCCCTGGCCGAGCTTGTTGCCGCCGTAGCCGCCGACCGAGACCGAGACGTCGCCGCCCTTGGCCCGGATGGTCTGGATCACCGCCGGCATGGTGGTGTCGGTGTCGATCGGCGAGGTGCCGCCCCAGGCCGGGGTGCAGCCGCCCTTGTCCAGGATGAACGCCAGTTGGAAGGCCTTCTGGCCGGTCGCGTCCATCACCGCCGCGGCGTCCGGCGGGCTGTTGTCCTCGGGCATCAGGTACGGCGCCGAGGCGTACCAGTTGCTGCCCAGGCCGGCGGCCGGGGCGGTGACGTCGGCCGCGGCGGCACCGCCGCCGCCCAGCGTGGCCGCCGCGCCGGCGATCAGCCCGAGCGCCCCGGCCACCGCGACCGCGGCCCGGCGTGTCCGGGGTCCGCGGTGCCGGTGCCGCTCGGTCCGCGGGGTGAGCTGCTGTGGGGTGAAGCGCTGTGGGGGAAGAGCACGTTCCATCGGAAACCTCTCCAGGAAACGGCGGGGGACGGCCCGTCCGCGTCGAGGTGGGGGAGACGCGTCGGACTCGCCGGCCGTGCCACGAGGGGGAGCGTGCGGACGGCCTCCACTGGTATAGACCTGTCGGGAAACCGCAGTCAACCAATGGGACGGTCAAGCCTTGGCGGGCCGCCCGTGGCGCGGTGCGGGCCGGTCCGGTCCGGTCCGGTCCGGCGTCCGGCCGTTCGTCGGGGGTGGCCCGGGATGCCCGATCGTCGAGTGTTCTCCTTTGTCGCCCCCCTCCCGATTCCCTCGCAATGCCCGCTCTGCCCCCCTCTCGGCTCATTCGCGATTCGCTTCGTTCGGAACCGGATGCTCCCGTTCCGAATTCGATTTCGAGCGTGATCGAAGTTGGTCTAGACAAGCTGTTCATGTGTCGGTTACGTTTCCCGACGCGAGATCTCGTCAGTAAGTGCACAGCCGCTCGTATCCATCTACCGCAGCGTGGAGGAACAAATGGTTCAGGCGATTCTCAACCTGGTGGACCGCACCTTCTCCCGGGGCCTCAAGGAGGAGGCCGCGGACGCGTACTGCCAGTGCCCCGCGGGCACCAGCTCGTGGTGCTCGAACGAGATCCTGTACGTGCGCACGTGCTGCTCCTGGAACTGCGCCGTCGCGCCGTCCTGTGAGACCTACGGCATCATCGGCGGCTGCTGATCCCCGTCCTGGCGATTCATTCGTCCTGACGAAATCGGTCGACTGACACACAAGTCCGCCGGCACCCCCGCCCACCCGGGCGGGGGTGCCGGTGACGGGGGAGCCATGACTGCATACCTGCTGCTCGGCGGTCGCTGCGTACTCGCGGCCGTGTTCGCCGTCTCCGCCCTGGCCAAGTTCCGGGCGCCGCGCGAGTTCGCCTCCGCGCTGCGCGCGATGGCCGTCGTGCCCGAGCGGCTGGCCGGTGTCACCGCGGCCGCCGTCCCGGTGGTGGAAGTGGCCGCTGGCCTCCTGGTGTGGGCGCCGATGCCCATCGCGACCTGGGGGTTCGTGCTCTCCGGCGTCATGTTCGCGGTCTTCGCGGCGGTCCTGGTCTCCGTCCTGCGGCGCGGGCTCGACATCTCCTGCTCGTGCTTCGGGGCGTCCGGGGTGCCCGTGAGCCGGGCCCATGTGGGCCGCAACCTGATCCTGCTCGGCATCGCCGGAGCGGGCCTGACCGCGAGCGTCGGGTCCGGTCCCGGCGGCCTCGGAGCCGCCGGCGTGGTGGTCGTCCTGCTGGTGGCGATCTTCGCCAGCATCCTGATCATCGCCACCGACACGCTGGTCGAACTCTTCTCGACCGCCCGCTGACCCGCTGTTCTCCCGGCCTTTCCGGCCGCCCCTATCTCCGTTCGTACGAACGCGCGCTGGAACGAGGAACAGATAACCATGACCACGGTCTCCGTCATTCTGGTCGGCTGTCTTTCGGTATTCAATCTGGTATTGACCCTGGCATTGGCCAGGAAACTCACCCAACTGTCCCACGCCGGTTCGCACGGGAATTCCCACGGGGCGTCCCACGGCGGTTCTGCCGGAAGTATCCTGAGCGGTGTCTCGATTCCGGACAACAGGTTGCCGGACGGCGCCCCGATGCCCGAATTCCGGACGGTCTCGCAGGCCGACGGTCCGATATCCGGCCATGACCTGACCGGTGACCGGGCGGTCGTCGGATTCTTCTCCACGACCTGCGGATCGTGCCTCGAACAGGCCCCGGACTTCGTCAAGGCCGTCACCGCGTACCCCGGTGGACGGGAGCGGGTGCTGGCCGTGGTCAAGGGCACCGGCCCGGTGGGCGACAACCTCGTCGCGATCCTCGAACCGGTGGCGCGCGTGGTGGTCGAGCCGGCCGGCGTCAGTGAGGGCTCGGTGGCCGAGGCGTTCGGCGTGGTCCGCTGGCCGAGCTACGTGGACATCGACGCGGCGGGGCGGATCACCAACCGCCTCCTTCCGGCCGAACTCGCCGTCGCCCCCGCCGCGCTGTGACCGGACCCGGGGCCGCCGCCGCGCCCGGCCCGCCGTCCGCGCCGTCGTCCGGCCCGCCTTCTGGCTCGCAGAACGGCCCGCCGTCCGCGCCGTCGTCCGGCCACCGGCCCGCCGTCCCGGCGGAGGGGCGGCGGGCGCTCCGCTCGGGCGCTGCCGCCTGCGCGCTCGCCTGGCGCGCGAGCCCGTCCGCGCTGCTGGTGTCGCTGCTCGCCAGTCTGGTCGCCGGTCTGCTGCCGGCCGGTACGGCGCTGCTGGTCAGCGACCTGTTCGACGCCCTCACCGGCGCCGCCGGCGCGGGCGCCCCGTCGGGCGTGCCGGTCCGGACCTGCGTGCTGCTGATCGCGGCGAGCCTCGGCCTGGCGCTCGCCCCCGCGTTCGGCGAGTTCACCCGGGCCCGTAGCAGCCGGGCCGTCCGGCTGCGGGTGCAGCAGGAACTGTTCGACGCCGTCAACCGGTTGCCCGGCCTGCGGCGCTTCGAGGACCCGCGGTTCCAGGACGAGCTGCGGCTCGCCCAGCAGGCCGGCGGCATCGCGCCCGACCTGCTGGTCGGGTCGGCGTTCAGCAGCCTGCAGGCCCTGCTGACCGTCGCCGGCTTCCTGGCGACCCTGTTCGTCGTGAACCCGGCCCTCGGCGCGCTCACCCTGCTGCTGACGCTGCCGCTGATCCGGGTCCAGCTCGCCGCCGGCCGCCGCCGGGCGGCCGTGCTGCGCGAGACCATGCCGCGCAACCGCCGGCAGATGTTCTACGGCAGCCTGATCGCGGACGTGGACGCGGTGAAGGAGATCCGGCTCTTCGGCCTGCAGGACTTCTTCAAGCAGCGGGCCCGGACCGAACTCGTCGCGGTCGCCGAGGCGGAGAACCGGACCGACCGGCAGAACCTCACCCGCCGGCTGCCCGCCCTGCTGCTCGGCGTCGCGGTGTACGGGCTGGGTCTGGTCTGGGCCGTCCGGGCCGCCGGCGAGGGCGCGTTGTCGATCGGTCAGGTCTCGGTCTGCGTGGCGGCCGTCGCCGGTATCCAGGCCGGTGTCGGACAGCTGGCGAGCACCGGTGCGGCCGCCTACCAGGCGGCCATCACCTTCGCCCACTACCGGGCCCTGGGCACCGTCGAACCGGACCTCGCCCTGCCCGCGGTGCCGTCGGTGCCCGGCCGGCTCGGCGGCACGATCGAGTTCCAGGACGTCTGGTTCCGCTACCACGAGGACGCGCCGTGGACGCTGCGCGGTGTCGACCTGACCGTCCCGGCCGGCTCGGTGACCGCGCTGATCGGGCTCAACGGCGCGGGCAAGAGCACCCTGGTCAAACTGCTCTGCCGGCTCTACGACCCCGGGCGCGGCCGGATCCTCTGGGACGGCGTCGACATCCGGGAGTTCACCCCGGACGCCTACCGGGAGCGGATCGGCGCGGTCTTCCAGGACTACTGCCGCTACGACCTCACCGCGGGCGAGAACATCGGCCTCGGGCGGCTCGACCACCTCCAGGACGCCGACCGGATCGCCGGGGCGGCCCGGGCGGCCGGCGTGCACGCGCGGATCGACCGGCTGGAGGGCGGCTACGACGCGATGCTCAGCCGGATCTTCCTGCCTGAGGGCGCGGGCACCGGCTGGGGTCACTCGCTCTCCGGTGGCGAATGGCAACGGCTCGCCGTGGCACGGGCGTTCATGCGGCGGGACGCCGACCTGATGATTCTCGACGAGCCCAGCGCCGGGCTGGACGCGGCCGCCGAGAAGGAGGTCCACGACAGCCTGCGCGAACTGCGCCGGGGAGCGACCAGCATCATCGTGTCGCACCGGCTCGCCGCCGTCCGCGACGCCGACCGGATCGTCGTCCTCGCCGAGGGGCGGGTGACCGAGGAGGGCACCCACGCGACGCTGATGGCGCTCGGCGGCCGCTACGCGGAGCTGTTCACGCTCCAGGCCGAGGGCTATCAGCCGGACCACCGGCAGCAGGCCCACCCGGAGGCCCAGCCGTACGCGGAGCCCCACCCGCACGCGGCCCCCGGCCCCGCGGCCGTCCCGGCCCACTAGGGCCCGTCCCCACGGAGGAGTCCCCGTCATGCACCTGCTCCTCGCCGTCGGCGGCACACTCGCCGCCCTCACGGTGGCGGCCGCCGTCCTGGCCCGCGCCGCCCTGTCGGTGGTCAGGATCTCCGGGCCCAGCATGGCCCCGGCCCTGCGGCCGGGGCAGCGGGTCCTGGTCCTGCGCCGGGGCTGGGCGCGGCTGCGGCCGGGCCGGATCGTGGTGGTCTCCCCGGCCGCCCTGGACCTGCCCGCCGACCCGTCCGGCCGCCGCCCGCAGCGGCTCCTGGTGAAGCGCCTCGCCGCCCTGCCGGGCGACCCGGTGCCCGATCCCGCCCGCGCCGCGGTCGGCGCCCCGGTCGTCCCCGGCGGCCGGGTGGTCCTGCTCGGCGACAACCCGGCCTTCAGCACCGACTCGCGCCTGTGGGGCGCCGTCCCGACCGCGAGCGTCGTGGGCGTCGTCCTCGACGGCGTCACCCTGCGCGGCTGACCGCCGGCCGTCCGGTCGGCGGGTGGGCGGATCGGGTCACCGTCCCGCCGACCAGGCGGCGAACTGGGCCGAGAGCGTGGTCTGCGGGAACCCGGGGAGGCCGGACCCGAATTCCCGCAGTCTCCGGTAGGCGTCCTTCAGAGCCGGAGCGGTGGCGAAGCAGCCGGCGTGAATCGCCAGGACCAGGACGTCCTCGATGGTGGCACAGACCAGGTTCCGGGCGGCTGCCATGGCGAGCCCGCCGGCATCGTCCATCAGTAGGGTGACATCCTCGCCCTGCTCCTGGCGCTGCACCCCGTGGGCCACGACCACGCATTCGCCGAGGTCTCTTCGCTCGCGGACGGCCTGCTCGAACTCCGCCTCCCTGAGTTCCTCCAGTACCTCCACCGCCCTCGCCCGGGCGCTGTCGCCGAGCCGGAGCATGGGGAGGACGCGCAGGTGAGGACTGCGCTCCAGGGCGGCCCACCGCTTCGCCAGGCCCGGGTACTTGGCGTCCTTCCGGCGGACTTCGCCGCACACCTCCTCGGGCACGAGAATCACCCATCCGGCGAACTCCAGCGCCGCGGTCAGGACTCGGTTCAGGTTCGCTCCGGCGAAATGCACGCAGACGACCGCGTCGAGGATGCAGACCGGGCCGTCGGCCCGGCTGGTCCTCGTCTCGCCTCGCTGCTCGGACGGGCCGGTCACTCCTCGGCGCCTCCGCTCGCCTCGACGGTGCCGGCCGGCGGCGTCCCACCCGTGCGCCGGGTGATCAGCGCAGCCACGTCCAGGCGGCGGACGGCGGCGGGTGGTGGCGGTGCGATGCCGGCCTCGGCCAGCTCCCGCTCGGTCGCGCAGGGGTCCTGATCGCTGAGCGCCGCCACGGCACGGACGCCGATGCCGCCCGTTCGGTAGGCCTCGATGGCGCGCTCCAGGATCCGTCGCGGGGGCCGCACCCGGGAAGCCGCCTCGCAGGCCGCGCTGTACTGCGGCCCCCACCCGAATCTCCAGGCGAGCTGCCGGCCGGTCGGACCCTCCAGGCCGTTCGCCGCTGCCGCGCTGAGCAGGCCGAGGCCCTGGCACTGGATGAGGGAGACCTTGAGGCTGATGCCGTAGTGGCGGGCGAGCATGGCGCACTCACGCAGGCCCGGGGCGCCTACGGCGTTCTCCGCCATCCACCGCCGTACTCCCGGCGCCGGGGCCAGGAGGTGGCGCGCGAAGGCATCGCAGCGCGTCTCCTGCGGAGTGCGGTCGCCGTTGAGCCGGTGAGCCTCCATGCCGTCCCTGAACAGCAGGTGGCCCAGCTCGTGGGCCAGCGTGAACCGCTGCCGTTCGGGGACGTCACCCGCGTTGATGAGTACGAGGACGACGTCGCGCACCGGATCGGACGCACTGAAGCCCGAGACCCGCTCGGGCAGATCGATGACGGCGGTGTCGATGCCGAGCGCGGATTCGGCGGTCTCCGTCAGATCGAGGATCGGGCCCAGCCCCAGGATCAGCCTCTCCCGGACAGCCTCGGCCAACTGTCTGCCCTGGGCCTCCATCGAGAGGTCGGCTGCGGGAAGTCCACAGGGCGCGTCCTGGGACGCGACCGGCCGGCGGAGCCGTACCGTGCCGCTCATCGAGTCCATCCGGTCGTCCAGCGCGAGGATCTCCTCCGCGCGGCGCGTGGCCGAGCGGAGGTCGTCCGCCGCTTCAGGAACCGCCCGGGCCGCCACCTTGATGCGGCTCCGTACGGGGTTCCCCCTGGTCAGGTGGGTGAGCGGAACATCCAGGACACGGGCGATCCGATCAAGTTCGGCAAGGGCGACGTTCGGACGCTCGCCCTTCTCGATCCGGGCGAGCGTCGGCTGGCTGAGCTCGGCGCGGTCGGCCAGCTCCCGCTGGTTGAGTCCTACGTGTGCGCGCTCCTGGGCAACGCGCTGCCCGATTTCCTTGATGTCCATCCCCCGCACCTCCGTGAATCAAGTGTAGTTGCCTGATTCAGAGTGTTCCAGGCGGTTTCCGGCCGAAGGGAGGCGCGGGGGCGTCTCCTGCGGGTGTCATCCGGTCGGCACTGGTCGTGCCGCAGCGGGCCGGGTGCGGCAGCCTCGGCACTCTCCCGAACGGCGGGCTCGCTGAGCGGGGAGCAGGCACGGACGGCGGTTCGGGCGGCTCACGGCGGGTCAGGGCAGGTCAGGGGCGTTCGGGGGTGGTCGGTTAGGGTGGCCGGGTGGGTGTGGAGCGGGGGGTGGCGGACGGGCGGCAGGCCGTGGCGGTCTGGGCGGCCCTGCGGGCGCGTCCGCTGCGGTTCCCGTTCACCGCCGGCCCGTGGCGCTGCTGGGGGCATCTGCTCGGCGGTGCGCTGCTCGGGCCGCTGGTGGCGGCGGTGCTGGCGGTGCTGCTGGTGGTCGGCCTCGGGCTGTCCGTCGTCGGGGTCGGTCTGCTGGTCCTGCTGGGCGTCGCCCTCGCCGGTGTCCCGGTCGGCGCGCTGGAACGCCGCCGCCTGCGGCTGGTCGAGCCGGTGCCGGTGCCCGGTCCGCACCGTCCGCTGCCCGGGGTCGGCCGGCGGGCCCGGGTGCGGACCAGGCTGCGGGAGCGCGCGACCTGGCGCGAGCTCGGCTACACCGCCCTGTTCGCCCTGGTGCTGAGCGCCGTCGATCTCGCCTTCACCGCCCTGCTGGTGTTCTGCGGGACGCTGGTCGTCAGCCCGGTGGTGGTCTGGGCGCTGGCTCCGGAGACGGTGATGCTGATCCCCGGGCGGGTGGTCGCCGGCCCGGTCGGGGCCCTTCCGGCGACTGCCGTCGGGCTCGCCGGTCTGCTGCTCTGCGCCTACGCGGGCGCGCTGCTGACCACCGCCCGGGTGCGGCTCGTCCGGGCCCTGCTCGGGCCCCGGCCCGAGGGTCTCGGCCGGCAGGTCCTCGAACTCACCCGCTCGCGGGCCCGGCTGGTCGACGCCTTCGAGGCCGAGCGCCGCCGGATCGAGCGCGATCTGCACGACGGCGCGCAGCAGCAGCTCGTCGCGCTCAGCATGACCCTGGGGCTCGCCGCGTACGAGCTGCGCGGGCGGGCCGGCGACGATCCGGCCGTCGCGCTGGTCGACCGGGCGCGCGGCGAGGCCCGGCTGGCGCTCGAACAGTTGCGGGACCTCGTCCGGGGCATCCACCCGCAGGTGCTGACCGACCACGGGCTGGCCGCCGCCGTCGCCGAGGTCGCGCTGCGCCACCCGATCCCGGTCGACGTGGACATCGACCTGCCGGACCGGTTGCCCGGACCGGTCGAGACGACGGCGTACTTCACCGTCACCGAGGCGCTCACCAACGCCGCCAAGCACAGTGGCGCCACCGCGATCACCGTCCTCGGCCGGATCGCGGACGGCCGTCTGGTGCTCCAGGTGACGGACGACGGCCGCGGCGGGGCCGATCCGGCCGCCGGGGCCGGGCTGCAGGGGCTCGCGGACCGGATCGCGATTCTGCGAGGGAGGTTGCTGGTGACCAGTCCGATCGGGGGGCCGACCAGGCTCCGGGTGGAGGTGCCGTGCTCCGGGTAGTCATCGCCGAGGACGCCGTGCTGCTGAGGGCGGGGCTGGTCGAACTGCTCACCCGGGGCGGCCATCAGGTGGTCGCCGCCGTCGGCGACGCGGACGCGCTGGCCGCCGCCGTGGACGCGGACCGGCCCGACATCGTGCTCACCGATGTCCGGATGCCGCCGGGCTTCCACGACGAGGGCCTGCGCGCCGCCCTGGACCTGCGGGAACGCCACCCGGGCCTGCCGGTACTGGTGCTCTCCCAGTACGTGGCCACCCCGTACGCCACCCGGCTGCTCGGCGCCGCGGGCGCGCAACCGGCCGGGCTCGGCTACCTGTTGAAGGACCGGGTGGGCGAGGTGGCGGAGTTCCTGGACGCGCTGCACCGGGTGGCGGCCGGTCAGACCGTGATCGATCCGGAGGTGGTCCGGGTGCTGCTCCGCCAGCAGGCGGCGGACCGGCCGCTGGCCCGGCTGACCCCGCGCGAGCGGGAGGTGCTGGCGCTGATGGCCCAGGGGTTGAACAACCAGGCCGTCGCCGGGCGGTTGAGCATCACCGAGGCCTCGGTGGTCAAGCACTGCGGCAACATCTTCATGAAGCTGGACCTCGACCCGGCCGAGGGCAACCGCCGGGTGCTCGCGGTGCTGGCTCACCTGCGGGGGGAGTAGCCCTCCGGGGGAGCGGGCCTGCGGGGGGAGCGGGACTCCGGGGCCGCGGCGGCGTCCCCCCGGTCGCCCGCCTCCCCGGGGTCGAGCAGCTCCGCGAGGCGGCGGGCGGAGGCCTCCCAGGACCACTCCGCCCGGACCCAGCGCCGCCCCGCCGCCCCCATCCGGGCGCGGTCGGCCGCCGGGGCGCCGAGGATCCGGCCGACCGCCGCCGCGACGGCGGCCGGGCTCCGGCCGTCGACGACCGCGCCGGTGACCCCGTCGAGGACGGCGTCGGGCGCGCCGCCGGAGCGGCCCGCGACCACCGGCAGCCCGGCGGCCGCGGCCTCCAGGAAGACGATGCCCAGGCCCTCCGCCTCCAGCCCGGCCCGCCGGGTGCGGCACGGCATCGCGAAGACGTCCGCCGCCGCGTAGTACGCGGGGGTCGCGGCGTGCTCCCGGCCGCCGGCGAAGACCACCGAGCCGGGCTCGGTGTGGCGCCGGGCGAGGGCGCGCAGCCGCCGTTCGTCCGGGCCCCGGCCGACCAGCACGAGGACGGCCCCGGGAGCCGTCCGCCGGATCAGCGGGAGGGCCCGGATCAGGGCGTCCTGCCCCTTGCGGGGGACGAGTCGGGCCACGCAGAGGATCACCGGCGCGGCCCGGTCGGCGCCGGCCGGGCCGGACCGGTCCGCCGCCGCCGCGGCTGCTTCCGCCCTCGCCGCTTCCGCCCCGGCCGGGCGGAAGCGCTCCGCGTCCACGCCCGGGACGAGCCGCTCCAGCCGGGCCCGGGGCCCGAGCGCGGGGGCGATCCGGGCCCGGGTGTACTCGCCGAGGTAGGTGACCACGTCGACGGAGTCGCCGATCCGTCGCAGCAGCCGGCGCGCGCCGGGGGTCCGGGCCCACCAGATCTCGTGGCCGTGCGTGGTGGCGACCGTCCGGGCTATCCCGGGGGCCTGCCGTCGCAGTCCGGGCGTCATCGCGGCGAGCGGGGCGGCGGCGCCGAACCAGACCCGGTCGCAGTCGTGGGCGCGGGCGATCTCGGCGGCCCGCCGGGTGGTCCGGCCGGTGGGCAGCAGCATCCGGGAGCGGTCCCGGATCACCGGGAAGGGCAGGGCCGCGTCGTGAGCGGCCGCGCCGGGCTCGTCCGAGGTGAGGACCACGACCTCGTCGGCGGGCAGCCGGGTGGCCAGGGCGTGGACGAAGGTTTCGATGCCGCCCTGTCGGGGCGGGAAGTCGTTGGTGACGATCAGTGTGCCGGCCATGGGGTCGGTGCAACCTCGCTTCGGGGATCGGTCCGTGGGGCGCTGAGGGACGGGACGAGGGGAGCGGCGCGCGGGAGGGCGCGGACGGCGCGGTCGGGGTCGGCCGGGCCGCCACCGCCGTCCGGGCGGGTCCGCAGCCGGGCCCAGAGGGTGAGTACGAGCGGCAGCGCGAGATAGCCGAACCGCCCGGCGGGGGCGAGCAGGAAGGCCAGGCAGAGCCCGAGCGCCAGCCGGTCGGCGGCGCCGACGGCATCGCGCGGCGGGCGCAGCACCAGCGAGGCCGCGACGGCCAGCCCGCCGAGCAGCAGCAGGGCCACGGCCGCGTACCAGCCCGTCGGGCCGAGGTCCGCGAGCAGGCGGCCGGGCAGTGGGCTGCCGGCCGGGGTGGGCAGCGCGCCGCGCCCGGTGGGGAACGCGAACACCTGGCGGACCATCGGGCCGGGCGAGCGCAGTGCCCCCGGCAGGACGAGGACGGCCGCGCCCGCGACCGCGACCGCCGTACCGCGCAGCGCCGCCCGCCGCCCCGCCGTGACGGCCAGCAGGGCCGCGACGACCGCGACGGCGGGCCAGGCCGTCCACTTGAGCGCGCAGGCCACGGCGAGCGCCGTCCCGGCGCCGCCCGCCCGGCCACGGGCCGCCAGGGCGAGCGCCAGGCAGCAGAGGCCGGTCATCGGCAGGTCGACCCCGCTCACACAGAGCGGCAGCGCGACCAGCGGTGAGGCGGTGAGCGCCGCGAGCCCCGGCCGGTGCCGGCGGCCGGTGGCGAGCAGGCAGCCCAGGAACACCGCGGCGCACCAGAGCCGGGCGTCGCCGAGCAGCCGGGCCGGCCACTCCTGCGTCCCCAGCACCGCGCGCGGCAGCCCGAACAGCGCCATGCCCGGCAGGTAGGGCGTGTACTCGGACACGGTGCGCGGCTCCGCGAGGTACGGCGTGCCGTGCCGGAGCAGCAGCCCACCGGACCGCTCGATCACGGCGACCTCGCTCTGTCCCTGACCGGTCAACACCAGCCAGAGCAGCGGGGCCGCCAGGGCGCCGGCGAGCGCCACCGCCACGGACCAGGAGCGGGCCCGCCGCCACGGCAGCGCGAGCACCGTGACGGCCGCCGCCAGGTAGCCCGTCGCGGCGATCACGCCCCAACCGCGGTGCGGCCCGAGGCCGGAGACGAGCGGGAAGGCCGCGGCCCAGCCGGCCGCGAACAGCCAGCCGGCGCACCAGGTCGTCCGGCGGTCGAACCGCCGCCACCCGGAGGGGAGTTCGCGGTCGCCCGGCCCGGAGTGGCCCCGGTGGTCCCGGTGGTCCCGGCGCTCCTGGTCGCGGTGGGCACGACGGCCTCGGTGATTCAGCACCCCTTCATTCCAGCGGCGCGGTTCAACGAGGTCATGACGGCCAGGTCGAGACCTGGGGTCGGGTTTCCCCTACCATCGTCGCCCGGCGCCCCACCGGGCCCGGGCCTCGTCCCCGTCCCCGTGCGCACCGCGGGCGGGCGGCTGGGAGACTCGGGGGATGGCTGAGATCGAGATCGACGGCGCGCCCGCCGACCCGGGGCAGCTGGCCGCCCTGGGGCTGCTGAACTACGGGCACTTCACCACCCTGCGCGTCGAGTCCGGCCGGGTGCGCGGCCTGGCCCTGCACCTGGACCGCCTGGTCCGGGACTGCCGGACGGTGTTCGGCGCCGAGCTGGACCGGGAGCTGGTCCGGCAGCGGATCCGCCGGGTGCTCCCGGCGGACGGCGCTCCGGTGATCGTCCGGGTCACCGTGTTCGACCCGGCGCTCGGGCTGGAGCGCCCGGCCGCGCCCGCCACGCCGCGGCTGCTGGTGACCACCCGCCCGGGGCCGTCGACGGCCCCGGGCCCGCTGCGGGTGCGGACCGCCGCGTACCGGCGCGAGCTGCCGGAGGTGAAGCACGTCGGCCTGTTCGGCCTGGTGGCTCTGCGCCGACGGGCCCAACTCGACGGCTTCGACGACGTGTTGCTGGTGGATGAGGACGGCCGGATCACCGAGGGCGCGACCTGGAACATCGGCTTCCACGACGGTCGGCGGCTGGTCTGGCCGGACGGCGCCGCGCTGCCCGGCGTCACCGCCGCCCTGCTCGCCGCCGCCCACCCCGGCCCGCAGCGGCGCGAGCGCGTCGACCCGGCCGGCCTGGACCGTTTCGTGGCGGCCTTCGCGGTCAACGCGGGCGTCGGCGTGCGGCCGGTCGCCGCGATCGACCGGACCGCGTTCGACCCCGCCCACCCCGTCCTCGCCACGCTGCGCGAGGTGTACGGGCGGATCGAGGGCGAGCAGGTCTGAGGGGGCGCCGGCCGCGACGACGGCGGTGCGACGGCGGTGGTGGGGACCGGTGTCGGGGCAGGGCGCGGCAACGGGGTGGGGATAACCCCCGGGCCGGTCCGCCGGTGGCCTCCATGGTTCGCGCAGCCCGCTCTTCCTAGCCTGGAACACGTCGACGACCAGCGACGATTCCCTAAGGAAGGCCCACCATGGCACGCCGCCAGCACCCCCGGACCGAGCCGTACGGGCGCCCCGCCGCCCACGCAGCGATCGAGCTGCGGGCGGTACGGCGCACCTACGGCCGCGGCGGCGAGGCCGTGCACGCCCTGCGGGGCATCGACCTGTCGCTCGACCGGGGCAGCTTCACCGCGGTCATGGGTCCGTCCGGCTCCGGCAAGAGCACCTTCCTGCAGTGCGCGGCCGGCCTGGACCGCCCGGACGGCGGCGAGGTGTACCTCGGCGGCGAGGAGATCTCGCGGCTCAGCGAGAACCGGCTCACCAAGCTGCGCCGCAGCCGGATCGGCTTCATCTTCCAGTCCTTCAACCTGCTGCCCTCGCTGACGGTCCAGCAGAACGTGCTGCTCCCGCAGCGCCTCGCCGGTGAGCGCCAGGACCGCGCCCGGGCCCGGGAGTTGCTGGCCCAGGTCGGTCTCGGCGAGCACGGTGGCCGACGGCCCGGCCAGCTCTCCGGCGGCCAGCAGCAGCGGGTCGCGATCGCCCGCGCGCTGATCACCGCGCCGGACGTGGTCTTCGCCGACGAGCCGACCGGAGCGCTGGACACCCGCACCGCCCACGAGGTGCTCGGCCTGCTGCGCCGCGCCGTGGACACCATGGGCGCGACCGTGGTCATGGTCACCCACGACCCGGTGGCGGCCTCGTTCGCGGACCGCGCCGTCTTCCTGGCCGACGGCGCGCTCGCCGGCGAGCTGTACCACCCGGACCCGAACGCCGTCGCCGAGCGGATGGTCACGCTGGCGGCGCGCCCGGTCGGAGCGGCGGCATGAGCAACGGACTCGCGCGCGCCTCGGTGCGCTTCAGGCCGGCCTCCTTCGTCGGCACCTTCCTCGCCCTGCTGCTCGGCGCGGCCGTGGTGACGGCCTGCGGCACCTTGCTGCAGACCGGCCTCACCGCGAGCCTGCCGCCGACCCGCTACGCCGCCACCCCGGTGCTGGTCGCGCCCGACGCGACCGTCGAGATCACCGTCAAGACCGGCCAGGAGACGGACACCCAGTCGCTGCCCGTCCCCGAGCGGGCCCGGGTGGCCGCGGCGCTGGCCGGGCGGATCTCCGCCCAGCCCGGTGTCGCGGCCGCCCGGCCGGACACCGCCTTCCCGATCCCGGCCGATGCCGCCGCCGGCCTGCCCGGTCTGACCGGCCGGGGCATCGCCGCCCTCGGCATCGCCGGGCCGGGCGAGAAGCTGGTCGAGGGCCGCGCGCCCGGCGCCGGTGAGGTCGTCCTGGACGCGGACACCGCGCGCGCCGCCCACCTCGCGCCGGGCGCCACCGTCGCCCTGACCGCGCCCGGCGGCGCCGGCGGCTACCGGATCTCCGGCCTCGCCGCCTCGCCCGCGGCGGGCCCGCAGCAGCCGGCCGGCACCGCCTGGTTCGCCGACCCCGTCGCCGACCGGCTCTCCGGCCACCCCGGCCGGGTCGACGCGATCGCCGTGACCCCCCGCGACGGGGTCGACCCCAAGACCCTGGCCGGCCAGGTCCGCCAGGCCGTCGGCGGCGAGGCCGAGGTGCTCACCGGCAACGCCCGCGGCGGCGTCGAACAGCCCGCGCTCGCCGAGAGCCGGACCATGCTCACCGCCCTCGGCGGCTCCTTCGGTGGCATCGCCACCATGACCGCGGTCTTCGTGGTGATGAGCACCGTCGCCCTGGCCACCGGCCAGCGCGCCCGGGAGTTCGCCCTGCTGCGCGCCATCGGCGCCACCCCGCGCCAGATCCGCCGCACCATCGCCACCGAGGCGATGCTGGTGGCACCCGTCGCCGGCGCCCTCGGCATCCTCCCCGGCCTGGCCCTGGCCCGGTGGTGGTTCGGCGAGCTGTCGGACCGCGGCGCCGTCCCCGAGGCCCTGTCGCTGGACGTCGGGCCGATCCCGATGCTCGCCGCCGTGGCCACCTGCACGCTGGCCGCGCTGACCGCCGGCTTCTTCGCCTCCCGCCGCCCCTCCCGGCTGCGGCCCAGCCAGGCCCTCGGCGCGGCCGCCGTCGAGCCCGGCCGGCCCGGCGTGGTGCGCACCGTCATCGGGCTGCTCTTCGCCGCCGGCGGTGTCGCGCTCGCCGCCGTCGCCGCCGGACTCGACGGTTCGAACGCCGCCAACACCGCGCTCGGCGTGGTGATGTGCTTCCTGGTGGCCGTCGCGCTGCTCGGCCCCTGGGTGGCCGGGATCGCCGCCGGGCTGTTCGGTGTCCCGCTGCGGGCCGGCGCCGGCGCGCCCGGCTCGCTGGCGGCCGACAACACCCGGGCCAACGCCCGCCGGCTGGCGTCCGCGATCACGCCGATCGTCATGGTCACCGCCTTCTGCGGCACCCTGCTCTTCATGCAGAGCACCATCACCCACGTCACCGGCGAGCAGGTGCGCACCGGCATCACCGCGGACCACGTGGTCGGCCCGACCGGCCCCGGTCTGCCCGCCGGCACCGCCGACCGCGCGGCACGGGTGCCCGGTGTGGACGCCGCCGTCGGCGTGCTGCGCACCAGCACCGTCTACCGCGACGGCAGTGTCCTCGGCACCGCCAACACGCTGGGCGTCAGCGGCGATCCGGCGAAGCTGCCCCGGGTGCTCGACCTCGGGGTGCGGAGCGGCTCGCTGGCCGAGCTCGCCCGCTCGGCCGACACCGTCGCCCTGGACACCGGCCTCGCCGACGCCCTCGGCGTCAAGGTCGGCGACCGCGCCCCGCTCTGGCTCGGCGACGGCACCCCGGTCAAGCCGACGGTGGTGGCCACCTATGCGCGCGGCCTCGGCTTCGGCCAGGTGCTGCTGCCCCGGGCGGCCGTCGCGGAGCACGTCACCGCCGGCTACGACAGCCAGGTGCTGGTCGCGGACGCCCCCGGTGCCGACCGGTCCGCCGTCGCCGCCGGGCTGAGCGGTCTCTCCGGTGCCGGTGCGACCACCGTCACCGACCGGGCCGGCTTCGCCGCCCAGGCCGACAAGGCCCGGGATATCGGCGCCTGGGCGAACACCGTGATGGCCGGTGTGCTGGGCGGATTCGCCGCCGTCACCGCGGCCAACACGCTGGCGATGACGGTGCTGGACCGCCGTCGCGAGGTGGCCCTGCTCCGCCTGGCCGGGACGACCCGCCGGCAGGTGCGCGGCATGATGCGCTGGGAGGCGCTGCTGGTCGCCGCGACCGGGCTGGCGGTCGGCGCGGTGATCGCCTGGATCACCCTGCTGCCGATCACCCGGGGCATCGCCGGCTCCGCGCCGCACGTCCCGGTCGGCCTCGCCCTGCCGCTGGCCGCCGGAGCCGTACTGCTCTGCCTCGGCTCCACCGGTCTGCCGGCCCGCCTCCTGCTCCGGGCCCACCCGGTGGCGGCCGGCGGCGGCCGGCAGTAGCGGGCGGGGCGGGCAGGACCTCTCGGCCGTAGGTCTCGGCCGAGAGGTCCTGCCCGGGTGTCCTGGCAGGTCGGGCGGTGCGCGAGGGTGGCGCACCGCCCGTTCGGGTGAGGGGCCGGGGCCTCGGCCGGCGCAACGGAGTGGTGATCGCGGTCAACCCGGTCCGGTGCCGCTGATCGTGATGTCGGATCAGTTACGCTCTCGGCCGCGCCGTCCGGGGCCCTGCCGCCTCCGGAGGCGCTTCCCGTGCCCGCCCCCGGACTCCAGACGCGTTCCCGCGGCCGACCCGAACCCGATCCCGCACCGTTCCGGCACTCGCCCGCACCCGTTCCCGCCTCACGGCCGAGCAGAGAGAAGCCCACCCATGAGCAGTCCTCCCGTGGCCCCCGCGCCCCGCCGGCCGCTGATCCTGCTGCGGACGAGCACCACCGCGCTGGCCGCCCTGGCCCTCCTGCAGACCGTGCTGGCCGCCAGCTACCTCAACGGCCACTACGACTCGCTCGCGCTGCACGCGGGCACCGCGACGGCGCTGGCCGCCACGGCGCTCTGCCAGCTCACGGCCGGGGCCCTGGTCCGGCTGGGCGGCCGTGACCGGCGCGGCCCGCGCGGCCCGCTCCGGCTCGCGGCGCTCGTCACGGCGGCGGTGATCCTGCAGACCGCCCTCGGCTACCAGCGCGCGATCGGGCTGCACGTGCTGCTCGGCGTGCTGCTGGTCAGCGGCGTCCTGTTCGGCCTGGTCGACGCCTGGCGGCTGCCGCTGCCGGCCCGCGCGGGCGCCGTCGTGCCCGACCCCGACGGCGCCGGCCGGCTTCCCCGGCCGGGCGGACCGCTGGAGGTCGCCCAGTGAACCGCCGCCGGTTCCTGGGGATCGGCGCGGCGGTGGTCGGCACCGGTGCGATGGGGGCCTTCGCCGGTCCCTCGGCCGCCCGGCTGCTGGCCGAGGGCCGTCCGGGCCGGCTGCTGAGCAGCGCGGCGCAGCTGCCCGCGGCGTTCCAGCTGCCGCTCCCGCTGCCGCCCGTCCTGCGGCCGGTCCGCAGCGACGGCACCACCGACTACTACGAGATCACCCAGCAGACCGCGCGGCTGGAGATCCTGCCCGGCCTGCGGACCGAGGCCTGGACGTACGGCGGCAGCTTTCCGGGCCCGACGCTGGCCGTCCGCGCCGGCCGGCAGAGCGTGGTGCGCCACCGCAACCAGCTGCCGGTGCCCTCGGTGGTCCATCTGCACGGCGGTCACACCCCGGCGGACAGCGACGGCTACCCGGTCGACCTGCTGCTGCCGGTCGGGGGCGGTGGCGCCCGGGCTGCCCAGGGCATGGCCGGGATGGCGGGGATGCCCGGGATGGCCCACCCCGCGGACCTGCTCGCCGACCCGTCGGCCGCCCCCGTCGGCCGGACCGCCGAGGGCGAACGCACGTACACCTATCCCGGCCGGCAGCGGGCGGCCACGCTCTGGTACCACGACCACCGGATGGGCTTCACCGGCCCCGGGATCTGGCGGGGGCTGGCCGGCTTCCACCTGGTCCACGACGACGAGGAGGACGCGCTGCCGCTGCCGCGCGGCGAACGCGACCTCCCGCTGATGCTCGCCGACCGCTCCTTCGCCGAGGACGGCTCCTTCAGCTACCCGGCCCTCGACGCCACGCTGGCCGTCCCGGGCGTCACCGACGACTACATGACCGGTGTGCTCGGCGACGTCATCCTGGTCAACGGCGCCCCCTGGCCCCGGCTCACGGTGGACCGCGCCCGCTACCGGCTGCGCCTGCTGAACGCGTCCAACGCGCGGCTCTACCGGCTCGAACTCGACCCGCAGCCCTCCGGCGGCGACGCGCTGGTGCAGATCGGCGGCGACGGCGGCCTGCTGGAGGCCCCGGTGGCACACGACGCGGTGGAGATCGCCCCGGCCGAGCGTTTCGACGTGGTGGTCGACTTCTCCCGCTACCCCCCGGGGACGACCGTCCGCCTGATGAACCGGTTCGGCAGCGACCGGACCGCCGAGGTGATGCTGTTCGACGTGTCGTCCCGTACCGTCACCGACGACTCGACCGTCCCCGAGCGGCTCTGCACCCTCGAACGGCTCGACCCGGCCGCGGCCGTGACCACCCGGACCTTCGGCTTCCGGCGCAGCCGCGACAACGGCTGGACGATCAACAACCAGCCCTACGAGCCCGGCCGTTCGCTGGCCCGGCCGGCCCTCGGCAGCACCGAGATCTGGCGCTTCTTCACCGACGTCCACCACCCCGTCCACCTGCACCTGGACCCCTTCCAGGTGCTCTCGCGCAACCGCGGCGCACCCGGCCGCTACGACGGCGGCTGGAAGGACACCGTCGACCTGCGGCCGGCCGAGACGGTGGAGGTCCTGGTCCGCTTCACGGACTACCCCGGGACGTACATGCTGCACTGCCACAACCTGGAGCACGAGGACATGGCGATGATGGCGGACTTCGTCGTGGAGTAGGGCGCGGACCTGGTCCCGGGGCCGTGCCCTCCTGTTCCTCCCGTCCACACCGTCACCCGGACGGCCGAGCGCCGGCGGGCGTGCCACACGCCCGCCGGCGCTTCGACATGCCGGGTCCCCGCGGTTGACCTAGCGTCGCGAGAAGGCACACCAGCCCCGTCGTCCGACCGAGGAGCGAGCGCATGACCAGTCCCGCCGAACGCCGCCGGCGCGGCCGGGCCGCCCGCGAGCGGGTCTCGCGCTCCGCCCAGGGCCGCTGGATCCCCGCCGCGGACCGGCCCGACCCGATCGCCGTCCTGGAGCGGCAGGCGGCCGACCGGGTCGTCGAGCTGCTGCCGATCCGCTACGGCCGGATGGCCGACTCCGCCTTCGCCTTCCTGCGCGGCGCGGCCGCCGTGATGGCCGCCGACCTCGCGGCCGTGCCCGACTCCGGCATCACCGTCCAACTCTGCGGTGACGCGCACCTGGTGAACTTCGGCATGTACGCCTCGCCCGAGCGCGCCCTGCTCTTCGGCCTCAACGACTTCGACGAGACCTACCCCGGCCCGTTCGAGTGGGACGTCAAACGGCTCGCCGCCAGCGTCGCCGTGGCGGCTCGCGACAACGGCAACGACGAGGACCAGGCCCGCCGGGCCGCGCTCACCGCGACGCAGGGCTACGCCGCCGCGATGCGGCAGCTGGCGGCGATGAGCGAACTCGACGTCTGGTACGCCCGGATCGACACCGAGGACCTGCTCCCGCTGATCGGCAAGGCCAAGCGCCGCAAGCGGGTCGAGGCCGGCATGGCACACGCCCGGCGCCGCACCAGCATGCAGGCGTTCGGCAAGCTCACCGAGGAGCGGGACGGCACGCGGCACATCATCAACGATCCGCCGCTGATCCAGCCGCTGGCGAAGAACGAACTCCGCAGCGTCGGACAGATCTTCAGTGACTACCGGGCCACCCTCAGCGAGGACCGCCGGGTCCTCCTCGACCGCTTCCAGTTCGTCGACGCGGCGCGCAAGGTGGTCGGCGTCGGCAGCGTCGGCACCCGCTGCTTCATCCTCCTGCTGGAGGGGCGGGACGCCCGTGACCCGCTGTTCCTGCAGATCAAGGAGGCCACCAGCTCCGTCCTGGAGGAGCACCTGCCCTCCGGTGCCCGGGCCGACGCCGAGGTGACCGCCTCCCACGGTGGCCGCCGGGTCGTCGTCGGCCAGCACCTGATGCAGGCCACCAGCGACATCTTCCTCGGCTGGACCACCGGCCCGGCCGGCCGTCACTACTACGGCCGCCAGCTGCGCGACATGAAGGGCTCGGTCGAGGTCGCCGACATGACGACCTCCGGCCTGCGCGCCTACGCGGACCTCTGCGGCCGCGCCCTGGCCCGCGCCCACGCCCGCTCCGGCGACCGGCTCGCCATCGCGGGCTACCTGGGCGCGTCCGACTCCTTCGCGGAGGCGATCGCCGACTTCGCCGTCCGCTACACCGAACAGACCGCGGCCGACCACGCCGCCCTGCTGACCGCCATCGACGACGGGGTGATCACGGCGAAGCGGGGCATCTGACCGCGGGCGCGCTGCTCCGCGTCTCGCCGGCCTGCGGCCCGCCGGCCTGTGCCTCGCCGGCCTGTGCCCCGGGCCGGTCAGGCCAGGTCAGGTCAGGTCGGGGAGCAGGGCGGCGAGCCGTCGGAGCTGGTCGCGCTGGGAGGGGAGGTCGAGCGCGCCGGGCTGGACGACGACATGGCGCGCGCCCGCGTCCCGGTACCGGGAGAGACCGGCGACGACGTCCTCCGGTGTCCCGGTGACGACCGCCTGGATCCGCTCCAACTCCTCCAGCGGCAGGCCGTAGTTGGCGTGCGCGTAGGCGTCGAGGGCCCGGCGGCCGTCGGCCACGCTGTCGTCGACGCGGACGGACCCGAAGAGCGCGGGCGTGATCGCCTCCGGGGCCCGGCCGGCCTCGGCCGCCGCCTTCCGCACGTCCACCTCCAGCCCGCTCCCGACCGGCTCGCCGCCGTCCACCGGCACCATCTCCCAGCTGAACCTGACGCAGTCGCGGAGCCGGACGGCGGTGTCCCGGGCCCGGAAGGTGAACTCGCCGGGGGCGACGAACTCCCGGTGGCTGCGGGTGACACGGGCGTCGATCGCGCGTACCCCGCCGCCTCCAGCACGGTGTCGTCGAAGCCGAGCGCGGCCGCCCGGTCGCGGATCTCGGCGGGCGGCTGGAGGAGGTGGACGGCACCCGGTGCCCAGACCCGCTCGATCGCCGTACGGCGCCGGGCCGGGTCGGACTCGGTCCACAGGGCGATGTAGCGGTCGGCGATCTCCTGTGCGGTGGCGGTGGTCATGGTGTGCTCCTCGCGGTGTGTCGACGGCGTGCCCGGTCGGCAGCCATCCTGCGGGGGAGGGGTGAGGGCGACAATTCCCGGCAGGGTATGGCCCGGCCGACCGGCGGGGGTGGACACCCGCCGGTCGATGGATTGCTGCGGTCCGGACACCCGCCGAAGGTCCGGAGCGGTGGTGCTGTGTCCATCCAACGCGGCTGATTCTGAGTGAAGTTGATGGATCCTCACCATTCGTTCACCGTTTGCATGTCTTCGACAAGCTTATTTCCCGTCAGTAACATGTCACGGGAGCGGCCGTTCTGGCCGCCGCTGAAGCCACTGGTCCCGGGCGCCCGCGTGCGCGTCCGCCGCTTCGAAAGAGCTTCGTTGAAGAGTCCCCTCGGCACGGCGGTCCGCCCTGCCCTCGTTTCACTGGTGCTGCTCGGTGTCGCTGCGTGCGGCCCGACCTCGGGCACCCAGCAGGCCTCCCAGGCCGTCCCCCTCGAAGCCGTCGGCGCCGCCGCTCCGGCGACCGGGTCCCCCATGGCGGGCCCGGCGGCGGTGCGGCCGTCCGGTCCGCCGCAGGCCCGGGCCGCCGGCCCCGCCACCGCCCCGCCGCGGTCTCCCGCAGCCAGCGGCGGCGCCGCCACGGCCACCGCCGAGCGCCCGGTGGCCGCCACACTGCCGGTCGCCGCCGCCCAGCCGGGCGTCCAGCAGGCCGCCATCGGCACGCCCGGCAAGGACGGCGCCGCCGTCGCCCCGGAGGCGAAGAACCTCCAGGTCAGCGCCTACGATCCGGCCGCCGGTACGGCCGTGCTGTCGGCGGTGCCGGCCGGTCCGGCCGCCGCGCCCTCGGCCACGGCATCCGCGACGTCCCCGGCGCCCACCACCGCCCCGGCCGAGGCCGTCAAGGCCGGCCAGTTGCTCGCGAGCCCGCCCACCGCCGCCGCGCCGCAGGGCGCGCTGGTCGCGGTGACGGCCGTGAAGTCGGCGGGCGGCGGCAGCGTCACCGTGGCGACCCGCCCGGCGACCCTGTCCGAGCTGCTCGGCACCAGCGAGGCGGACGGCCAGGTCCCCGTGGACCCGAGCGCGATCAAGGTCACGCCGCTGGTCAAGGACGTCAAGGCGACCGTCTCCCGGGAGAACGGCACCACGAAGGCCGACGCCTCCGGCACGCTGGAGGTCGACGTCAACGCGCCGATCCCGCTGCCCGAGGGACTGAGCGCCGCGGCCTCCGCCTCGCTCCAGCTCCACCCGGCCCTGCGCTTCGCCTACCACGGCGCCGGCGGCGGCAGTCCGCGCACCGCGTCGATCGGCTTCGACCTGGGCGCGCACGCCCGCTGGAAGGTCACCGGCGACCTCGCCCGCAGCACCGGCGCCACGCCGATCCGCCTGCCGTTCGCCAAGCTCCAGGCCAGCCCGGTCATCACGGTGGCCGGCCTGCCGGTCGTGGTCAACCTCGGCCTGACCTGTTACCTGGAGATCGGCGCGGATGGAACGGTCCACGTCGAGGCCGAGCAGGAGATCACCGGCGACTGGGCCGTCCACGCCGACTACACCGGTGGCCGCGGCTGGACGTCGTCCACCGACGCCGCCGACACCAAGGTCTCCCCGGTGCACGTCCGGCTCGCCGGCAAGGCGGCCGTCCGCGCCGCCCTCGCCGCCGAGGTCAGCGTCGGCCTCTACGACACGGTCGGCGTCGAGGCCACCGTCGCCCCCTACCTGCAGGCCCGGGCGGACGGTTCGCTCACCGTCGACGTACCCGGCGGAACGCCCCAGGTGCAGGGCAGTTGGGCGCTGCTCGGCGGCGTCGAGCTGAACGGCGCGCTCACCGCGCACCTGAAGATCTTCGGCACCCCGATCGTGGAGGGCAGGCTCCCGCTGCCGCCCTTCCACCGGGAGTGGCCGCTGCTGGGCGGCGCCCTGCCGTCGGCGGCACCGTCTTCGGCTCCGGTCTCGGCTCCGGTCTCGCCGAAGAGCTGAGCCCGCTCTCGGCGTCAGTGAACCCCGGGCCGGTGGCCCGGGGTTCACCTGTGCTCGGGGGCGGGGTCAGGTGCCCGCGCCGCGTTCCTCCGTCGCCGCGTCCTCGCCGCGTCCTCGCCGGCGCTCGCCGGCGCGAGGCCGCTGAGGGTGTTCGCCGGCGGCAGGTAGTCGTAGCTGCCCGCGCCGCTGTGCGAACCGCCGGCGGGGCAGACCCCGTTGGTCGGGTTCCCGTTGAACCAGAGGCCGTAACATTGCTTGCAGTAGTGCCAGTTGGACTGACCGACGATGGCCATGGCGCTTCCTTTCCGGACGGCTTCCCGCGCTTCGGGCGGGCGCCCTGGGCACCTGGGGCCCGGGTCCCGGCTCGGCCCGTCGGCGGTCCTGACGCCCTGTGGGCGCGGCGGGCTCAACCGGTGGGGATGGCGCCCGACTTCACCGCCCGGATGAACGCGGCCCAGGCCACACGGTCGAAGAGAAGCACCGGCCCCGCCGGGTCCTTGGAGTCGCGGACGGGTATCGCGTCCGCGAGCCCGTCGGACACCTCGACGCATTCGCTCTGCGCGCCGGAGTACGAGGACTTGCGCCATATCAGCTCGGACCGGTCCCAGGGGCTCGTCATGCTTTAGATCATTTCCTTTGCCAGTCGGGTGATGAGCTGGATGGAGTCCGTGCGAGGCAGCGACTCGGCCAAAGTGCGCCGGAAGAGCTGGGCGTACTGGAAGACCTCGGCCGGCTCTTCGACATAGATCGTGCTGAGCAGGCTGTCGACGTAAGCCACATCGGTCTCGGCCGGATCGGGGAAGCTGAGTATGGTGACCGGTCCGAACAGGGTGGCGTGCGTCTCGGAGGACTCGGGGAGGATCTGGATGTTGATGTTCGGGAGCTCTGCGGCCGAGGCCAGGTACTCCAGTTGGGCGCGCATCACGGACGCTCCGCCGATGTGGTGCCTGAGCGCTGATTCGGAGAGTACTGCCCAGGTGCGGAGTGGTGACTGTCGGAACAGGAGTTCTCGCCGCTCCTGACGGACCTTGGTGAGTGTCTCGACCTGGTCGGGAGTAGCGTCCTCGATCTGCGCGCGGACCACAGCCCGGGTGTAGTCCTCGATCTGAAGCAGGCCGGGGACGAGTAGCGTCTGGATGCTGTACATGTCCGAGGCATCAGCCTCCAGCGCGATGTAGTCGGCATAGCTCGGGGAAAGCGTGTCCGAGTAGCGGTCCCACCATCCCCGAAGCCGCCCCTCGCGAGCGAGGACCTCAAGACGGCCACGTGTCTCCGGATCTCGCACCTCGTACAGGTCCAACAGAAGGCGCAGGTCGACCAGGCGGACGCCCGACTGTGCTCCCTCGATCCGGCTGATCTTGCTCTCTGCGCACGCAAGGTGCTCGGCAGACTGCGCGATCGTGAGGTGTCGAGATGTCCGAAGCTCCTTCAGCGTTCTGGCCAGGCGTCGTTGGCGAACGGTCGGATTCCGGTTGACGGGCATCGTTGCTCCTCCCCTGCTGCTGTGCGGGTGTCAGTCTGCCTGCCCGTCGATCCTCGCAACAATCTTGGGTGGAATCTGAAGTAGGGACTTGCACCATAGAAGTCATTACGTCACGCTACAACCAGTAGTCGTTCGGTTCACATTGGTGATCGGTGAGGCTCGGCCGCCCAGGCATCCCCATGTCCCTGTGGGGGTTCGCGGTGCCACGGATCTCCGGAAGTGGGCCATGCGTGGAAGGGGCTTTCGCCGTGCCCGAGACGTTGACGAATCCGTCCGACCTCCCCACCCATGAGCACTCGTGCTGGCTGCCGCGCCGGCGGAAGTCCGTGACCATAGCCCGGCTCGACCTCCGTGCGTTTCTCGCCGGTCTCGCGGGCGGTGAACGGTTCGGTGATGTCGGTGAGTTGCTGCTCACCGAGCTGGTCGCCAACGCGGTGGACCACGCCCGTGTCCCCAGCGACCGGCTGATCCAGACGCGCTTCCTCCTGGCGGGCGACAGTCTCCGTATCGAGGTGCACGACGCGAGTGCCGAGAGGCCGGCGCTCCGCACTCCCGAGGACGGCGACGAGTCCGGGCGTGGACTCTGGCTGGTCGACCAGTTCTCCGAGGAGTGGGGGTGCGCTCCCCGCCCGGACGCCATCGGCAAGGTGGTCTGGTGTCTGATCTCCCCTGCCGAAGGTGATCTGCCGCCGGATCTGCCGCAACGGGAGCACCGCTCGGACACTTCCGGCGCGGTGGTCGTCGAGATCGAGGGAATCACCGTCCCGGCCACCTTCGGCCGACTGCCCGACGCGCTCACCGCCGTCTGGGACTCGCTCCGCGTGCTGCCCCTCGGCGCCGTCCAGTACGACGCCTTCGGCCACGTGCTCTCCGGGCCCGAGGCCGTCGGTCGCGCGGCCCGGATGATCCGGCGGGAGGGCGGGCTGATCCTCTCCTTCGCGATGAACGGCCGGGCGCACCTCGTGTCGGTGCGCCCGGTCTGAAGGCCCGCAGGCCCCGGCCGCCCGATGTCACCGTCGGGCGGCCGGGGTGTCAGTGGTCCGTGTCAGAGTGGAGGAATGTTGGCGATCGCGGTACGCACGGAGAACGACGAGCGGCATCCGAGGGTGACCGCCGAGGCGCTGGCTTCGCTGATCCGCGGGATCGGCGGGCGGCGGGACCGTTTTGTCGTCATAGAGCGTCTCCCGGACGTTCCGGACTTCTACATCCAGGTCTGGCACGAGGCCGGCGGCGAGTACACGCTGGAGCACCGGGCCGGTTCTGCCGAGTACCACTATCAGGTACGACTCGACGGCCCGGAGCCGGTGATCGCCGCGATGACGGGCTGGGCCCGACTCCAGGACGGCTGGGACGCGGGGCTGGAGTGGACCTTGCTGGATCTGGCGGACGGGCCGGGCGAGTAGAAGGGAAAGCCGACCGGCCGGATGACGTCGGTCCCGGCCCGGGTCCGTGGACATCCCGGCGGGGGCCCGGGAGGATCGCCCCATGACTGCTGACGGACCGTTGACCGAGGAAGACCTCAGTGCGATGGAACGGCGGGCCGCCGCCGCGGCACCGGGACCGTGGGCCGCCTGGCTGGAGGGGCGGCACGGCATCGGCGGCGACAGCTTCATCCAGGTCCGGCCCGAGGCCGACCAGGACGACGAGATCTACGTCAGCCGGTTCGTCGAGGGCGCCCAACTGCCCGGCCAGGACCCGAGGCTGGACGCGGACATCGACTTCATCGCGGCCGCCCGCCAGGACGTCCCGCGCCTGATCGCCGAGGTGCGGCGCCTGCGGGCGGCGGCGGAGCGCTCACGCGGCTGGTGAGCCGTGCGGGGCCCGGTGCTCAGCTCATCGCCCAGACCGTGGGGTCGTGGGGGACGGGTGGGCGCGACACGGTCGCGCCGGGCCCGGGACGGGGCGGCCGGGTGGGCGAGGGGTCGGAGTGGAGCGCCAGGGCGTTCACCACGTCGGTCTCGTCCACCCGGCGGCTCGGGGCCGCGTTCTCGATCAACGCTCTCCGGTGGTCGGCGAAGACGGTGGCCAACCGCGCCAGCTCGCGCCCGTGATGGGCCGCCCGGTCGAGATCCTGGGCGGAGATCGCGGCATCGCGGTGCGTCCGTTGCTCCGTGATGTGCTGTTCGTACTCCTTGCCGAGGGCGTCGATCGCCACGCCCGCACCACGGGCACCTGCCTGGGCACCCGCCTCGTCGAGCAGGTCGATCGCGGAGCCGGGCAGCGCCTGGCCGGGGAGGTGCTCCTGCGCCAGGGTGGCGGCGGTCCACAGCGCCGCGTCGACGATCGCCACGCCGTGGTGCTCCTCCAGCCGGGGCCGGGCGGCGCGCAGGATCTCCAGGACCTCCTCCATCGGGGGTTCGCCGACCTCTACCGGCTGGAGCAAGCGGTAGAGGCCGGAGTCCGGTGTCCACCGGTGGAATTCGGCGGTGGTGCAGGCGGCGATGACATGGACGCCGGGTTCTTCGAGGACGGGGCGCAGGAAGGCGATTGCCTCGGCACCGCCGTCCTGGGTGCGCAGCAGGGTGAGGGCGTTGTCGAGGAAGAGGACGAGGTCGTCGCTCTGCCGGAGCTCGGTGATGAGCGCGCTCATGAGTTCGGCGAAGCGGCTGCGGAGCTGGGAGTTGGTGAAGACCGCGCCGAGGTCGAGCGAGCGGACGGTCCGGTCGGCGAAGGCGGCCGGGACGGTGCCGGCGGCGATCGCGTGGGCGAGCCCGGCGACGATGCTGGTCTTGCCCACGCCCGGCTCGCCGATGAGGAGGGGGACGTTTCGCTGCCTCCGGGCGAGGATCTGGGTGAGGCGCTCGATCTCCCGGGTTCGGCCGACGACGCGGTCGGTGTCAGCCGTGGTCACCTCCTGGCTGAGGGCCCGGGTGTGTGGGTTACGCCTTGGGTTGTGGTGCGCCGTCGGTTTCGGAGCGGGAGCGGAAGTCCGGCCGGGCAGGACGCTCATGACCTGTTGGCGCACCTGGTCGAGGTCTGTACCGAGTTTCACGAGCATCTGGGCGGCGACGCCCTCGCCTTCGCGGACCAGCCCGAGCAGGAGGTGTTCGGTGTTGACGCGGCTGTTGCCGAGTTGCAGGGCTTCCCGGAGCGCCAGCTCCAGGATCTTCCTCGCCCTGGGGGTGAAGGGAATGTGTCCGGCCGGGGGCTTGATGCCTTGGCCGATGATCTCCTCGACCTGCTGGCGGGCTACGGCCAGGGAGATCCCGAGACCCTGCAGGGCCCTGGCGGCGTTGCCTTCACCTTCGTGGATCAGGCCGAGCAGGAGGTGCTCGGAGCCGATGTAGTCGTGGTTGAGTATCCGGGCCTCTTCCTGAGCCAGGACGACAACCCGCCGCGCGCTGTCGGTGAATCTCTCAAACAATGCCTTCTCCTCCCTGCACCGCCGTCAGGTCCGTCCGTGCCCGTTGGGTGTGCGGGTGCTCGCTCCCCAGGAGCCGCTCCCGCTCCGCCACCAGTTGCCGCAGCAGCGCCACCGCCTCGCCGCCGTTCCCGCTGAGCGCGAGGTTGCGGGCGAGCATGTGCCGGGTTCTCAGGGTGTGCGCGTTCTCGGCGCCCAGCAGGCGGCTGCGGTCGGCGAGCAGCACGCGCAGCAGGGCGACGGCCTCCTCGCGGTGGCCGGCCTCGCCGAGGTTGACGGCGAGGAACTGCCGGGTGCGCAGGGTGTCCTGGTGGTCGGGGCCGAGCAGGCGGGCCTGGTCGGCGAGGAGGTGCCGCAGGGCGCGCGCGGCCTCGGCCGGGTCCCCGGCGGCGCCGAGGCTGTGTGCCTGGGACTGGCGGCCGAGCAGGGTGTCGGCGTCCTCGGGGCCGAGGATCCGGGTCGACTCCTCGACGATGCCCTGCAGCGTCTCCGCCGCCTCCTTCCAGTGGCCGTCCTTGCCCCGTTCGACCGCCGCGACGCGCTGTTCGCGCAGCTCGGGGCCGGCGGTGGCGGCGAAGGCCCGGTTGACGCCGAGGGCGATCAGACTGGCCGTCCGGGTGCCCCGGTTGAGGGGGGTCGGCAGGCCCTCGGCGGCCATGGTGGTGGTGAGCCGCTGGTAGAGGTCGTCGACGGTGAGGAGTTCGGCGCCGCCGACGATGCCTTCCCGGAGCAGGCGGATCAGCCGTCCCGAGAAGGCGGTGTGGTCCTCGCCGGGCAGCGAGAGGGCGACCTGGTCGCGGTGGGCGGAGGTGAGGACGTAGGTGCCGGCGATTTCGAGTTGGCTGAGCTTGTCGTCGTCGGGTGCCATCGAATCGGTGACGACGCGGCCGGAGAAGCAGCAGTCCAGGACGATGAGTTTGGCGGTGGCGGGACTGTCGAGGACGGCGCCGCGCAGCTTGTCGTACTCCAGGGCGCTGAACTCGGGCGCCACGAAATCGCTGTCGGGCAGGGCGAGATAGAGGTCGTGGCGGCGTCCGGCGACCAGGCCGTGCCCGGTGTAGTAGACCAGCAGGAGGTCCTCCGCCTCCTGCACGGCGGTGCGCAGCCGTTGGCCGACCGTTCGCAGGTCGCCGTCGTCGAGCAGGACGGTGCAGTGGTCCGCAGGGACGAGTCCGTGCGAGGGGTCGGTGAGGATCGCCGCGAGGTCGGTGATCGTCGAGGGGACGGCGGGGAGGTCGAGAAGGTGCGGATCGCTGTAGGTGCCGGCGCCGATCAGGACGATCCGGGAGCGCTGGGGGTCCGGAAGGCGCACGTCACTCCTGTTCGGGCGCGGCGCTGTCCGGTACCGGGCCGCGGTCCAGCACCTGGCGCAGGACGGCCTCCAGCTCGGCGGCGCTCACCCGCTTGGCGTCGAGTTCCACCGACTCGCCGTCCGGGCGACGGATCTTGAGCCGGACGTCGCTGCGCCGGGGGTGGGCGAACCAGGTGCGCAGCGAGGCGGCCAGCACCGAGAGTCCGCCGCCGGCGCCGACCGCCACCGTCAGGACGTCCAGGGCCGTGCCGAGTTCGCCGGGCCGGGGTGCCGCGCCGGTGAGGTGCACGGTGCCGGCGAGTTCGGGTTCGCCCCGCAGCCAGTCGGTGAGCGATTCCGCGTCCGGGGCGGGCTGCCCGCCGGTCACCGAAAGGTGCAGGTCCACGGCTGTCCCCCGAGATTCACCTGAGAACGAAAGGAGTTGAGGCCAGGAGTCTACTGAAACCGGTGCGGCCCGTGCCCGGGAAAGGCGGGAGATAGCCTGAGCGGATGATCATTCAGTTGCCCCCGGGCGAGTTCCGCGCCTACCTGTTCGACTGCGACGGCACCGTCGCCGACTCGATGCCGCTGCACTACCGGGCGTGGAAGCAGACGCTCGACGAGTGGGCCTGCGTGTTCTCCGAGGAGCTCTTCTACGCCTGGGGCGGCCGGACGGTCGCGGACATCATCGCCCAGCTCAACGTGGAGCAGGGGCTGGCGATGCCGGTGGAGGCCGTCGCCCGTCGGGCCGAGGCGCTCTACCAGGCGCTGCTGCCGCAGCTCACCGCCGTCCCGGGCATCGTCGCGCACATCGAGGACGCCCGGGAGCGGCGGATCCCGAGTGCCGTCGTCTCCGGCAGCACCCGGGAGTCCGTCACGGCGTCGCTGACGGTGCTCGGCCTGCTGGACCGGTTCGACACGCTGGTCTGTGCCGGCGACTACCCGAGGGCGAAGCCCGCCCCCGACGCCTTCCTGCTCGCCGCCGACCGCCTCGGCGTGCCGCCGGGGGAGTGCCTGGTCTTCGAGGACTCCGCGCTGGGGATCGAGGCCGCGACCGCCGCCGGCATGGCCTGCGTGCGGGTGCCCGGGCCGGCGGTCGGCCCCGGAGCCGCTTCCGGTGACGTCTCCGGTGTCGTCTCCGAAGACGGCTCGCCGCAGTGAGGCAGGCCGTCGGCGGTCAGGCCGGGGTCGGGGCCGGGGTGAGCAGCCGCAGGGCGGCCGGGACGGCTTCGACGTCGATCGGCAGGGCGGCCATGAATTCGCCGTCGGCGTAGGCGGTGATGCCGGGGGAGTCGATCCGCAGCGAGGGCGTGCGGTGGGTGGTGACCTCCCGGCGTTCGACGTGGGTGCCCTTGAAGAGGGTGGGGAAGAACCGGGCGATGCGGTGGCGGGGCATGGCGTCGACGAGGGTGACGTCGAGCAGGCCGTCGGCGGGGTCGGCGGTGGGGCAGATGAGCATGCCGCCGCCGTAGCTGGTGGTGTTGCCGACGGCGGCGAGGGTGAGGTCGCGGGCGATGACGGTGCCGTCGGCGAGGGTGATCCGGAAGGGCAGCGGGCGCAGATTGGCGAACTCGACCACGATCGCCAGGTTGTAGCGCATCCGGCCGTGCGGCCAGCGCAGGCGGTTGGTGCGGTCGCTGACCAGGGAGTCGAAGCCGCTGGCGAGGACGGAGCCGAACCAGCGCTGCGACCCGTCGGCCGCCGTCACCCGGCCTAGGTCCACCGTGCGGGTGTGGCCGGCGGCGACCACCTCGGCCGCCGCCTCCGGTGCGCCGCGCGGCAGTCCGTACGCGCGGGCGTGGTCGTTGCCGGTGCCGGCCGGGACGACACCGAGCGGGACACCCGTCCCCGCGGTCGCCTGGAGGCCGAGGTTGATCATGCCGTCCCCGCCGACCACCACCAACGCGTCGCAGCTGCCGGCGGCGACGGCCGCGCGGGCCAGGGCGAGCGACTCCTCGGCGGACGCGCCCGTCCGGGCGTCGACCTCGACACCCAGGTCACGCAGTCGGGCGGTGGCGCGGCGGGCCGCCGGCTCGGCGTGGCCGGCGGCCGCGGCCGGGTTGGCGAGGAGAACGACCCGGCTGACGGTTCTCCGACCGGTCATGCGCCCACCTCGCTCCGCCCGGCGGGGGCATGCGCCCACGCGGTGTCCGACAGCCCGTCCGGTCCGCCGCTCAAGGGATCAGCTTGCCGGGGTTGAGGATGCCCGCCGGGTCCAGCTCGGCCTTGACCGCGCGCAGGATGCGGACGCCCAACTCGCCGATCTCCTCGGCCATCCAGGGCCGGTGGTCGGCGCCGACGGCGTGGTGGTGGGTGATGGTGCCGCCGGTGGCCAGGATGGCGTCCCCGGCGGCGCGCTTGGCGACGGTCCACCGGGCGAGCGGCTCCTCGCCGAGGGCGGCGACGACGGTGAAGTAGAGCGAGGCGCCGGTCGGGTAGACGTGCGAGATGTGGCAGAGCACGAGGGCGCCGGGCAGGGTGGTCGTCAGCGCGGCGGTGACCGCGGCGCGCAGGTCGGCGAGCCGGCGCCAGTCCGTCGCGGTCTCCAGGGTCTCGCAGAGCGCCCCCGCGGCGAGCAGGGAGTCGCGCAGGTAGGGCGCGTTGAACCGGCCGTGCTCCCAGGCGCGGGCCGGTGCCTCGCCGAGGGAGGTGCCGCCGGCCGCCGCCAGGACGGCCCGGGTCAGCTGGTGACGGGCGGCGACCTGCTCGGCGGAGCCCTCGAAGACGGTGACCGCCAGGCAGCCGGTGACGGCGGGCTCGCCGCCGATCTTCTCCGTCATCGCGAGGTTGACCATGGTCTCGGCCTCGTCGGAGAGCCGGATCACCGTCGGCCCGGTGCCCTGCTGCTCCACCGCGCGCAGGGCGGCCGCGCCGGTGGCGAAGTCGGGGAAGGACCACGCCTCGTAGGCCTTCACCGCGGGCAGCGGATGGATCCGGACGCGGACGGCGGTGATCACGCCCAGCGCGCCCTCCGAGCCGAGGAAGAGCTCGCGCAGGTCGGGGCCGGCGGCGGAGGCGGGGGCGCGGCCGAGGTCCAGCACGCCCACCGGGGTGATGACGCGCAGGCCGCGCACCATCTCGTCGAAGCGCCCGTACCCGGCGGAGTCCTGGCCGGAGGAGCGGGTGGCCGCGAAGCCGCCGATGGTGGCGAACCGGAAGCTCTGCGGGTAGTGGCCGAGTTCGAAGCCGTGCTCGGCCAGCAGCGCCTCCGCCGCCGGCCCGGTGAGGCCCGCCCCCAGGACGGCCTCGCCGGAGGTCGCGTCGAGGTCGAGCAGCCGGTCGAAGCGGCGCAGGTCGAGCGAGACGACGGCGGTGAAGCCCCCGCGCTCCGGGTCCAGTCCGCCGACCACGCTGGTGCCGCCGCCGAACGGCACCACGGCGATGCGGCGGTCGGCGCAGAGCGTGAGCAGGGCGGCGATCTCGTCCTCGCTGCCGGGCAGCAGGACGGCGTCCGGCGCGTCCTGCGGCTCGCGGCTGCGGCGGCGCAGCAGGTCGGGGGTGGACTTGCCGCCCGCGCGCGGCAGGCGGTCCGCGGCGGCGGCGCTGACGTACGCCTCGCCGACCACGGCGGCCAGGGCCTTCAGGTCCGCCTCGGCCAGCTGCGAGGGCCGCAGCGCGACCTCCTCGGCGGCGGGCCCGGGGGCCGCGTCGCCGGTGACGCCGAGGGCGGCGGCCAGCAGGGCCTTGATGTCGGCCGACAGCTCCTTGGCGAGCGCCGGGTCGCCCCAGGCGTCCCACTTCATCGGGGGGAGCGGCAGCGCGGCGTGGGCCGGTCCCGCTTGCGTCTCAGGTGCCATGCGTTACAGTTTCACACATCATGTCAAGTAGTAACGCTGGCCCGGTCGCCCCCGAGGTGACCCCCGAGCCCCGCAGCACCGATGACGTCATCCTCGACGCCGCCGCCGAGCTGATCGTCCATCTCGGCGTGCGCCGAACGCAGTTGGCCGAGATCGCCCGGCGCGCCGGGGTCAGCCGGCCGACCGTCTACCGGCGCTGGCCGGATGTCCGGGCGGTGATCGGGGCGCTGCTCACCCGCGAGATCCTCGCGACCCAGGGCACCGTCCGGCTCACGGGCGAGGACCGCGCCGCCTTCGTCGAAGGCGTCGTCGAGGTCGCCGTCCGGCTGCGTGACCACCCGGTGCTCGGCGCCCTGCTGGCCTCGGCCGACTCCGACACGCTCTTCGAGTACGTCGTCGAGCGGCTCGGCGCCAGCCAGCGCGGTCTGCTGGAGGCGCTGCGCGCGGGCATCGAGCAGGGCCAGGCGCACGGCTCGATCCGGGCCGGCGAGCCGGTCGAGCTGGCCGCCATGGTGCTGCTGATCGCCCAGTCCACCGTCCAGTCGCACCGCATGGTCGCGCACCTCCTGCCCGAGGCGGCCTGGCGGCGCGAACTGGCCAGGGCGCTGAACGGATACCTCGCGCCGTGAGCGGTCGCGGCTCGGTCGCGCGCGCCGTGAGTGGTCGCGCCGTGACCGCTGCGCCGTGCGGGCTCGCGCCATGCGGGCTCGCGCCGGGCAGGCTCGCGCCGGGCAGGCTCGCGCCGAACGGATACCTCGCGCCATGACCATGCACGCCGTGACGAACGGATACCTCGCGCCATGACGACCAACGCCGGGCCTTTCGCCGGAACCTCCCGACTCACCGCCCGGCGGCGGGAGGTGGAGCTGGACGCGCTCGCCGCCGCCCCGTCCGTCGACCTGCTGGTGATCGGTGGCGGGGTGACCGGCGCCGGAGTCGCGCTGGACGCGGCCGCGCGCGGGCTCCGCGTCGCCCTGGTGGAGGCCCGCGACCTGGCCTTCGGCACCAGCCGGTGGAGTTCCAAGCTGGTCCACGGCGGTCTGCGCTACCTCGCCTCCGGGCGGATCGGCGTGGCGCGGGAGAGCGCCGTCGAGCGCGGCGTGCTGATGACCCGTACCGCCCCGCACCTGGTCCGTTCGCTGCCCCAACTCGTCCCGTTGCTCCCGGGGTTGCTGCGGCCCGGGCAGGCGTCGTTGGTCCGGGCCGGTTTCCTCGCGGGGGACGCGCTGCGGCTGAGCGCCGGTACGCCGGGCGCGCTGCTGCCCCGGATGCGCCGCATCGACGCCGCCCGGGCCCGCCAACTGGTGCCCGCCGTGCGGGCGGAGGGCCTGGCGGGCGCGTTGGTCGCGCACGACGGCCAACTGGTCGACGACGCACGGCTGGTGGTGGCGCTCGCCCGGACGGCCGCGCAATACGGTGCCACCGTGCTCACCCGGGTCCGGGCGGAGGAGGTCACCGGCACCTCGGCCCGACTGGTCGACGGCCTCACCGGGCAGTCCCTCGTCCTCACCGCCGGCGCGGTCGTCAACGCCACCGGCGTGTGGGCCGGCGAGGTGGACCCGTCCATCCGGCTGCGGCCCAGTCGGGGCACCCACCTGCTGGTCGACGCGGCCGCGCTCGGCCACCCGGTCGCCGCGCTCACCGTGCCCGTGCCGGGCTCCACCAGCCGGTTCGTCTTCGCACTGCCGCAGCAGCTCGGGCGGGTGGCGATCGGGCTGACCGACGAGGACGCGCCCGGGCCGATCCCGGACGAACCGCGGCCGACCGAGGCCGAGCTCGACTTCCTGCTCGACACCGTCAACGCGGCCCTGACCACCGCGCTGACCAGGGCGGACGTGCGCGGCGCGTACGCCGGGCTGCGGCCGCTGATCGACACCGGCGGCGGCAGTACCGCCGACATCTCCCGGCAGCACGCGGTGCTGGAGTCCCCGTCCGGGGTGATCACGGTCGTCGGTGGCAAGCTCACCACCTACCGGCGGATGGCCGAGGACGCGGTGGACACCGCCGTCCGCCTGCGCGGCCTGCCGGCCCGCGCCTGCTGGACGGCCCGGTTGCCGCTGGTCGGCGCGCCGGGGCACCGGGACAGCCGGCCGGCGCCGGCCGGCGGGGTGCCCGCCTCGCTGGTCGCCCGGCACGGCGGAGCCGCCCGTGAGGTCCTGGCGGCGGGCGGTGCCGAGCCGATCGCCGAGGGCATCGACGTGACCCGGGCCGAGATCGTCTACGCGGTGACGCACGAGGGCGCTCTGGACACCTCCGACGTGCTCCACCGCCGGACCAGGATCGGCCTGGTGGCGCAGGACGCCGACCGTGCCCGTGCGGGGGTGGAGGAGATCGTCGCCCAGTGCCGGACCCGGTAGCGCGGGGTAGCCGCCGACGTCGCTCCGCGGCTCAGCGGCCGACGCGCTCGGGCGCCGGGTGGACCGTGCCGCCCAGGTCCACCGTGCAGGCGAGCGGGTGCTCCGCCGAACCGGTCCGCTCCAGCCGGACGGAGAGCGGCGGCGCCGGCTCCTCGGGAAGCCGGGCGGTCAGGGTGAGCGGGTAGACGCCGTGCCCGTGCACCCGGTGGAAGGCGCACTCCTTGCCGTCCACCAGCAACTCGGTCTCGGTGATCCAGCCCGAGCGGACGTTCACCGTGACGGACCGGCCGGCCCGGTCGAGGTGGAAGCTGTACCGGTGGCGCATGGCACCTCCCGCGCGGGGGTCCTCGCCCGCACGACCAGTCTAGGCCGGGCCTGGGCGGCCCGGCCCGGCCGCCACCCGCCGGCCCGGACCGTGCCGGACCTCGCCCGGCGCGTCGGTACCCCGTCCGGTACCGGTCCGCAGCGCGCCGCCCGGGGCCCGATCCTTCGGCTCCTGCCGGGTGTCGCGGGGGCGGCGCCCGGCCCTCGGGAGTCGGGAGCCACACGCTGACCGAGGGCCCGGACCCCGGCCCCCTACAGGCGTCGGGGGCCGGCGCCGTCCTCGGCGAGTGCGTCACTGGGGTTCAGCAGGGCGCAGGCCTTCATCGAGAGGCAGCCGCAGCCGATGCATCCGGTGAGTTCGGCCTCCAGTCGTTCGATGGTCTGCCGGCGCTCCTCCAGACGGCGCTTCCAGTCGCGGGAGGCGCGCTGCCACTCGTGGTGGCTGGGTGGCCGGTCGAGCGGTACGTCGGCGAACGCCTCCCGAAGGTCCTGCAGGGGGATGCCGATCCGTTTCGCCACCGAGATCAGGGCTACCCGGCGCAGCATGTGCCGGGGGTAGCGGCGCTGGTTGCGCTCGTCGCGTTCGGACGCGATCAGGCCGAGTTCCTCGTAGAACCGCAGGGCGGACACCGCTGTACCGGTTCGCGCGCTGACCTCGCCGATGGCGAGCCAGTCGTCGGGGGTGGCCTTGGCGCCGCCGGGCCGATGGGTCGTCATGCACCGCCTCCTGTTGACCTCAAGTTTACTTGAGGCCCTACGGTCGGTCGTGCCAGAGCGGCAAGCAGCACCGACCCGGAGAGGACGGCAGCTCGATGACGTTTGTGATCGCCCTGCCCTGTGTGGACGTCAAGGACAAGGCATGCCTGGACGAGTGCCCCGTCGACTGCATCTACGAGGGGGAGCGGATGCTCTACGTCCAACCCGACGAGTGCATCGACTGCGGCGCCTGCGAGCCGGTCTGCCCGGTCGAGGCGATCTACTTCGAGGACGACACCCCGGAGCCGTGGTGTGCGTTCAACACGGCGAACGCCGAGTTCTTCACCGACCTCGGCTCCCCCGGCGGCAGCGCGAAGCTCGGCCTGATCGAGAAGGACCATCCGATGGTGGCGGCGCTGCCGGTCCAGGACACCGTCTGACCCATCGGGGCGCCGGGCCCTCTCTTCCCGGGACCTTCCCGGACCTTCCCGGATCTTGCCGGGACCTTGCCGGAGGGGCGTGTCGCCGGGCGCCCGGCAAGGTCCGCGAGAAAGGCTCCGGGACCCCTCAGACCAGGCGGCCGCCGCCGTCCACGTGCAGGACCGTCCCCGTGACGAACGGGCTGGCCATCGAGAAGAGGACGGCGCGGACCAGGTCGTCCGTGCTGCCGACCCGGCGGGCGGGGTTGCGTTCGGCGACCGCGCGCAGGAACGGTTCCTTGTCGGCGCCCATCCGGTCCCAGGAGCCGCTGTCCACGATGCCGGGGGAGACGGCGTTGACCCGGACCGGGGCGATCTCGACGGCGAGGGCCTGGACGAGGAAGGCGAGCGCGCCGTTGGTGGCGGCCATCACCGTGCGGGCGGGGGCCGGGCGCCAGGCGGCGACGCCGGAGAAGAAGGTGAACGAGGCGCCGTCGGGACCGTCGGTCGCGGCCTGGCCGGCCAGGTGCTTCGCGAGCAGCAGCGGTCCGACCACCTTGGCGGCGAACGCGCGCTGCACGTCGGCGAGTTCGAGTTCGGCGAGCGGGCCGTTGGCGGGCATCGCCGCGGTCGAGACCAGGTGGTCGAAGCGGCCGGTGGCGGCGGCGAGCGCGGCGATCGAGGCCTCGTCGGTGAGGTCCACCGGGACGACCCGGGCCGGGCCGGCCAGCTCGCCGGCGGTCCATTCCAGCTTGCGCGGGTCGGGGCCGGCCAGGACCAGTTCGGCGCCGGCGGCGGAGGCGGCGTGGGCGAGCGCGCGGCCGGTGTTCGAGCCGGCGCCGACCACGACGACGCGGCGGCCTTCGAGGGCGGCGGAGGCGGGCGTGGGTACGGGCGTCTCAGCGGTCATGACGTGGCTCCTGAGGAGGTGGGGTGTCTTCGTCGTCCACCCTCCGTCGAGCTGCGGTGATGCGTCCAAGGCTTGTCTTCTCCCACAGCCATAAACTCTGTGCATGGCCACGCTCCGACAGCTCGAATACCTGGTGACCGTCGTCGACACCGGCTCGTTCACCCGGGCCGCCGAGTTGCTGCACGTCACCCAGCCCGCCCTCTCGCACCAGGTGCGGGCGCTGGAGCGGGCCGTCGGCGGCACGCTGCTGGAGCGGCTGCCGCGCGCCGTCCGGCTGACGCCGATGGGCCGGGCGGTGCTGCCGCACGCCCGCGCCGCGCTCGCCGACGCCGAGCGCCTGCGCACCGCGGCGTGGCTCACGGCCGGCCTGGACGGCGGCGAACTCGAGCTCGCCACCGTCTACTCGATCAGCCTCGGCATCCTGCCGCCGGTGCTGCGGGCCTGGCGCCGGCTCCACCCGCGGGTGCGGATCCGGCTGCGCGAGTACGCCCACAACGACGAGCTGCGCGCGGCGATGGCGGCCGGGCAGGCGGACGTCGCGGTCGGGACGCCGCCGCCGGACTGGGAGGGGCCGATCCGGGAGCTGGGCGTCGAGGAGTTCGTGCTGGCGCTGCCCGCCGAACCGGACGAGGTGACGGAGGGCCGGACGGTCCGGCTGGCCGACCTGTCGGGGCGCGACTGGGTGCACTACGCGCCCGGCAACGGCCTCGCCGACCTGCTCGACGAGGCCTGTGCGGAGGCCGGGTTCCGGCCGCGGGCGGCGGTGCGGACCGAGCAGACGGCGGCCGCGCCGCTGCTGGCCGCGGCCGGGCTGGGGCCGGCCCTGGTGCCCGCCAATATCGTCCCGACGGGCTTCGACGGCCTGGTCCGCCGCCCCGAGCCGCCGGTGCGGCGCCCGCTCGCGGCGTACACCCGGACCAGGCCGGATCCGCTGACGGCGGCCTTCGTCGAGCTGCTGGCCCGGCAGGCCTGTCTGCTGCCGCCGCACGTCGCCGAGTTGCTCGGGGGCGAGTGAGCCCGGGGGCGGCCCCCGGTGGCGCTGTCCGGGGGCGGGGCGGGGACGCATCGCGCGGTGGCCGGGGGCGGGGCGGGGGCGCATCGGGCCGGATGGATTCTCGTGATCTCTACAGTGTTGTAGATTCTTCTGGAGGGAGAGCAACCGAGGAGGGCATCGTGGGAGTTTCGCTGGCCAAGGGTGGCAATGTCTCGCTGACCAAGGAGGCGCCGGGTCTGACCGCCGTCATCGTCGGTCTCGGCTGGGACGTGCGGACCACCACCGGGGCCGACTACGACCTGGACGCGAGCGCGCTGCTCTGCAACGCGGTCGGCAAGGTGGTCTCGGACCAGCACTTCGTCTTCTTCAACAACCTGCGCAGCCCGGACGGTTCGGTCGAGCACAGCGGCGACAACCTGACCGGCGGCGGCGACGGCGACGACGAGCAGATCAAGGTCGACCTGGACGCCGTGCCCGCCGGGGTGGCCAAGGTGGTCTTCCCGGTGTCGATCTACGACGCCGACGCCCGTCTGCAGAGCTTCGGCCAGGTCCGCAACGCGTTCATCCGGATCGTCAACCAGGCCAACGGCCAGGAGCTGGCGCGCTACGACCTCTCCGAGGACGCCTCGACCGAGACCGCGATGGTCTTCGGCGAGCTGTACCGCAACGGCGCCGAGTGGAAGTTCCGCGCCATCGGCCAGGGGTACGCCTCCGGCCTGCGCGGCATCGCGACCGACTACGGCGTGAACGTCTGAGACCGCCCGTCGGGCCGTGCGACGGCCTGAACGTCCGAGACGATCCCTCGGGTCGTCTCGGACGGTGCCGGTCGGGCCGAACACCCTTTCCGGTCAGTCGGCCTGACGGTGGGTCGGCGGGCGCCCGAGGGCGTGTCCGCCGAACCCGCCGGTTCCGGCGACCTGTTGGCGCCACCAGGCGGTCATCGAGCCGTCGTCCATGGCCGACCAGTCCGGCGCCTCGGTCACCTGGGCCCGCCCGAGCCGCCGGCCGACCTCGACCATCTCCCGCCCCACCGCGCCGCGTTCGCGGTCGTACGCGGGCAGCAGCTCGGCCCAGGAGCCGGCCGCCCGCCAGGCGTCCTCGAAGGCGCAGGCGTCCTGCACGGCCTTGACCGCGCCGCTGGTGTTGTGCGGGCGGACCACGGTGGCCGCGTCCCCGGCGAGCAGCAGCCGCCCGGCGGTCCGGCGCGGAGCCGCCAGGTCGTAGATCGGCTGGATGAAGGTCCGTTCGCGGGGGGAGAGGGCGACCACCCGGGCCCAGTACGGCGGCAGGTGCCGCTCGGCCAGCTCGGCCAGTTCCTCGAACTGCCCGGTGGTGAGCGCCCCGGCCGGCACGCTGGTCGGGTCACCCGGTCGCAGCCAGGCCGGGGTGGGCGCGTAGAAGACGAAGTTGACCTGGGTGGAGCCCGGGGTCAGGCCGGGGATCCGGTACAGCACCACCTGGCCGCCGGGGTAGCAGACCGTGATCACCTCGTGCTCCGGCCAGAGCGCCGCGCCGCCGGGCAGCTCCGCGAGCAGCCGGGCGTCGAAGCTGCCGCGCCAGCAGACGTAGCCGGCGTACTCGGGCCGGGCCTCGGGGCAGACGGCCTCGCGGACCACCGAGCGGTAGCCGTCGGCGCCGATCACCAGGTCGTACCGGTCCGGTCCGCCGCCGGAGCCGGTCAGCCGGGCGTGGTCGCCGTCGCCCGCCACGGCGGTGACCGCCTCGCCCAGCCGGAACTCCACGCTGTCGGGGGTGCGTTCGCGCAGGGCCTGCCAGAGCACGCCCCAGTGGTAGGAGCGGAACGGCATCTCCTGCGCCCAGAGCAGCCGTCCGCGCGGTCCGGCCGCGCCGTCGGGGTCGTGGGCCAGCCAGTGCCGCTGGGTCAGCCGGTGCCAGCGGATGCCGTCGTCGAGGTGGCCGGCGCGGGCCAGTTCGGTGTAGCGGTCGTGGAGCACGCAGAGGCCGACGCCGCGGTCCTCCAGTCGGCCGGGGCTGCGTTCCAGTACCACCACCCGGTCCGCCCCGCCCCGGGCGGCCGCCCGCGCGAACGCGCACCCCGCGATGCTGCCGCCGACCACGGCTATCGATCCGCCTCGCACTGTCGTCCCCTCCCCGGGGATTCCTCCGAACCCCCCTTCGGGGAACGACCATACGCACATTCCGCGCCGACCTGACGGGTGGTCAGGCATATTGGACGCGGCCGTCGGGTGGGGTTCGGTGGGCGGTCGGCCCGGAGGTGGCCCGCGGCCGGCCCGCGGGTGGCGCCGTTCGGCGGGCGCCCGGTTATGCAACTAGTTGCATAGGACGCGCCACGTCCCCTACCGTGTGGTAACAACGAGCCGCCGCACGCCGTACAGGAGACGCCGATGAGCACCGACCCCCAGCGGGCCCAGACGCCGTACCCGCACCTGCTCAGCCCGCTCGACCTCGGCTTCACCACCCTCCCCAACCGCGTGATCATGGGCTCCATGCACGTCGGCCTGGAGGAGGCGCCGAACGGCTTCGAGCGGATGGCCGCCTTCTACGCCGAGCGCGCCCGCGGCGGCGTCGGCCTGATCGTCACCGGCGGCATCGCCCCCAACGAGGCCGGCCGGCCGTGGGGCGGCGGCGCCATGCTCACCACCGAGGCGGAGGCCGACCGCCACCGCGTCGTCACCGACGCCGTGCACGCCGCCGGCGGCCGCATCGCGATGCAGATCCTGCACTTCGGCCGCTACGCCTACCACCCCGACCTGGTCGCCCCCAGCGCCGTCCAGGCCCCGATCAGCCCGTACGTGCCGAACGCCCTCACCGCCGGGCAGGTCGAGCAGACCATCGAGGACTTCGCCCGCTGCGCCGACCTCGCCCGCCGGGCCGGCTACGACGGCGTCGAGATCATGGGCTCCGAGGGCTACCTGATCAACGAGTTCACCGCCGCCGCCACCAACCATCGCGAGGACGCGTGGGGCGGCGCGTACGAGAACCGGATGCGCTTCCCGGTCGAGATCGTCCGCCGCGTCCGCGAGCGGGTCGGCCCCGACTTCATCCTGATCTACCGGCTCTCCATGCTCGACCTCGTCCCCGGCGGCTCCACCCTCCCCGAGGTCGTCCGGCTCGCCCAGGCCGTCGAGGCGGCCGGCGCGACCATCATCAACTCCGGCATCGGCTGGCACGAGGCGCGGATCCCCACCATCGCCACCTCCGTCCCGCGCGGCGCCTACGCCTGGGTCACCAAGAAGGTGATGGGCTCGGTCGGCGTCCCGCTCGTCACCAGCAACCGCATCAACACCCCCGAGATCGCCGAACAGCTGCTCGCCGACGGCTGCGCCGACCTGGTCTCGCTGGCCCGTCCGCTGCTCGCCGACGCCGACTTCGTCGACAAGGCGCGGGCCGACCGCTCCGACGCCATCAACACCTGCATCGGCTGCAACCAGGCCTGCCTGGACCACACCTTCAGCGGGCAGATCACCTCCTGCCTGGTCAACCCGCGCGCCTGCCACGAGACCGAACTCGTCCTCGCGCCGACCAGGCTGCGCAAGCGGATCGGCGTCGTCGGCGCCGGACCGGCCGGCCTCGCGTTCGCCGTCTCCGCCGCCGAACGCGGCCACGCCGTCACCCTGTTCGACGCCGCCGACACCGTCGGCGGGCAGCTGAACGTGGCCCGGCGCATCCCCGGCAAGGAGGAGTTCGACGAGACCCTGCGCTACTACCGCACCCGGCTGGCCGAGTTGGCGGTCGAGCTGCGGCTCGGCACGCTGGTGGAGGCGGAACGGCTCGTCGCCGAGGGCTTCGACGAGATCGTCCTCGCCACCGGCGTCACCCCGCGGCGCCCGGCCGACCTCCCGGGCATCGACCACCCGAGCGTGCTCGGCTACCTGGACGTGCTGCGCGACGGCGCGCCCGTCGGCGAGCGGGTCGCCGTCCTCGGCGCCGGCGGCATCGGCTTCGACGTCGCCGAGTACCTCACCGACCAGGGCGACGCCGCGAGCCTCAACCCGCCGGTGTTCCACCGCAAGTGGGGCATCGACCCGGAGTACCGCGAGCGCGGCGGCCTGACCCGCCCCGAGCCGCCCCGGCCCCCGCGCAGCGTCCACCTGCTGCAGCGCAAGGCCACCAAGGTCGGGGCCGGCCTCGGCAAGACCACCGGTTGGATCCACCGCACCGAACTCAAGCACCGCGGCGTCACCATGGTCGCCGGCGCCGGCTACGAGCTGATCGACGACGCCGGCCTGCACTTCGTGGTGGACGGCGAGCGGCAGCTCCTGCCCGTGGACACCGTCGTCCTCTGCACCGGGCAGGAGCCGCGCCGGGAGCTGGACACCGCCCTGCGCGCGCTCGGCATCACCCCGCACCTGATCGGCGGCGCCGACGTCGCCGCCGAACTGGACGCCAAGCGGGCCGTCAAGCAGGGCACCGAGCTGGCGGCCGTGATCTGACCGGCCGCCCGGCGGCGCCGGTTCAGGGGCTGACGTCCAGTGCGGTGCCGTAGAGCCGGTGGACCCGCAGCCTGACCACCAGGCGCCGTTCGGCGACCTGTTCGGCCAGGAACTGCCGAGGGTCCGCCGGCCGGAACTCGGCCGGGAGCATCGCCAGCAGCTCCTGCCCGACCGCGTCACCGGGCTCGGTCGACTTCTCGGAGATCTCCGCCTCGCCCTCCGCGACGGCGAAGGAGAACGGGTCCGGCCCCTGGACGTGCAGCGCCGCCCGGGGATCGCGCCGCAGGTGGCGGACCTTGACGCGGTCGGCGGTGGTGGAGAACCGCACCGTCCGTCCGGCCGGGTCCCACTGGTAGAGCATGGTGGTCAGGTGCGGGTGGCCGCTGGCCTTGACGGAGGCCAGGGTGCCGAACTGCTGGGCGGCGAGCAGGTCCGAGGCGGCCTGGTCGGAGAGCGGGCGGGGGGTCGGTCGTTGAGTCATGACCGGTAGAACTGCTCGGCGCCCGAAAATGTTCCGTACTGGATTACCTGCATGTGGACTACTTTTCGCCGGCGTCGGGAGTCTGGTGTCGGGCGTCGGGAGTCCTGCGTCCTGTGTCGGGAGTCCTGCGTCCTGTGTTCTGTGTCCGGCCGCCCCCGGCGCTGCCGTCGTCCGGCCCGGCCTACGATCGGTCCATGTCCCTGCCGCACGCCATCCTCACCGCCCTGCTGGAGAAACCGTCCTCGGGGCTGGAACTGACCCGGCGGTTCGACAGGTCGATCGGGTTCTTCTGGTCCGCCACCCACCAGCAGATCTACCGGGAACTGGGCCGGCTGGAGACCGCCGGCCTGATCCGGGCGCTCCCGCAGGACGGCCCGGTGCGCGGTCAGAAGAAGGAGTACGACGTCCTGCCCGCCGGTCGCGCCGAACTCGAACGGTGGACGGCCCGCGGGGACGACCCGAAGGCCGTCCGCGAACCCCTGCTGCTGCGGCTGCGCGCGGCGGCGGTGGTCGGCACGGCCGGACTGGACGCCGAGCTGGCCCGCCACCTCGCCCTGCACCGCGCGCAGTTGGCCGACTATCGGGAGATCGAGCGGCGGGACTTCCCGGCGGCCGACGGGGCCGGGGGTGACCGGTCCGGCGGGGGCGTGGCCGACGGGGACCGGCTCCGGCACGCCGTGCTACGGGCCGGCATCGGGCTGGAGACCTTCTGGGTCGAGTGGCTCACCGAGACCCGCGCCACCCTCCCGGCGGAGCCCTCCTGACCCGCCTTACCCACCCTGACCTGCGATGACACCGCGCTGGCGGGCGGGGTCGCAGGGCCGGTGGGACACTGAGTGCCTGTCCCTGCCCGACTCCCGATCGGGGGCCGTATGTCGCACCCGAGGCCTCTCCTTGCCCTCACCGCAGCAGCCGTGGTCACCGTGGTCGCCCTCGGGACGGCCGGCCTCACCACGGGCTCCGCCGCCGCCCCACCGGCCGTCTCGCTCCAGGCCGCCGCCCCGGCCGACCGGCTCCCCACGAACGAGCAGCTGAAGGCGGCGCTGCTGAGCACCGCCGAACTCGGCCCGAACTTCACCGAAGTCCCGGTCGGCCAGAGTTCCGCATCGACGGGCGGCGGCGCCTCCCCGGTCGCCGGCTGCGACGCGCTCCGCGCCCTGCTCAACGGGACCGGAGCCGGACCGTCGCCACAACTCCCGCACCAGGAAGTCGAATTCGACGGCCCCGACGGCAACCCCATGGTGACCGAATCCCTCACCGCCGAGGACGCCACCCAGCTCACCAGCGACTTCACCGTCGTCACCGACGCGTTCGCCGGCTGCCACAGCCTGACCTTCAACGACGGCACCGACGCCTCCGTGACCTTCACCGTCACCCCCGTCACCCTGGGCGACCGCCAGGGAGCCCCCGCCGTCCGCCTCGACGGCACCCTGGCCGGCGTCCCGCTCAACGGCTACATCGCCGTCGAACGCTTCGGCACCGTCGCCATGTCCTACGGCTTCTTCCAGCGCGACGACGCCTCCTCCCAACTCGCCTCCCTCTACTACCGCGCCGCCGTCGCCAAGGCCGAACGCACCCTCAGCACCCCCGCCGGCACCGCCACCGCCCCACCCGCCTCCGTCTGATCCGACCGACGCGACCACCACGACCGACCCCCGCCGAGCGCCCGCCCGGCGGGGGTCAGCTGTCCTGCTGCCGGCAACGTTGGTCCGCGGACCGGCGAGCCGCCGCCCTGTCCTTCTGCCAGGGAGGCGTTCTGCACCTGGTTGTCCGGTGATGGTGTCAATGAACTCCGTTTCGGCCACGGCCTCGCTCGGGTAAGGTCGTTCGTCAGCTCCTCGTGATCGTGTGGGGTGCCCGCGGATCGGCTCCAGTCGATTTGCGGACGCGTCCTTGCGGTGCGATCCGACTGATGTGGAGGCCTTGCGCAGTGGATTTCCTGGTGCTTCTGGTCCCCCTGCTCGCAGGCATCGCCATCGTCACGGACTTCCGGGGCATCAGCAGGATCTTCATGCAGCCGAGCAGAAGGTCCCCGTCGGCGAAGGGGATGGCAGGCCCTCACCTACTCGCGGGATGGTTCTTCATCGTCCTGTCCGCGCTGGGTCTGCTGCTCGGTTTCATCGGACTCGTCGCGGGCTGACCGGGCACCGAATCACGCGCAGCGGAGCCATCTGTGCGGAACATCGGTCGCACTGCCACGTTCGATCTCTTCGAGGGGTTCCGGGGGCTAATCAATGAGATTCTCCAGTGGGCGATACGTCGGCACCTTATGTGCTGCCATCATTGCAGTGACTGGAATCGCCTTGGTGCTGACTGTTTGTTCGGGTGGCGTCCTGAGAGTTCCTTCCGCTGACCGCCGTTCCGTCATTGGCGGGCGTGCCGAAATAAGTCATTTTGATACGACGAATCCGGCAGGGGAAGAAGAATTCGAGATATCGTATCTTTTGTTCCCTGCGATGGGGGGATCCGGCTGATTCGGTTGCATTGGAGGTGTCCCGGCTGCAGGGCGCGGGGTGGAGGTCTTCGCATTCGGTCGAGGGTCAAGGTGTCTCACTCCTGAGTCCGACCGGGAAGAGTGTGGCAACGCTTGAGCTTGCAGGGGTCTTCCTTGGGAATCCCTCTGATGACAGGAGCATCGAGCCTGTTCTGCAGAAGATGGGGGATGAATTGCGGAGGAATCCTGAGGCTGTTGTCATCGCACTGGAGCGAGTGTCCCGCTAGCAGCCCGGGGGGCTGGTTCAGGATTCGCGGAGGGCAGCGTCAGCTCCGGAAGCCGCTCCGGGAATCGGTATACCCGCTGTGGAGACGTCGACCGAAAGGATTCGGGTCTCGGCCGGTCTGGCTCGGCCGATTCGGTTAGGGCGGGTCAGGCTCGCGCATGTGGGCAGACGATCTCGCGCACGGCCGTCACGATGAGAGCCCCTTGCTCCTCGGTGATGAAGAAGCTTCCGTCTCCCGCAAAAGCCGCCATCGCGTAACGGAGAGTGCCTGCTTCGTCCGATCCCCTGCTAATTTCGGTGCATACCTTTCGAGCGCTCAGTCCGGGAGTCCCGTAGCTGCTCAGTTCGGGTTCGATTTCCGCCAAAGCTTTGGTCAGCCTCGCGAGGGTGTCAGCGTCAGGCGGGGGCCATGGCGTTCCGGAGCGGGTAGGGCTTGGAACGTCGGCGGCGTTCGGTGAAGTCTCCTGCCCTCGTTGGTCGAGAACCATGCGGCCAACGAGATGACCGCTACTGCTGCCAGCGCCGTCGTGAGGGCGACAACAACCTGATAGATACGAGACGGCATGGCACCATGCTTCCAGGTCGGAGCTCGGAGGAGAACAGCACCATTCGGCGGGGTGGCCAGTGGATGGTGTCGACTGCTCAGCGGTTCGTTGGAAATGAAGCCTTTTGTACGGGAGCGGCGTTGACGCTGTGGCATGGGCTCAGCTATCCGTGAGCCGGGGGCCGATCGCGTTCGCCGACTGCCACAGCCTGACCGTCAACGACGGCGCCGACGTCTCCGTGACCTTTACCGTCAGCCCCGACCCGACCGGCGCTGCCCGGACACGGCAGCGGCCCCCGCCGAGCAACCGCTCGACGGGGGCCGGACGTGCGGTCAGCGGTTGAACCGGGGGTCAGCCGGCCTGCGCCTCCAGGAACCAGCGCTGATTGGCCTTCCCGTTGCACTGCCAGACCCCGAGCGCGGCTCCGTTGGTGGTGCTCCACCCGGGCAGTTCCAGGCAGGTGTGGGAGTCCGGGTTGTAGAGCGACCCGTCGTACTGCCGCACCCAGGTCTGCGCCGCCGCGTCTCCGCAGGCCTGGAAGGTGACGTTGGTCCCCCAGTGCACCGGCTTGTCCTTGGTGCCCAGGCAGCGATCGGTGCCCGGGACCTTGAGCTGGTTCTTCTCGGTGAGCGTGAAGTGCTGGTGGTCGCCGTTGTAGCAGTCGTACACGGCGGCGGTTGCGCCGAGCGCGCCACCCCAGTTGTCGACGCACTTCCCGGGGTTGTAGGCACTGTGGATCTGAACGCTGGCCGCGGTGGTGGCCAGCGCGTTGACCTGCTGGTCGGTCAGCGCGTACGGATAGAGCCGGACATCGCTGACGGCACCGTTCAGCCGGTTGCCGGGACCGGGGTAGCGGGAGGTGACGTCGCCGCCGATGTTCACCGTGCCGTTGGTCTTCCAGACCGCAGGGATGGTCGCGGACCCGGCGGCCCGGCCGTTGACGAACAGCGTCGCGACACCGGAACCCGCGTTGTACGTCCCCACCAGATGGGTCCAGACACCGGTCAGAGGCGACGGCCGCTCGCCCCCGTCCACCGCCGCGTAGTACGTGTGGGCGTTGTAGTTGTCCGCCTCCGGGAAGACGAAGGCCCACTTGCCGTATTTGGCCGAGTACTGGAGGTAGAACGGGCTGCGCTCCTGGCCGGCCAGCGAGACGACGGTCTGGTAGTCGTTGGTGTTGTCGAGCTTCGCCCAGGCGGCCACGCTGTAGCTCTGTGTCGTGTCCAGGCCGGGCTTGTCGGCGGTGGGGCCGACGGGGGCGGTCGAGCGGTACACCTTGGTGCCGTTGAACGCGGTGGCCTTGTTGGCGACCCCGTTGTGGTCCGCGGTGAGCGCGATGGTGTTCGTCGGGTACAGCGGGTTGGTGTCGCCGGTGTCGCCACCGGTGCGTCCGTCGAGTGCCCACCAGAGGGGGTTCACCTCGGTGTTTCCGATCGCCTCGGGGCCGACCTGCCAGGTGAATCCGGCGTTGGCGGTGCCGGGATCGGTCGCCAGGCCCGTCCAGATGTCGATCCGACCCTCCGCGGTCTTGCCCCACAGGGTCGGCTGCCCGGAGCCGGTGAGGTCGCCGTCGGAGCCGAGGACCGGCCAGCCGGTCACGGGCACCGCGCCGATCTTCGTCGAGGTCGCGATCTGGGTCAGGGTCGGCACCGTGAGGGTGGCGCCGGCGCCGTCGACGACCGGCTGGCCCTGCTGGTCGGTGGCGACCACGGTGCCGGTGGTGAAGGTGTAGGCGAGGAGGTCTCCCTGGGCGCCGTCGGGCGCGGCCTGAAGGTTGCGCGCCCAGAGGCCGGGGTGGCCCTGCTTCGCCCAGTCGCCGGGGGTGAGGAGCTCCTTGTCCTTCCACCCGGAGGCGGCCAGCCGGACGGGCTTGCCGAGGGTGTTGGACTCGGTCGCGGGGTAGTACCAGAGTGCCGCGTCCGCCCCGTTGTTGATGCTCTCGACGGTGAGGAGGCCGGTCTTGTTCTTGAACTTCAGGCCGGCGTCGAGGTCGGTGCTGACGGGGTCCCCGATTGCGGCGATCCGCAGGGTGGTGGACCAGTCGTTCGGGTTGTAGCCGGGAGCGGTGCGCCAGGCGCAGTCCGCGGGCGGCTGGCACCCGGGCTTCAGAAGCGGTCGCTTCTTGTTGATCCGGCCGACGACGCCGTCGTTGTTCGGGTTCTGGTAGGCGAAAAGGTTGGCGTCCCCGGGAGCGTGTGCGATGACGTCGTCCACGTTGTGGCCACCGGTCAGGGTGCCCCGGTGTGTGATCTGGACGTTGTTCCAGCCCTGACCCGTCGGCGCGTCCGTCGCGGTGGCGGCGACTGCCACGGCCGGGCTGGTCGCGTGCGGGTTGCCCGGGGCGTTGTAGGTGCGCAGGTAGCCCGACGGATCGGCGGTCAGGATGTCCGGCGCGCTGTCACCGGTGAGGTCGCCGAAGACCGGCGGGGGGCCGTCCGGGTTCCACGGGACGTAGAAGGCGTACTGGGCGACCGGCGACAGGTTGCGCGCGTTGTCCATCACCTGGAGGTACAGGATGTTGGTACCCCAGTGCGTCGGCAGGACGCCGATGCCTCCCTGCGGGAACGAGGAGCCGCAGGACCAGGAGGCGCCGGACAGCTGCGGGTTCCAGGACCACCGGGCGCAGACCAGGCCGGATCCGGATCCGTTGTTCGGTGCCGGGTCCGTCGCCGAGAACGGGACGACGCCCCACTCGCCGGAGCGCTTCTTGGAGACCTGCCCGTTGCCGGACGGCGGGAACCGGGTCGCCAGGTCGGCATCGGACAGCTGGCTGTAGACGTTCGGGACGCTCAGGGTCGGCGGCGTGAGGTCGATGCCGAAGCGGCAGGTGGGCGTCGCGCCGGACTTCGCGTTGATCAGTTCGTCGTAGGAGTGTGCGCCCCACCCGTAGACGTGGCCGTCCTTGAGCACCTGGGACGGCACCTGGTAGCTGGCGACCGCGCCGTTGGCGACCTCCGAGGAGTAGCCCTCGGCGACGTCCGGGCTGCCCGGTAGCGAGTAGTCCCAGAGATGGGTCCAGGACTTGAGCGTGTTCTGCATGGGGCTGTGCACGTTGGCGTTCAACGAGACGTTGCCGTTGTACCCGGCGGAGGAGTTCATCCAGCCCACGGACGAGCCGTCGCAGCCCTGGTTGTCGGCCCACGGCACGGCCGTGTTGGGGACGGGCCAGGCGTTCGGGTTGGTGGGAGTCTCCGGGTAGCGGTCGTACTCGATCACGACGACCGGCCGGTAGTCCATCCGCTTGAACGCGTACTTGTTCGTCTCGTCGCGGGCGACGAGGGCGAAGGTCAGCGTGTTCTGTGACGGCGCGTAGTTCTGGTAGACGGAGGTGACGTTGTACTGGAACTCGTGGTTGTCATAGCAGCCGGGAGATCCGGATCCGGGCACATCGGCCTCGTCGACACGGCCGCCGATGAAGCTCGGGGGGTTGTTCCAGGTGGTCCAGTTGTTGATGGCACCGGTCTGGTACAGGTCCACGGTGTAGGGCTTGGCACAGTTGTGGTCCGAGGACTCGTACTCCCAGACCGACATGACGGCGCTGTGGATGACGATGTCGTTGTACCAGCGGGTGTCGAACTGGAAGTAGGACCGTTCGACACCCTTCTCGATCTGCCACCCCTGGTAGCCGACCCCGGGGTGGGAGTACTCGTCGCCGTCGCCGCTGGCGGTGGTCTTCAGGTAGTTGGAGGTCGTCGCGTGCGCCGACTGGGTCCAGGTCCAGGCGTTGCCCTCGCGCCGGTCGGGCTGCCAGACCGGGTCGATGTACCAGGGCCCCTGGCCCTTGCCGAGGACGGCCTGGTCGGGGACCACCTCGATGCCGTCCGCAGTGGCGGAGGTGGCCATCGTGACGACCTTGGCGTCGATACCCGGGCCGTCCGCACTGCTGGTCCGGGGCGACTTGTCGGGCGCACCCGAGCCGGCGTCGTCGCCGCCCGCGGTCGGCGCGGCCTGGGCCGACTTGCCGGCCGGGGCGGTGGTCGCGACGGAGCTGTCCCACATCTGGGGGGTCGGGGCATGCCACTTGACGGTGCCGTCCGGGGCGGCGGCGTTGAGGTTGCCGCCCGCGTCGGCCTTCACCGTCACGCCCTTGGTGGTGGTGCCGAAGCGAACCTTCTGGAGCTTCGGGTCGGCCGCCGCCGCAGGGGTCTTGACGATGAGGACGGTGCTGAGACCGCCGGTGGCGCCGGCGGTCACCTTGAGGTCGACACCGGGGGAGACCTCCGGGTAGACCAGGCCGTCGCCGTCCTCGTCCACGGTGGGCGTGGTGAGCGGGAACGGCGATTCGATCGCGAGGGTCTCGCCCTCGGGGCCGGTGAGCGTGCCGAGCGGGCCGGGGCCGCCGCCCGAGAGGTGGACACCGGAGGCGGCGACCTTGGGCCGGTAGCCGCCCCCCGGCTCGGCGACGAGTGTCGCGTCGAGCTTGGCCCAGGAACCGTCCTGTTGCTTCGCCCGCTGCTGGTCGGTGTGCTGGCTCCGGGACAGGTGGCCCTGCGGAGTGGCGACGGTCTCGCTGAACTCGTCGGTCAGTTCCGGTACGGGGACAGGCTTTCCGGTTGCCTTGGCCTGGGCTGACGCCTTCTCGGCGGCTCGGGCGGCGTCGGCGCTGGTTGTGGTCGCGGCGAGGCCGGGCGAAGAGGCGGACGGGGGAGCAGGTGTCGAGTCGGCGAAGGCGACCGGTGCCACGGAGGTCAACGCGAGGAGAAGGCCGACGGCAGCGGCGGCCGATCGCCGGGACGGGTAGGTGGAACGGCGCGCGCCGGAGCGCGCTCCGGGCGGAGCGGCAGGCATGGTGAGTCCCCCACGGAAGTATCGGATCGGCTGCGCATGGACGATCTGTGAGGTTCATGCGCAGAGGCCGGACAGCAAGCTGACCCGCAGGCAAAAGGTTCGTCAACCGCTTATTCGTACTGCTGTCCGATTTGTAGTCGCCGCTCCCGTTAACTCACCGTGTGATGTCCATCACTCAGGTGATAGGTCGACAATGCGCTCGACCGGGGGGCGGCGGAGGGCCTACTCTCCGCCACAGTCATCCATCCGTACCCGATGTGTGGTGCGGTAGAGCCTGTGGGGGGTCGAGGTGTCAGTTCGTCATGTCCGTTTCTCCTGGTTGATCGGGAGGGGGAGTCCGTCACCGGGGAGGCGGAGATCCCGTGGAGCACTTGTGAGTTCCCTGGTGATCCTCAGTGCGCTGGTCTCGCCGATGGCGCCGGCGTTCGCCGCGCCCCAAGCGGACGACAAGGACAAGATCTGGTCGCCGCCGAACACACCACTGCCGAAGACGGCGTCGGTGCCCGGCAAGGCGGAGGCACCCAAGGCGGCGCCGCCGGCCACCGGTTCGCCGAACTGGGTCCCGCCGAAGAGGCCCGCGCAGGCACCGCACGGTGCCGCACTGGCGACCCTGGAGGCGACTCCGCCCGCGGGCTCCGTCACGACGCGCAAGGACGCGGGCGGGGCCGAGATCCGTGAGCCCTCCGCGGGTGCGTCGCGGCAAGCGGGCGATCTGCCGGTCTGGCTCGCCCCGCTGGCGCCGGATGTGACCGCGGGGAAGGAGGTGGAGAGCGCGCCCGCCGGTGCGGCGACTGGGGCCGTGCGCGTGGAGGTGGCGGACGCCAAGGCGGCCGACGCGCTCGGCGTTCAGGGCACTCTGTTGTCGCTCTCCCGCAGCGACCGGGCCGGGGTGGCCAAGATCCGCGTCGCACTGGACCTCGCTGGCGTGGGCTTCGGTGGTGACTTCGCCGAGCGTGCGCGGCTGGTGGCGCTGCCGGCCTGTGCGCTGACGACGCCCGAGGTGCCCAGCTGTCTGGTGCGCACCCCCGTGCCGTCCCACTACGACGTCCAGGCGAAGAAGCTGGTCGCGGACGTCGAGCTGCCGGCGGTCGACGCGCCACTGACGGCTGGTGAGCAGGGTGTGGCCAAGTCGGCGGAGCTCGCTCCGTCCGCCGCGCCGTCGTCCGCCCCGCTCGCGCCGATGGTTCTGGCCACCGAGGGGACGCCCTCCAGCGGCACCGGCACCTACAGCGCGACCTCGCTCTCGTCGAGCCAGGCGTGGACGGCCGGCAGCGCGTCGGGCTCGTTCAGCTACAGCTACCCGATCCAGTCCCCGCCGACCATCGGCGGAGCGGCGCCGCAGCTGGCGCTCGGCTACGACTCGGCCTCGGTGGACGGCCGGACGGCCTCCACCAACTCCCAGGCGTCCTGGGTCGGTGACGGCTGGGACCTCAGCTCGGGTTTCGTGGAGCGGTCCTACAAGCCGTGCGCCAAGGCCGGGATCCCGGGCTCCGCCGACCAGTGCTGGGGTGGCGCCAACCTCACGTTGTCGTTGGGCGGCCACTCCGGCGAACTCGTCCCGCACGACGCCTCGTGCGTCACGACGGACACCCGGTTCGAGCAGTCCAAGTGCACCTGGCGGCTGAAGAACGACGACGGCACCAAGGTCGAGTTCCTGACCGACGCCGCCAACGGCACCTGGAACGAGTCGTACCTGAAGGTCACCGACACCTCGGGCACGGTGTACTACTTCGGCCTCAACCAGGTGCCGACCGTCGCGGGCACGCCGAGCAGGACCGGCCCCGAGAGCAAGTCCGCCTGGACGGTGCCCGTCTACTCGCCGAACGCCGGTGACCCCTGCTACGACGCGGCCAAGGGCAAGGGCTCCTGGTGCCAGATGGCGTGGCGGTGGAACCTGGACTACGTCGTCGACCCCCACCACAACCTGACCACCTACGGCTACGCCCCCGAGACCAACTGGTACGCGCGCGGCGGCGGCCAGAACCCGGGCGCGGGGGTGAACACCCTCTACACCCGTGGCGGCACTCTCGCCTCGATCGGCTACGGCCAGCTGGACTCGGACCAGATCGCCGCCGGCGGTGCCTACCAGCCCGCCTCGAAGATCGACTTCGAGACGGGGGAGCGGTGCTTCGGCGCCAACTGCGACCCGTCGCAGCGCACCTCGGCGAACGCCGCCTACTGGCCGGACGTGCCGCTGGACAAGCAGTGCGTCCAGTCGGGCGTCTGCTCCAACACCGGTCCGAGCTACTGGTCCACGAAGTGGCTGAATACGATCACCACCAGTGTCCGCTCCGGTGGGACGTACCGTCCGGTGGACGGCTACGAGCTCGTGCACAGTTTCAAGACGCCCCAGAACTCGACCGAGAACACCATGATCCCGTGGCTGGAGTCGGTCCGCCGGATCGGCAAGGACACCTTCAACGGTCCTGGGGAGAAGGACCTTCCCCAGGTCACCTTCGCCAGTGCGATGCTGCCCAACCGCGTCGACGGGCTCGTGCCGGCACGCCCGCGGTACAACCGCCCGCGCATCGAGGTCATCACCACGGAGACCGGCGGCACCGTCTCGGTAAGGTACGCGCTCGACTCGTGCTCCCGCACCGCCGGCCGGATGCCCGCGTCCGCCGACACCAACACGATGAGCTGCTACAACGTGAAGTGGTTCGACGCGGGCATCAAGGTTGCGGCCGACGACTGGTTCCTGCGCTACCCGGTCGAGTCCGTCACCGTGGACCCGAACGGCAACCTCGTCCAGGGCTCGGTGCCGAAGACCACCACCTACGCGTACGGTCCGGCCGCGTGGCACCGCAATGACGGGGCCCTGGCCGACTCCGACTACCGGACGTGGGATCAGTTCCGCGGCTACGCGAGTGTCACTGCGGTGACCGGCTCCGGCACGGACGGCGCCAAGTCGAAGTCCGCCACGTACTACTACCAGGGCATGGACGGTGACCTCAGGGCGAACGGCCAGACCAGGACCGCGACGGTGGCCGGTCCGAAGAGCGGCGCCCAGGCCGACAAGGACTGGCTGTCGGGGCGGGTGCTGGAATCGGACAGCTACACCGATGCCGGGGCCGCCGTCACCGATCCCGTCGGCTACACGGTGAGCACCAGCTCCGGTGAGCAGCCGACCGCCACGCACGCTCGCAGCGGCCTGCCGGACCTGGTGGCCCGCTACGCGGCGACCACCTCGACCGCCGTCAGCACGGTGAAGACCACCGGTGGCACCCGCAGTACGTCCACGGTGACCAAGACCGACAAGGACTTCAACAACCGGGTCAAGTCCTCGCTCAGCACGGCGGACGGGACACCCGACGTCTGCACCCGTACCGGCTACGCGGTCGGGAGCAACCCGCAGATGACGGGTCTGGTCGCCGAGGTCCTGACCGTGTCCGGCAGCAACGCCTGCGACGTCACGCCGACCGCGGCCAACACGGTCTCCGGCAGCCGTGCCCTCTTCGACGGCGCGGCCTTCAAGGTGGCCGGCACCAAGGGTGAACCCACGGGCGCTCAGGTGCTCGACCGCTACGACGGCTCCGGGGCGGCCCAGTACGTGACCAGCGGAGCCCGCACGTACGACGTGTACGGCCGCGTGGCCACCGTCACCGACCTGACCGTCTCCGACAGCGCGAACCCCAACGGCGCGGTGGTGACCACCGCGTACAGCTCCGCCAACCCGGGTGAGCTGCCGAACCGCACGGTGACCGGAACTCCGGCACCGGCCGGCGCCCCGGATGCCGGTGCCCGGCGTGAGACCACGGTGACGTTGAACCCGGCCCGGAGCCTGCCGATCACCACCACCGACCCCAACGGCCGCAAGGTCACCCAGTCCTACGACGCGCTGGGCCGACTCAAGGCGGTGTGGACCCCCGGCCGCGATGCCGCGCTGAGTGCCAACTACACGTTCGACTACGCGGTGAACGGCACCTACGCGCCTTCGACGGTCAGCAGCAACACGCTTCGCTCAAGCGGCAAGTACGGCACCGCCACACAGATCATCGATGGTCTCGGCCGGGTGATCCAGACCCAGGGCCCGGCGGCGATTTCCGCCTACCACGGGCGACTGATCACGGACACCTTCTACGACTCGCAGGGCCGCGCCAACCAGGCCTACAACAGCTACTACGAGGACACCAACGGCCCCGGCACGACCCGCTGGAGGCCGGACGGCGCGATGGTGCCGAACCGGACGGCCACCCAGTTCGACGGCATGGGTCGACCGGTCAGCACCCAGGTCATCGCCCTCGGCGTGCTGCAGTCCACCACCACGACCGCCTACCCGGGCGCGGACCGGGTCGATGTCACCCCGCCCGCCGGGGCCACCGCGACCAGCACCGTCACCGATGCCCGGGGCCGTACCGCGCAGCTCTGGCAATACCGGACGCCGACCGCGACCGGCAACCCGGCCGACGCGGACGTCACCAACTACACCTACACGCCGAGCGGTCAGGCCGCGACGCGGGTCGACGCGGCCGGTAACTCCTGGAGCTACGGCTACGACCAGCGCGGCCGCCAGATCCGCGCCGACGACCCGGACACGGGCGTGTCGACCCGCGGCTACGACAGCGCCGGCCGGCTCGCCTCCACGACGGACGCGCGCAACCAGACCGTCGCGATCACCTACGACCTGCTCGGCCGCAAGACCGGTACCTACAACGGCACGGTCGCCCCGACCAACCAGCTCACCGGCTACAGCTACGACACCGTGGCCAAGGGCCAGGCCGCCTCGTCGACCCGGTACGTGGGTGGTGCGGGTGGTGCGGCGTACACCAAGGCCGTCACCGAACTGGATGCGGCCTACCGGCCGAGCGCGACGACCGTGTCCCTTCCCGGAAGTGAGATCGGCAAGACCGGGCAGGTGACCTTCGGGTACCGAGCTTGGTACGACGAGATCACCGGTGCGTTGGAAACGGAGAACCGAGCCGCCGCCGGAACCCTGGCCGACGAGTCGATCACGTACAACTATGAGGACTACGGCCTACTGCACGACATCGGCGGTGCCGGGGTCGGTTACCTCCGCCAGGCCGACTGGGACGCTTACGGGCGCAACATCCGCTCCACGATGAACCCGTGGGGCACCCAGATCGTCACCACCAACACCTATGACGAGCCGACCGGCCGCCTGCTGAACCAGTACATCGACAAGCAGACGGCGGCCACCGGCTCCGTCCAGAACACCGCCTACGCCTACAACCAGGCCGGCCAGATCACCGCGATCAGGGCGATCCCGAACAACACCCCGGCCGCGACCGACCTGCAGTGCTTCAGCTACGACTACCTGGGCCGTCTCACCACCGCGTGGAGCGACACCGGGCAGCTCAACCAGCCGACGCCCTCGCTCGGCGGGCAGGGCAACTGCGCCAACGCCACCCCCACCAGTGGGGCGGTCGCGCCGGCGAAGACCACCGTGGGCGGCGGCGCCGCCTACTGGCAGGACTACGGTTACGACCTGGCCGGCAACCGTACCAAGCTGATCAATCACGACCCCGCCGGCGACCCGGCCAAGGACCTGAAGGTCGACCAGACCTTCCCGGCCCCCGGCACCCGGAACACGCCCACCGCTGCCGCCGGCACGGGTGGCGGCACCGGTGGTCCGCACGCGCTCGCAACCGGTAAGGCCACCTTCGGCGTCGCAGCCGGTGTGCAGGGAACGGACGAGTACGACGCGGCCGGCAACACCACGAAGATCAACAATCCTGGTGGCAGCAAGGACCTCAAGGCGGGGTTCGTGCTCAACTCCGGTGAGTCGGTGCGCTCCAACAGCGTCCAGCTCGCCATGCAGGCCGACGGCAACCTGGTGCTCAGCTCGCTGCGCACCGGGAAGGCCATCTGGTCCACCAACACCCAGGACCACCCGGGTGCCTGGGCGATCATGCAGGACGACGGCAACTTCGTGGTCTACGACCCGCAGCGCGTGCCGCTCTGGTCCTCCAAGACCTGGGTCGGCACCAACAGCGGCTACTTCGCCAAGGTGCAGGACGACGGCAACTTCATCATCTTCACGTCGAGCTGGCAGGCCAAGTGGAGCAGCTCCACCTGGAACGCCGTCGATGCCGCCAACGCCACCACGCTCACCTGGGACATCGAGGGCAAGCTCGCCTCACTCACCCAGGGCACGGCCACCACGACGTACGTCTACGACGCGGACGGCAACCAGTTGGTGCGCCGCAACCCGGGCAAGGTCACGGTCAACCTCGGCGGCGGTGACGAACTCTCCTACGACACCAGCACCGGGACCAGCACCGGTGCGCGCTACTACAACATCCCCGGCGGCATCACCCTGGTCCGCGAGGGCCCGGGCAAGCTGGCCTACCAGTTCTCCGACCATCATGGCACCAACTCCCTGTCCATCGACTCCGCGACCACCAACGAGTCCCGCCGCACCTTCGACCCCTTCGGAGCCACCCGCGGCCCCGGCTCCCTCGCCACCCCCTGGTCCGGCGACAAGGGCTACGTCGGCGGCCTCAAGGACGACGCCACCGGCTTCACCAACCTGGGAGCCCGCCAGTACCAGCCAGGCACCGGCCGCTTCCTGAGCCCGGATCCCCTGATCCTTCCCGAGGATCCGCAGCAGTGGAACGCCTACGCGTACAGCAACAACAACCCGGTCAACAAGACCGACCCCACTGGCATGGCTCTCGAGGAGTGCGCAAGTGGGATGGCCAAGTGTTCGAACATGGGCACCAAAATCGAGGGTGACGGCCCGAACTACCAGAAGATCACCCAACAGATCCAGGCAGAGGCGCCCGCGCGGAAGGCTGGATACGTGAAGTTCCTGGTGGCCACGGGGCTGCAGCCGGGGCCGGGATGGGCTGGCAGCCTACCGTCCAATATCGAGGAAGCGAAGAAAGCTGCGCGCAAGGCCTATGGCCTTGAGCTGGAGAAGGAATATCGGAAGAATACTAACTTCAAGTACGACCCGAAGCCGGGAGAGGACCCGATCCCAGGATCGGAACCGTACAATAAGGACTGGCTTGGAAGGGCCAAAGCGTCCGAGCTGAGGGTCTGCGCTCTGGAGCTTGGCACGGCCTGCTACGACGCGTATAACATCTTCAGCTGGTCTGAGGACACAGTCCAGAAGCGCGAGTTCCCCGCCGGCGAGGGAGACTCGCCCAGAGTGAACGCGTTTCGGCATTTCATCTGGCAAGCCATGCTCACAATCGCCTGCGGACGTCAGGATGCTGAGATGGTCGCAGATGCCCATGAGGCGTACGGCCCGAGGGATGGCCATAACTACAATGATCATCTGTCCGACCTGGTGAACAATAAGTATGGCCGGAAGATGGGGGAGAAAATCGCCGCGGATCACCCAGGGGTCGCGTGGCCGGCACTTGAGAGTGTGGTGCTCGACGAAGCCAGAAAGTACATAGCCACGGGGGATTTCGCACGCCCCAGTGACTTCGAGCCTACTCAGAACGGAGGTGTGGAGTGATTGGATTTCTCAGGCCACGTCGAGCACGGTCCACCCGCGGAGGGGTGCGTGTGCTGGCGGTCTGTCTGATGTCCGCTCTGCCGTTGACGGTTTCGTGCGCGGCGGAGGTCGAGGGTGACGCCCCGGTCGTCGGGTCATGGAAGTCGAGTGTCGGCACGATCCAGTTCCTGGACGATGGCACGCTAGGGGAGGCGAGCTTGCTTCCTGCGGCGTGCCGCGGCTCGTCGTCGCCCGTAGCGGTCGCGTTCACCGGTACCTGGCGTCACGGGAAACTTGATGATGCCGGACCTGGTGCGGTCGTCGAGCTGGCCTCCGCCGCCGGTGACCTGAAGTGCGAGCGGTTCTTCCAGTGGTTCAAGTACCAAGGTCAGGAGCGCCTGCAGCTGACCGGTGTGGATACCGGGAACGATCCGTTCGTGCGGCAGTAGTTCGGTGGCCGCGAAGAACTGGTAAGCCTGTGTTGGGAGATTGATTGCTGCCTGCGACGAGAACTCCCGGTTCTCGTCGCAGGCCGTATCTGCAGGAGCCCGGTAAAGGGTGTCAGGCTCGCGCGTTCGGGCAGATGATTTCGTGGACGGCGGTCACGATGCGAGCTCCTTGCTCCTTGCTGAGGAAGAAGCTTCCGTCTCCTGCGAAGTCGGACATCGTGTACTGGAGGGTGCTCGCGTCGTCCGATCCTCCGCTGATTTCGGTGCAGACGCTTTGAGCGTCCAGCCCGGGAGTCCCGTAGCTCCTCAGTTCGGGTTCGATTTCTGCCAGAGCCTTGGTCAGCCGTGAGACGGTGGCGGCGTCGGGCGGGGGCCACAGCTTTACGGCGCGGGTGGTATTCGGAGTCGGGGTGGCGTTCGGTGAGTCTTCCGGGCGTCCCGGTCCTCGGTGGTCGTAGAACCACGCGGCCGACGAGATGACCGCTACCGCTGCCAGTGCGGTGGTGAGGGCGACGACTATCTGATGGATGCGTGGCTGCATGGCGACATGCTTGCAAGGTGGAGCGCGGAAGGGAACGGTGTTTCCGGCGCGATGGCGACGGTGTTCAGCCGGTCGCCGTGCCGAAGGGGTTGTCGATGATGTAGCGCCAGCGGCCGTCGGGGTCGCGGCGGGCGACGTCGGTGGCGGTGCCTTCGAGGTGGACGGGGGTGCCGTCGGGGCCGGGGCCGTCGATGGTCCAGTCGACGATGAGGAGGGCGATGTCGTCGGCGACGTAGGTGTGGCGGGGGTGGACGGTGATGGGGAGGCCGAGGGCGAGGAAGTCGGTGTTGGCGTGGGTGAGTTCGGGGCCGGTGACGGGGTGGCCGGGGGTGGGGACGAAGACGGCGCCCGGTGCGTAGACCCGGGCGACGGCCAACGGGTCGCCGGAGTTGAAGGCGGCAGCGAAGACGGCCGGGTGTTGTGAGGCGTCGGTGGTCAGGGGGACAGTGGTGGGATGGGTCATGAGGGCAGTGAAGTCGGCGGCCGCGTAGGTCACCAAACGGAAAGGGGCGTGGGGCAGCGGAGTTGGGACGTTGAGTTGGTCCCGGACGCGGACGGGCGGACGGCGCGTCCGGAGGCGGGGTGTCCGGTGGAGGTGGCGTTGGCGGCGGTCGCGGGGCGTTGGACCACGCTGGTGCTGCGCGAGCTGATGCATGGTCCGCTCTCCTTCGGTGAACTGCGTTCCCGGTTGCCGGAGATCAGTCCGAAGGTGCTCGCCGACCGGCTCCGGGTGTTGGAGGAGCGTGGGCTGGTGGTGTGCGAGCGCCGGCGCGGGTTCCCGGTGCGGACGAGCCACCGGTTGACGGAGACCGGGCGCGCCCTGCGTCCGCTGTTGGTGGAGCTGTACCGGACGGGGATGGCGATCGGGGCGTCAGGGGCGCCGTGACCCGGGTCTTCGGCGCGTGCCTCACCCGCTGACGGGATCCGTCCGGGTGATGTGATGGGGGCGGCGGATTCCGAACGAGGTGGGGGAAGCAGTGGCGGACCGTAGGAAGGCGCTCGTGGTGGCGAGTGTGGTGTTGCTGCCGGCGACCGTGGCCACCGGCTGCGACGGTGGCCACGCCGCGACCGGTGCGACGGCCGAGGCCTCGAAGGCCCCCGAGGTCCACACCGATGCCGAGCCGCTGGCCGGGGCTGTGCCGAAGCTCGGCCGGATCGTCGAGGCGCACTGGCAGGAGGAGGTCCTCGGGGTCTCGGACAGTCGGGCGATCGGTCCCACCGACTATCGGGTGAGTGCCCTCCTGCAACTCGGTCCCGGTGCGGTGGCGGCTCTCACGGAATCCATGCAGATGACGGCCGTCGTCGTCGGGGACGGGCCGGAGCGTGTCGCCATCCCCGCCGGACTCGCCGGCTTCGTGCCGGCCGGGGTGCGGTGGCTCCACAGCGGGGATCTCGATCGCAGCCTGGTGCGGGCGGACAGCGGGGAGCTCTACTTCGACCTGGCCTCGGACACCGCCTACCTCTCCGCCGTCAACCTGCACGCGGCGAAGTCGTCGAGCTCGCCGGCGTCCGCTTCGCCATGACCCGCGGCGCCTGCCGTGCCTGCGACGCGTGCCGTGCCCGGGGTGCGGTCCGGGCGCTCGACCCCTACCAGGGTACGGGGTCGGAGTTGGCTCCCTGGTGTGACGATGGCGGGTGGCCCGAGAACTAGCGTTCCCTCATCAGGCCAAGCCTTCGTGAGGAGCAGTTCCGATGACTTTCGCACCCGCACCCGCACCCCCGCTCGCCGCATTGGTGGGTGCCGGACGCACGGTGGATCGGCTGCTCGGCAGTTACACCTGGCGCCGGTCGGCGTACGCCCTGGCGTCGCTGCCGGTGGGCCTGGTGTCGCTGCCGCTGGCACTGCTGGGCCGTTCCGCCACCGCGTACCGGCTGCAGCGTGGCCTGGCGGTCCGGCTCCTGGGCGCCCCGATCGTCGAGCCCTCCCGCGGACGGCTGGTGCGGAGCCTGGTGCACGGCGTGCTCGCGGTTCCGCTGCAGTTGTTCGCCGCCCTGCTGACCGGGGTGCTGTGGGGGGACTTCCTGGCGCGCGGGCTCTGCTACCCGCTGGCGGAGTGGGGCCAGGACGTGTCCAAGGCCTGGGGCGGCCCGACCATGGCGGGTGCCTGGGCCGCGCACTTCGCCGTCGGGCTGCTCACCCTGGCGATCCTGCTGCCGGTCGTCCGGCTGCTCACCGCCGGCCAGGGCCGGCTGGCCGTTCGGCTGCTGGGCGCGGGCCGGGAGGGCTGACGCGTCGCGGTCACAGCCCGGCCGGCGACGAACACCGGGCTCATCCGGCGGCGGGCTCTCGGCTGTCACCCGATCGGCCTACAGGCCTTGCCGGGCCCCGGGGGGCGGGAAAGCCTGGGGCGCAGGCAGAGAGCCCGAGACGAGGAGCGCCGTCATGGCCCGCACGCCCGAGCACGCCATACCCGAGGACGCCGCACCCCAGGACGCCGTACCCAGCGAGGCCGGCCCCAAGGCCGCCACGCCCGCGACCGCCGCGGTGAACCGGGCGGCGGTCGCGCAGTACGCGATGGAGGACCGCCGGGACTTCGCCGACGCGGACCGGGGGCTGATCGCGCCGTTCCCGGACCGGTTGTACGCGGCGGACGGGCGGGTGATCTTCGATGCGGCGCGGTTCGACTACCTGTCGGACGACGCGCCGGCTCCGGACACCGTCAACCCGAGCCTCTGGCGGCAGTCGCAGCTGATCCGGCGCGGCGGGCTGTACAAGGTGGTCGACGGGATCTACCAGGTCCGCAACAACGACATCGCCAACCTCACCGTGGTCGAGGGCACGGACGGCCTGGTGGTGGTCGACTGCATGGCCTCGGTGGAGGCCGCCACGCAGGCGATGGGCATGATCCGCGAGCACGTGAGCGACAAGCCGGTCGCCGCGGTGATCTACACCCACACCCACATCGACCACTACGGCGGCGTGAAGGGCGTGGTGGATCCGGCGGACGTCGCCTCGGGCAGGGTGCCGATCATCGCTCCCGGCACCGTCGCGTCCTTCGACAAGCACGCGCTGGGCGAGAACGTCATCGCGGGCAACGCGATGTCGCGCCGCGCGTCCTACGCCTTCGGCAGCCTGCTCGACTACAGCGCGACCGGGTGCGTCACCTGTGGGATCGGCATCACCACCGTCCCCGGGGTCACGGTCTCCTACCTCTCGCCGACCGATCCGATCACCGAGACCGGCGCCAGGCGCGAACTCGGCGGGCTGGAGTTCGAGTTCCTCTACGCCCCGGACACCGAGGCGCCCGAGGAGATGCACATCTGGATCCCGCAACTCGCGGCGCTCACCTGCGCGGAGAACGCCAACCACTCCCTGCACAACATCCAGACCCTGCGCGGGGCGCGGACCAGGGACGCCCGCAACTTCGCCCGCTACCTGGACGAGACGCTCCAGCGGTGGGGGGACGACGCCGAGGTCCACTACGGTCCGCACACCTGGCCGGTGTGGGGCAACGAGGGTGTCGTCGATCTGCTGGAGTCGCAGCGCGACACCTACAAGTACATCCACGACCAGGCGCTGCGGCTGGCCAACAAGGGGTACACGCCGCTGGAGGCGGCCGAGGAGATCGAGCTGCCCCCGGCGCTCGGCCGGGCCTGGCACAACCGGGGGTACCACGGCACGCTGCACCACGACGTCCGGGCCGTGTTCACCAAGGAGTTGGGCATGTGGGACGGCGACCCCGTCTCGCTGCACCCGCACCCGCCGGTGGAGTCGGCGCGGCGGTTCGTCGAGCTGATCGGCGCCGAGCAGGTCCTGGCCGAGGGGCGGCGCGCCTTTGCGGCGGGCGACTACCGCTGGGCCGCGCAGATCCTGCACACGCTGGTCTTCGCCCGCCCGGAGGACCGCGCGGCGCGCGAGCTCCAGGCCGACGCCTACGAGCAGTTGGGCTACCAGGCGGAGGGGCCGCAGTGGCGCGGGATCTTCCTGACCGCCGCCAAGGAGCTGCGCGAGGGCGTCCAGCCGGCCACGTTCGCGACCGCCAGCGAGGACACCGTGCTGGCGATGCCGATCGACATCCTCTTCGACTTCGTCGCCGTCCACGTCATCGGCGACCGGGCGGCCGACGCCGACCTGTCGATCGGCTTCCACTTCACCGACCGCGACGAGTTCTGGAGCATCCGCGTCCACCGCGGCGTGCTCAACGCCCGCCAGGGGGCGGTCCCGGACGCCCCGTTGACCGTCTCCGGGCCGAAGGCGGCCCTCGCCGGGGTGCTGCTCCGCCCGGCCGCCGCCGGGAAGCTCGCCGCGAGCGGGGCGGTGAAGTTGGTGGGCGACGAGCGCCTGCTGGAGGAACTCGCCTCGCTACTGGACGAGTTCGACCCGAACTTCCCGATCGTGACGCCTTAGCCGGTCGGTCGGGCCGGGATCAGCGGGCCGAACCGACCCCCTCCGCCCGTGGCCGGGCGGTCAGGCCGGGCGGTCAGGTCGGGGCGGCGTAGCAGTGCACCGTCACGGTCCGGGTCGGGCTCCACCGCTGGTCGACGCTGCCGAGCAGGCTCCAGCCCAGGCGTTCGTAGAGGGCGGCGGCCGCGGTGTCGGAGGCCAGCACGTCGAGGACCGGATGCAGGGCGCGCTCCTCGGCGTCCCGGACGGCGCTCGCCATGAGGCGGGCGCCGATCCCGTGGCCGCGGGCCGTGGGGGAGACGAAGAGGCGGCTGATCACCGCGGTGTCCTCGGCGGGGGCGCCGGCGCGCAGGCTCCACAGGGCCGGTGCCGCGTCGTCCGGCCCGCTGCGGGTCAGGGCGATGTGACCGGCCACGTGGCCGCCCAGGTCCGCCACCCAGGCGCCCAGCAGGGACGGCTGCGTCAGCCACTCGCCGGGCTGCTCGGGCCAGTTCGACGGGTAGGCGTCAGTGGCATGGACCGCGGCGAGCACCTCGACGCACGCGTCGAGGTCGGACGGGTCGCGTCGCCGGATGCGGCCGGTCGGAGTCGGAGTCGGAGCCGGAGTCGGAATCGGAATGTCGTCCACCGGAGCATGAAAGCACGGGGCTACGCCCGGTGTGCCGCGAGCCGGGCGGCGGCGGCCTCCAGGAGCAGGTCGAGGGCGAAGGGGTAGCCGCTGCGGTCCATGTCGGTGATCAGCAGGTCGGCGGTGGCGGCGATGTGGGGGTGGGTGTCGGGGCCGAGGCGGCCGTAGCGGACGCGCCAGACGGCGAGGTCGGCGGCGCGGGCCGGGCCGGGGAGGGCGAGGGCGGCCGCGTCCTGGGCGGCGAAGGCGAGGGCCTGGTCGATGAAGGCGTGGTAGACCCGGACGGCCTCCGGGTCGGGGAAGCCGGCGGTGCGCAGCACGCCGAGGATGGTCTCGACCGCCCGTATCTCGTTGTCCCGCCCGGTGGTGCGGTGGGCGGCGAGCAGGGCGGCCTGGGGGTGGGCCTGGTAGGCGGTGTGGACGCGGGCGCCGATCTCGCGCAGGTCGGCGCGCCACTCGCCGGTGAGCCGCAGGCCGTGCTGGGCGCGGCCGATCAGCTCGTCGGCGACGGCCAGCATCAGGTCGTCGGTGTTGTGGAAGTACCGGTAGACGGCGCTCGGGTCGGCGCCGAGCGCGGCGCCGAGGCGGCGGACGGTGAGGGCGGCCGCGCCGTGCTGGCCGATCAGTCGCAGGGCCGTGTCCACGATGACCTGCTCGGACAGCACGGTGCCCTGCTTGGTCGGTTTACGGCGCCGGCGTTGCGGTTCGGGGACCACGCGTTCCGTCATGGCGGGGAGCCTAGGGCATCCTCGCTTATGACAACAGCATTGACGTGAGTGGACGGCCAGGCTTTCATGGCCGCCACGGCCGGACAGGTACCGGCCGCCACCCCTTCCCCCCCACGATCAAGGCGGTGATCCGTTGGCAACGACGGTCAAGGACTCCGGCGGCTCCCCGAGAGTCGGCGCGCCCACCCCCGCGGGCCCCATGCGCAAGTCCGTCGGTGTGGTCGGCGGGGTCGTTCTCGCCGCCTCCAGTACCGCCGCGACCAGCAGTATCGGCATCGGGCTCGGCCTGATGGCCGGCGTCGTCGGCCTGCACCTGCCGGCCATCATGCTGCTGGCCTTCCTCCCGGTGCTCGGCATCGCCGGGGCGTACGGGCGGCTCAACCGCGTCGATCCGGACTCCGGCAGCAGCTACACCTGGGTCGGCCGGGTCCTCAACCCCTGGCTGGGCTTCCTCACCGGCTGGGTGAACACCGTCGGCACCGTGGTGTTCATGGCCTACACCACCACCGTGACCGGCTCCGCGCTGATCCAGCTGCTCGGCCAGGCGCACCTCCGCTCGGTGGCCGGGCTGCGGCTGGACGCGGACTCCACGCTCCAGGCCACGCTGCTCGGGATGGTCGTCCTGGTGGCCGCCGCGCTGGTCGCGGTGCGCGGCCTGGAGCTCGCGGCCCGGCTGCAGAAGTACCTGCTGATCTTCGAGTACGTGGTGCTGCTGGCCTTCTGCGGGTACGGCCTGTTCGCCGGTGACCAGCCGTTCTCGCTCGACTGGTACAACCCCTTCGCGATCCCCTCCATGGACGCGCTCGCCCAGGGCATGGTGCTGGCGGTGTTCTGCTACTGGGGCTTCGAGTCGGTCTTCAGCATCGGCGAGGAGGTCCGCGAGCCGGGCGACGCCTCCCGGGGCGGCTTCATCGCGCTGGTGGTGATGCTGCTGCTCTTCCTGCTCGCCGGTACCGCCTTCCAGCGCGTGCTGCCGATCGACGAGCTGGCCGACAACGGCGCGCACGGGCTCACCTACCTCGGCGAGAAGCTGGCCCGCCAGCCGCTGGCCGCCCTGCCGCTGATCGCGCTCACCTTCTCCGCCGTGGCCTCGCTGCAGGCCTCCGTCATCCCCACCGCCCGGGGCATGTACGCGATGGGCCGCGACGGCACCCTCGGCGCGGTCTGGACCCGGATCCACCCCCGCTACGGCACCCCGGCCGCCGGCACCCTGCTGATCTCCGGCGCCGCCATCGTGCTGGCCGTGCTCTCGCTGGTCATCCCGACCGTGAACGACCTGATCTCGGCGACGGTCAACGCGATCGGCATCGTGGTGGCGCTCTACTACGCGCTCACCGCCCTGGCCGCCGCGGTGCGGTTCCGGCACCTGCTGCGCACCGCTCCGCTGGAGGGGCTGCGCGCCGTCGTGGCACCGCTGCTCGGCGCGGCGGTGTTGTTGGCGGTCGGTGGGTATCTCTGCTGGATGCTCTACGACTCCGCCGACCACTTCGAGCTCTCGGCCGACAACGGCTGGTTCGGCCTGTCCGTGCCGGTGCTGATGATCGGCTCCGGGCTGGTGGCCGCCGCGTGGTCCCGCTTCTACCGCAAGTCCGCCTACTTCGACCGGACCGCGCCCGCCGACCCGACCCCCGTCGACCCGAACCCGGACCCCGCCGCCTGACTCCGCCGCCCGACCCCCGCCGACCCCCGCCGTCCCACCGCCGCCCCGACCCCGGCCGGACCCCCGGCCGCTGAACCACCAGGAGCACCACCCATGCCCAAGGCCGACCTGGTCTTCACCAACGGACCCGTCCACACCGGCGACCCGGCCCGCACCCGCGCCACCTCGCTGGCCGTCACCGGTGAGCGGATCACCGCCGTGGGCCACGACGAGGTCCGCGAGCTGATCGGCCCCGGCACCGAGGTCGTCGACCTGGGCGGGCGGCTGCTGATCCCCGGCTTCCAGGACGCGCACATCCACGCCGTCTTCGGCGGCGCGGAGCTGGCCGAGTGCGACCTCACCGGGACGGTCGGCGCCGACGAGTACCTGCGCCGCGTCGCCGCGTTCGCCGCCGCCCACCCCGACCGGGAGTGGATCACCGGCGGCGGCTGGTCGATGGAGAGCTTCGAGGGCGGGCTGCCCACCCGGCAGCTGCTCGACTCCGTCGTCCCCGACCGCCCGGTCTACCTGGTGAACCGCGACCACCACGGCGCCTGGGCCAACACCCGGGCCCTGGAACTGGCCGGCGTCACCCGGGACACCCCCGACCCGGCCGACGGCCGGATCGAGCGCGACCCGGACGGCACGCCGAGCGGGACGCTCCAGGAGGGCGCCACCGGCCTGGTCGCCCGGCTCGTCCCGCCGACCGACGCGGCCGGTCGGCTGGCGGGCCTGCACCGGGCGCAGGAACTGCTGCACTCGCTCGGCATCACCGGCTGGCAGGACGCCCTGCTGGGCGTCTTCAACGGCCAGCCGGACCCGTCGGACGCCTACGCGGCGGCGGCCGCCGCCGGGACACTGACCGCGCGGGTCACCGGGGCGCTCTGGTGGGACCGTGCCCGGGGGGCCGAGCAGATCGCCGAACTCGTCGCCCGGCGCGAGAAGTTGACCGGTGGCCGGTTCCGGGCCGGCTCGGTGAAGATCATGCAGGACGGCATCGCCGAGAACTTCACGGCCGCGCTCACCACCCCCTACCTGGACGGCTGCGGCTGCGCCACCGCCAACTCCGGTCTCAGCTTCGTCGACCCCGCCGCGCTGTGCGGCTACGTCACCGCGCTGGACGCGCTCGACTTCCAGGTGCACTTCCACGCGCTCGGGGACCGCGCGGTGCGGGAGGCGCTCGACGCGATCGAGGTCGCGCAGGGCGCCAACGGCCGGCGCGGCAACCGGCACCACCTCGCCCACCTCCAGGTCGTCCACCCGAGCGACCTGCCGCGGTTCGCCCAGCTCGGCGCGATCGCGAACATCCAGCCGCTCTGGGCCGCCCACGAGCCGCAGATGGACGAGCTCACCATCCCGTTCCTCGGCCCCGAACGGGCCGCCTGGCAGTACCCGTTCGGCGGTCTGCTGCGGGCCGGTGCCACCCTCGCGGCCGGCAGCGACTGGCCGGTCAGCAGCCCGGACCCGATCGCCGGTCTGCACGTGGCCGTCAACCGGATGGAGCCCGAGGCGACCGACGGCCGGGTGTTCCTGCCCGAGCAGCGGCTGGACCTCGCCACCGCCCTCGCCGCCTACACGGCCGGCACCGCCCATGTGAACGGCCACGACGACGCGGGCAGCCTGCGGGTCGGCAACCTCGCGGACCTGGTCGTGCTGGACCGCGACTTCTTCGCCGCCCCGGCCGAGGAGATCGCCGAGACGAGGGTCGAACGGACGTACGTGGGCGGCGCGTTGGTGTACGCGAAGTCCTGATCCCGTACCGCGCCGTACCGGTCGTCCCGGTGCGGCGCGGTCGTGCGTGCGGGCGTGCGTGCGGGCGCGGTGACCGCGTCGTAAACCAGTGGTCGGCGGCACCGCCCCGGAGAGAGGCTGTGCCCCATGACGACAACCTTGATCACCGGGGCCAACAAGGGCCTCGGCCACGAGACCGCCCGCCGCCTGATCGCCGCGGGCCACACCGTCTACCTGGGCGCACGCGACACCGAGCGGGGCACGGCGGCCGCGGCCGGGCTCGGCGCCCGGTTCGTGCAACTCGACGTCACCGACGACGTGTCCGTCGCCGCCGCCGTGGCCACCGTCGAGGCCGACGGCGGCCTCGACGTCCTGGTCAACAACGCCGGAATCGAGGTGCGGTCACCGGAGGGCGGGATCATCGGCGCGGCGGAGCTGACCGCCGACGTGCTGCGCGAGGTGTTCGACACCAACGTCTTCGGCCTGGTCCGGGTGACCCACGCCTTCCTGCCGCTGCTGGAGCGCTCCGCCGCGCCGGTCGTGGTCAACGTCAGCAGCGGCCTCGCCTCGCTGACCCGGGCCGGCCACGGCTACCCGGGGGCCGCCTACCCGGCCTCCAAGACGGCGGTCAACATGCTCACCGTGCAGTTCGCCAAGGCGTTCCCGCTGATGCGGATCAACGCGGTGGAGCCCGGCTACACCGCGACGGACCTGAACCGGCACGCGGGCACGCAGACCGTCGAGCAGGGTGCCGAGATCATCGTCCGGATGGCCCAGCTGGGGCCGGACGGTCCGACCGGCGGCTACTTCGGAGCGGCGGGCCCGCTGCCCTGGTAGGAGCCGGAGACGGTGGGGCCGTGGGGGACGAGCGCGTGCGACGTGGGAAGTCGGCGGGTCCGACTTCCCACGTCGCCTCCGGGGGCCGGGGTTTGGGCGGACGCGGACGCGGGGGACCGGGGCGGGTGGCCCGTCGGACCGGGTGGTGAGCGCCCGGCCCATCCGCGCTGCGGGGAGGGCCGGGTCGCCCGGGCGGGGGCGGGGCCCCCGGGCTACGCCTCCTCCTCCCGCAGCCAGTCCGGGGTGCGGAAGGTGCCGCCGTACATGGGGAGTCGGACGGTCTCGCCGTAGCGGGCGAGCTGGGCCCACGGGCGGTTGAGGCCGGCCGAGCCGTGGCGGCGGACGCGGGTGACGGCGTCCAGGTCGAGGACGTCGACCAGGACCTCCTCGCCGGAGCCGGCCTGTTGGCGGACGATGCCCTCGGGGTCCACGACGACGCTGCCGCCGACGCCGGCCGGGTCGGCCGCGTTGACGTTGACCACGTAGACCTGGTTGGTCCAGGCGTTGGCGCGGGCGCAGACCAGCTCCATCTCCCGGTCGCGGGTGGTGGTGAGGGTGGGCTGGATGACGATCTCCGCACCCAGCCAGGCGAGTTGGCGGTAGGTCTCGGGGAACGAGCCGTCGTAGCAGATGGCCAGGCCCACCCGGCCGGTGCCGGGGATCTCGAAGACGGTGAACTCGTGGCCGGGGGCGGTCTGTTCGTACGGCTGCCAGGGGAACACCTTGCGGTAGCGGGCCGCGATCACGCCCTGTGGGGAGACGGCGATCGCGGTGTTGTAGACGCGCCCGTCCGCCGGGTCCCGCTCGAAGAGGCTGCCGGGGACGAGCCAGAGGCCGGTTTCCACGGCGAGCGCGCAGATCCGGTCGGTGAGCGGGCCGGGGACGGTGACGGCGGCGTGCTCCATCCAGTCGGCGGGGGCCGGCCGCAGGAGCGGGCCCTCGGCGGCGAGCAGCAGCTCGGGGACGACGACGAGCTGGACGTGCGGGAAGAGCGCGCGCGTCGTCCGGACCTGGTCGGCGAAGCGCTGCCAGCCGGCTTCGAGGTCGTGGGGGACGGGCGAGGTCTGCAGGGCGGCGATGGCGAGCGTGCGCATGGTGGCTCAGTCCTCGGTCTGGGTGGTCTGGGTGGTCTGGGTGGTCGGAGCGGTCCGGGCGGTGCCCAGGTCGGAGGTCAGGTCGGAGTCCGGGTCGGTGACCGCGGCGGGGGTGTCGGTGACCGTGAGCCGGGCGACCGTCGTGCGGCCGTCGCGGAAGAATCCGGGCAGGCGGGTGCGCACGACCAGCAGCGCCACCACGCCCACAGCGACGGTCCCGACGCCGAGCAGGAAGACCCCGCCCACGCCGTGGAAGGAGGTGCTGCCGTACGCCGGGTCGACCATGTCGGCGGCGCTGCGGACGAAGGCCGCGAGCATCAGCAGCCCGCCGAGCAGCGGCAGCACACCGCGCAGCAGCAGGTCACGCGGGGAGTCGCGCAGCCGGTCGCGGAAGTACCAGACGCAGGCCAGCGCGGTCGTGCCGTAGTAGCCGGCGATGAGCAGGCCGATGCAGAGGATCGCGTCGCCGAGGAAGTGGCTCGACACCAGGCTGAGCAGGACGATCAGGCCGGCCGCCGACGTGCCGAAGAAGACGGTGCCGAAGCCCGGGGTCAGATGGCGGGGGTGGATCCGTGCGAAGGCGCGCGGCAGGGCGCCGTGCGCGGCCATCGAGAGGGTGCCCCGCGAGGTGCCGACCAGGCAGGTGAGGAGCGCGGACGCGGCCGAGACGCAGACGGCCAGCTGCATCACCCGGGCGAGGGCCTCCCCGAGGACGGGCGGGGCGAGGGCGGCGAGGACGTCGTCGGCGTTGGCCGGGTTGCCGAGTCCGAGGCCGTCGGTGCCGGAGCCGGCGAAGGAGAGCGCGGCGAAGGCGGTGAACAGGTACGTCCCCAGCAGGACGAGGGTGGAGATCACGGCGGCCTGGCCGGGGATGCGGCCGCTGTCGCGGGACTCCTCGTTGGTGGTGATCAGGGCGTCCCAGCCCCAGTAGATGAACAGGCAGAGCAGGACGGCCTGGGCGAACGGCCCGAACCCGTCGAAGCCGAACGGGTCGAGCCAGCTCAGCGACGGGGTGGCGGCGCCGGGCCGGGCGAGGGCGGCGGCGCCGAAACCGAGCAGCGCGAGCAACTGGAGCCCGAGCAGCGCGTACTGGACGGCGGCCGCGACGTGCAGGCCGCGGTAGGCGATCGCGGTGAGCCCGGCCAGCAGCAGGACGGCGGTGACGGTGACGGCGGCGGTGCCGTCGGCGAGCGCGTGCAGACCGAGGAGGGCCAGCAGGTAGCCGGCGCTGACCTTGGCGAGGGCGGTCATCGCGATGACGGTGGCGGCCTGCGCGACCCAGCCCCCGGCGAGCCACCCGGCGGCCGGGCCGAAGGCACGGGTGGTCCAGACGAAGGTGGTGCCGCAGTCCGGCATCTCCCGGTTGAGCTCGCGGAACGCGAAGGCGGTGAGCAGGACCGGCAGGAAGCCGAGCAGCAGCGCGGCCGGGGCGAGGTCTCCGGCGACGAGCGTCACGAAGCCGAGGGTGACGGCGATGCTGTAGGCCGGGGCGACGGAGGAGAGGCCGAGCGCGATCGAGGCGGCGAGGCCGACCGAGCCGGTGCGCAGGCCCTTCCCGGCGGGGGTCGGCAGCGGGGACGGTCTGACGTCGGTGCTGGGAGGGTCGGTCGTCACGGCGGGCTCCTGGGGGGCGGAGAGTTGTTAAACGCAGATTTAAGAGATTGCCCGTCGCATCCGTCAAGAGGGGAGGAGGTATCGTTAAATCTGAATACAACAGAAAGCTCGGAGGGAGCAGGGAGTGGCAGCCAGGAAGGGCAGCGGCAAGGAGGCCCGCCGGGCCGAACTGGGCGCGGCGGTGCAGCGCGCCCTGATGGTGCGCGGCCTGGAGGGCCTGCGGCTGCGCGACATCGCGGAGGAGGCCGGGGTCACGCCCGCCGCCGTGCTCTACTACGGGGACCTCGACGGCCTGGTCCACGAGACCTACCAGCAGGCCATCGAGCGCTACAGCCAGGGGCGCGAGAAGGCGGCGGACGGCTACGCCGACGCCCGCGACAAACTGAAGGCCTGCATCGACCACGGCGTCGCCACCGGCCCCGAGGACGCGCTCACCAGGCTGCTCTTCGAGTACTGGCCGCGCTGCCTGCGGGACGCCAAGGCGGCCGCGCTGGACAGCGCCTTGACGGAACGTCAGATCGCCGTCTACTCGGGCATCCTGGTCCTCGGCGAGGCCCAGGGCCACTTCCTCCTCCCGGACCCGCCGCGTCTGCTGGCCGCCAACTTCGTGGCGATGGAGGACGGTTACCAGATGGAGGTGCTGGCCGGCCGGCGTACGCGCACCGAGGTGATCGGCGCGCTGTACTCCTACGCCCGCGCCGTCACCGGCCACGATCCGGGTGCTCGGGCCGACGGCTGAACGGACGGTGTGGAGTGGGAAGTCGGCCGGCCCGACTTCCCGCTCCGGCTTCAGGGGGACGGGCTCAGGGGGATGGGGTCGGTGGGACGGTGGCGTGAAGGGTCGCCGGGGCCGGCGGCTCGTGGGGTCGGACGGGCAGGGCCCAGGCGGTGAGGGCGAGGAGCAGGGCGAGGGGGAGGAGGGTGAGCGCGGCGGCCTGAACCGTGCGGTGTTCAGACCGCACGGGGGAGGTCGAGTTCGGCCCAGACGGTCTTGCCGTTGGGGTGGCGGGGGATGCTGCCCCAGCGGTCGGCCAGCGCGGCGACGAGCGTGAGACCGCGACCGGACTGGGAGTGGGCGGCGCAGGAGGCGGGCACGGCGGGGTGCCGGTCGCCCCGGCAGTCGGACACCTCGATGCGCAGCGTCGTGCCGCCCCGCGGTGTGGTGGTGAGGGTGAGGGCGAGCTCGAACCGGCGGCCCGGCACGCGCCCGTGGGTGCTGGCGTTGGCGGCCAGTTCGGCGACCACGAGCAGCGCGGAGTGGAAGGCATCGGTGGCGAGGGAGTTGAGACCCCAGGCGGTGAGCTGCTGTCTCGCGATCCGGCGGCCGATCGAGGCGCCCTTGGGGGAGGCGGTGAGCAGCGCACTGTGGGTGCGGGTGGTCGCTGTGTCGAGGGGAATTTCGGACTTCATGTGACAAAGCCTGGTGGCTCGGAAGTACCCTGACCATGCATCCGGTAAGTACGGAGAGTGGCTGTCCGGGCGCGGAGTGTCGGCCTGTCGGTGGGCTCAGGATTAACCGATCGAAACGACGGGGTGGTTGCTGTGGTTCGCGATGAGCGGGTGGCTTTCGAGGACGGCGAACTTCCGGAGGGGTCGGAGGGGGTCGCGGAGTTCTTCAGTGCGGTGGGAAAGCAGATCAAGATCTTCCGTGAACGAGCCGGTCTGACGCAGCGCGAGATGGCCGAAAGGATCGGCTACGGCGAGGACATGGTCGGGGCGGTCGAGCGCGGGCGACGCACCCCGAGGGTGGAGTATCTGACGGCAGCCGATGAACTCCTTGGGGCTGGCGGGGTGCTCAAAGCGGTTGCGGATGACGTCATGAAGGCGAAGATCAGAGTAAGTACGCGGCACCCGGCGTGGTCCAAGGCGTTCACCAGCGAAGAAGCGCAGGCCGTGGAGATCCACGACTACAGCACGCTGGACGTTCCGGGACTGTTGCAGACAGAGGCACATGCCCGGGCGCTGTACGAGATGCGGAAGCCGGTGCTGCCGGACGACAAGGTCGAGAAGTGGGTTGCGGCACGAATGGCACGTCAGGAGGTCCTGACGCGTGCGCCACTGTCCATGATGAGCTGGGTGATCGACGAGAGCGTGCTTCGACGGCCCATGGGTGGTTGGGGTGTGCACGAGGGGCAACTCCGGCATCTGCTCAAGGTCGGCCAGATGCGAGGCCTCGAACTGCAGGTGATGCCGCTGGAGCGAACCGAGCACGCGGGCATGGGTGGCTCGTTCATTCTGCTGATGCCGAAGGGGCGGCAGCAGATTGCCTTCGTCGAGGTGCAGCACGTCAATAGGTTGATCACGGATCCTGAGGAAGTCCGTATCATGGCCGCACGGTACAGCAGCATCAGGGCGCAGGCGCTCGGCATGGGGGAGTCCCTGGCCTTGATCGAGAAGATGCTGGGAGAACGGTGAGCATGGCCGAGCTGACATGGTTCAAGAGCACCTACAGCGGAAATGAAGGCACCGCCTGCGTCGAGATCGCTGAGACGCCCGAGGTCATCCACGTCCGTGATTCGAAGGACAAGAGCGGACCGCAGCTGGCGTTCGAGCCGGCCGCGTGGCAGGCATTCGTAGAGTTCGCCGCTTCTGCGGACAGCTGACGTCCACTCCTCTCTGAATACCCGTCACACCGGCCCGGCCGTCCGCCAATCGGCGGACGGCCGGGTTCTGTACGGGTGGCCTCCCCCTCTTGTACGGGCCCCGCTGGTAGCAACAGAGCCGACAGCCAGGGGGGAACGCAGAGACGAGGTAGCCCAGCGCCATGTCCCACCACCTCAGCGGTCCCAACCTCCGCTCTCCCCGGGGCGACGCCCGGCTCGACCTCACCGACCTGTTCGCGTTCCCGGCGGCCGACGCCTCGGGCCGGACGGTGCTCATCATGAACGTGAACCCGTACGCGCCGACCCAGGCGAAGGAGTTCCACCCGAACGCCGTCTACCGGATCAACATCGACAACGACGGGGACGACCAGGCGGACGTCGCCTACTCCTTCACCTTCTCCGACCCCGAAGCCGGTGCCCAGACCGTCACCGTCCACCGGGCCACCGGCGAGGCCGCCCGCAAGCACGAGGCCACCGGTGACGTCCTCTTCGCCGACGTCCCGGTCGCCTTCGGTGACGCGCCCGACGTCGTCGAGGCCAACGGCTACAAGCTCTCCGTGGGCCTGCGCAGCGACCCGTTCTTCGCCGACCTCGAAGGGATCGTCAACAACTTCACCTGGACCGGCAAGGACGCGATGGCCGAGGCGAACGTCTTCGGCATCGCCCTGGAGATGCCGGACGCCGAACTGGGGCCGGACCCGACGATCGGCGTCTGGGCGCGGGTCAGCCTCCACCAGGACGGTCAGCTGATCTCCGTCGACCGTGGCGCCCACCCCTCCCTGACGGCGTACTTCAACGCCGAGGAGGTCAAGGACGCCTACAACACGGGCGAGCCGTCCGACGACTGGGCGAAGTACCGCGAGCCCTGGACGGCCGTCCTCCAGCACACCGGCGACTACACCGCCGACGCCGCCACCGAGACGCTGAAGCTCGTCCTGCCGGACATCCTGCGCTACGACCGCTCCCGCCCGGCGATCTACCCCAACGGGCGGACGCTGGTCGACGACGTGACCTCCGCCCGGCTGGCCATGGTCTCCGGCGGCAAGATCACCAGCGACCACATCCCCCCGCACGTCGACCTGCTCCCCGTCTTCCCCCACCTGGGCCACCCGCACCCGTCCAGCTGAAGCTCCGGGGCTGCCCGGGTCGAACGGGCAGCCCCGTCACCCCGGCTTCGGACGCGTGTCACGGGGGCGGGCGGGCAGACGCCCCGGCAGACCGGGCGCGGACGGCGCCCGCCGGTGAAGGGGGCCGACGTGGCCGCAGGAGCGCACGGAAGGACGGCGGGCGGGGGACCGGCTGCCGGCGACACGGCGGACCGCGCACTGAGCGGTGCCGGGCGCGCGGGGTTCACGGCCCGGGGCGTCGTCTACGTCCTGGTCGGCTACCTGGCCCTGCGGATCGCCTTCGGCAGGGGCTCCGACGAGGCCGACCGCGAGGGCGCGCTGCGCACGGTGGCGGACGGGCCGTTGGGCCGGGCGGTGCTCTGGCTGCTCGTCGCCGGCTTCGCGGGCATGGCGCTGTGGCGGGCCGGTTCGGTGGTGTTCGGGCGCGGCAAGGACGGCAAGCCGGGCAAGCGGGTCCTGAACGTCGGCCGCGCGCTCTTCTACGGCGCCGTCTGCTGGGGAACCGCGGCGTTCGCGCTGGGCCGTGGCGGACGGTCGAGCAGCGACGACACCTCCAAGGACTGGACGGCCTCCGCCCTCGGTCTGCCGGCCGGGCGTCACCTGGTCGGCGCGGCGGGCCTGGTGCTCGCCGGGATCGGCGTCGGTATCGCCGCCCGGGCCCTGCGGCGCCGCTTCCTGGACCGGCTGGACACGGCGGCGATGGGGCCGCGCACCCGGACGGCCGTCACCGTCTGCGGTGTCGCCGGCAACACCGCGCGCGGCCTCGTCTTCGGGGTGGCCGGCGCTTTCGTCGTCACCGCCGCCGTCCGTTACGACCCGCAGCAGGCCAAGGGCCTCGACGACACCCTCCGCAGCCTCGCCACCACCCCGGCCGGCCCCTGGTTGCTCGCTCCGACCGCCGCCGGCCTGCTGCTCTTCGGCGCCTTCTCCTTCGCCTCCGCCCGCTGGCGGCGCCTCTCCTGACGACCCGCACCGCCCACGCCGCCGCTCGGAGGGGAGCCATACCCCCCATCACCCACCGTGCCGTTCACCGGTGCGGAACCCGGTCGCCGTGGCCCGGCGGTGTGCGGCGATACTCCAGCATGAGCAGAATGGCGCAGGTCATCGTGCTGGCGATGTACGCGGACGAGGTGATGGAGCCGCTGACCCAGCGGTACCTCGGCCCGGCACCCGCGACCCACGCATTCCCGCCCAGCCCGGGATACCTCTGGCGGACGGACGTCGGCGGCGCTGTCCCGGCCGGGTTCTCGACCCGCCCCCAGGACCCGCGACCGGCCTGGTAGCGGCCCGGCGGCCACCGGGCGGGTGCCGGTGCGCGGAGACACCGCGTCACAGAACAGCGCCGGTGCCAGACACCCGAGGGCGAGGAGACCCTCTTGGAGATGTTCCGTTTCGACCGTGCGGAGAAGGTCGTCGACCGCTTCGACAGCGTGGGCGCCACCGCGACCCCGGTCGCGGCCGGGGAGGGGGCTGTCCATCCGACCTGTCTGGCCGTCGAGCCCGGTGGGACGATCGGCGCCCATCCGGCTCCGGTGGCGCAGCTGTTCCTGGTGATCGCGGGGGAGGGCCGGGTGGCGGGCGCCGACGGGCGGCGGGTGTCCGTCTCGGCCGGTGGCGGTGTCCGGTGGGAGCCGGGCGAGGTGCACACCTCCGGCTCGGCCACCGGCCTGACGGCCCTGGCCGTGGAGGGTCCGTCGCTGCTCCTCGCCACCCCGGGCCGACGCGCGGCCTCCTGAGGGCCGCCCCGGCTCCGGCCGTGCTCGTGAACGCCCTTGTGCCGCCGGGCGCGTGGGGGCGTCCGGCGGCACAAGGGCGTTCACCGGGTCAGGCGCCGTCGTAGTAGCGGCGCTCTTCGACCACCGGGTCGACCGCACGCGAGCCCACCAGGCGGCGGCGTCGCAGCGCGCGGGCATAGACGACCAGGCCGAGCAGGCCGGCGACCATCAGGACGACCCCGACGACGTCGAGGTTGACCCCCGACAGGTGCCAGTCGACGGCGAAGGCGAGGATCGCGCCCAGGGCGAACAGGATGATGCAGCCGCCGATACCCATGGCGGTCTCCTTCCCGTGCTGGGGGCGGCCGGACGCGGCCGCCCCGGGTGGGGTCGGTCAGGTGAGCAGTCGGTCCAGGACGGTGCGGTAGTCGCGCATCGCCAGCCGCAGCTGCTCGGTGCGGGCCCCGGCCTCCTGGTCCGGGGTGCGGCAGCCCTCGCGCAGGTCCTCCAGCCGTCGGCGGACGGCCTCGGCGATCAGGTCGGCGGTGCGGCCCACCAGGCCGTCGGCGGCGGCGACGGAGCCGGCGGGATCGTCCACGAAGGCGATCTGGGCGCGCTCCCAGTCGGCCCGTGCCTCCTGGACGGCCTGTGCGTCCAGCCAGGGGCCGAGGCCGCCGGCCGGTCGGCCGGGGGCGGTCGGCGCGACGGTCTCACCGGTGGGGGTGGTCGGAGCCTGCGGCATCAGCGGCGGGGCGGGCGGCGCCGCCGGGGCGGCGGGGACGGCGGCCGGGGCAGGCGGTTCGGGCTCGCGGACCGCCGGGAACACCTGGAGCGCGGCGCCGTCCGGCCGGTCGTCGGCCCGGGTCCGGCCGGGTGCGGGTGCGGGCTCGTGGCCGGCGGCGTGCCGGGGGTTGCCGGACCGGGCGGGCCGTTGCTCCGGCCCGCCCGCGGCCCGGTCGCCCGGGCGCGGTCCGGCGTGGCGCGGGTCGGCGCGGTGGACCCGGCCGTGACCGGTCCGGTCGTCGTCGCTCGGGCCGTTTCCGCTGCGGTGCTGCTCGATTCGGGTCATGTCTCCTCCTCGGACTGACGTCGTGCGGATGCCGTAGGAACAGCGGCCGTAGGAACAGCGGCCGTACGAAGACCGGCCGTACCGATGCCGACCGTGCCGATCGGACCGCTGCCGGACGGCTGGAAGCCGGTCAGTGCCGGACGGGTACGCCGCTGTGCTCGTCGTGGAGCAGCGCCACGACCAGGTCGCGGACGGCGATCACGGAACGGCGCAGTTCCTCGCTGTCGGCGCCCGGGTCGTCCAGCGTCCGGCGGGCGTCGCGGTAGGCGGGCACCCGGGCGGCGTGGTCGACGGAGAGGAGCTCCGGACGGTCCTCGTCCGGGTAGCCCAGGTCGGTGAGCAGGGAGTCGAGCAGCCCCGCCGTGCGGACTGCGGACTGGCGCGGATCCTCGACGAACAGGGCCTGCAGGCCGCGCAGTTCGGCCAGGTAGCGGTCCCGGTCGGTGGCCTCGACCGGGACGGTCTTCACCCGGCGGCGCAGCGCCAGCCGGTCGGTCAGGTCGTGTTCGGCCGCGCGGACGTCGCCGTCGTGGGCGAGGACGGCGCGGTCGTATTCCGGCCCGAACCGCGCGCGCAGCCTGCGCGAGCGCAGTCGGGGAGCCAGGACGGCGAAGAGTGCGGCCGCGGCGACGACCGCGACGACGACGATCTGGAGAGCCTCCATCTCCGCTCCTTTCGGGGGCGGTCCGCCGGTGCGGCCGCCGGGCCCTCGCCTTGCCCGTCCGGCGTGCGGCAAACCCCCGCGACACCCGGGAGTTGTCGCGCCGTCGGCCGCCGGAACGGCCGGGTGCCCGGCCGCGGGAGGTCTCGGGTACGGTTCCCGTGCACATGATCGACTGTGTTACCTCGACCGCCTGTGCACATCGACCGCCTGTGTCCGGGCGGCGGCCCGAAAGGTCATCCACCCATGCGCTTCCTCGCGGAGACGGCCTCGGACGGGGTCTCGCAGCGCCGCTTCACCCTCGGCGACGTCCCGGGCGTCCTCTGGTCACCCGCCGCCGCCGTCGGCGGCCGCCCGTTGGTGCTGCTGGGTCACGGGGGCGGCGGGCACAGCCGGACCCTGGCGATGGCGGCGCGCGCCCGCCGGCTGGTGACGGAGTACGGCTTCGCGGTCGCGGCCGTGGACGCGCCCGGCCACGGCGACCGGCCGCGCACCGCGCGGGACGAGTGGTTCGAGGCGGAGATCGGGGCGTTGCTGGCGGCGGGCGAGCCGTTGAGCCCGGGGATCGCCGGGCACACGGCCGCCCTCGCGGCGCGGGCGGTGCCGGAGTGGCGGGCCGTGCTGGACGCGGTCCGCGCGCTCGACCCGGTGGGCGCCGAGCACCCGGTCGGCTACTGGGGGCTGTCGCTGGGCAGCGTGATCGGCCTGCCGCTGGTCGCGGCCGAACCGCGGATCGCCGCCGCCGTGGTGGGCCTGGCCGGCGACGACTCGCTGACCGCCTCGGCGGCCCGGGTCACCGTTCCGGTCCGGTTCCTGTTGCAGTGGGACGACCGACTGGTCCGCCGCGAGGCGGGTCTCGCGCTGTTCGACGCCCTCGGCTCCCGGGAGAAGACGCTGCACGCCCATCCCGGGGGGCACGGGGACGTGCCCGCCGCGGAGTCGGAGCAGGCGGAGCGGTTCCTCGCACGCCACCTCCGCGCGCCCGGTTCGGCCCCCGGAGCCCGGTGAGCCCCCCCGCGCCCCCCGAGCCTCCCGCCCCGGAGCCGCGTGCCGGGCACCGGCGGCCGTGCGGGAGAGTGGGGGCGTCACAGGGCAGGACCGGATCCGCAGAAGAGGGATGACGATGGAACAGCAGCAGCCCGAGCGCGGGCTCGTCGTGGTGAGCGAGAACGGCGTCGGCCGGTACGGGCAGCGGGTCCGGGCCGGCCGGCACGAGCTGGTGGCCGACGAGCCGGCGCCGGCGGGCGAGGACAGCGGGCCGAACCCCTACGACCTGCTGCTGGCCGCGCTCGGCAGCTGCACCTCGATGACGGTGCGGATGTACGCCGAGCGCAAGGGCTGGCCGCTGGAGAAGGTGACGGTCGCGTTGCGCCACGAGCGGGTGCACGCGAAGGACTGCGCGGAGTGCGAGAGCGGGCACGGGCTCGTCGACCGGATCACCCGGGAGATCCGGCTGGACGGCGCCCTCGACGCCGAACAGCGCCGGCGCCTGCTGGAGATCGCGGAGAAGTGCCCGGTGCACCGGACGCTGACCGCCGGGGTGGTGGTCAGCACCACGGAGGTACCGCCGGAGGGCGCGCGGGCCTGATCCGGCGTGCCCCGCGCCGGCCGGCCCGCCGGCCCGTCACGTCCGCCGGACGCCCGCCAGGTCGGCCTCGCCCCGGACCAGGGCGCCGGCCTGGTCGGGCGTCAGCGGCCGGGCGAAGAGGTAGCCCTGGCCGAGCGGGCAGCCCATGGCGGCGAGCAGGTCGCGCTGTTCGGTGTTCTCGATGCCCTCGGCGATGACCTGGACGCCGAGCGTGTCCGCGATCCTGGTGATGCCCTCGACCAGCGCGTACTGCTGCTTCGACATCCCGAGCCCGTCGATGAAGGACTTGTCGATCTTCAGGATCGAGATCGGGAACTCCCGCAGGTAGGAGAGCGAGGAGTACCCGGTGCCGAAGTCGTCGATCGCGATGCCCAGGCCCAGGTCGGCCAGCGTGCGCATGTCGGTGTGCACGCGTTCGTCGCGGCGCATCAGGACCGACTCCGTGAGCTCCAGCACCAGCCCGTTGGGGTCGATTCCGGAGGCCCGGATCGCTCCCCGCACGACGTCGACGAAGCCGGCGTCACGGAACTGCCGGGCCGACACGTTCACGTTGACCCGCAGCGGGGGCCGCCCGTCGGCGCGGCGGCGGTCGGCGGTCAGCCGCTGCCAGCCGGCGGCCTCGTGGGCGGCGCGTTCCAGGACCCAGGCGCCGAGCGGCACGATCTGGCCGCTCTCCTCCGCGAGCGCGATGAACTCGTCCGGGAGGACCATGCCGCGGCGGTCGTGCGGCCAGCGGACCAGCGCCTCGAAGGCGACCAGGTCGCCCGTCGCCAGGTCGACGATCGGCTGGTAGTACAGCTTGAACGCCGATTCGGCGATCGCGGTGTCCAGGTTCTCGTTCAGTTCGTGCCGCTCGACCAGGCCGGCCTGCAGCGCGGGCTGGTAGTGGCACCACTGGCGCTTGCCGGCCGACTTCGCCGAGTACAGCGCCAGGTCGGCGTGGGTGAGCAGCTCCGCCGCGTCCACGCTGTCCTCGGTGGTCGCCACGCCGATGCTCGCCGTCACCCGGACCGCGCCCGCGCTCAGCTTGAAGGGTTCGACGAACGCGGCCAGCACGCTGTCGGCGATCGAGCCGACGTCCGCCGGACGCACCGCGTCCTCCACCAGCACCGCGAACTCGTCGCCGCCGAGCCGGGCCGCCGTGTCGGAGGTGCGCAGCGCGGTGGAGACCCGCAGCGAGACGGCGACCAGCAGCTCGTCGCCGACCGCGTGGCCCTGGGTGTCGTTGACCACCTTGAAGTCGTCCAGGTCGATGAAGAGGACGCCGGTGACCGCGCCGCTGCGCTCGCCCCGGGAGAGCGCGTGGCCGACCCGGTCCTGGAAGAGCACGCGGTTGGCCAGGCCGGTGAGGGAGTCGTGGAAGGCCCGGTGGGTGAGCTCGCGCTCCATCTGCCGCTGCTCGGTGACGTCGCGCAGGGTGAGCACCAGGCCGCCGACGGTCGGATCCCCGCGCAGGTCGTTGCAGCGGACCTCGGCTTCGATGGGCGTGCGGTCCTGGCGCAGCAGGCGCCAGTGCTCGCGCTGCGGCTCGCGGTCGTTGCCGGAGCGGGTGCCGCTGCCGTCCAGGCCCCGCATCCGGGCCAGCGCGCTGCCGACGGCGCGGCTGTCCTCGGGCGGGACGAGGTCGGTGATCAGCACGCCGTCCAGGTCGGAGTAGCCGAGCACGCGCTCGGCGGAGGAGGACGCGTAGCGGACGCCGTCGTCGGTGTTGAGGATCAGGATGACGTCGCTGGCGCTCTGCACCAGGGTGCGGAAGTAGGCCTCGCTGTTGCGGCGGGTGATCTCCTGGCTCAGCATGACCCGCTCGACGGCCAGCGCGGCCTGGGCGGCCAGGATCTCCAGCGAGCTCCAGAGGCTGGTCAGCTCCTGCTCGGTGCCGGTGACGATGAGGGCGCCGATCAGCGGGTCGCCGGAGGGGCGCTCGGCCAGGGTGAGCGGGCAGAGCAGGGCGCAGGGCATGCCGTCGAAGCGCGCGGCGAGGTCGGTGCCGATGTCCTCGACGGGGAGTAACCGGGTCTCGCGGACGGCCGCGAGGGCGAGCACCTCGTCGGAGTCGGAGCCGTCGCGCGCGTGGTGCTGGGCGGGGCCGCGCTCGGCGTGCCGGATGTGCAGGACGCCGGCCTCGCTGACCGCGAGCAGGGCGACGTGTCCGAGCTCGGTGGGCATCAGGGTGGAGGCGGCGGCCTGGACGGCGTCGGCGACCTCCTCGACCGTGACGGCCGCGGTGAGCGAGGCGCCGGCCTCGCGCAGGACCCGTTCGCGGGCGATGGCCTCCCGCCGGGCGCTCACCACGAGCGCGAGGCGGGCCAGCACCAGCAGGAAGAGCAGTGCGGAGAAGGCGCCGATCACCCCGGCGTTGTGGGTGTTGCCGTTGATCGACTCGACGATCAGGATCGTCGGCGCGACGAGCGAGGCCGCGGCGAGCAGGGCGAGCCGGCCGCGGCCGAGGTCCACCTGTTGGCTGGGGACGGGTTTGGTGAGCTCGACCATCGAGGGGTGCAGGGCGGCCGCGCCCCAGGCGGTGTAGAAGGCCGCCCAGCCGAGGTCGACCGGGGTGCCGATGTGCCAGTTGCCGTGCAGCAGGATCAGCCCGTACAGGATGTCGGAGATCAGCAGGCCGATGGTCCCGACGGTGAGCAGTTGGAGGGCCCGGCTGCCGCCGCCGCGTGGCACCAGCAGGCGCAGCAGCAGGGCGAGGACCACCACGTCGCCCAGCGGGTAGGCGATCGACACGGCCTTCTGGAACCAGCTGAGGTCCGGGTTCCGGGCGTAGGGGAGGATCAGGTAGATCCACGCGAGCAGCGCCAGGCCCATGGTGAGGATGAGGGCGTCCAGCAGGCTGGCGCGGTCCTGATGGGCCGTCCGCCAGCGGATGAAGCCCAGCACGCCCGCCGCGTACAGCAGGTACTCGGCGAGGTAGAAGCCGTCGGCCACGGAGGGGAAGGGGCTGCCCAGGTGCAGGAACTGCATCTGGACGACCTGGACGACCTCGCCGGCGGTGAAGCTGAGGTTGGCGAGTGCGAGCAGGTACCAGAACAGCGGGTGCGCCGGGCGGTTGAGGTGCACACCGATCACGATGGCCGCGACGCCGCCGAGGCCGATGCCGGTCCACCAGATGATCCGCTGGGTCGGGTTGCTGTAGTAGATGCAGGTGAACAGCACCATCCACGACAGGTAACAGACCATCAGGCGTTGTCGCCGACGTGTCAAGGAGGCTACCTCCTCCGCGACATCACCGCGCCGATCCGGCGGTGACTTCGGGTGGGGCGGATCCCGCGGTGCGCAGGTCCGCTCGTTCTGCTCGGAGTTGGGCTCGGAGTTCTGGGGGTTGGGCTCGGGAATCGCCACGGAGGCGTCGTGCGGGGCCTCCGGCCGGGGGTGCCCACAGTTTTCGGGCAGCGGCCTCGTGCGTCCGGTGGCTTGCGGCCGGACGTTCGAAATAGGCCTTGAGTGCGTATAGTCGGAAATGTCGCACCTCCCAGCATTCTGCCGCCAACGCACGAGGTCAAGCCGGTGGACGATGCAGTCGACAGCGCACAGGGCGCACGTTCGGATGTGAGTTCCGGACGTCACGCCGTGGTGCGGAACGAAGACGGTCAGTACGCGATCTGGCCCGGTGACTTCACCGTGCCGGGTGGCTGGCGCACGGTGTTCGGCCCGGCCTCCCGCGAGGAGTGCCGGGCCCACGTCGAGCGTGAGTGGCGCTGGGGCGGCTTAGGCCTCCCGGGGCCCGGCGGGGCCGGTCGCGGACCGTCCCGGGCCGGGTTCTCGGACACCGTGCACGGGCTGTTCCGGGCCCGCGCCGCCCATGATCCGGACGCGATCGCGGTGCTCACCGAGAACGGCGAGCTGAGCTACCGCGAGCTCGACCGGCGCAGCGACCGGCTGGCCGCCGCGCTGCGCGCCCGGGGCATCGGGCCGGAGCGGGTGGTGCCGGTCTGCCTGGAGCGCGGCGCGGACCTCGTGACGGCCTGGCTCGGCGTGCTCAAGGCCGGCGGGGCGTTCCTGCCGCTGGATCCGGCCCACCCGCAGCGGCGGCTCGCGCAGCTCGTGGAGGACTGCCGGGCCGCGGTGGTGGTCGCGGCGCGCGGCCGGCGGTTCGCCGGCGCCCCGGCGATCGCGGTCGACGGACGGGCGGACGGCGAACCGGGCGCGGGCACGGGTACGGACCCGGGCCCCGACCCGGTGGCGGACACGGCCGCGCCCGACGACCTCGCCTACCTGATCTACACCTCCGGCACCACCGGCACCCCCAAGGGCGTGCCGGTCACGCACCGTTCGCTGGTCTTCACGCTGGACCGGGTGATGCGCGCCTACGGGCTCACCCCGCGTGACCGGGTCCTCCAACTCGCCGCGCTGGGCTTCGACACCTCGCTGGAGCAGGTCTTCGCCACGCTGCTGAGCGGCGCGACACTCGTCCTCGGCGGCGCGCGGACCTGGGCGCCGACCGAACTGGTGCACCGGATGGGCGAGCTGGAGCTGACCGTCGCCGACCTCACGCCCGCCTACTGGCACCACGTGCTCGCGCTGCTCCCCGAGGGGGGTCCGGCCCCCGCGGGCCTGCGGCTGGTCGTGGTCGGCGGGGACACCGTGCACACCGACGACTGCCGGGACTGCCTGGCCCGGCTGCCCGGGGTCCGGCTGGTCAACGCCTACGGGGTGACCGAGGCGGCCGTCACGTCCGCGCTCTGCGAGATCACCGCGGCCGTGCTGGGGCCGGCGGGCGGGGTCGGGGCCGGCGCGGCCCCCGTCCCGATCGGCAAGCCGCTGCCGGGGGTGCGGCTGCACCTGCTGGACGCCCGGCTCAGCCCGGTCCGGCCCGGCGAGAAGGGCGAGATCTACCTCGGCGGCCCCGGTCTGGCCCGCGGCTACTGGCGGGCCCCCGGGCTCACGGCCGAGGCCTTCCTGCCCGATCCCTACGCGCCCGTGCCCGGCGAGCGGATGTACCGCACCGGCGACGCCGGGCGCTGGCGGGCCGACGGCCAGCTGGAGATCCTCGGCCGCTTCGACGACCAGGTCAAGGTCCGCGGCTACCGGGTCGACCCGGCCGAGGTGGAGTCGGTGCTCGCCGCCCACCCGGAGGTGCGGCAGGCCCGGGTCGCCGCCGACGGCAGCGCCGACGGCGCGCACGTCCTGACCGCCTACTACACGCTCGCCGGGCGGGACGGATCCGGCGCCCAGGCCCGGCGCGCCCGGATCCGCGCGTACCTGGCCGAGCGGCTGCCGGACTTCATGGTCCCGGCCGACTTCGTGCTGCTCGACAGCATGCCGCTCACCGCCGCCGGCAAGATCGACCGGCGCCGGCTGCCGCGCACCGCGCCGCAGCTCCAGCGGCGCGCGAGCGGCGACGGCGACGGCGACGGCGGGAGCACGGTGGAGGCCCGTGGCGCCGGCACCCGGGCCGACGTGGCCGACCGCGCCCGCCGCGGCGCCGGCGCGCTCCTCGACGGCGGCGGCAGCACCATCGAGCCCGCCGTCGCCCACCTCTGGTCCGAGCTGCTCGGCGTCGAGGAGGTCGGACCGGCCGACGACTTCTTCGCCCTCGGCGGCAACTCGCTGCTCGCCATGGAGATGCTGGCCCGGGCCCGGATCATGTTCGGCATCGACGTCACCCGGATCCGCCACCTCACCCGCTCACTACTGCGCGACGCCACCCTGCGGGCCTTCGCGACCGCCACCCAGGCCGCCCGCTCCGGCGGCAACGGCTTCGGCGAGGCGGCCGTCGACTGGCGGGCCGAGGCCGAACTCGGCACCCCGGTCCGGCAGTCCTGGCGCCCCGCGCCCTCGCGCGCCGAGCCGGCCGAGATCCTGCTCACCGGTGCCACCGGCTTCTGCGGCGCCCACCTGCTCGACGCCCTGCTGGACACCACCCGGGCGCGCGTCCACTGCCTGGTCCGCGCCCCCGACGAGGAGCACGCCCTGGAGCGCATCCGCGGCGCCCAGCAGCGGTACCTGGGGCAGGACGTGCTGGACAGCCGGGTGGTCCCGCTGGTCGGGGACCTCGCCGAACCGCTGCTCGGGCTGTCCCAGCACCGCTTCCAGTCGCTCGCCGAGAGCCTGGACGCGATCCACCACCTCGGCGGGCAGGTCAACTTCATCTACCCCTACCACCAGCTGCGCGGTCCCAACGTCGGCGGCACCCGGGAGATCGTCCGGCTGGCCGGACACTCGCGGGGCATCCCGGTGCACTACCTCTCCACACTCGCCGTGCTCGCCGGCTTCGGCCCGGCAGGCGTCGGCGAGGTGACCGAACGGACGCCGCTGGCCCACCCGGAGCGGCTCGCGGTCGGCTACGTGGAGAGCAAGTGGGTCGCCGAGCAGCTGCTGCACAACGCGGCGGCGGCCGGGCTGCCGGTCACCGTGCTGCGGACGAACGACGTCACCGGGGACCTCGCCACCGGGGTGATGAACACCGGGACGGAGATCTGTGCCCTGATCAAGTACATGGCCGACAGCGGGAGTTGCCCGGACGTCCGGCTGCTGCTCGACTTCGTCCCGGCCGACCGGTTCAGCCGGGCCGTCGCGCACATCGCCCGCCACGCCCCCGCGATCGGCGAGGTCTACCACGTGACCTCGCCGCGCCCGGCCCTCCTCGCCGACCTCGCCGACCGGCTGCGGGCACGCGGCCACCGGGTGGAGCGGGTCCCGTACAAGGCCTGGGTGGAGGACCTGGTCCGGTTCGCCGCCGGGCACCCCACCCACCCGATGACCCCGTTCGTGCCGCTCTTCGTGGACCGCAGTCCGGGCACCGACCTCTCCATCAGCGAGATGTACTTCCGCCCGACGTTCCCGCTGTTCGACCGGGCCAACACCGAACAGGCGCTGGTGGGCAGCGGGATCGACCTGCCGGCGGTGGACGACGCGTTACTCGACCGCTACCTGGAGCAGTTGACGGCGGAGGGCTTCCTGACGCCTCCGGTCGGGGTGGTTCGCCGGTGAGCGGGCCGGGCGCGGTGTTCGAGCGGCTGGACGTGCACCGGGCGCCGGGGGACGGCCCGGTGGCGTTCGGCGCGGAGCTCGGGGCGGACGTGCTGTTGGCGGCCTACGGCCGCGGACTCTTCCCGATGCCCGCCGACGACTACGCCAGCGCCTTCAACGAGGCCCGGTTCGAGGAGGCGGTGGCGGCGGGGGAGGTGGCGTTGTTGCCCGGCGGCGACGACGACCCCTACGCGCTCGCCTGGTGGTCGCCCGACCCCCGTCCGGTGATCGCCCCGGACGGGGTGCGCGTCGGGAGCCGGCTCGCCCGGCGGCTGCGGAACGGCCTGCGGTGGCGCACCAGCGCCGACCGGGCCTTCCCGCAGGTCCTCGCCGCCTGCGCGGAGGGGCGCCAACCGCCTTGGCTCACCGCGCGGTTGCGGTCCTCGCTGCTCGAACTGCGGGAGCGCGGGGCGGCCCACAGCGCCGAGGTCTGGGAGGGTGAGGAGCTGATCGGCGGGGTCTTCGGGGTCAGTGCCGGGCCCGTGCTCAGCCTCGACTCGATGTTCCACCGCCGCGCCGACGCCGGCCGGGTCGCCGTCGCCGACCTCGCCGCCCGCTTCGCCGCAGCCGGCGGCCGCCTGCTGGACGCCCAGTGGGACACGCCCCACGTCCGCACCCTCGGGGCCGGCCTCGTCCCGCGCGAGCGCTACCTCGCCGAACTCGCGGCCCCGGCGGACGTCGGCCCGCTCGCCACCGAGGTGCTCCCGGCGGCCCGGCTGGGCTGAGCCGCGTCCCGGCGGCCGGCCGGGTCGTTGGTCGGCCGGCCGACCGGGCCGCTGGTCAGCCGGTGGTACCGCTCACGCGGTCGATCCGGCGTCGTCGGGCTGCTGCCGGTGCCGGGTCAGGAGCTCGGTCAGCCGGGCCACCTCGCGGTCCACCACCACGTGCTTGTCGTCCACGAACGGCAGCAGGACCTTCCGGCCGCCCGCGAGGTGTGCGTAGGTGAGGAACCGCGGTGCGCCCCGGCCCAGATGGGCGTTCGGGTTGGGCTGCTTGCGGATCTCCTCGATGTCGGCCCAGGCCAGCCGCCGGCGCCGGATCATCCCGCGGACCTTGATGCCCTCCGTGGTGACCACGGTCGCGGCCTGCGCGGCCGACAGGACCAGGAGCAGGCAGAGCCCCAGGATCACCAGGGTGCCGGCGCCCTTCGTCCCGGAGGAGAACTCCTCGTCGGCCCAGAGCGGGAGCAGGGCCCCGCCCGACAGCAGCAGGATGGTGAACGCGAAACCCCCGATCCGCGTGCTCGCCACCCGGTACTCGTGCGGAAGTCTCAGACTCTCGGTACTCATGCCGCCCACCCCTGACGAAGGTCGTCCCCGGACATCGACCGGTCTCGCAGTGTAGGGGCGCGGGGCGTCCGCCGACAGGGGATCGGGCCGATCGGGCCGTGCGGACCAGCCGGCGGATCTGCTTCGAACAACCAGGCCCCGCACGGGAGTTCTCGTGCGGGGCCGGTCCGGCCCGGTGGGCCGCCGTCGCTACGGGGCGGCCGTCAGTACGGCTGGACGAGGACGTGGGCGGCGCCGGGGATGCCGACCTTCAGCAGCTCGTCCTCCTCCGGGGTGGTCGGCGTGCCGGTCTCCTGCTTCAGGACCGCCCGCGAGAGGGCCTGCACCCACATCGCGCGCGGCCGGCGGCGCTCCTCCCAGGCGGCGAGCGCGGCGGCGACGTCGGTGGCGGGGTCCTCGACGGCGTCCAGGCTCTGGGCCAGCACCAGCGCGTCCTCGACCGCCATCGCCGCGCCCTGCGCCAGGTGCGGGGTGCTCGCGTGCGCGGCGTCACCGGCCAGCACCACCCGGCCGACGTGCCACGGCTCCTCCACGCTGACCTGCGAGATCCGCGAGTAGACCACCGCGGCCGGGTCGGTGACCAGCGCCAGCGCCTCGGCGACCGGGCCGCCGAAGCCGGCCAGCCGCTCGGCGAGCTGCTCGTGGGCGCGCTCCGGGTCGGGGCGGAAGTCCTCGGCCTCGGCGAAGACCGAACCCAGGTACATCAGGTCGTCGGTGATCGGGGTCAGCAGGGCCTTCGCCTTGAGGTTCCCGGTGGACATCACCACGCCCTGCACCTCGGGGGAGCGCGGCAGCGTCACCCGCCAGTTGGCGAAGCCGGTGTACTCGGGCGCGTACGCCTCGCCGTACAGGCGCCGGCGCAGCGGCGAGCCGATGCCGTCGAAGCCGACCACCAGGTCGTACCGGTCGCGGTGACCGTCGGTCAGGGTGACGTCGACGCCCGTGCCGTCGTCGGTGAGGTCGTCGATCGTGGTGCCGAAGCGGAGCGTGGCACCGGCCGCGGTGGCGGCGGCGCTCAGCACCTCGGCCAGGGCGGGGCGCGGTATGCCGTTGTTGGACGGGGCGTCACCCATCCGCGGCTGCGGGATCTTGGCGAGGGTGGCGCCGGCCGGGTCGCAGATGGTCAGCACCTCCCACGCGAAGCCGGCCGCCAGGCAGGCGTCCAGCACGCCGATCTCGCGCATCACGTGCAGGGCGTTGGAGGGCTGGATGATGCCGACGCCGAGCGCCTCCAGGCCGTCGCGCAGCTCGGCCACGTCGACCCGGTGGCCGCGCCGGGCGAGCGCGGTGGCCAGGGTCAGGCCGCCGATGCCGCCGCCGTGGATCAGTACGCGCAGGGGTGAGGTCATGACGGGGTTCTCCCAAAGGGGTCGGAACGCGAAGGAGCGGTCGGAACGGTCGGGGGGCGGCCGGTCGGGGGCAGCCGGTCCGGGTCGGGCCGGGTTCAGCCGACGGGCGAGGGCCGGGCGGCGGAGAGGTCCAACAGGTGGTCGACCAGGGCCAGCAGCAGGTCGCGGCCGAAGCCGCGCTCGCGGACGTCGCCGAGCAGCATCGGCACCTGCGGGTCGAGGTCGAGGGCGGCCCGGATCTCGTCCGGCGTCCGGGTGTTGTGCCCGTGGAAGCAGTTGATCGCGACCACGAACGGGATGCCCCGGCTCTCGAAGAAGTCGATCGAGGCGAAGCTGGTGTCCAGCCGGCGGGTGTCGGCGATGACGACGCCGCCGAGCGCGCCGTTCACCAGGTCGTTCCACATGAACCAGAAGCGCTCCTGCCCGGGCGTGCCGAACAGGTAGACCACCAGGTCGGGACTGACGGTGATCCGCCCGAAGTCCAGCGCGACGGTGGTGGTGTCCTTGCTGTCCACGCCGGACAGGTCGTCCACGCCCACGCTGGCGCGGGTCAGGTACTCCTCGGTGCGCAGCGGCGCGACCTCGCTGACCGAGCCGACCAGGGTGGTCTTGCCGACGCCGAAGCCGCCCGCGATGAGGATCTTCACGGCGGAGGGCGCGGCGGGGGTGCCGGGGGCGGAGGAGGAGGGAAGAGGTGCGGTCGGTGCCATGGTTCAGAGTCTCCGGAGTCCTTCGCGAACGGCCGTGAGCAGGCCGAGGTCCACGCCCCCGCCGGCCCGGGCCACCGACAGCGGGGCCCGGGCCAGCAGCAGGCCCTGGGAGATCAGGTCGCCCAGGAGGATCTTGGTGACCGAGATCGGCAGGTTCAGGGCGGCCGCCACCTCGGCGACGGCGGCCGGCTGCCGACAGCGGTCCAGGATCATCCGGTGCTCGGGCTGGAGCCCGCGCGGGCCCGACCGGGAGGAACCCCGGGCCAGGACGGCGCGGGCCTCGTCCGTGACGGTGGTCAGCACCGTGATCATGGTGAGGTCGTCGCGCTCGGGCGCGGTGCGGCCGCGGGTGATGGTGTACGGGCGCACCATCGTGCCGGAACCGTCGTCCTCGTCCTCGTCGGGCACCTCGCTCCAGTGCGGCATCACCGGGGCATCAACCCCGGTTCCTGGCCGCGAAGGCGTCGAAGTCGCTGCGCACCGGCGTGCTGAGCTTCTGGCCGACCTGCTGGACCAGCGTGTGCATGGCCACCGACATCACCTCGGCGTCCACCTCCTGGGAGGCGACGACGGCCAGGTGGGTGCCCTGCGCGGCGGCGATGATGAACAGCCAGACCTCGGAGAGCTCGACGATCACCTGGTGCACCGGCCCGCCGTCGAACAGCTGGCCGACGCCCCGGGCGAGGCTCTGCTGGCCGGTGGCGACGGCGGCCAGCCGCTCGGCGTCGGCCCGCTCGATGGTGCGGGAGTGGCTGACGACCAGGCCGTCGTCGGAGAGCAGCACGGCGTTCCTGGTCCCGGCCACCGAGTCGACGAGTCCGTCCAGCAGCCAGTCCAGGTCCTGGTGGGTGGCGATCGTGCGGTTCATGACTGGTCATCCGTCCTAGTGGTTCGGGGGTCCGCGGCGGGGAGGGCCCAGGGGGACGGGCCGGGCGCGGGAGTCGGGGAGCCGGTGGGGCCGGTGGGGGGCGCCGGGTGGGGGCCGCGGTCGGTGAAGGCGCTCTGCTGGGGGAGGTGGACCTCGCCGGAGTCCTGGCCGCGGGCCACCCGGGACTGCCGCTGGAAGGCGCCGATCGCCGCGCCCGAGCGGCGCGGGGGGCGCTGGAACGCGCCGGCCGACCCGATCGGCGTGCCGAACGAGCCCGGCATGCCCGGAGCGCCGGTGACGCGCTCGGCGGCGGCCTCCGGCGGCGGTGGCGGCACGCGCAGCTCGGCGGCCAGGCTGGCCTGGCGGACCCGCTGCGGCAGCGGCGCCTGCCCGCCGGCCGGCTCGCTGAGCGGCACCGTGGAGGCGTACTCGCGCCGTTCGGCGAGGCGGTAGTGGTCGGCCGGGCGGTACTGCTCGTCGGCGTACGGGGCCTCGGCGGGCGACACCGTGGCGTAGGCGATGTCCGGGTAGGCGGGCGTGGGCGCCTCCTGGGCCGGGGAGCCCTGGGCGGCCGGTGTGCCCGGGGCGTCCGGTGTGCCCAGGGCGTCGTAGGCGTCGTGAGCCGGTCCGGCCGGTGCGTCGTACCCGGTGGTGCCGGCGGCCGACGGGTCGTACGAGCCGCCGTGGGCGTCCGCGCCGTACCCCTCCGTGCCGTAGCCGGTGGTCCCGTACCCGTCCGCCCCGAGGGCGTCCGGGGCGTACCCCGTCGTCGGGTACCCGGCCGTCGGGTACCCGTCCGTGCGGTACCCGGTGGTGCCGTACTCGACCCCGCCGTGGCCGTCCGCGACGTGGCCACCGGTGCCGTACCCGCCGGTGCCGTACCCCTCGCTGCCGTAGCCGGCCGTGCCGTCGACCGGGGAGCTGTGCTCGACCGGCTGCTCGGGCGTCGGCGGCTGGATGTACTCGACGTGCGCGAACGCCTCGGCCGGGTTCGGCGCGGCGGCCGAGGGGACCAGCACGGTCTCCGGCGGCTCGATCGCCGGCGGCGCCGGCGCGACCGCCGTCGCCAGGGTGGCCTCGGGGTCCGTCGGCGCGCCGTGGTCCTGGCCCGCGGTGAGGGCGGTCAGCCCCGTCTTGCGGGTGCGCCGGGCGAGCGGGATCGGCTCGACCGGGGTGGCGTCCGGCAGCCCGGCGTCGCCGTCGATGACCAGCTCGTCGGGCACGAGCACGACCACCCGCGTCCCGCCGAAGGCCGACGGCCGGAACTCGATCTTCAGATTGGAGTTGGCGGCCAGCCGGGAGACCACGTAGAAGCCGAGCCGGATGTCGTCCGCCCGGGCCAGCACGTCCATCCGCGGCGGACGGCTCATCAGCTCGTTGGCCGCGTCGTACTGCTCCGGGTCCATGCCGAGACCGCGGTCCTCGATCTCCACCGCGAGCCCGCGGCCGACCATCGCGGCCCGGACCTCGACCGGCGTCGGCGGCTTGGAGAAGCTCGCCGCGTTCTCCATCAGCTCGGCGATCACGTGGGCGACCGGGCCGACCGCGCGCTCGTTGAGCCACGGGTGGCCCTCGACGTCGAGCATGATGCGCCGGTAGTCCTGCACCTCGCTCTGCGCGGCCCGCAGCACGTCCAGCAGCGGGACGGGCTTGCGCCAGCGCCGCTGGGGGTGGCCGCCGGCCAGGATGACCAGGTTCTCCTCGTAGCGGCGCAGCCGGGCGGTCAGGTGGTCGAGGTCGAACAGGCCCTCCAGCACCTCCGGGTCCTCGTGCTTGCGCTCCAGCTCGTCCAGCTTGCGCAGCTGCTGACCGATCAGCAGCTGGGTCCGGCGGGCGATGCGCTGCAGCAGCCGCTCGAAGCCGCGGTGCTGGTCGGCCTGGCGGACGGAGGTCTCCAGCGCGGAGGTGCGGGCCAGGTTGAGCGCCTGGCCGAGGCGGGACAGCTCGTCGGTGCCGTTGCCGTGCGGGTCCGCGGTGATCGCCCGGCTCTCGGCCTCGACGTCGACCTGCTCGCCCCGCGAGAGGCGCTCCACGACCTCGGGCAGCGTCCGCTCCAGCTCCTGGGCCTGGGTGTGCAGGACCTTGATCCGGCGGCGCAGCGAGCGGGTCAGCCGCCAGCTGGTGAGGATCACCGCGACGACCGCGATCAGGCCGATGACGGTGGTCAGCACGAAGGCGGTGAGCAGGGAGAGGAACGAGCCCTTGCCGACCTCGACGATGCCGTCGGTGCGGGTCTCGATCGCCTTCACCAGCTGCGGGTTGAGCTGGTCGAGCGCCTGACGCCACTGGTCCTGGGAGGCCGGGAGCTTGACGGCCCCGCTCGGGTCCGCCGGGGTGGCCCGGAGCAGGGACTGCTCCACGGCGGCCTTGGCCTGCCAGGCCGGGCCGGCCATGAGGTCCTGCCAGGCGCCCGCCTCGCCGGCCGGGATGTACGGCACGACCTGCACCTCGAAGAGGTGCTCCTGGGCGCCGATCGACTGCTGGACCAGCTGGTAGTCGGCGGCGGTGAGCTTGCCGGACGGCCAGCCGCGGGCCAGTACGGCGTCCTCGCGGGCCAGCATCTCCTTGGCCCAGAAGGCGTCCACCAGGGTCTTGGAGATCCAGGTGACCTCGCCGTTGTCGACGTGGCTCAGGGCGGTGAACAGCCGCAGGTCGACGGCGATCAGGTCGGTGTAGTAGGCGAAGGCGGTCTGCTGGTCGACGGCGGCGCGGTCGATCGCGGCCCGCTGCTCCGTCAGCTTGCCCATCGCCTGCCGCGCCTCGGTGACCGCGTCGCGCACCTCGGCGGGCGCGCTGTCGGCGGTCTCGCCGGAGAGCACCTGGAACTGGCGCACCGCGTCGTCGGTGAGCTGGCGCTGGCGGCGCAGCGCGTCGGTGACGCTGCCGGGCCGGGCGAGCGCCTCGGCGCTGAGCCGGCGCTCCTCCTGGAGGTTGTAGTAGACGTGGTTGGACGGCTGCCCGGCCTTCTGGGCCAGCAGGCCCTGGGCCGCCTGGCGCTGGAAGTCGAGGAAGGTCTGGCCGCTGGTGACCGCCCAGAGGGCGGCGAGGGCGAGACTGGGGACGACGGCCAGGACGAGCAGCGCCGTCCGCAGGGACAGGCGCGGACGCCTGCGGGGGGACTTCGGCGTCGGGGGCCGCCGATTCGCACGCGCGCGCAGAGCTGACTCCTTGGGACTGGCGGCCGGCCTGGTGGGGTCGAACCGTCCGGGGGCACGAGCTTTTGACGAAGCGATACTAGTCATACGGTGTGATAGGAGTGAAAAGCCGTTCGCTGCCTGGACGGTGTGCGCACACAGCCTTAACACACTGTCATCGCGCAGTTAATGATCAGTGAACGAAGGGGCCGTGCGGGGGAAGGGCCCGCGCCGGTTCCCGTGGCAGGCCGTCAAAGGCCGTGATCGTGTGCGGAGCGTGCTCCCCGGGTGCCTTCCCCGGGCGCCTTCCCCGGGGGCCCTCCCCGCGCGTCTCCCCGCCCGCGGGCCCTCCCCCCGGTCGCGGCCGTGACCGGAGGGAGGGCCCGCGGAGTGCGGTCAGCCCCAGGTGCCCACCAGGGGGAGGTCGCCGGTGTCGCCGAACTTCGTGCTGTAGACCACCAGGTCGCTGTCGGCGGCCCGGCCGAAGAAGGACCGGTCGCCCGGGCGGTAGACGCCGATCGTGTCGGTGCCGCCGCCGTCCCAGTCGCCCTTGACCGGGACGTCGTCGGGGTTGCCGAACTTGACCGGGGGCCGGATGTGCTCCGTCTCGTTGGAGTCGTTCAGGTAGAAGTACTGGGTGGTGGGGTCGTACACCGCGACGGTGGTGGTGCCGTTGCCGTCCCAGTCGCCCACCAGCGGGGTCCATCCGGGGTTGCCCAGCTTGATCCGGTAGCGGAAGTTGACGTTGTCGTCCGTGAGGTAGAAGGTCTGGTCGTCCGGCCGGTAGACGCCGATCGTGCTCCGGCCCTGCCCGCTCCAGTCGCCGGCCAGCGGGATGTCGCCGGTGTTCCCGAACTGGACGGTGACGGCGGGCGTGAGGTTGTCGTTCGACAGCACGAACGTCCGGGTGTCGCGGTGGTAGACGCCGACGGTGTCCACGCCCGGTCCGCTCCAGTGGCCGGTCAGCGGGACGTCGTCGGCCCGGTGCTCGCCGCCGAGCACGGACGAGCCGAGGAGGACGCCGTTGTGGGCGGCCTCGCTGAAGGTGCCGTCCGAGCGCCGGTACGCGCCGACGGAGGAGGCCGGCTTCGTGGGCGTCGCGTTGACGACGGCCGTGCCGATGGCGCGCTCCGTGGCCACGGTCAGCGGCATGGAGTTCGGCTGGTCGGGGCCGAGCCAGCGGAAGTTCTGCAGGTAGACGACGCGCGGGTCCTGCGCGGCCACGGCCCGGTAGCCGGCGTTGAACGCGGCCACGCTCGCGTCCGACGGGCAGTTCCCGTTCATGGAGAGGGACTCCGGGAACAGCATCAGGTGCTGGTCGGGCGAGCTGAGGATGCGCTTCAGCTGGGCCAGTTCGTCCTGGACGGCCCCGCGCCCCACGCAGTAGTCGTCGAAGCCGACGATGTCGACGCCCCGGGGCACCGGGTGGTCGGAGTTGAGGTGGTACCGGTCGTAGCTGAGGATCAGCAGCTTGCCCGGGAAGGCGCTCCTGAGCTGGTCCGCCTGCGTCTGGACCTGGGCGGCGGTCAGGCCGCGCCAGTAGGCCTCGTCGGTCAGGTCGACGGCGGCGATCTTGTCCATGTTCGAGCCGATGCTCCGCACGAGCCCGGCGAGGTTCCGCGCGGCGTCCGGGTTCGGGGTCAGCTTCTCGGGGTCGTCGGTGCGCCTGATGACCATCTCGTTGTTGACGTCGATGGTGCAGGACGCCGGCAGGCACTGGTCCAGGAAGTCGACCCGGGGATCGGTGCCGCGCTGGTAGCCGTTGAAGTTGGTCCACGGTGCCACCTCGGGCGCGTGGTTGGTCCCGAAGTTGGGGTCGTCCGGGTCGCGGATGTCGTAGTACCCGTAGTGGCCGAGGCCGCCCAGCATCGAGATCCGCAGGTCGTCCACGGTCGTGACCCGGCCGGCCGCCGAGTGGTGCGCCCCCAGGGACACGTACCCGTCGCGCGGCAGCTCGGCGGCGGTCCGGCCGGCGAACACGGTCGCGCCGTTCACCGTCACCGTCGCCTGCCGTGCCGCTCCGCTCGCCACCGCGACCGACACCCGGTAGGAGCCGGTCGCCGGGCTCACCGGGGCGAGCGCGGTCGCCGCGCCGCCCTGGTAGAGGGCCAGCGCGCCGTCCGCCTGCACGCGCAGGCCGATCGCCACGTCCTCGGCGTCGACCGCGCCGGTGCCGCCGGAGGCGTTGCCGACGGCCAGCGAGGCCCAGTCCTGGACCGAGGTGCTGCCGGCCACCGGGGTCAGCACGGCCTGCACCGTGTAGGAGCCGGTGGGCACGTCCGAGGTGGCGGGCTTGTTCAGGCGCACCGCCGCCGTGCCCCCGGGGAAGGAGAGCACGTTCGGGTGGGCCGGGCTGTTCACCCGCACCGAGCCCGCCGCCGGGGTGCGGGCCAGGCCCTTCACGCCGGAGACGGCGCTGTAGTTGCCGGAGACCAGGCCGGGCTGACGGGCGCCGAGGTCCTGGTTGAGCCCGAAGTCCGCCGTGGCGGCGGGCGCGCCGTCGAAGGTGTCGACCAGTGTCCCGGCGCTCGTGGTGGCACCGGTGTCGACCTTGCTGACGCTCAGGCCGTGGCCCGCGCCGTCCCCGAAGGTGGTCACCCGGTCCGGGGCGGAGAGGTAGGCGCCGAGGGAGAGGAAGGCGCTGCCCGGCCAGCGGGTGACCGAGGCCGGCGCGGTGACGGTGAACGGCGTGCCGTTCACCGTCAGCACGACCGCCCGGTCCGTGCCGGTCGACACGGTGAGCGAGACGGCGTACCGGGCCGTCGGCGTGACCGACCCGGACCAGAACGGCGTCTCGCCGCCCCCGCCGTGGAAGAGGTTCAGCCGGCCGTCCGAGGCGACGGTCAGCCCGAGGTCCACGTCGTTGCCGGTGACGTAGCCGGTGCCGCGGTGGCCGCGGCTGAGGACGATCGAGCCCCAGTCCCCGTCGCCGGTGTCGCCGACGACCGGGTCGACCACCGTGGTGACCGTGTAGTGGCCGCTCGCGTCGGCGACGGCCGGGGCACCGAGCATGACGGCGGAGAGGCCGCGCGCGAAGACCAGCCGGTCGGGGTGGTCCGGGTGGCTGACCTGCACGTGGTCCGGCGTCGGCGGGGTCACGGTGTCCCAGCGGCCGGAGGTCCGGGTGTACGAGATCCCGTGCAGCCCGGACGGCGGAGACTGACGGGCGTCGAGCTCGCGGTTCAGCCCGTAGTACGGCGCGGTGTCGAGCGCGGTGGTCTGCTGGAAGGTGTCCGTGAAGCCGCGCGAGGCGGTCAGGTCCGCCGGCGCCGGCGGACCGTCGAGGGCGGCCGCCGGCGCGGCGCCGAGGCCCGCGGGCAGCAGGGCCAGGGCGAGCGCCGAGGCGGTGGACAGCAGGGTCCGGCCCAGGCGTCGGCCCGGCCCTCCCGTCCGATCTCGGGTCGTCCCGGCTAGGGCCGTTCCGGCTCGGTCCGTTCCGTCTCGGGCCGTGAAGTGAGCGTGCATCACCGAGTCTGTCTCCCGGGTGAAGGAACGGCGGAGCGGTCGCGCCACCGGGGGAGCGGACACGCGGAACCACAGCGGCACGGCGGCCTCCCCCGGGGCGGATCCTAGGGCGCGTGTGCGAACGGCCGTGCGGAAACGGCGGCGCGGGGCCGGCCCGGGGTGGGGGTTGCCGCGTCAGGGGGCCGTTGGTGGCCCCGATTTCGTCTTTCGATCATCCGTTGGTAGTTTCTTCCCTGTCGGCGGGACAAGATCGCGGAAGTGATCGAATGCCCGGCCGGTCAGGCGTCGGTGGTGCAGTGGTAGCACGCCCGCTTTCAGCGGGAAGGGTTCGTTCGATTCGGGCCCGGCGCTCGGTTCGGCAAGGGCGGGAGTCGTCATCGGCTCCCGCCCTTGCTGTCGTTCCCGGGGCCCGAGGCCCGTGCCACGGCGACGAGGAACAGTCCGCACGCCGTCACCAGCAGCCAGCCCGGCCGTGACGCACCGGCCAGGCCGTCCGGCGCGACCCCGGTCACCAGACCCCCCGCCACCGCGATGCCGATCGCCGCGCCGACCTGACGCGCGGAGGAGGTGATCGCCCCGGCCACGCCGGCCCGGTCCGCCGGCAGACCGCCGATCGCGGTGTTGGTGATCGGCGCGTTGGCGAATCCGAAGCCGACCCCGATGAGCAGGTAGGCCGCCAGGAACAGGGGGACGCTGGTGTCCCGGCCGATCCCCACCAGGCAGAGGCCGCCGGCGGCGATGAACCCGCCGGCCAGCAGCAGCGGACGGCGCGGCCCGAGCCGTGCCACCAGGGCGCCGGACCACGGCGCGCAGACGGTCGCCCCGAGTGCCATCGGCAGGGTCGCCGCCCCGGTCTCCAGCGCCGTCCAGCCGCGGGCATGCTGGAGATAGAGCGTGTTGAGCAGCAGGCTCACGTTCAGCGCGACGAACAGCGCCACGGCGCCCAGGGCCGCCAGCGCGAACGGCGCCCGGCGGAAGAGTTCGAGGTCCATCAGCGGCTCGGGCCGGCGCCGCTCGACCCGGACGAAGCCGGCCGTGGCCAGCGCCGCCACGGCGCAGCCGGCGAGCGCCGCGGGCGAGGTCCAGCCGATCCGGGGCGCCTCGATGAGGACGGCGACCGCGCTGCCCAGGGCCAGGACGAGCAGCGACTGGCCGGGCAGGTCGAGCCGGCGGGCGCGCTGTCCGTGCGACTCCGGCACGAACACCGCGACCAGGACGAGGGCGGCGAGGACGACCGGCACGTTGATCCAGAACACCGAACGCCAGCCGAACGCCGCGATCAGGGCCCCGCCGGTGACCGGCCCCGCCGCCATGCTGAGCCCGAAGACGGACGCCCAGACGCCGATCGCCCGGGCCCGCTCCCGCGGGTCGGGCATCGCGTTCACCACGATCGCCAGGGCGACGGGGCTGAGCATCGAGGCCCCGACCCCCTGGGCGGCCCGGGCCGCGACGAGGAGGCCGGGCGACGGGGCCACCGCGCAGGCGAGCGAGGCGAGGCCGAAGACGGTCAGCCCGACCCGGAAGACGCGCCGCCGCCCGAAGCGGTCCGCGAGGGCGCCGGCGGAGATCAGGAGGCCGGCCAGGACCACGGTGTAGGCGTCCACCACCCATTCCAGGCCGCCGGTGCCGACGCCCAGCCCGCGTCCGATCGCGGGCAGGCCGACGTTGACGATGGTGGTGTCCAGGCCGACCAGGAACATGCTCAGCGCGCAGACGGCCAGCACCGTCCATCGTCGTCGGGTGCTCAACGCGGGGCGATCAGTCAGGATTGTCGTGGTCACGGGCCCACCTTCGGTTCGGTATCGTCTGCGGCGCCATGCTCGGACCGGGCGGCAGCACCGGCCCAGGGACTTTGCGAAGACCGCAAAAACCGACCCGGCCCACCCGAGGGACCGGATGGACCGGAGGTACCCGATGAACCGCACCGACCCGGTGGACCCAGCTGACCCGGTGGACCCCGGCGCGGCCGCGGACGCCGACGTCGAGGGGATCCTCGCCGGCATCGGACCGCGGCTGCGGGTCCTGCGGCGGGCCCGCGGGCTCACCCTGGAGGCCCTGGCCGAGGCGACCGGGATCTCGGTGAGCACGCTGTCGCGCCTGGAGTCGGGCAAGCGGCGCCCGACCCTCGAACTGCTGATCCCGCTCGCGCGCACGCACCGCGTCGCCCTGGACCAGCTGGTCGCGGCACCGGCCACCGGTGACCCGCGTCTGCATCTGACGCCCCGTCACAAGGGGCGGGGCAACGTCCTGGTGCCCCTGACGCAGTACCCGGGCCGGCTCCAGGTCTTCAAGCAGGTGCTCGCCCACCGGGAGCCGAAGCTGGTGACCCACGGCGGGTACGAGTGGCTCTACGTGCTCGCCGGCGAGCTGCGCCTCATCCTCGGCGAGCGCGAATTCACCCTCCGTCCGGGCGAGGTGGCCGAGTTCGACACCGTCGAGCCGCACTGGTTCGGTCCCGCCGGTGCGCACGCGGTGGAGATCCTGCACCTGTTCGGCCCGCACGGCGACCAGGCCGTGGTCCGCACCGGCCCTTCCGCGCCCGGCCGGTTCGCGCCCGGCCGGTGAACGTCGGGCCGCCGGCCGCCGGGTGGTGGCGCCAAGTCGGCGCCGCCACCCGGCAGTTCCGGGTGCATCCCGGCCGGGGCCGGGCCCTGCCCGGCTAGCTGCCGAAGGCCGCGGCCCAGCGGACCGTCCCCGACGGCAGCGGGTGCCGCCGGTCCAGGCTCAGCGCCATCCACGCCTCGTCGGGTGCCTCGACACCGAGGACCAGCCCGTGCGCCGAGGCACGGACGAAGCCGAACCGCGGGTAGGAGGACGGGTGTCCGCGCAGCACGACGAAGCGCTCGCCGCCGCGCCGGGCGGCGTCGAGCGCGGCCAGGACCGCGGCGGAGCCGGCGCCGGAGCGCTGGTGGTCCGGGTGCACCGAGACCGGGCCCATGGCGAGCGCCGGGACGTCGCCGATGAACGCGCGGCTCAGCACCACATGGCCGACGGGGGTGCCGGCCGGGTCGGTGGCGACGAAGGAGAGGCCGTCGATCCAGCCTTCGCCGCTGCGGAGCGCGGCGAGCAGATCGGCCTCGGCGGGCCGGCCGAACGCCGCGCGGGTGAGGGCCTGGACGGCCGGGACGTCGGCGTCGGTCTCGGGACGGGTGAGCCAGGAGGAAGCGGAGGAGGACATCGGTAACCCTTGGATGAGGGGCCCGGCGCACCGCCGCGGCGCCCCGCGGTGCGGGGAGCGGTAGCGGTCAGACCAGGGCCCGGGGGGTGCGAACGGTCGTCCGGGCGCCGCGCAGCACAGGCGCGGCCGTCGTCACCGTGGCCACCGTTCCACCTCCTTCGTCCCGCTCGTCGTCCTGGGTCCGGTACGGACCCGGTCGAACGTAACACGGGCGGCCGGGCGGCCGCCCCGGTTTTCCGGCGGGGCCGGCCGGGGTGAGCCCCGCCATCCGGCCCGCGTCAATGGCGACCGACCGGCAAAGAATTTCCGGTCGACCCGTCGAATGGCGGTCTGTCCAGTTTTGCGAGGCGGCAAAAATCTTCCGGTTGACAGTCGTCGCAGCATATTGAATTCTTTCAATCACCGGGGCGGCGCGCAGCTCTTCGGTCCTCTTGCCAGTGACTCCGGGGGCTTACGGGGCAAGTGGTGCAGGGAACACTGGATCAAGCCAGCGGCCGGCCGACCGAGTCCGGCCCGTTCGGACGGACGACCGTACGCGGTTTCCACGAGTACGCCTGATCACCCGGAATTGACGATGCCGATAAAGGCCCGGTCTTGGGTCCGGTATTACCGTACCGAAATTCAACAAGGAATCTGGCGTGCACTCATACATGAACATCAAGAAGTCCGCGCGAATCAGCCACGACTTCTGGGAGGTCACCGCCGAGGCCGGGATGTTCGACATCGTGGTGTCCGGCCTCGGTGACGGGCGGCACCGGACGCTGGCGGACGACCACGAGTTCGTGAACATGTCCTCCTACTCCTACCTCGGCCTGGACACCCACCCGCGGATCGTCCGGGCGGCCGCCGACGCGGTGCTCGCCGAAGGGGCGCTCAACAGCTCGACCTCGCGGATGCGGATCCGGTTCGGCTCGCTGCGGGACGCGGAGACGGCGCTCTCCGAGCTCTTCGACGTCGAGGCGGTGACGGTGGCCTCCTGCGCCGCCGCGGCCTGGGCGAGCCTGCCGCTGCTGGCCTCCGGGCTGCTGACGGACGGCGTCCCGCCGCTGATGGTCTTCGACAAGAACGCGCACTTCTGTCTCAACGCGATGAAGCCCGCGGTGGCCGACGAGGCCGAGATCGTCACCATCGCCCACAATGACGTGGACGCGCTGGAGGACCTCTGCCGCAAGCACCCGCAGGTCGCCTACGTCGCCGACGGCGTCTACAGCACCGGCGGGGCCGCGCCGATCCCCGAACTGCTGCGCCTCCAGGAGAAGTACGGGCTCTTCCTGTTCTTCGACGAGGCGCACGGGGTCTCCACCGTCGGTGAGCGCGGCCGCGGCGTGGTGCTGGAGGCGATGGCGGCGAACGGCGGGATGAACGACCGCACGCTGATCATCACCTCGCTCAACAAGGGCTTCGGCGCCTCCGGCGGGGCGATCTTCCTCGGCCGCAACGGCTCGCGGCAGCGCCGCGACACCGCGCTGCGCAACGGCGGCCCGCTGATGTGGTCGCAGCGCATCAACACCGCGGGCCTCGGCGCGATCATGGCCTCCGCGGAGCTGCACGACTCCCCGGAGCTCAAGGAGCTCCAGCGGAAGCTCCAGGACAACATCACGCTCTTCGACTCCCTGGTGGAGACCTCCTTCCACGGTGACGGACTGCCGATCCGCTTCGTGGACATCGGCTCCGAGGACGCGACCATCCGGCTCGCCGGGTCGCTGCTGCGGCGCGGCTACTACACCTCGCCGATCTTCTTCCCGGTGATCGGCCGGGGCAAGGCCGGGCTGCGCCTGATGCTGCGCGCCAACATGGCCGAGGCCGAGATCCGCGACTTCTGCGGTGCGCTGAACGACGGCCTGGGCGCCGAGGCGGCGCGCGAGCCGGGGCAGGAGCAGCCCCGATGACGGCCCTGCGTTCGCACATCGACTCCTCCGCCGAGGTGTTCCGGCGCAACGCCGCGGCCTTCGACGAGAAGCGGCAGGTCATCGCCCGGGCCCGGGCCGCCGCGATCGCCGGCGGGGACGAGCGCTCGCGCCGGCGCCACACCGAGCGCGGCAAGCTGACCGCCCGTCAGCGGGTCTACCAACTCCTCGACCCGGGCACGCCGTTCATGGAACTCGGCCAGCTGGCCGGGCACGAGGTCTACGAGGAGCACGTGCCCTCGGCCGCGCTGGTCACCGGCATCGGCATGGTGAGCGGCCGCCCGGTGGTGGTCTTCGCCAACGACGCCACGGTCAAGGGCGGCAGCTACTTCCCGCTGACCGTGGAGAAGCAGCTCCGGGCCCAGCTGGTGGCCCGGGAGAACGGTCTGCCCTGCGTCTACCTGGTGGACTCCGGCGGCGTCTACCTGCCGCTCCAGGAGCAGCTGTTCCCCGGCGAGTACCACCTCGGCCGGATGTTCCGGAACATCGCCGAGATGTCGGCACTCGGCCTGCCGCAGATCGCCGCGGTGATGGGCAGCTGCACGGCCGGTGGCGCGTACATCCCCTCGATGTGCGACGAGACGGTGATCGTACGCGGTACCGGCACGGTCTTCCTGGGCGGCCCGCAGCTGGTGCGCGCCGCCACCGGCGAGGTGGTGGACGCCGAGACGCTGGGCGGCGCCGACCTGCACACCCGGGTCAGCGGGGTGGCCGACCACCTCGCCGAGAGCGACGAGCACGCGCTGGCGATCATCCGGGAGATCATGGCGCGGGACGGCCGCCCGGCCCTCGCCCCGCCGCCGCGGACCCCGCGGCCGCCGCTGTACGACCCGGCGGAGCTGCCCGGCATCGTCAGCGCCAGCCTGCGCGAGCACATCCCGGCCCGGGAGATCCTGGCCCGGCTGCTGGACGGCAGCGAACTCACCGAGTACCGGGCGCGGTTCGGCCCGACCATCGTGTGCGGCACCGGGCACATCGGCGGCTACCCGGTGGGCGTGGTGATCAACGACGGGGTGCTGTTCCCGGAGAGCGCCCAGAAGGCCGCCAACTTCATCGAGCTCTGCACCCAGCGCGACATCCCGCTGTTGTTCCTGCACAACATCAACGGCTTCATGGTCGGCGCCGAGTACGAGGCCGACGGCATCGCCAAGCACGGCGCCAAGCTGGTCAACGCGGTGTCCACGGCCAAGGTCCCCAAGTTCAGCCTGGTGATCGGCGGCAGCTACGGCGCCGGCAACCTCGCCATGTGCGGGCGCTCGATGGGTCCGCGGCTGATGGCCATGTGGCCGAGCGCCAAGTCCACCGTGGTCGGCGCCGAGCAGACCGCGACGGTGATGGCGCTGATCCGCGGCGACCAGCTCGCCAAGGAGGGCAAGGTCCTCTCCCCCGAGGAGGAGGAGTCGATCCGGCGCCCCATCATCGAGACCTACGAGCGCCAGTCCCACCCGCTGTACTACGCCGCCCGGATGTGGGTGGACGCCGTGGTGGACCCGACCGAGACCCGTGAGTGGCTGGCGCTCTGCCTGGCCATGTCGGCCGACGCCCCCAAGCAGGAGACGCGCTTCGGCGTGTTCAGGATGTGATGACGGAAATGATCAAGCGTGTGCTGATCGCCAACCGCGGCGAGATCGCCCGGCGGATCGCCCGCACCTGCCGCCGGCTCGGCGTCGAGTACGTCGCGGTCCACTCCGACGCCGACCGCGCCTCGGCCCACCTGGCGGGCGCCGTCGAACGGGTCCGGATCGGCCCCGCCGCGGCCGCCGAGAGCTACCTGGACGTCGGCGCGCTGGTCGATGCCGCCGTCCGGACCGGCTGCGACGCCGTCCACCCCGGCTACGGGTTCCTCTCCGAACACCCGGGCTTCGCGGCGGCGGTCGCCGAGGCCGGGCTGGTCTGGGTCGGCCCGGACGCCGCGACGATCACCGCGATGGGCGACAAGTCGACCGCCCGCGCGCTGATGGCCGCCGCCGGCGTCCCCGTCCTGCCCGGCTCCGGGACGGCCACCGAGTCGGAGCGGGAGATCCTGGCCGACGCCGAGCGGATCGGCTACCCGGTCATCCTGAAGCCCGTCGCCGGCGGTGGCGGCAAGGGCATGCAGGTGGTCCGCGCCGCCGCCGACCTGCCCGCGGCGGTGGCCGAGGCGGTCCGCCTGGGCCGCGGCAACTTCGGCGACGGCCGGCTGCTCGTCGAGCGGTACGTGGAGCGGCCCCGCCACATCGAGGTGCAGGTCTTCGGGGACGCGCACGGGAACGTGGTGCACCTCTTCGAGCGCGAGTGCTCGCTGCAGCGCCGCCACCAGAAGATCGTCGAGGAGGCACCGGCCGCCAACCTGCCCGAGGCCGTCCGGGCGGAGCTGCTGGCCGCGGCCGTCCGGGGCGCCCGGTCGCTCGGCTACGTCAACGCCGGCACCTTCGAGTTCATCCTGGACGCGACGGACCGCTGCTACTTCCTGGAGGTCAACACCCGGCTCCAGGTGGAGCACCCGGTCACCGAGGAGATCACCGGCGTCGACCTGGTGGAGTGGCAGCTGAGAGTCGCCGACGGCCAGCGGCTGCCGCTCGAACAGCACGAGATCACCGCCACCGGCCACGCCGTCGAGGTCCGCGTCTACGCCGAGGACCCGGCCGACGGGTTCCGGCCCGCACCGGGCCGGGCGGCCGCGGTCCGCTGGCCGGCCGGGATCCGGGTGGAGGCGGCGTTCGACGACACCGGGTCGGGGTACGGCGGGGCCGTGCCCGACGGCGCGGGTCCGGTCCCGCTCGGCGGCGGCCCGGCCTTCGACAGGGGTGCCGCCTTCGGTGGCGGTGGCTTCGACGGGGGTGCCGCCTTCGGTGGCGGCGCCGAGGTCCCGGCCTTCTACGACCCGATGTTCGCCAAGCTGATCGCCCACGGCCCGGATCGCCCGAGCGCGCTGCGCCGACTGCTCCCCGCCGTCCGCGACACCGCCCTGCCCGGGCTGACCACCAACCTCGGCTTCCTCGCCGAACTCCTCCAGGCGCCCGCCGTGGTCGCCGGGCGGATGGACACCCACCTGGTGGACACCCTGGTCGCCACCGGACGGCCGGGGCCGGGCGAGCCGTCCGGGCCCGCAGGCCGCGACGACCGCGTCCTGGCCGCCGCGGCCTGCGCGGCGGCGATGCAGCTCCCGCCCGTCGGCGAGGCCCCCGCCTCGCCGTGGTTCGGCGCCGTCGGCCCGTTCGACCGCCACCGGCTGGACCCGGTCGCGCCGTTCGGCCGGGTCGTCCTGCGCCACGGGCGGCGGACGGTGCGGGCCGGACTGGCCGGGCGCCGCGGCGGCGCCGTCGACGTCCAGGTGGAGTCCACGCCGTTCACCGTCACCGTGGCCGCCGTGCCGGGGCACCCGGGACTGTTCCGGGGCACCGTCGGCGACCGGCGGTGGACCGGCCTGCGCGGCCCCGGCGGCTGGGAGCTCTCCGTCGACGGGCACCGGGTGGCGCTGGCCGCCCAGAGCTTCGCCGAGGGCGGCTCCGGGGCCGCCGACAACGCCGTGAAGTCGCTGATGCCGGGCACGGTGGTCGGGCTGCTCTGCGCGGTCGGCGACCGGGTCGAGGAGGGGGACGCCCTCGTCATCGTCGAGGCGATGAAGATGGAGAACCGCATCCTCGCGCCCTTCTCGGGCGTCGTCACCGGGATCCGGTGCGCCGTGCGCGACCTGGTCGCGACCGAGCAGGTGCTGGTCGAGCTGGAGGCCGCCCCCGAAGCCGCCTGAGCCGGCTCCGCCGGCTTCCGCCGAACCCCCACGCCCAACCCCACCGCCCACCGCCCGCACGACCCCGCGTACCCGCGTACCCGTTCGCCCGATCCACCCCCGCACCACGCACGCAAGGAGCCCTCGTATGCCCGCAGAACCCACCCCCCCGAAGCTGCTGCTGGTCGGCGGGGTACGGGCGGTTCCGCTCGGCCTCGACATGGCGAAGCTCGCCCTGGACCAGGCCCACGCGCGCGGGCTGCGGACCCACCTGACCAATCAGGAGGCCGTCCTCGCCGCCACCCCCGGAGTGGTCGAACAGGCCGGCGCCGTCTCGGCGGTGGACTTCGCCACCCCAGGCGAGGCCGCCGCCTGGGCGCGCGACCGGGCCGCCGGGGGCGAGCGCTTCGACGCCGTCCTCGCACTCCAGGAGATGGCCCAGGTGGCCGCCGCCGAGACCGCCGAGGCGCTGGGCCTGCCGGGCAACCCGGCCGACGCCGTCCGGCGGGTGCGCACCAAGGACGACTGCCGGACGGCACTGGCCGCCGCCGGTTTCCGGCAGCCCGCCGTCCGGCTCTGCGCCGACGCCTCGGAGGCGTCGCTGTTCCTGCACGGCTCCACCGGGCCGTGGATCGTCAAACCCCGTGACGCCATGGGCAGTACGGGCGTGAGCCGGATCACCGGGCCGGACGGGTTGCCGGCCGCGATCGCCCTGCTCCCCGGACAAGCCCCCTTCCTGGTCGAGGAGTTCGTCCAGGGCGCGGAGTACAGCGTCGAAGGCCTCTTCCTCGGCGGTGAGCCGGTCGTCCTCGCGGTGACCGAGAAGGAGAAGGTGGAGCCGCCGTTCTTCGTCGAGGTCGGCCACATCCTCCCGGCGGAACTCCCCGACGCGCAGCGACAGGAGATCGAGCGTCAGGTGAAGGCGGCGCTCGCCGTCCTGGGCCTGCGCACCGGCGCCTTCCACGTCGAGCTCTGGCTGAGCCCGGACGGCATCGTGCTCGGCGAGGTGCACGGCAGGTTCGGCGGCGACTGGATCCACCGGATGCTCGCCCACGTCGTCCCCGGCCTGGAGCTGTTCGGCCTCATCTACGACGACCTGCTCGGCCGCCCGCGCGCCGACGCCGCGCCGGCGGCGGCCCGGGCCGCCGCCGCCCGCTACCTCACCCCGCCGCCCGGCCTGGTCACCGCCGTCGAGGGGTGGGCGGAGGCCGCCGGCCACCCGGACGTGCTCTACGCCGACCTCGCGGTCGCGCCCGGCGGCACCGTCCGCCCGCTGCGCACCTCCGGGGACCGGGTGGGCGTGATCGTGGTCGGCGCCGACACCCCCGACCAGGCCCGAAAGCTCGCCCGCGAGCTGGCCGACTCCGTCCGCTTCACCGTGGAGCCCGTCCGCACGGTGGAATCCGCATGACGCGCACGGACACCCCGACCCGGGCCGCCGGGCTGCTGGGCCGGCTGACCGCCGCCCTGCTGCCCTCCTCCCGGCAGGGCCGGATCATGGCCGCCGGCACCACCGTGGACGCGGTCGCCAACGGCCTGTACCTGGCCACCGCCACGCTCTACTTCGTCCACTACCTGGACATCTCGGCGGTCGCGGTCGGCACCGCGATCGCCGCCGCCAACATCGCCGGGCTGCTCAGCCCGCTGGTGTTCGGGCCGGTCGCGGACCGGTTCGGCGCGCGCCCGGTCTACGTCGCGCTGACCCTGGTCCGGGGGCTCGGCTTCATCGGGTACGCCCTGGTCGGCAGCTATGCCGGCTATCTGGTCGTCACCTGTCTGACCATCGCCGCCGCCCGGGCCTGCTCGCCGCTCCTCCAAGTGATCGTCGGCGAGTTCGAGGGCGCCGCCGAGCGGACGAAGACGATGGCCTCGCTGCGCGCCATCACCAACATCGGCCTCACCGCCGGCTTCCTGCTGGCCGCCCTGGTGCAGGCCGCGCAGTCCCGGGCGGCCTTCGTCGCGCTCTTCCTGTTCAACGCGGCCGCCTTCGCCGCCGTCGCCCTCGCCGTGGTGCGGGCCGGCCGGGTGGCGGGGTCGGCGGCCCCGGCACCGGCTGCCGCGACGGCCGAGGCCGGGGTGCCGAACGGCTCGCCGTACCGGGACCGGCGGTTCCTGCTGGTCACCGCCGCCAACGCGGTGCTGATGCTGCACGACTGCGTGCTCTTCATCCTGCTGCCGCTCTGGGTGGTGGAGCGGGCCGGGCTGCCGGCCAGTGCCAGTTCGGGCCTGCTGGCGATCAACACGGTGCTGACCGTGGTGCTCCAACTCTCGGTGGCCCGCTTCGCCCAGGGGCTCGCCAAGGCACTGCGGATGCTCCGGATCGCCTGCCTCTTCCTGGTGCTGGCCTGCGCGTTCTTCGCCTTCGCCGACGGCCGCGGCAAGGCCCTGGCGCTGGCGGCCGCGGTGGTGGCCGTCGCCCTGCTGACCGTCGGGGAGAACCTGCACGCCGTCTCGCGCTGGGAGATCTCCTACGAGTTGTCGCCGCCGGCGGGCCGCTCCCGCTATCTCTCGCTCTTCAGCACGGGCATGAGCGCGCAGCTGATCGTCGGCCCGTTCCTGGCCACCGGCCTGCTGCTGCCGTCCGGCGCGGTCGGCTGGGTGCTGCTCGCCGCGCTGTTCGCGGGCGCGACCACCGTCACGGTGCTCGCCGGCCGCACCGCGCCGCAGTCCCCGCCGGCCCTTCCCCAGGAGCCGCTGACCGGCTGATGTCACTCTGCGTTGCTTGAACGAGCACAGCCAAGGAAGTACAGTCCCCCTAGAGCGTGTCAAGGGCCACGCGGGCACACCGGGGGGTGGACTCCATGCTGCAGTGCTCCGTCACGTTGTTCCCCGGTCTGCTGCGCCGATGTCGGTCGTCCCACTGAACCCAAGCTTCAGCAAAGGGACTTGTCATCGCCGAGCGGGCCGACGAACAACCGGCTCCTCCGGCTCTTCGGGCTGCCCGAACTTCGACACGTCCCCCCGGGACCGTCATCGTCGAATGCAGGAACAGACCGGAGTGAGTCATGGTGCTGCGCGAGGCACTGAGCATCCCCATCCCTCTCGACCACGAAGAGTCGACCACCGCCGAACTCCCCGGCCTCGCCAGTCTGTTGCGTGACTGGCGGAGCCGGGCCGGCCTGCGGACGGGGCTCGCCAAGCCGCTCCCGCAGATGGTGGTCGCCGGCCGGCTCGGCATGAGCGAGCGCTGGTACCGCGACCTGGAGCGCGGCGGCACGGCCCGCTTCGACCCCAGACTGCTGGCGCTGCTCGCCGACGTGCTGCTGCTCGACGCGGACGAGCGTGCGACCCTCTACCTCTACGCCATGGGCGGCACCCCGTCCGCGGGCCCGGCGCGCCCGGAGGACCTGCGGTCCCTCCAGGCGCTGGTCGACCGCCAGACGCCGAGACCGGCCTTCCTCGCCGACCGCGCCTGGACCATCGTCGGCCACAACCGGGCCGCCGCCGAGTGGTTCCCCTGGATGCGCCACCCCGGGGCCAACTTCGCCCGCTGGGTGCTGACCGCCCCGGAGGCCCGCGAGCAGGTCACCGACTGGACGTGGCAGGCCCGGATGACCCTGGCCATGATCCGCTTCGCGCTGGCCCGCTATCCTGGTGACGAGGCCGTGGTCGGCCTGCTCACCGAGGTCCTGCGCGACCCGCTCTGCCGCCGGCTCTGGGCGGGCCGGGCCTGCGTGGTCGCCAACCGTGACGGGGACCGCTTCGGGCTGCGGCTGCCGCACCTCTCGCCCGAACCGATCGAGACCGTGGCCCAGGTCCTGACCCCCGGTGGCCGGCCGGACCTGAGCTTCGTGGTGCTGGGCCCGCCGTCCGGGGTCTGACACCCGGGGTCCGCCCGTCCGGGGTCCGACGCGGGCGGGGTCCGCCCGTCCGGGGTCCGACGCGGGCGGGCGGGGTGTCGGGCGGGGTGTCAGTGGAAGCGCGCCACGAACCGGCGCTGCCAGGGCGTCTCGACGGCGTGCCGGTCGTAGTGCTCCCGCACGTAGGTCACCGCCTCGGCGGCCGGTACCCCGTCCAGCACGGCCAGGCAGGCCAGCGCGGTGCCCGTCCGGCCGCGCCCGCCGGCGCAGGCCAGTTCGACCCGCTCGGACGCCGACCGCTCCCAGACCTCCCGGAAGGCCGCCGCCGCCTCGGCCCGGTCGGAGGGCAGCCGGAAGTCGGGCCAGCGGAGCCAACGGCTCGCCCAGGGCACGGCCGGCGGCCGGTGCCCCAACAGGTACAGGCCGAAGCCCGGCTGCGGTCCGGGCGGCAGCGGTCGCAGCAGACCGCGCCCCCGGACCAGTCGGCCGGACGGCAGGCGCAGTACCCCGGCGGCGGTGGGGTCCCAGGTGGCGGAGGCGGTCATGGGGCGAGCCTACGGTGCGTCCGGCGGGGTCGCGGTCGGAGGCGGCCGGGCCCGGCCCGGCGGCCCGCGCGGTCAGGAGGCCGCGTGCAGCGTGGCCGGGGCGGACAGGCCGGCGCGGTGCGCCAGCGCGGCCGCCTCGCCGCGCGAGGTCACGCCCAACTTGGCCAGGATGTTGGCGACATGGAACTTCACGGTGGACTCGCTGATCAGCAGCGCGCCGGCGATCTCCCGGTTGCGGCGGCCCCGGGTGAGCTGGTCGAGGACGTCCAGCTCCCGGGGGTGCAGGCCCGCCAGCGGGTCCGGGCCGTCGGCGCCGGCCGGGGCGGTCAGCGGCAGGTCGACGGTGACGGTGGTGCCCCAGCCGGGGACGGCGTCCACGGTGAGCCGGCCCGCCAGGGCGGTGATCCGGTCCCCGGTCCGGTGCACGGCCAGGGCGTCGGCGCCGAGCAGCCCCGGGCCGTCGTCGCGCACCACGGCCCGCACGCCGTCGGCGACGATCTGCCAGCTGACGTGCAGCCGGGTCAGGCCGTCCTGCTCCAGCATGGTGAGCACGGCGGCCCGGACGGCCGCCCGCGCGGTGTGCGCGGTGTCCGCCGGGACGGAGCGCTCACCCGCCGCCGGCGGCAGCAGGTCGAGCCGGACGGGGCTGTGCCGCAGCAGCGGGTGGAGTTCGTCCGCGAGCCGGGCGAAGGCGGTGGCGGCCGGCTCCTCGCTCAACTCCCGGTCGAGATCGGCGCCCGCGCGCACGTTCAGCAGCGCGGTGACGGCCAGCTCGGCGGCGCTGCGGCGGGCGGTGGCGTCGTCCAGGGCGGCGGAGCGCAGCGGCGCCAGGATCGCGGAGAGCGCGGAGGCGTGCGAGCCGCTCAACTCGGCGATCGCGCGGGCCCGGGCGCCGGCCGAGGCCCGCGAGGCGGCGGCGTGCACGGGGGCGGCGTCGACGGCCCGGTGGTGCGAGTGGGTGGTCACCAGATCCCACAACTGCTGCAGGACGGCGAGCGGTTGAGCGGCCAGCCGGTCCTCGTCCGGCCGGACGAGGACGAGCAGCGCGCCATTGCTGCCGGCCGGGGCGGCGGAGACCGCGACGGCCGGCCTCGTCCGGCCCGCCAGGACGGCCTCGCCCTGCCACGGGCGGCCGGGCGCCACCGCTTCGGCCAGGCGGGCCAGTTCCAGGCCGGTGATCCGCCCGGCCAGTTCGGTCGGGCCGACGGAGTTGGTGGGCGAGTGGGTGCAGACGCCGCTGAGCTGGGCGATCGCGGTGTGCGGGACGAGATCGGCGAGCAGCCGGGAGAAGCGCGGCAGGAGGTTCGGCCGGGGTGCCCGGAGGATCTCCACGGCCTGGGCGAGCACGTCCTCGGGGCGCTCCCAGCCGCGCCGGCGGTGCTCGGTGCCGCCGTCCACGGCGGTCCTGTCCCCCACCGTGCCGCCCTGCCCGTCGTCCGCCGTGTCGTCGACCGCGCCGGCCACCGCGCCGTCCGTTCCGCCCACCCCGTCGTCCGTCACGCGTTCCAGCCTAGCCGGGCGGGTCGCGCCCGCGCCCGGCCGTTCGGCCAGGTGGAACCGGCCGAACGGCGAGCCGGTGAGCACGCCGTCCGGTACCAGGCTGGAACCGTCAGACCGACGAACTCCCCGACCAGTGAAGGACAGTGGGATTCCCATGACGAAGGCCATCGGCTTCTCCGCATTCGGCGGCACGGACGTGCTGCACCCGATCGAGATCGACCTGCCCGCCCCGGGCCCCGGCCGGGTGCGGGTCGCCGTCCGGGCGGCGGGCGTGAACCCGGTGGACCACAAGCTGCGCAGCGGCGCGATGACGGGCCTGTTCCCGGTGACCTTCCCGCATGTCACCGGCTTCGAGGTGGCGGGTGTGGTGGAGGCCGTCGGCGAGGGGGTGACCCGGTGGGTGCCCGGGGACGAGGTGTTCGGCCCGACCGGCGGTGGCGGGTACGCCGAACACGTCCTGGCGGCGGCGGAGGACCTGGCCCGCAAGCCGGCCGCGCTCGGCTGGGCGCGGGCGGCGGCGATCCCGGTGGCGGCGGAGACGTCCTGGCGCGCCCTCGACCTGCTCGGTGTGGAGAGCGGCCGGACGCTCCTGGTGCACGGCGCGGCGGGCGGGGTCGGCACGGTCCTGCTGCAGTTCGCCCGCTCGCGCGGCATCCGGGTGATCGGCACCGCGAGCGAGGCGAACCACGCCCGACTGCGGGAGCTGGGCGCGGTCGCGGTGGCGTACGGCGACGGACTGGCCGAGCGGGTGCGGGCCGTGGCGCCGGACGGGGTGGACCGGGTGTTGGACGCGGCCGGCCAGGGCGACGTCCTGCCGCTCTCGATCGAGCTGGCCGGCGGAGCGGAGCACGTCCTGACCATCGCGGACTGGGAGGGCGCGGCCAGGTACGGCGTGCGGTGCAGCGCCGGTGCGGAGACCGTCCACCAGCACGGCCCCGCGCTGGCGGCCGCGCTCGCGCTGCACGAGGAGGGCACCCTGAGCCTGCCGCTGCACGAGGTGTTCCCGCTGGCGGAGGCGGCGCGGGCGCACCGGGTGAGCGAGGGCGGGCACGTCCGGGGGAAGATCGTCCTCACCGTCGGCCGAGACCGGGACTGACCCGGCACCCGCGTGGGCCGGTGCCGGTGGCGGTGCCGGAAGGCGGGGCGGCGCCGGCCACCCGGATGGTCAACTGTGCTTCGATCAGGCTGATCTGACGCCTGGTCGGTAGAGTCCGGTGTCATGGCTGATGCGATCGATGTCCCGGTGCCCCCCGGTGCCCCAGGTGCCCCGGATTCCCCAGGTCGGCCGGGTGCCGGGCGGCTGGCGGGCAAGGTGTGCGTGGTGACGGGCGCGGCGAGCGGGATCGGTCGCGCGGTGGCCGAACGCTTCGTCCGGGAGGGCGCGTCCGTGGTCGCGACCGACCTCGACGCCGACGGCCTGCGGCGGCTGGCGGCCGCGCTGCCGCAGGCCGTCACCACGGTGGTCGGTGACGTCTCCCGCGACGGCGACGCCCGCAGGATGATCGGCGCCGCCGTCGAGCGGCACGGCCGGATCGACGTCCTGGTGGCCAACGCGGGGGTGCTCCCGCTGATGGAGATCACCGAGGCCGACGCCGAGGCCTGGGACCGCGTGATGGCCGTCGACGGCCGGGGGATGTTCCTGACCTGCAAGTACGCGATCGAGGCGATGGCCGGGCCCGGCGGCGCCGGTGGCGCGATCGTCTGTGTCTCCTCGATCTCCGGCGAGGCCGGCCAGCGCGGCCAGGCTGTCTACGGACCGGCCAAGTTCGTCGCGTCCGGTCTGACCAAACACCTCGCCGTCGAGTGGGCCGACCGCGGCATCCGGGTCAACGCCGTCGCCCCCGGCACCATCACCACCGAGCGCGTCCGGCGCCTGCGGGACGAGCCCGGCGGTCCCGAGTACCTCGCGGCGATCGAGCGGCGGCACCCGATGGGCCGCCTCGGGGCTCCCGCGGAGGTGGCCGCGGCGGTGGTCTTCCTGGCCTCCGACGACGCCTCCTTCATCACCGGCGCGGTCCTCCCGGTGGACGGCGGCTACCTGGCGCAGTGACCCGGTCGGGGCCGACGCCTGTCGGACGCCCCCGTCACCGCCACGGCGCCGGGCGGTCCGGTCGGCGTGGCCCGGTCGGGCGGATCCTCAGCTCGGAGGGTTCCCCGGAGAAGGTGACCTCGCCCCGGTGCAGTACGTGGACCACGGCCGCGCCGGCCAGCCCGCGGGGGAGCGACCGCGCGGTGAGGACGACGGCCCGGTCCTCGCCGGCGGCCGTACCGAGCAGGTGCGCGTGCAGCCGGGCGGCGACGGCGGGTGCCAGCCCGCGGTCCGGTTCGTCGAGCAGGAGAAGGCCCGGCCGGGTCGTCAACGCCCGTGCCACGGCGACCAGTTGCTGCTGTCCGCCGGAGAGCGTCCCGGCCGGGCGGGGCAGCAGGGCGGTCAGTTCGGGGAAGAGCGCGAGCGCCTCGCCGGCGGGGGCCCCGCCGAGGTCGAGGTGCTCGGCCACGGTGAGCGAGGCGAACACCGCCCGCTCGGCCGGCACCAGCGTCAGCCCCAGCCGGACCCGCCGGTGGACGCCGAGCGCGGTGACGTCGCGCCCCCGCCAGACCACCCGGCCGGCGGAGAGCCGGACCACCCCGGCGAGGGCGTGCAGCACACTGGTCCGCCCGGAGCCGTTGCGGCCGAGCAGCACGGTGACGGCGCCGGCCGGGAAGGCGAGGTCCACCCCGTGCAGCGCCTCCAGCGGCCCGTACCGGACGCGTGCGGCGGACAGCGCGGCCTCGACGGTCATCCGGTACCCACCCCCTCCGCCGACCCCGCCCCCGCCGACCCCGCCCCCGCCGCCCCCGTCCCCGGTGCCGTCCCGCCCCAGGCCCGGGTCACCCGGGTGTCGGCGAGCACCGCGGCCGCCGGGCCGTGGGCCACCACCCGGCCGCCGGCCATCGCGTACACGGTGTCGGCCAGCTCGCCGACCAGGTCGGGGTCGTGCTCGACCAGCAGCAGCGCCATCCCCCGGTCGGCGAGGCCGTGCAGCACGGAGACCAGCCGGGCGGTCTGGGTGGTGTCGAGGCCGGCCGCCGGCTCGTCCAGCAGCAGGACCCGGGGGTCGCCCGCCAGCGCGCGGGCCAGCTCGACCAGGCGCAGCACCCCGGTGGGCTGGTCGCCGGCCGGGTGCGCCGCGAGGTCCTGGAGGCCGAACAGGGCGAGCGCCCGCGCCGTCGCGGCCTCGACGGCGCGGGCGTCCGGGCGGCGGCCGTGCCGCTGCTCGGCACCGATCCGGACGTTGTCCGCCACCGGGAGGGTCGGGAAGACGGCGATCTGCTGGAAGGTCCGGGCCAGGCCGAGCCGGACCCGGGCGTACGCGGGCAGCCGGGTGACGTCGCGGCCGCCGAGCAGCACCCGCCCGGCGTCCGGGCGGACGGTGCCGGCCAGACAGTCGAACAGGGTGCTCTTGCCGGCGCCGTTCGGCCCGATCAGCGCGGTGATCCGCCCCGGTGGCGCGGTGAGGTCCACTCCGGCGACCGCCTCGATGCCGCCGTAGCGGCGGACCACCCCGCGGGCCGTCAGCCGGGCCCGGTCGGTACCCGCCCGGCTCACGGTCGGGCCTCCCCGGAGCCGGCGGCGGCCCGCCGGGCGGTGATCAGGGCGCGGGCCCGGCGTCCGGCCGGGGTGAGGCGGCCGGGTGGCAGCGGGCCGGCCGGCCCCACCGGGCGGCGCCGGGACAGCCGGGCCGCGACACCGGCGAGCCCGCCCGGCAGCCGGCCGATCGCCGCGGCCAGCAGGCCGACCGCGACCGCCGACACCCCGGCCACCGTCCCCGCGTCCAGACCGATCAGCAGCGCGGCGGCCAGGACCGCGCCGAGCGCGCTGTCCGCGCCGGCCACCACCACCGCGGCGAACCAGAGCAGCCCGTGCACCGGGTCGAAGGCGGCGGGGTCGAAGGCCCGCCCGGCCAGGCCCATCAGCCCGCCGCCGAGCGCGGCCAGCGCGGCCCCGGCCACGAAGGCGAACAGCTTCAGCCCGGGCACGTTCACGCCCGCCGCGACCGCGCCCGGCTCGTGGTCGCGCATCGCGGTCAGGGCCCGGCCCAGCCGCCCCCGGTGCAGACCGCGCACCACCAGCAGGCCCAGCCCGAGCAGCAGCAGCTCGGCGAGGTAGAAGGCGCGGTCTCCGGTGAGGAAGGCGGGCCGGTCGAGGGTGAGCCCGGTGGTCGCGTACGGCTGCTGGAAGACGAAGCGGCTCATCGCCGTCCCGACCGCGAAGGTGACCAGCGCCAGCGCCAGCCCGCGCCGCCGGATCGCCGGCCAGCCGGTGAGCAGCCCGAGCGGGGCGGTGGCCAGCACCGCGAACAGCAGTGCGGGCACCGCCGGCAGCGGCGGGACCAGCGGGATCCGCCCGGACATCAGCAGCGCCGTGCCCAGCGCGCCCAGCCCCGCGTACCCGGCCTGGCCGAGCGAGATCTGCCCGCCGTAGCCGGTCACCACCACGATCGAGAGCAGGACCAGGGCCAGCGCGGGGACCAGCAGCGCGCTGCGCAGGTCGTTGTCACGAAAGCCCAGCGGCAGCAGGAGCAGCACCAGGCAGACCGCCCCGGCCGCCCGGCCGCCGCCGGCCGGGCCGGTGACGGCGAGCGGGGCGCGGTCGCCGGACCGGTCCCCGAGCCGAGGCCCGGCCAGCAGGGCGGCGACCAGCAGCGCCACCACGAACAGGTTGGCCTGCACGGCCTGGACCAGCGGCAACAGCTGGCCGGCCGGGCGCAGTCTGGTCAGCTCGGCCTGCGCGATGCCGAGGCCGAGACCGGTCGCCACCGCCACCGGGATGCTGCGCAACCGCGCCGCCACCGCGACCGCCATCGTCTCCATCACCAGCAGCGGCAGCCCGTACGGGTCGAGCAGCAGGTACGGCGCGAGCGCGACGCCGACCAGCCCGGCGGTGAACGAGCCGAACGCCCAGCCCGCCGCCGAGACCCGGTCCGCGTCCACCCCGGCCAGCCGGGCCAGCCGGCGGTCGTCGACGACGGCCCGCAGCTGGAGGCCGAACCGGGTGAAGCGGGTGGTGGCGGCCACCGTCAGGGCGAGCACCAGGATGGCGGTGAGCTGCGCCACCGTGTCGGGGCGCAGGGTGTGTCCGCCGGGCAGCGTGATCGGGGTGCCGCCGAACGGGGACGGTGCGCCGTTCAGCGGCGCGGTGCCCCAGAGCAGCACCACCACCCCGATCAGCAGCACGAACACACCGAGACCGGCCACCATCGTGTCGGCGGTGCCGGCGTCGCGTCGCCGCAGGGGCCGGTACACCAGGAGGTCCAGCAGGACGCCGAGCGCGGGCGCGACCAGCAGCAGGCAGCAGGCGAGGGCCGGCCAGACCGGCCAGTGCCGCACCACCACGAGGTCGCGCAGCAGATAGGCGATGAGCATCGCCTGGGCGCCCTGGGCGAGGTTGAGCACACCGGTGGCGCGGTGGCAGACGACCAGGCCGATGCCGCTGAGGGCCGCCGCACTGCCGACGGTGAGGCCGGCCAGGGCGAGGTCGACGGTGAGGCCGACGGAGTCGAGGGGAGCGGCGTCGGGCACGGGCGGCGCTCCCCTCAGCCGATCGGGTGAGCGGGGCCGGCGGGTTCACCCGGATCGCCCGGATCGCCCGGATCACCGGGATCACCGGGTTCACCGGATTCGCCCGGCTCCTGAGGCTCGCCCGGTTCGCAGATCCGGCAGGGAGTGAGCCCCCGGGCCCGGACGGCGGCGGCGTCGACCGGCTCCGCACCGTGCTCGCCGGTCACCAGCGGGCAGCCGGGCCGGTGGTAGAGCGTGCCCTCGGCGACGGCGAGGAGACCGGTACCGGCCGGGCCGGGTCCGTCGGGTCCGTTGGGTCCTTCGGGTCCGGCTGGCCCCGCCGGCCCGTCGGACTCGACCAGGAGGGCGTAGAGCCGCTCGATCCGCCGGTCCGTCAGGTCCCCCGGGGCGGGCGGGGCCGCGGGCCGGCCGGGTGGACGCAGGGCGACCAGCACCAGGCCCGCCACGATGAGCGCCGCACCCGGGACGGTGGAGGACGCCAGGTAGGGGATCTGCTGCTCGACGAAGGCCTCGCCGGAGACCCCGTACCAGCCCAGGACGCACAGGGTCGCCCCGGCGGCCGCGAGGATCCAGCCGGTCCACTCGCGGGCCCCGCGGGCCGACCGCACCGCGCGGGCGGCCGCGCGCAGCGGCCCCGGGCCGGGCCGTCCGTCCGACCCGTTCGGGGCGGTATGAGGCTTTTCGCCCCCGGATTGCGATTCGTCCATGGATCCGCCTTGATGGTGTCACGTGCGACATTTCCAGGATCGGCCTGGAACAGCATCCGGAGATCGGCGGACCGCCCCGCGCGGTGCGGCCGAGCGGTCGGCGCCGCACCCGGGCGGCGCGGCCGAGTTCGTCGAGAGGAACACCATGCGGGTAAGGCAGAGCGGTACCGGTCGGGGCGGTGGCCCGGTCCTGCGGTCGGCGGGCGCGCTGCTCGCGCTGCTGCTGGTGGGCGCGGTCGCCGGGTGCAGCAGCAGCTCGTCCGGCTCCTCGGCCTCGGGGTCGGCCTCGGTGTCGGTCTCCCTGCCGGGGTCGGCCTCGGCCTCGGTGTCCGTGAGCGCCGGTGGCAGTGCCACCGCGAGCGTGAGCGCCGGCGCCACCGGGCCCGCCGATCCGGTGACCGCGACGAACGAGGTCACCGCGAACTGGGAGAAGTTCTTCGACCCCACCACCCCCATTCCCGAGAAGGCCTCACTGCTCCAGAACGGTGACGTGCTGCTCCCGGCGCTCCAGGGCTTCTCGCAGGACCCGCGGGTCGGCCAGGTCAAGGCCACGGTCACCAACGTGACGTTCACTTCGCCGACCGATGCCACCGTCAGCTACGAGCTCTCCCTCCAGGGCGCCGTGGTCGAGCCGAGCGCCACCGGCCAGGCCGTCCTCGACAACGGCATCTGGAAGGTCTCCCGCTCCTCGCTCTGCGGCCTGCTCACCCAGGCCGGCGCCGCGAGCGGCACCCCGGTCCCCGGATGCGGCTGACGGCTCCGCCGTCCCGCCGGGCCGCCGACGCGATCGTCCGTCGGCGGCCCGGCCGCCGCGTCCGGTGCCGGCCCCCGGTCCGCCGTGGCGCCGCCGCCCTCGCCGCGCTCCTGGCCCTGCTGCCCGCCGCCGTCACGGCCTGCGGCACCCGCCTGCCGGAGAGCGCGTTCACCCACCGCCCCGCGGCGGCCGGTACGGGCGCCGCCACCGGGGCCGACCCCGCCTCCGACACCGGCGTCACGGCGGCGGAGATCCGGATCGGGATCGTCACCTCGCTCACCAGCCCGGTCGGCAGCGAGGTGTTCAGCGGCCCGCGCTACGGCGCCCAGGCCTTCGTCCAGGCCCTCAACGACCGGGGCGGCCTGCACGGGCGCACCGTCAAGCTGGTCACCTGCGACGACGGCGGCAGCGGCATCGGCAACCAGGACTGCGTGCACCGCCTGATCGACCAGCAGCACGTCTTCGCCTTCGTCTCGGGCAGCGTGCTCGACTACGCCGGCGCACCGTACGTGAGCGGCAAGGGCGTGCCGGACATCGGCGGCCAGCCGATCGGCACGGCCTACGACCGCTGGCCGCACCTGTACGGCATCTACGGCAGCGCGGCGCCGCGCGACGGGCAGGCCGTCGGCTGGAACGGGACGCTGTACCAGACCCCCGAGGTGTTCCGCTTCTTCACCGAGCGGCTGGGCACCACCAGCGCCGCCGTGGTCGCCTACAACCAGGCCGACTCGGCCCGCTACGCCGCCCAGCTGAAGGCCGGGCTGGAGGCGGAGGGCTACCGCGTCCTGACCCAGACGGTCGACTTCGCGCTCCCGAACTTCCAAGCGGTGGCCGCCGCCGTCCGGGCCGACGGCTCCCAACTGCTCCTCGACGCCATGGACACCCGGGGCAACGCGGCGCTCTGCCGGGCACTGGACGAGGCCGGGGTGCGGGTCGCGGCGAAGGCGACCAACGTCCAGAACTGGTCGCAGACCGTCGGGACCGACTACCGCGCCTCACCCGCCTGCCGCGACGCGCTCTGGGCGACCTCCGCCAGCCTCAACTACGAGGACGTGAGCCAGCCGGCGGTCCGGGACTTCCGCGCCGCGATGGCCCGCTACTTCCCCGACCGCGAGCCGCTGCTCTCGGCCTGGGAGCTGGAGGGCTGGGCGGGCGCCCAGTGGCTCACCGACGCGATGGACTCCTGCGGCGCCGAACTCACCCGGGCCTGTGTCGAGCGGTTCATGAACCGTGCCGAGCCGTACGACGCGCACGGGCTGATCCTGCCCGCCTCGTTCGTCCCGCGGCCCCCGCCGACCGGGCCGACCCGGGCCTGTCTGAACGCCGCCCGCTGGCAGGACGCCGCCTACGGGGGCCGGGGCGGCTGGGTCACCCAGGTGGCCTCGATGACGACCACCTGCTTCGAGGTGCCGCAACTGCCCTACCGGCCGTGACGGCCGTGAGCCCGCGAGCCGGGCGGCCGTCACGGCCGGGCCGGGTTCAGCCGAGGCGCTCCACCGCGACGATCGCCGCGTCGTCGTCCAGCCGCCCGCCCGCGTGGGCCAGCAGGTCGCGGCGCACGTGCCGGACCAGGGCGTCCGGGCGGTCGGCGGCCCAGGCCGTGACGCGCTCGGTGAGCGGGTAGAACCGCCGCTTGGGGTCGCGGGCCTCGATCACCCCGTCGGTGTAGATCAGCAGCCGGTCGCCGGGCAGGAAGGGGAACTCGTCCACCTCGTAGCCGCCGGGGGCCAGCTCGCCGAGCCCGAGCGGCGGCGCGGGACGGCGCGCGTTCAGCGCGGTGACACCGTCGGCCCGCAGCAGCAGCGGGGGCGGGTGGCCGCAGTCGATCAGACGGATCACCGAGCCGTCGTCCGGGATGTCCAGGATGACGGCGGTGATGAACGACTCGCCGCTGTCGTTCGCGTCCGCCCGGCCGGCGCGGCCGGACTCGCGGTCCTCCCGCCCAGCGCGGTCCTGCTCGTCGAGCTGGGCGAGGCCCCAGCGGACGCTCCCGTCCAGATAGCCGGCGAGTTCGGTGAGGTCGGCGTGCAGGTGGGCGGCCGCGCGGAAGGCACCCAGCAGCAGGGCGGCGTCGCCGAGCGAGGCGAGGCCCTTGCCGCGGACGTCGCCGACCAGCAGCCGGGTGCCGCCTGCGGTGCGGGCCGCCGCGTAGAGGTCGCCGCCGACCTGTGCCTCGGCCTCGGCGGCGAGGTAGACGGAGGCGAGGCGCAACTGCCCGATCCGGTCCGGCAGCGGACGCAGCAGGACGCGCTGGGCCGCCTCGGAGACGGAGCGGACCTGGGCCAGCTCGCGCTCGTGGCGGTCGCGCAGCACCCGCAGGCCGACGATCAGCGCCGAGACGACGACCTGCGCGCCGAGCTGCGTCTCGTGGTTGGGCGTGGTGAGGCCGTCGCGCAGGGCGCCGATGACGGTGAGGGCGGCGAGTGCGAGCAGGGCGACCAGGGCGGTGGTCCGCGCGCCCGCGAAGGAGGCGGTGATCGCGGGGGCGACGATCAGCAGCGGTCCGAGGTGGATCGTCGGCGGCGACAGGATGTCGACCACGGTGATCACCACGATCAGCGCGAGCGGGAGCACCGTCAGCGTGTGGCGGCCGGGCCGCCACGACGGGCGGCGGTCACGGGGACGCGGCCGAAGTGGCACCTCTCCTCTGTACACCGTCCGGGTGGTGCCCCGCACCCCGGGCGGGCCCGCGCGGGGCGGTCGGAGGTCGCGCGGGGTGGTCGGAGGTCGGGCGGGAGGGCGGCCGGGCCGGGTGCCGGGCGGCTCAGTCCTCGGCGCCGTAGCGGGCGAGGTAGCCGGCGAAGCGCGCGACGTCCTCGTCGGACCAGTCGGTGAAGCGGGCGGTGAAGGCGACCCGGCGCTGCTCGCCGGCCATGCGCAACAGGGTGAGGCCGGCCTCGGTGGCGCGCAGGATCTGGCCGCGCTGGTCGTCCGGATCGGTCTCGCGGCGCAGCAGGCCGAGCTTCTCCAGCGCGGTGACCTGGCGGCTGACCGTGGACTTGTCGAGCATGAAGTACGCGGCGACGTCGGCGGCCCGGCAGCCGCCGCGCTCGTTGATCAGGTCGAGGATGCTGTAGGTGACCAGGGAGAGGTCCGGGTGCAGCTGGGAGGCCTTGTGCCGGGCGCGCCGGGCGAAGGCGGTCAGCTCGCGCTGGATGGTGTCGATCGATGTCTCGCGGCCGGGCACGGCGGTCCTACCTCCTCGGTAATTTGTTGCACTATACAACGATATTGGCCGCGGCCGCGCTCCGCCGCGCCCGGTGTCGCGTCCCGTCGCGGCGGGCCCGGGCGGCGGGCCGGGCTCAGCCGGCCCGCGGGCCGTCGGCCGGCACTCCGCCGTGCGGAGCCCCGTTCCCGCCGGTCCGGCCGGCCGGCGCCCCGCCGTCCGGAGTGCCGGTGGCCGCCGCGGCCTGCCAGGCGCGGGCGGCCGCGATCCGGCGGGTCGCACTCGGATGAGTGGCGAACAGTAGCTCAAGCAGCCGCGGCGGGTCGACATCGGACACGTTGGCCAGTGCCAGTCTGCGCTGCATGGCGATGAACTGCTCGGCATCCGAGGTCAGTTCGAGGGCGTGCCGATCCGCCCGGGTCTCGATCCGGCGGCTCACCGCGCACTGGACCGGCCCCGACAGGGCGCCCAGCAGGGCCGCGCAGGCCGCCAGCAGCGGCAGTGCGCGCGGATCCGCCGCGTCCGCCGCCCCCGCCGCCGACAGCAGCGGCCCCCAGCCGGTCAGCAGACCGAGCAGGCAGACCACCGCCGCCGCGCCCGCCGCGCCCAGCAGCGTGCCGGTCAGCACGTCCCGGTGCTTCACGTGCCCCAACTCGTGAGCCACCACCAGCTCCACCTCGCGCGGCTCGGCGGTCGACAGCAGCGTGTCGTAGGCGACGATCCGGCGGGTCGCGCCCAGGCCGGACACGTACGCGTTGAGGGCCGAGGTCCGCCGGGAGGCGTCCGCCACCAGGACGTCCCGCACCCGGACGCCGTCCCGGTCGGCGAGCGCCAGCAGGGCCGTGCGCAGCGGACCGGGCGGCATCGGGGTGAAGCGGTTGAAGACCGGCTCCACCACCAGCGGGTAGAGGAAGGAGAGCGCCGCCGTGAGCAGTGCCGCCGCGCCGGCCGCCGGCACCCACCAGTACTCCGGCGAGCGGTCGGTGAGCGTGAACAGTCCGAACGCCACCGGCAGGGTCAGGGCCAGCCCCAGGGCCAGGCCGCGCAGCACGTCCACCGCCCAGCCGCCCCAGCCCTGGGTCACCAGCCCGTACCGGGCCCGTACCGTCCGGGCGCCGGCGGCGAACGGCAGCTGCGCCGCCCGGCCGAGGAGGACCAGCGCGGCCGCCCCCGCCAGCACCTCGGCCGTCCGTGAGCCGCCGAACAGGCCGCCCGCGGCCGTCACCAGCCCGGCCCCGGCCGCGGTCAGGCCGAGCAGCAGGGTCAGGCCCAGGCCGGCCAGCCGCCCGCCCAGGGCCCACGGCAGCTGGGCACGGCGCAGCGCGCGGCCCCGGGCGCGCTGGTCCGGGGTGAAGTCGGGGGCGGCGGTGCCGGCCCCCGGAGCGGGGATCGCTGAGCCCGGAGACGGGCTGACCGGGTCTGTCATCTGTCGGCTGTCATCCGTTCGTGAACTGTCGGCCACCGGCTGCCGGCCGCCATCGGCCGGCCGCCGCCCACCGTTCGCCCACCCGGGCCCGGCCGGCGGCTGCCGGGATCAGCATGTCACTCCCGCGCCGGGCCGGTGGCGCCCCGGGTGCCCGCGCGGAGCAGTTGGTGGCCCAGGTCGATCAGGGCCCTCCCCACGGCGAACGCGTCGCCGACCGGCGGGGCCGGCTCGTCGTGCGGGTCACGGCGGGCGCGGGTGTCGCTGTGCAGCGCGGTGCCGTCGGCGTCGAGCACGGCGTGCACCCGGGTGAGGTCGCCGCTCTCGACGATGTGCAGGCTCAGCGGCCACTCCTTGGTGCGGGCGGCCGGCGCCGCGTCGGGCGCTCCCGTGGTGGCGTTCGTCGTCCGCGGGCCGGCGGGGTGCGGACGCACGGCGGTGCCGTCCGCGCGGACGATCACCACCGGGCAGCTGCCGTGCACCGCGCAGCGGGCGCTCACCGAGCCGAGCAGCGTCCGGGCCAAGGTGCCGCGCCCCCGGCTGCCGAGCACCAGGAGGTCCGCGTCCTCGGCGAGCTCCAGCAGCACCTCGGCCGCGTGCCCCAGAACCAGGCTCTCCTCGATCTCGACCGGCCGGTCCCGGCCGGCCACCTCGTCGACCTCGGCGGTCAGGGTGCGGCGGGCCGCCCGCTCGAACCCGTCGTCCACCATCGGCACCAGCCACCCGTAGAGGGACGGGTACTCCCAGGCCGCCACCGCCTGCACCGCGGCCCCGGTCAGCACCGCCTGGCCGACCGCCCAGCGCAGCGCCGCCTTCGAGGGCGCGGAGCCGTCGATCCCGACCAGGATCCGCTGCCGGCCGCCGCCGTTCGCCACGTCGTCCATGACCCGTCCACCTCGTCACCTCGACCTCGGGAGCGTCCACCCCGGGGAGCGTCCACCCTCCACGCTGCGCGTCCGCACGCCCGCCGCGCCAGGGACGCGACGGCCCGGTGCGGCGGGCGATCGGGACGGTCCGTCCCGGTGGCCGGGACGGACCGCGATCCCGTCGAGGCCCCCCGGCCCCGCGGCTACCATCGGTCGGGGCTGCCCGGCCCGGTGGGGCGGGCGGTGGACGTGAGCTGTGGCGCGGCTTCCGTGGGCGCCACCTGGGGAGAGGGGGAACCGGTATGACAGTCGAACCGTCCGGGGCGCAGGAGGCCCGGCGCGTCGAGGGCCTGGTGTCGGCGCAGGAGAAGGCGATCACCCTGTTCGCCGAGATCGAGGCGCGCGGGCTGGTGGTGCCCGGGGTGGGCGAGCGCGAGGCGAGTGACCGCATCCGGGACCTCGCCAACGAGCTGTTCGGCACCACCCGGCACTGGCACAAGCGGATCGTCCGGTCCGGCCCGAACACCCTGCTGCCGTACCGGGACAACCCGCCGGACCGGGTGATCGGCGCCGACGACGTGGCCTTCGCCGACTTCGGCCCCGTCTTCGAGGAGTACGAGGCGGACTTCGGCCGCACCTACGTCTTCGGCGACGACCCGCGCAAGCGGCGGCTCCTGGACGACCTCCCGCGCGTCTTCGCCGCCGGCCGGGACTTCTTCGCGGCCGACCCGGAGATCACCGGCCGCCGGTTGTACGCCGAGGTGGAGCGGCTGGCCGCCGAGGCGGGCTGGGAGATCGGCATCTGGCACGCCGGCCACCTCGTCGGCGAGTTCCCGCACGAGACCAACGACGGGGCCAAGGCCGAGTCCTACATCACCCCCGACAACGACAACCCGCTGCGCCGCACCGACCGGTCGGGCCGGGAGTGCCACTGGATCCTGGAGCTCCACTTCGTCGACCGGGAGCGCGGTTTCGGCGGCTTCTACGAACAGCTGCTCGACCTGGCGTGACGGCGGGCGCCCCCGGGCGGTACGGGTGTCGCCGGGCGGCGCCCGCCGTCACGGCGTCGTGCGGACGGGGCGAAGGCGATGCGGGGGAGTGGCGTAGGCTGACCGCTCTCGCATCGACCCCGGGGGGACTTCACATGCGCCGAGTCGCGGCCGCCGTCGCACTGTCGCTCGGGCTGATATCCGTGGCCGGGTGCGGGCCCGACGACCCGCCGCCGGGCCGGGCGGCGCCGGCCGGCGACGCGGCCGAGCCCTCGTCCGCCGGTACCGCGTCGGCCTCGCCCTCCGCCGGCGCCTCGGCCCCCCGCCCCGACGGCAGCATCACGGTGGCGTTCGCCGGGGACGTCCACTTCGAGGGCCGCACCGAGGCCCGGCTCGCGGTGAAGGCCCCCGAGCCGGCGCTCGGCCCGATCTCCGCGACGCTCTCCGACGCCGACCTCGCCGTCCTCAACCTGGAGACCGCGATCACCGACCGGGGCGCCCCCGAGTCGAAGACGTACACCTTCCGCACCTCGCCCAAGGCGCTCACCGCGCTCAAGGACTCCGGCGTCGACGTCGTCTCGATGGCCAACAACCACGCGGTGGACTTCGGCGCGGACGGGCTCGCGGACACCCTCGCCGCCAAGGACTCCTCGCCGATCCCGATCGTCGGCGTCGGCCGCAACGCCAAGGAGGCCTACGCCCCGTACGTCACCACGGTGCGCGGGGTGAAGGTCGCGGTGGTCGCGGCCAGCCAGGTCGAGGACCTGACCAACCAGAAGTGGCGGGCCGGCGCCACCAAGCCGGGCATCGCCTCGGCGCTGGACAGCGCCGCGCTGCTCAAGGCGGTCGGGGAGGCGAAGAAGCAGGCGCCCGTGGTGCTCGTCTACCTGCACTGGGGCGATGAGGGCAAGGCCTGTCCGACCGGTGCGCAGACCGCGATCGCCAAGAAGCTCGCCACCGCCGGGGCCACCGCGGTGGTCGGCACCCACGCCCACACCATGCTCGGCTCGGGCATGCTCGGCTCCACCTACATCGGCTACGGCTTCGGCAACTTCCTCTGGTACGGCACGTCCAACTACGCCTTCTCCGACGAGACCGGCGTGACGACGCTGACCCTGACCGCGGCCGGCAAGGTCACCGGGGAGACGTTCACGCCCGCCACCGTCGACGGCCAGGGCGTGCCCGTCCCGCAGACCGGGGCCGCCGCCGAGGCCGCCCTCAAGCGCCGCGACGGCCTCCGGGGCTGTACCGGGCTGGCCCCCGTCCCCGGCTCCTCGCGCTGAGGTCGTCCGGATCCCGGGCGGTGAGCGCCTCGGCCACCGGACGCCCGCTGCCGGCCGACCGGGCGAGCCGCTCCCGGACCTCCCGGGGGGTGCGCGGCCGCCACCCGGGCCCGTAGCAGCACCGCGAGTGGAACGTCACCCCCGCGGCGAGCAGGGCCGTCAGTGCCCGCCACCCCGCCGCGTCCCGCCCGCGCGGCACGGCCAGGTCCTGGCCCGCGTCGACCAGGGCCCCACCGCACCGGGCGCACCCGTCCCGGCCCGGCGCGCCGTGCCGCTTCACCGACCGACGGCAGGGCGGGCAGACGAAGTGACGTCGCGAGGTCCGGGAGCGGGTGCACACGCCGCCCACGGTAGGGGCCCGGCACCTCGCCGGCACCGGGATTTCCGGACCGCCGCCGGGGGCGGCCCGGGGCCCGGGGACGGCGTGAGAGGGTCGGGGCGGACAGCGTGGTGGTCGCGGGTGCGGAGGAGAACCGGCCGATGACGGAGTGGACGACGTTCGGCCGGCGGCCGGTCTACGAGTCGCCCTGGGTGGAGCTCTGGCTCGACGACGTCGAGATCCCCGGGGTCGGGCGGGTCGACCACCACGTGGTGCGGATGCCGAAGGCCTGCACGACGGCGGTGGTCACCGATGACGCGGGGCGGTTCCTGCTGCTGTACCGGCACCGGTTCATCACCGGGCAGTGGGGGTGGGAGGTGCCGGCCGGGTGGGCGGAGCCGGGCGAGGAGCCGGCGGCCGCCGCCGCCCGGGAGGTGGAGGAGGAGACCGGGTGGCGGCCCGGCCGGGTGGAGCCGCTGACCCGGTACAACGCGATGTCCGGCATCTCGACGATGCGGTTCCACGCCTTCCACATGACCGGCTGCACCCGGATCGGGGAGCCGGCCGACCGGAGCGAGGCGAGCCGGGTCGAGTGGGTGGCGGAGGAGGACGTGGTCGAGCTGCTGGCCGCCGGGGAGGTGCCCGAGGGGGCGTCGCTGGCGGCGCTCTCGTACTACCTCGGGCCCTACCGCTCGGCGCGGCGGCGGTCGGCCGGCTGATCGCCGGGGCCGGCCGCGCCGAGCGGGTCCGGGCCCGGTTCGTGCAGCACGACGTCGATGTCCACCTCGCGCTCGGCGGGCCGGTGGTGGCGGATGGTGTAGACCCGGGAGGGGGCCCTCGGGGATCGTCAACTTGACCCACTGGGTGGGGTGTTCGATCCCGAGCTCGGGCAGGGTCGGGCCGGCGAGGGTGATCCGGGTGAGGGCGGAGGTCAGCGGGGTGGTCGCGATGACCTCGACGTCGTGGGTGGGGCGGGGGCGTCGGAACATGATGACTCCTGAGCGGGCCCGGAGGCGGACACGGGCCGGAGGAAGCGGAGTTCGGGACGGTCGGGCGGCGGTGCGGGCGCCGGGCCCGGTGCGCGGGTGCCGGTCTCGGCGCGAGGACGCCGGGCGGCTCAGTGCGCGGGTGCCTCGCTCAGCGGGCGGACCCGGCGAGCTGCCGGTCGAGCAGGGCGTCGACGAAGGCCGGGTCGAGCGGACGGCGCAGCACCAGCGCGCGGTGGTGGAGCGGGGCGAGCAGGGCGTCCAGGAGCGCGGCGGCCTCGTCCTCGCAGGTGCCGAGGCAGGCCCGGGTGTGCGCCACGTCGCGGGCGCGGAGCGGGTCGAGGAAGCCGGTGTGCAGCAATTCGGCCGTGCGGGCGTCGAGTTGGGCATGGCCGAGGAGGGCCTGCAGGACCCGGCCGGCCGGTTCCTCGCCGAGGAGGACGGCGAAGCGGTGGACGGAGGCCCGCCGGCCGGCCGGGGCGGGTTCGCGGTGGTGCGGAGTGGGCCTCCGGGGTCGTGAGTTGACGGACTCCCAGGCTCGGCGCACCCGAGTGCATGTGAGGTTGGCCTTGCCTAATGCTGCTGGTCGGAGGGGAGGTCCGGTGCGAGTCCGAACCGGACCGGCGGGCGGCGCACCGGCGGTGGCGCCGACCGGCCCGGGACCGCCGGGACCGCCGGGCGAGGGGGCCCGCCGTGCTGGGGTCAGAGGTCCTTGACGAGTCGGTAGTGACCAGGGCCCCAGCGGTATCCGAGGGCCGTATTGACCGCGATCATCGGGCGGTTGGCCGCCGAGATCTCGGTGCGGGCGGTCCGCACGCGGTGGGTGGTGAGCCGGTGGGCGGCGAAGGTCTTGAGGGCCCGGGCCAGCCCGCGCCGTCGCCAGGGGCGCAGGACGCCGGTGTAGTCGATGCGGCATATGTGGGGATCGCCGGTGGTGCGGGCGGCGCTCACGCCGACGATCCGCCCCGCGCACTCGGCGGTGAACACCCAGTCGGGGCGGCAGCCTTCGCCGGCCACCGCCTCGGCGTACCAGCGGTCGTAGTCGGGCAGGGCGTCGGTGAAGTCCGGGGTGTCGGACAGGGTCTCCCGGTAGAGCCGGTAGAGCTGGAGGGCCGGCTGCGGGGCGGTGGTGGTGGCGAGGGTGGCGAAGCGGATGCCAGGGGGCGGCGTGGCCGGGCGGAGGGCGTCCAGCGTCGCGGTCGCGGTGCGGACGTGGGCGTCGATCCGGTGGCCGCGTGCGGTCAGCAGGCGGAGGAACGGCTTTCCGGTGTCCGGCAGTTCGCCGAGCAGGCGGCGGGCGCCGGCGCCGCGGGCCCAGCTCTCCAGCACGTCCGTCAGGGGGAGCAGCCGCTCGGGCGGCAGGCCCGCCGAGCCGACCACCCGGGAGGCGACGTCCCCGGGCGGAGTCCACGGGGCCCGCCAGGCGGTGGCGTAGGCGAGGAGCTCGTCGTCGGCCCCGGGGGCCACCAGCCGGATCCGGCCGAAACCGGTGAGCGCCCCGCCGGGCCCGGCGAAGAGGCTTCCCTGTGCGGGCAGTTCGGCATCCTGGGCGCGCAGCGCCGCCGGTGTGACCGGCCGCGCCCCGGTGGCGGACAGCAGCCGGGCCAGCGGCGGGTAGTCGACGGAGGGCTGGAATGGACGGTGAATCACAATGTGACATTGTACTAGTGGGTGCGATGGCTCCGTGGCGAAACCGCGCATCCACGCATCCACCACCCGCGGAGCGCGGGTCGGTCAGCGGGCCGGTGCCTCCGCGGCCGCCGCGAAGACGACGAAGTCGGCCCAGGCGGCGGGGGAGAAGGCGAGCTGCGGGCCCGTCCGGTCCTTGGAGTCCCGGACGCGGACGACGGCGGACGCGGCGGCGACCTCGACGCAGGCGCCGCCCTCGGTGCCGCCGTAGCTGGACGTGAACCAGATCGGTTCGTTGCTCATAGCTCCTCCGCCAACGTGCCGGTGAACGCTGCCGACTCCTCCGGCCCGAGGGCCGGCTACCCGGCCTCCCCGGCCAGGTGCTCGCGGCTCACCCGGCCCGGGCGCGCCGGAGCTCGACCTGGTTGCCGCGGTACCGCCAGGCCATCGGCGGTGGTGTGGTGGAAGAAGCGCTCATCGCTGAAGCCCCCCGGGTTCTCGACTGGCGTGCGTCCCGAGGCTAGTGGGGGGCCGGCCCGGTGGGTGGGCGAATCGTTCCAAACCGCACGTCCGGGTGAACCCGGTCGGTGTGCCGCCCCGTCCCGGGCCGGCGTTTCAGCGGCCGTCCGGTCCCGCGGCGTGAGTGTCGGAGGGTGGGGCGCCGCGCCGCTGTGATGAGCTGGGGGCCGCCGTGCTTCCTCCGGTCGGCGCGGCAGCCGTTCTCGGTCCTCCTGAACCGCCCTCCTGAGGGGAGACGCTCGTGCGCAGTCGTGTCGGAGCCGGGTTGCTGGCCCTGCTGTGGGGATACTCCGCCGTCGCGGGCTGTTCGTCGGCCCCGGCGCCCGCGGCCGCGTCGGCCGCCCCCACGTCGGCCGGGTCGGCGTCCGCCCCCGCTCCGGGCGGCGCGTCCGCCACCGGCTCCGGGTCGTCCTCGCCGGGCGCCGCTCCGTCGGTGGCCGTCCGGGCGACGGTCGCCGAGGAGCTGGCGGCGCCCTGGGGTCTGGTGGTGCTGCCCGACGGCGACCTGCTGGTGTCCGAGCGGGACGACGGCCGGATCCTGCGGGTCGCGGCGAAGGACGGCGCCCGTACCGTGGCCGGTGCCGTCCCCGGGGTGGTCTCCGGCGGCGAGGGCGGGTTGCTGGGCCTCGCGCTGTCACCCGGCTACGCCTCCGACCGTCTGGTGTACGCCTACCTCAGCACCGCCGCGGACAACCGCGTCGTCCGCCTGACCTACGACCCGGCGGGGCCGTCGGGCGGGCAACTCGGCACGCCGGAGGTGCTCCTGGCGGGCATTCCGCACGGCCCCCGGCACAACGGCGGCCGGATCGCCTTCGGTCCGGACGGTCTGCTCTACGTGGGCACCGGCGACAGCAGCGACAAGGCGCTCGCCCAGGACACGGGCTCGCTCGGCGGCAAGATCCTGCGGCTCACGCCGGACGGCGCCCCCGCGCCCGGCAACCCCTTCCCCGGCTCGCCGGTGTACTCCTACGGTCACCGCAATGTGCAGGGGCTCGCCTGGGATCCCCAAGGACGGCTCTGGGCCTCGGAGTTCGGTCAGGACACCTGGGACGAGCTGAACCTGATCCGGGCGGGCGGCAACTACGGCTGGCCGGTGGTCGAGGGCACCGGCAACCGTCCCGAGTTCATCGACCCGGCGGTGGAGTGGCACACCTCCGAGGCGTCCCCCAGCGGCATCGCCTACGCCGACGGCGCGGTCTGGATCGCGGCGCTGCGCGGCACCCGGCTCTGGCGCGTCCCGCTCGACGGCGACCGCGCGGCGGCCGCCCCGCAGGCGTTCCTGACCGACGCCTACGGCCGGCTGCGCACCGTCGTCGCCGACCGGGACGGCACGCTGCTGCTGGTCACCAACAACACCGACGGGCGCGGGGACTCCCGCTCCGGCGACGACCGGATCCTCCGCCTCACCCTCTCCTAGGGTCCGTCCGGACGCGGCGGCCCGGCCCGTCCGGCCGGTCGGCGGAATCGGTTCTTCCGTGCGGCAGTTGGCCCGTCGCCGGGCCGCGGGGCGGCGACGGGCCCCGCGACGGCCGCGGCGCGTCCCCGCTGGTCGTTCACTCGTTCGATGGGTTTGAAGGGCGCCGCCCGCAGCCGCCGCCCCCCGGCGGACGCGTTGTCAGTGTGTCCCGTTACGTTCCTCCCATCACAGATCATCAGCTGGGAGGAGAGCGGCCGTGACGTGGGTGGAAGCGGGGACGGGCGGCTATCAAGTCGCGCTCGACGCGGAGGGCAGGGTGGTGTGCCGCAACGCGGCCGGGCGCCCGTTGAAGTCCGTCCCGTCGAAGCTGAACGACGACCCGGTGGTCACCGGGCTCAAGCAGCTCACCGAGTGGCTCGCCGCGCACCGGCGGCGCTGCCTGGAGGACGTCGAGCGGTGGATGGTCCGCTCGCTGCCCGTGCCCGCCGCGGTCCTCGTCGCGGTCTGGCCCGACGAGGCCTGGCAGGAGGTCCTGCGCGACCTGGTGGTCACGGGGGCGGACGGCGAGGTGGCCGGCTTCCTGCGCGGCGCCGACGCCGAGCGCGGCCTCGGCCTGGTCGACCTCGACGGGGACACCGTGCGCCTGACCGACGGCGAGATCCGGATACCCCACCCCGTCCTCCTGGAGGACTTGGACGAGCTGCGCGAGTTCGCCGTCGAGCTCGGGGTCTCCCAGCAGGTGCAGCAGTTGTACCGGGAGGTCTGGCACCGCCCGGCGGAGGTCGCGTCCGGCACCGAGGTCACCGACTACTCCGGCGGCCGCTACAAGGAGTTGCGCGAGCTGCTCGGCCGTTGCGCCCGGCTCGGCTACCGGGTCCGCGGCGGCCACGCCGTACTGCCCGTCGTCGAGGGCGGCCTCGCCCTGGAGGCCCGGGTCTGGGTCGGGGACTACTACGAGTACGACGCGTGCGAGACGGGCGCGCTCAGCTGGGCGGGCCCGGACGGCAAGGTCCTGCCGCTGGCCCAGGTCGGGCCGGTCGCCTGGTCCGAAGGCATGCGGATGGCCGCCGCGCTGCACGCCGGCCGCACGATCGAAGGGGAGGAAGCCGCATGAGCACCACCGAACTGCACGAGCGCCTGCTGGACGCCGGAGCCGTCCTCCCGGCGGGCACGCTGCCCGGCGCCGGGCAGCCCGACAGCGCCGCGGACGTCCTGACCGCCCGCAGCTACGCCCACCCCGCGCTCGACGGGCGCCGCGTCGTCCGGCTCGTCCCCGGAGCGCTCGGGCCCGCCGAGGACCTGGCGGTCGACTTCCTCGGCCTGAAGCCCGCCGAGGAGCCGGCCGAGGTCGGCCAGGTCCGCCAGGAGGCGCTGGGCTTCCCCGCCTGGGCGCTGGTCCACGACCCGGCGAACGGCCACCACGCGCTCGCCCTCGTCAAGGAGATGGAGCGGCTCGCCCGGCAGGCCAAGTCCAAGCCCGGCCACGCCAAGGACGGCTTCGAGGAGCTCGCCGTGCGCCTCGGCCGCGCCGTGCCGCACTTCCTGCCGACCTACTGCGAGGAGGTCGGCCGGATCTTCATCGAGCAGGGCAACCAGACCTACGCCGGCACCTTCTTCGGCAAGGCCCGCGAGGCCGAGCGCAGCCACAGCCTCGCCGTGGACGAGGAGCGGCTGCGCGCCGTCTTCCTGGAGTTCGCGCTGGCCGGCGCGCTCACCGTCAAGGCGCTGCGCCAGTACGTCAAGGAGCTGAGCGGCCGGCTCGACCCGCTGACCGCCTGGCAGCGCTTCCGCCAGCTGTGCACCGAGCGTTCGGCCGCCGGCATGGCCCCCTACGCGGGGGTCGCCGAGGACGCCCGCGCCCTGATCCGGGCCGCCGGGCTGGACCGCGCCGAGCACGAGCAGGCCCTGCTCGTCGAGTTGCTCGCCTCGCCCGCCGTCAACCGGGCACCCGGCGCGTTCTGGAAGTCCTGGCACGGCGCCGTCATCGAGCTCGGCCGGCGCGACGAGACCGTCCGCGCCCGGCTGTTGGAGCTCCTGCCCGACCCGGCCGGGGTCTCCGACCAGGGTGCCCAGGACGCCTCCTGGCTCGCCGTCCTCGCCGAGAGCGGTGCCGAGCGGCTGCTGACCGGCCTGCCCGCCGACGCGGCGGGGGCCGGCGCCGTCGAGCCGGCCGCCGTCTGGCTGCAGCGCTGGGTGGGCCACATCGGCCGGGGCTGGCGCAACCACGGCATCGTCGCCGAGACCGTCGCCCTGGCCGCCCGGATGACCGAGCGGCTGCGCGCCGAGGCCGTCCCGGTGGACCTCTTCACCACCAACCGGCGCAGCCCCACCCAGATCGAGCTGCTGGACCTGCTGCTCGCCGAGGGCGTCCCGGTCGCCGACCCGGCCGCCGGGCACGGCTTCGGGCTCGACGACTGGGTCCGGGCGTCCGGCCCCGACGGCCGCACCCTCGCCGCCGTCGCCGCCGACCCGCGGTTCCGCCCCGCGCTGCGCGCGGCCGTCCCCAACAGCTGGACGGCCGCCGAGCAGAAGGGGTCGGCCGCCCTCCCGGTGCTGCGCGAGCTGTTCGTCGAATGGTCCGACGCGCGGGCCGACGAACTCCTCGCCGCCCGCGGCCTGGCGAGCGCCGCCGACCTGATGGGGCGGCTGCGCTCCAGCCGCACCGCGATCCGCACCGAGAACCCGGCCGCCGCCGAGCGGATCGCCGGCCTCGACGTCACCGGTCTGCTCGCCCGCACCCTGCGCGCCGGCATCCTGGACGAACTCGGCTGGCCCGCACTGGAGGAGGCACTCGGCAAGCTCGGCGTCGAGCCGGGCCCGGCGCCCGGCGGCCCGGCCGGCCGGGAGCTGCCCGAGGGCCTCGCCGCCGAGGACGCCTGGCCGCAGCTGATCCTGGCCCTCGGGAACCAGGTCGTGGTGGTCGGCCCGCAGAGCGTCCTGCTGGAGCACACCCTGCGCATCCCCGACAAGCTGGAGAGCTGGCAGCGGCCCCGGCTGCGGTTCGTCGACGGCGAGCTGCTGGTCGCCTGGTACCGGGAGGGCAAGCAGTACGCCTACTGGTCCGGCCGCCCCGCCGAGCCCTTCGAGCTCGGCGGCGAGACGATCGTGCGCTACTACGGCGGCCGGGACGATCCGGAGACGGCGTCCCTCCCGCTGCCCGGCGGCGGCCGGACCACCGGCGAGCGACCGCTGCACGCCGGTGACACCCGGATGCCCACCGAGCACCGGGTGATCGGGGACGGCACCGGCCACTGGACGGTCCGCCACGGCCAGGCCGGCGCCGCGCTCACCGAGCTGGACCCGACCACCGGCACACTGGGCCGCACCGCCGAACCGCCCCGGATCGCCGCCACCGCGGCCGCCGGCCGGCTCGACCTCGACCGCACCCGGCTGCTGCCGATGCAGCCCGGCCTGGAGGCCACCCCGCTCGGCACCGACGGCGTCGCGCTCGGCAGCTGGGTCCGGGTCGACGGCGCGACGGTCACCACCGGCACCGCCGACGGCACCACCCTCGTCCTGGCCGGCACGGGCGGGCACGTCCAGCAGTTCCCGGTGGGCCGGCTCGGCCTGCCCGGTGACGCCCGCCCGCTGGTCGTCGAGGCGCGCGGCCTCGGCCTCGCCCTGCCCGACGCCACCGGCACCGGCGGCGACACCACCACCGACCTCCGCACCTGCCGGCCCGGTGGACTGGCGGCGGCCGGCACCGCGTTCGTCCCCCCGCTCGTCCACTGGCACGCCCTGCGGCCGCGCGACGAGGCGGGCTCGAACGCCCTGCGCGGCCTGACCGACCAGCAGGCCGCCCGACTGATCGACGCCGCCTGGCCGGTGGACGTCGAGCCGGTCGCCGAGGCCGAGCAGCGCTGGCTCACCGTCCAGGGGGTGCGCCGGCCGCTCGCGGGCGGCAAGGCCGCCCGGCGCACGGTGCCGGTCGAGGCGGTCGGCGCCGTCCTGCCCGGCCTCGGGCACCCGCTGCTGCGGGCCGGTGTCGCCGGGCTCGCCCGGTCCGCCGCCGACCTGCTCGACCGGGCCGCGCGGTTCGTCCCGCAGCCCGAGGCCGAGGCCCGCCCCAAGCCCGGCACCGGCCGGACGAGCCCCGCCCACCGGCCCCGCTTCGGGCGCGACCAGGACCTCCGCGACGCGGTGGGCATCCTGCTGCCCGGCGTCCCGGGCTTCGGCCGCTCCTGGGAGCACGACGAGCAGTGGCGGGTGCTGGGCAACCTGCGCACCGTCCTCGCCGTCCTCGCCGACCCGCCGCCGGCGCCCCCGGGCACCGACGGCTGGTCCACCCCGCTCCAGGTCGAACTGGAGGGGGACGACAACCACCACGGCTGGCTGCACGCCCTCGGCCACCTCGGCCCGCTCGCCTACGCCGCGGCCGCCCCGCTCACCGGCGCGGCCGAGCGGTCGGCACTCGCCCTGCTGCTCACCGAGCTGACCCGCGGCCCGCTCGCCGACCGCGGCGCCACCCTGCGCGAGGTCACCCTGACCGAGCCGCTCGCCGCCTTCGTCGACCCCGACGGCAGCAACCGCAAGCACCAGCCGCGGGCCGGTCAGGTCCTGCGGCACGGCGACCGCACCGTGGTCCTCCTCGGCTGCCGCCACCACCGTGACGACCGGGTGCACTGGCTCGCCGTCGACCACGACCCGAGCGGCGCCTTCGGGCCGGTCGCCCACTACGGCACCGCCGAGGAGCGGAACACCGAGGAGAGCGTCACCGCCGAGTGGACGGCCGGGTTCACCGCGCTGCTCGCCCTGCACGGCGGCTTCGCCCGGGAGCCCGAACAGGCCGCCGCGTTCGGCGGCCGGACGGGCATCGGCGCCACCCGCGCCGCCCTGCTGCTCAGCCCCACGAGCACCCTCTTCCAGTGGTACGGCAACGTGCTCCCCGCCGACCGGCTCAAGGAGTTCGGCCTCAAGTCCACCGAGGCCCGGGCCGCCCGTGACTGGCTGCGCGGCCGCGACCGGGCCGGCCTCGCCGCCGTCTGGACGGCGCTGCTGCCCGCCGACCCCAAGGCCCTCTGGGTCGAGGGGCCCGACACCGCCGCCGGGGCCGAGCGCTGGACGCAGTGGTTCGGCGAGCTCGTCACCCTGCCCGAGGAGGCCCAGGCCGCCGTCACCGGCGTCGGCATCGACCACATCGAGGACGTCCTCAACCCGGCCCGGACGGCCTGGCTCAACCGCACCACCGGCTTCCGACTGCGCGCCGACGAGGACGGCGGGCCGGTGCGGCTGCGCGCCGACGACCCGGACGCCCTGCCCGGCAACTCCGGCCTGAGCGGGGTGGTCGACGCCCTGCGCTGGCTCGCCTACCACCTGCCCGCCGACAGTCCGCTGCGCCCGCTGCTGCCGCAGGCCGTCGCCGCGCTGCGTGCCCGGCTCGCCGACCCGGGGCTGCTGCTGGACTACGACCTCTACCACACCGCCAAGAACGGGGCGCTCGCACCGCTGCTGCGCACCCGTTACGGCCTGCCGGCCGAGGGTGGCGCCGACGCCGACGGCCTGGTCCGCTGCGGGGAGGCCCTCGTGCTCGTCCCCGGCACCGGGGACGGCGAAGGCGAGCACGTCTGGTTGCGCCCGGCCGGGCTCGACGGTGGTGACGACCCGCTGCTGGAGCTGCTGGAGGGCCTGGGCACCGGCTACTGGTTCGGGAGCCAGCGGCCCGCGCTGGCGGCGATCCTCGACGGCGAGCTGGAGCGCCTGGTGGCGCCGCCGGAGCTCGCGCCCGACCCGGCGCCGGCCGGTGCCGCCGGCGCCCCCGGGGCGGTCCGCTGGGCGCAGGACCCGCAGCTCAGCGCGGGCCGGCTGGTAGCGGAGGTGGCCGCGGCCCACGGCCTCGGCGCGGACGCCGCCGCGCTCTACCTCCAACTGCTCGCCCTGCCCGACCCGACCGACCGCAACGTCGCCCGCTGGACGGGCTGGAAGCCCGCCCGGCTGAAGCGGGCACGGGCCGAACTCGCCGCCACCGACCTGGTGCTGGAGGCCAAGCGGGCCCGGGCCGGCCGCGGCCTCTTCCTGCCCGGCGGCTGGCAGGAGGCCAAGGCCCCCGGCCTGCCGGCGGAGACCTGGAAGGCCGGCCTGTACGAACTGCCCACCCACCGCGCGGTCCTGCCGCGGCTGTCCGTCCCGGAGCTGTTCGCCCGGGCCTGGCAGCGGGTCGGCGACGGGGACACCCCCGGATACGAAGAGCTCCGTACCAGCAAGCGCAGGAAGGCGCGCCGATGAGCACCGCCGTGAAGGACCAGCCCGCCGACGCCACGGCGCGCCAGATCGTCCCGCCCGAGGAGAAGTACGCCGCCGAACTGGAGTTCCTGGCCGGCCACGACTCCGGCCCGCGCCCGCCCGGCTGGCTGCTCACCCCGCGCGCCGTGGTCACCTTCGTGATGGGCAGCGGCGGGGAGAAGCTCAAGGCCGGGCGGAAGAGCCTGGTGATCGAGCAGAAGTTCGTCGGCGAGCGGGCCCTGGTCGAGCGCTGCGTCGTCACCCTCGCCGGGGAGCGCGGCCTGCTGCTCGTCGGCGAGCCCGGCACCGCGAAGTCGATGCTCTCCGAGCTGCTCGCCGCCGCCGTCTGCGGCACCAGCGCGCTCACCGTCCAGGGCACCGCCGGCACCACCGAGGACCAGCTCAAGTACGGGTGGAACTACGCCCTGTTGCTGGCCAAGGGCCCCAGCCGGGAGGCCCTGGTGCCCTCGCCCGTGCTCACCGCCATGACCACGGGCGCGGTCGCCCGGGTCGAGGAGGTCACCCGCTGCCTGCCCGAGGTGCAGGACGCGCTGGTCTCGCTGCTCTCCGAACGGCGCATCGCCGTTCCCGAGCTGGCGGGCGGCCCGGACGGCCAGCTGCACGCGGCCGCCGGCTTCACGCTGATCGCCACCGCCAACCTGCGGGACAAGGGCGTCAGCGAGATGTCCGCCGCCCTCAAGCGGCGGTTCAACTTCGAGACCGTCGGCCCGATCGGCAGCCTGGCCGCCGAGGTCGAGCTGGTCCGCCGTCAGTCCACCGCCGCCGTCGCCCGGGCGGGCGCCTCCTACGCGGTGGACGACGCGGTGCTGGAGGCACTCGTCACCGCCTTCCGGGACTTGCGCACCGGCCGCTCCACCGAGGGCTGGGACGTCGAACGGCCGTCCACCGTGATGAGCACCGCCGAGGCCGTCTCGGTGGCCACCGCGCTGGGCGTCTCCGCCGCCTACCTGCCCGACGGCGGTGACCTCCTCGGGCGGTTGCCGGGCCAGCTGATCGGCGTCGTCCGCAAGGACGACCCGGCCGACGCCGCCAGGCTGCTCGGCTACTGGGACGGCCCGGTCCGCCGGCGTGCCGAACAGGGCGCGGCCACCTGGCGGATGCTCTGGGACCTGCGTTCGGCCCTGGAGGCGTGAGGCGATGACGAGGAGCAGCGCGGTGACGCCCGGCGGTGTCGCACCGGGCGGTCCGCCGTCCGGCGGGGCGGTGTCCGGCACAGCGGTGTCCGGTGACTCAGGTGCCGGGGGAGCGGACCTCGGCGAGCCCGGGCGGCCGGGCGGTCCCGGTACGGCCGACGACCACGGCGACCCCCGCGGGCTGGTCGAGGCGGAGGCAGCGCGGTTGGCCGCCTCCGGGGCCGGCCGGCCCGGGCCGTACCTGATCGGGGTCCGGCACCATGCGCCGTCGCTCAGCGCGGTGGTGCCCGCGCTGCTCGACGCGGCCCGGCCCGAGGTGGTGCTGGTCGAGCTGCCCACCGAGTTCCAGCCCTGGCTGGGCTGGTTGGCCGACGAGTCCACCCGGGCGCCGGTCGCCCTGGCCGCCGCCCCGGGCACGACCGGGGACGCCGTGGGCGAGGGGGCCGCCGGGCTGGCCTTCTACCCGTTCGCCGACTTCTCCCCGGAGCTGGCCGCGCTGCGCTGGGCCCGTCGCAACGGCGTGCCGGTCCTGGCCTGCGACCTGCCGCTCGCCCGGCGGGCCGAGGCCCGCCGGGAGGTCGGGCGGCCGGCAGCGGGCGGGGGCCCCGGCGTCGCCGACGCGCTGCGCCACCGCCTCACCGGGCGGGACGACGACGAGGACCTCTGGGATCGCCTGGTCGAGACGGCCGCCCCCGGCTCCAGCCCGGAGGCCGTCCGACGCGCCGCGCTGCTGGTCGGCTGGGCGATGCGGCGCGACGCCGCGCAGGGCGACGGCGTCGACCCCTACGACCTGCGGCGCGAGGCCTGGATGCGCGCGAGCGTCCGGGCCGCCGCGGCCGACGGCCGCCGGGTCGCCGCCGTCGTCGGGGCCTTCCACGCGCCCGCGCTGCTCGACGGCGCGGGCGGCCCCGAGGGCGGCCCCGAGGACAGCGACGGGGGCAGTGACGGGGGCGCGGCGGCGGACGACGGCCACGTCGTCTCGCTCATCCCCTACACCTACCCCCTGCTGGACGCCCGCTCCGGCTACCCGGCGGGGATCCGCGACCCGGAGTGGCAGCACACCGTGCTCGACGCGGGTGGCGATCCGGACCGGCTCGCAGACGCGTTGACCCACACCGCGGTGCGCGTCTGCCAGGCCCTGCGCCTCCAGGACCACCCGTCGGGCCCGGCCGACGCCCGGGAGATCGTCCGGCTCGCCGGAGACCTCGCACGGCTGCGCGGGCTGGCCGCCCCGGGCCGGGGCGAACTGGTCGAGGCCGTCCAGACCGTGCTCGCCCAGGGGGAGCCGTTCGGCCGGGGCCGGGCCGTCGCCCGCGCGCTGGAGCGCGTCCTGGTCGGCACCCGGACCGGGCGGGCCGCGCCCGGTGCCCCGCGCAGCGGCCTCGCGCCCGCCGTCGAGGCTGCCCTCACCGACCTCGGCCTCCCCGGGCCGGACGACACCGCCGAGGCCGCCCCGCGCGAACTCCGGCTGGATCCGCTGCGTTCACCGCTCGACCGCCGCCGCGACCTGCTCCTGCACCGGCTCACCGTCTGCGGCGTCCCGTACGGCGAACCGGTGTCCGGCGTGGGCGCGGGCGGCACCGAGACCCTCGGCGCCCGCTGGCGGGTGCGGTGGACCCCGGCCGTCGCCGCCATGCTGACGGTCGCCGGCACCCGCGGCGTCACTCCGGCCCAGGCGGCCGAGGGCGCGCTGCGGGAGCGGCTGCGCCGCGAGCAGCAGGCCGACGGCCCGACCGCCCGCGAGGTGCTCCGGGGCCTCGCCGATGCCGCCGCCTGCGGTCTGCCCGCGCTCGCCGACACCCGTCTCGCCCAGCTCACCTCCGTTCTCCCGCAGGGCGGCACGCTCCCCGAACTCCTGGACGCCCTGGCCCTGCTGGACCGCCTCGCCGCCGGTCACATCCCCGGCCTCGCGCCCGAGGAACGCCCGCCGGGCGGCCCGTCCGGTCCGGCCGCGCCGTCCGACGCCCGGTCCGACGGCCGACTCGCAGCGCTCGTGTCGGCGGGCGCGCTGCTGACCGACGCGGCGGTGCGCCAACTGGAGGGGCTGGGCGGGTCGGACGATCCGGCGGACGCCCGGGCCCTGGTGGAGCTGGCCCGCCGGGCCGACCTGTCCGGTGGCGTGCGGCTCGGCCACACACTGACCGCACTCGCCGACGGCGGCAGTCCGTTGATCCGGGGTGCGGCCGGGGCGGTGCGGGTCCTGCTCGGGCAGGACGGCCCGGCGGTCTTCGGCGGTCGCGCGGCCTCCTGGGTCGACGGGGCCACCGATGCCGGTACCCGGCATGCCCTCGGCCGCTCGCTGGTCGGCCTGCTGACGGCGGCCGAAGGGCTGTTCGCCACCGCGCCCGAGGCGCTCGAACCGGTGCTGGAGCGGGTCACCGCGCTGTCCGACACCGCCTTCCTGGACCGGCTGCCCGCGTTGCGCGGAGGCTTCGACACCCTGGCCCCGGCCGCCCGTGACCGGTTGCTGACCCTGGTCGAGGAGCGGCTCGGCAGCCGGCTGCACGCCCTGCCGGACACCGTCGCGCCCGCGCTGCTCGCCGACTGGGCCCGCGCCGACCTCGCCGCCCGCGCCGCCCTGGACCGGCGCGGCCTGCTCCCGGCGCCCCTCGTCGGGCCGCCCGCCGGGCCGACGGCCACACCGCCGACCGGGCCATCGGCCGTACCGCTCGCCCTACCTGAGCGCACCGTCCGGCCTGTGTCCGCCGCCGACCCGGACCCCGTCCCCGCGAGGGACACGCCCGCGACGGACACCCTCGCGACGCACGCGCTCGCGCCCGCCGAGCGTTGGCGGCTGCTGCTCGGCCGGCCGGGCAGCGGCGGCTTCGGCGGGCGGGCCGCCCGGCTCGCCACCGCGCTCGACGAGCTGTACGGCAGTGGGCACGGCGAGGGCTCCGGGCCCGGCCTGGACGGCCGGGGCGGCGCCGGTGGCAACCGGGGCGGCCGCGAGGCGCCGTATCCGGGCGTGCGCGAGTGGTCCGAGGAGCTGACCGCGCTGTTCGGGCCGGGTATTCGCGAGGAAGTGCTCGCCGCCGCCGTGGGGCGGGGCCGGGCAGACGCGCTGGACGCGATCGACCCGGGCGCGGTCCGCCCGTCCGTCGACCTGCTCCGCACCGTGCTGGAGCACGCGGGCGGCCTGCCCGAGGCGCGGATCGCCGGGCTGCGCCCACTGGTGCGGCGCCTGGTGGACGAACTCACCCGGGAGCTGGCGACCAGACTCCGCCCGGCGCTCACCGGGATCAGCGTGCCGCGTCCGAGCCGGCGGCCCGGTGGTGGGCTCGACCTCGACCGGACGATCCGGGCCAATCTCGCCACCGCCCGGCCGGCCCGGCCGGGGGAGCCGGAGGCCGGCACGGTGATCGTTCCCGAACGTCCGGTCTTCCGGACCAGGGCCCGTCAGGCGGCCGACTGGCGGCTGATCCTGGTGGTGGACGTGTCGGGGTCGATGGAGGCCTCCACGGTCTGGGCCGCGCTGACCGCCTCGATCCTGGCCGGGGTGCCGTCCCTGAGCACCCACTTCGTCGCCTTCTCCACCGAAGTCGTCGATCTGACCGAGCGGGTGGAGGATCCGCTGGGCCTGCTCCTGGAGGTCCGGATCGGCGGCGGCACCCAGATCGCCACCGGGCTGAAGTACGCCCGGGAGCTGGTGACGGTGCCGTCCCGGACGCTGGTCGCGGTGATCAGCGACTTCGAGGAGGGCGGCCCGGTCGGCGCGCTGCTGGCACAGACCCGCGCCCTGGTCGACTCCGGTTGCCACCTGCTCGGCTGTGCCGCACTGGACGACACCGGGGCGGCGCGTTACTCGAAGGCGGTCGCGGGCCAACTGGTCGCGGCCGGGATGCCCGTGGCGGCGCTGAGCCCGCTCGAACTGGCCCGCTGGGTGGGGGAGAAGGTCCGATGACAGAGCAGCAGATCGCGCGGCCCGGCGTGGCCTGGCCGGCCGTCCGGCCGGAGGTGGTCGCCGAGGTGGTGGCAGGCCTGTCGGCCCGCCTGCAGAAGCGGTTGGACGGAGCGGCCGCCAAGCTGGCGGACCGCCCGGTGCGGCGGTCCGGCGACGAGTGGCGGATCGAGGTGGACGAGGAGACGGCGCTCGTTCTGCACGCGCCGGGCGGAGTGGTCCGGGGGCAGGCCGATGTCCGCTGCGGTTGTCTCCTGGCGCCGGCCTGTGTGCACCGGGCGGCGGCCGTCACGGTCTGCCCGCTGGCCGATTCCGAGGCCGACACCGCCCCCGAGGCCGATCCGTACACCGGGCCGGGCCCGGCGGCGGATTTGGAACGGGAACCGGAGGACGGCGCGCCGCTCACCCCGGCCGCCGCCCCTGCCGCCCCTGCCGCCCCTGCCGCCGTCACCGCCCCGGACACCGCCGATGCCGGTTCCGGCAGCCCGCTGACCCCGGCCGAGCAGGGAGCGGCCCGCCATCTGCACCGCGCCGCCGCGGCCGTGTTGGCGGCGGGGGTGTCCGGCGCCGGCGCCGTGCTCCAGGCGGAGCTGCTGCGCGCCGCCCACCGGGCCCGGCTCGCCGGGCTCCACCGGCCGGCCGCCGTGGCGGTCGCGGTGGTCACCGGGGTCCGGGCGGCCCGCTCGGGCGAGCCGGACCACCGGCTCGCCGCCCTGGTCGCCGGCCTGCGCGAGCTGCTCGACCTGACCACGGCCCTGACCGCCGGGCACGGTGATCCCGCCGTGCTGCGCGGCACCGCCCGGCAGGCGTACCACGAGGCGGGCGGGCTGCGGCTGTACGGGCTGTTCGCCGAACCGGTGCTGACCGCCACCCATGCCGGCGTGCTCACCTGGGCGGTCGACGCCACCGGCCGGCTGAGCACCGTCGCGGAGGTCATGCCGCACGCCGACCCGACCGCCGCCGCGCCGCAGGCGGTCGGGGCCGGGAACCGGGCGGTCCGGCTGGGTGACGCGCTGCTCAGCCATCGCGAGTTCACCCGGGCGGGGCTGGCCGTCCAGGGCGCGACCCGGTCCGCGACCGGCCGGCTCGGTGCGGGCAGCTCGGTCCGGGCGGTCCGGGCCGCCGGCGCGGCGTGGACGGCGGAGCCGGTCGCCGGGCTCTGGGCGGTGCCGCCGGCCGTCCAGGTGGAACGGGCCCTGGCGGCGGAGGCACTGCCGTTCGACGCCCGGCCGGCCGGGAGCGACCTGCTGTTCCTGGACGTCACGCTGCTCGGCGCCGCCCCGTACGGGCCGGGCGAGCCAGCGCGGCTGCTCGCCGACTGTGCCGGGCTGGTGGTCGCGCTGCGCGCGGCACACGATCACCCCGGACTGGCCCACCGGGGCAACCTGGCGCTGCTCGCCACCGCGCCGGGCCTGCGGCTGCGGGTGATCGGCCGCCTGGAGCGCGCCGAGCGTCCGGAGCTGCGGTTGCTCGCGGTGGGTGCGCCGCCCGCCGGTCCGGAGCCGGGGGAACCGGCCCTCGCCCTGCCCGCCGACCGGGCGGCGCGGGTCAACCTGGGCCTGGAACGGCTGCAGACCGCCGATCTCACCCCCACCGCGAGCACCACCGCGGGGGCCGCCGCGGTCGTCCCCGGCACCGAGGCTCTGGCGGCGGCCCCCGCTGCCCCGGTCGTCCCGGACGGGCCCGCTGCCCCGGTCCACCTGCTGGGCCGCCGGGTCGCGCAGGCGGTGACCGGTGGGCGCCAGGGGCTCGCACTCGGCGCGGGGACGGCGGACACCGGCCGGGCGGAGCTGCGCGCGGCCGGTCTGACCACGGCGGCGGCCCTGCTGGACGCGCTCCGCGCGGCGGCGGCGGACCACCCCCGGGACGTGTTCGGCCGGATCGTGGCGGACGACCACGCCGCGTTCACCACCGCGTGGTTGGCGGCGGCCTGCTACGGGGAGGAGTTGGCCTCGGCGCTCTGCGCGGGGGGCTGGCAACGGCAGGATCAGGTCAAGGCTGGGTCATAAGAAAGTATTTGCACAGGCAGGTAAAACGCGTCGAATGGCATACTGGGGGGACGGGAGAACGTTCGACCGGTCGTACCACCGTCGACCAGGGCCGGTCGGCCGACCGGCCACGGGGTCCGGTTCGGGATCGGGCCCGAGTTCGCGTACGAGCTCGGGCCGGGATCCGGCCCGGGACAGGGAAGAGAAGGGCGAGCCATGGGTATCCACGACGATGCCGCCGAGATCCGCGCCTGCGGCTGGCGTACGCTCGCCGCTCTGCACGGCCTCATCGACGCGGCGCTGGAGAAGGCACTCCAGAGCGAGCACCAGCTGTCGGTGGTCGAGTACACGGTGCTCGACGCACTCTCGCGGCAGGACGGCTGGCACATGCGGATGCAGCAGCTGGCCCGGGCGGCGGCGCTGAGCAGCAGCGCGACCACCCGCCTGGTGACGCGCCTGGAGGACCGCGGCCTGCTCAGCCGCTTCCTCTGCGTGGACGACCGGCGCGGCATCTACACCGAGCTGACCCCGCAGGGCCGCCACCTGCTCACCGCCGCCCGACCGGTGCACGACGCGACCCTGGAGGCGACGCTCGCCAAGGCCACCGGGACGCCGGAGCTGGCCCCGCTGGTGCGGGCCCTGGAGGAGCTCAAGGTCACTCCGGCCGGCCCGGCCGCCGCCACGGTTCCGGCCGCCGTCTGACCAGGGGGCCCACCACCGTTCCGGCCCCACCACCGTTCCGGCAGCGCCGCGGCTCCGGCCCCCGCACCGTCCCGGCAGCGCCGCGGCTCCGGCCCCCGCACCGTCCCGGCAGCGCCGCGGTGGTCACCGGCCCTCGGTGAGAGCCTCCCGGTGGACCCGGTCGAGCAGGGCGAGCAGCAGCTCCTTGCTGGAGTTCCGCTCGCGGACGTCGCAGAGCACGACCGGGACGCCGGGATCCAGGTCCAGGGCCCGGCGGACATCCTCGGCGGTGCGGTCGCGCCGCCCGTGGAAGCAGTTGACGCCGACGGCGAACGGGATCCCGCGCTGCTCGAAGAAGTCCACGGCGGCGAAGCCGGCTTCCAGTCGCCGGGTGTCGACCAGCACGACCGCGCCGAGTGCGCCCAGCGCCAGGTCGTCCCACATGAACCAGAACCGGAACTGGCCGGGCGTGCCGAAGAGATAGAGCACGAGGTCCGCCCGGACGGTGATCCGGCCGAAGTCCAGCGCGACGGTGGTGGCGGATTTGTCCCGGACGCCGTCGAGGCTGTCGACCTCGATGCCGGCCCGGGTCAGGTGCTCCTCCGTCCGCAGTGGCGCGATCTCGCTCACCGAGCCGACCATGGTTGTCTTGCCGACGCCGAAGCCACCGGCGACGAGGATCTTGACCGCACCCGGCACGATGCTCTGGATCGTCAATTCGGCTCTCCTGGAGGGGGATGAGAAGCGTTCGTGGAGCGGGTGGGCTGTCCGGTCAGAGCCGGCGGACGCCTTCGATCACGGCCCGGATCAGTGCCACGTCCGGTGTGTCCGCCGGCCGAACGGGAGCCCTGGTGAGGATCAGCCGGGTCTCGCACAGATCGTCCAGCAGCACCTTGACCACGCTCACCGGCAGGTCCAGGCCGGCCGCGATCTCGGCCACGGCCAGCGGGCGTTCGCGGCACAGCCCGATGATCGCGGCTGCTTCGGGCGACAGCCGGGTGGTGTCCGTGCGGGGGTCGGCCGTGACCACCAGGGTGATCAGCGTGAAGCCGGTGCGGAGCGGGCCGGTGCGGCCGTTGGTGATGGCGTAGGGGCGGACCAGAGGGCCGGCGTCCTGGTCGAAGAACCAGACCTCGTCGGCGTCCGCGGTCACGCACCGCCGCCCGGGTCGGCCTCGCCGGCTGTGCCGCGCGGTGCTGCGGAGAGGTACTGGCCGACCTGCTCCACCAGCATGGTGATCTCGTGGGCCATCGGCCCTGCCTCGACCGGATCGCTGGTCAGTGCGGTGAGCCGGGCGCCCTGGCCGGCGGTGGTGACGAACAGGAACAGCTGATCCATCTCGACCACCGTCCGCCGGACCCGGCCGCCGTGGAAGCGGTCCCCGGTGCCCCGGGCCGGGCTCCGCAGGCCGGAGGGCACGGGCGAGAGGTGTGCGGCGTCGGCCGGCTCCAAGCCCCGGGAGAGGCCGACCGGCAGGCCGTCCGCGGAGAGGACGGCGGCGGGCCGGGTTTCCGTGGCCCGCGCCACCCACTGGTCCAGCAGTCGGTGGAGATCGCGCCGGGCGTCGGGCTGCCGCGTCATCACGGCTGTTCCTCGGCTGCGGGAGGCGCTGCGGGAGGGGCCGCAGGAGAGGTGGGAGGCGTGGAGGCCGCCGGAGGGGCGGCAGGCGGTTCCGGGGAGGGGTCCGCCGCGCGGGCCGCGCGGGTGCCGCGCTGGACGGCGGCCATGGTGGCGCGGGAGCGCTCCGGCGCGGTGTCGTCGACGGCCGACGCCCCGCCGCCCGCCGGGGGGCCCGGCGGTGGCACGGCGGCGGGCGCGTGTGCCTGCCGCAACTGCTCGGCCAGGCCGGCGTTCCGGACCCGCCGGGGGAGGACGGGCGGGGTCTGCGGGAGGCCGTCCGGGCCGTGCTCGGACCGGACCTCCTGGATACGCCCCTGTGCGGGGGGCGCGGGGGCGCCCGCGGAGCTCCCGAAGCCGTCAGCGACAGGGCCCCCGACGGCGGCGCCGTCCATGGCAGGGCCCTCGCCTCCCGGGAGGCCGCCGTCCGCAGCCCCGGTCGGGGGCTCGTCGGCCGGGCCGTGGTGGCGCCCCGGCAGCGCGGGCCGGGTCACGACCACCGCGTCGGGCAGCCCGGGGATCGGTGAGCCCGTAGTGGGGGACGCCGGCGCCGACGGCCCCGGCCCGACCCCGGCAGGCCCGGCGCCCAGCAGCCCGCCGAGGACTCCGGCGAGCGCATCCGACAGTTCCTCGCTGGTTCCGCCCCTCCCGCCGCCTCCACCCCCGTCCCTTGCGCCGGTCCCGTCCCTTCCGCCGCTCCCGCCGGTCCCGCCCCGCAGGTCCGCGCCCGCTCCGCCGTCCCGCTCCGGGGCGGCCTCCACCGGCGTCCGGGTCACCCGGGCGCCGGACGGCAGGCCGGCCACGGACGGCGGCAGCTCCGCCTGTTCCAGCAGCACCGACGGCACCAGCACCACGGCCCGCGTCCCTCCGTAGGGGGAGGACCGCAGCGTGACCTGGATGCGGTGCCGGGTGGCCAGCCTGGCCACCACGAAGAGACCGAGGCGCAGGTCGTCGCCGAGCGCGGAGACGTCCAGCTCGGGCGGGTCGGCCAGGTAGGCGTTGAGCCGCTCGTACTCCTCCGGGCTCATCCCGAGTCCGCGGTCCTCGACCTCGACGGCCAGCCCCCGGGAGACCTCCTGCGCGGACACCTGCACCTTGGTGTAGGGCGGGGAGAAGGTGGTGCCGTTCTCGATCAGTTCGGCGACCAGGTGGATGACGTCGGCGACGGCCTCCCCGCCGAGCGAGACGCGCGGGATGCCCCGGACGACGACCCGGGAGTAGTTCTCCGTCTCCGAGACGGCGCTGCGCAGCACGTTGACCACCGGTACGGCGTTGCGCCAGCGCCGGGCCGGCAGCGCGCCGCCGAGGATGACGAGGTTCTCGGCGTTGCGCCGCATCCGGGTGGCGAGGTGGTCGACGGCGAACAGCTCGCGCAGCAGCTCGGGGTCCTCGTGCTCGCGCTCCAGCGCGTCCAGCATGCTGATCTGACGGTGGAGCAGGATCTGGGTGCGGCGGGCGATGTTGAGGAAGACCTTCTTGGTTCCCTCGCGCCCGTGGGCCTGGTGGACGATGGCGGTGAGGGCGGCGGTGCGGACGGCGGCGACGCCCTCGGCGGCCTGCTGGAGCTCGTCGCCGACGCGCCGGGAGGGCGACCAGGACGGCGGTGGCGGGACGGCTTCGCCGGTCCGGAGCCGGCCGACCACCTGGGGGATCTCGTGCTGGGCGACGGCGAGGGCGTCGGCCCGCAGCCCGAGGAGCCGGGCGGACACCGCCCGGGCCAGCCGGACCCCGCGGACCAGGCTCCACACCAGGAGGACGGCGACGGCCGCGCTGACGGCCGACAGGGCGATCCGGTGGCCGGCGTCGCGCAGCAGGTAGAGGGCGTACCCCCAGGCGGCGGCGAGGCCGAGGCCGGGGACCAGCACGAGGGCGAGGAGAGAGCGGCGGAGCGAGCCGGACCGGCCGGCGCGGTGGCCCGTGCGCGGGGCCGATATGCCTGGCATCTGATTCCTTGGTGCGGGGCCAACGGCGGGTTCGCCCGTGCCCGGTTCTGACCGGGGTCTCGGAGCGCCACGGCCGGCGGTGCCCCGGAGGGGGCCGGACAAGGTGACGTGGTGTCACCGTCCGAGCGGTGCAGCGCGGCCGCCGACGTCAGGCACGGTATCAGCCCCAGGAGGCCCTATCGCAATATCAACTGACGATATGTGAGCGGCTGGTGACGCGGTCGCGCGCCGGTGGATCGGCCGTCGAACGGCACGTCCGGGCTGGTCAGAGCGATGGCCCGGATCGTCGACGGCCTCCCGGGAGCCTGAGGGGAGGTCTCCGGAAAGCCGTCAGGAACAGGTCAAATACGGGAAGTCGGAGGAGGGCCGGGAGCCGGGCGTGGGCCGGTCCCGGGTGCTCGCGGTACTTCCGGGGGTGGTTCAGCCCGCCAGTGGCATGTGCAGCAGGGCGGCGCCGGCCGCGCGCGCGGCGTCGGCCTCCAGTCGGGCCTCCCGCTGGGCCAGCTCGGTCCAGGCCCAGCTGGTCAGGTCGGAGAGCTCCGCCGACCACTGCTTGCCGTACGTGCCCGAGGCCACCTGGCCGAGCCGCAGTCGCTGGACGTCCGAGGTGCCGGCCGGCGGGTAGATGTGGGTGGCGTCCCGCAGATAGCGCTCGATGTGGAACTCGGCCTGCAGGCCCCGGGCGGCGTGGATCTCCATCGCGTTCCGGGCGGAGTCCAGCGCGTACTCGGTGTTGATCAGCTTGGCGTTCATCAACTCGGCATCGCAGGGCCGGCCGTGGTCCAGCTGGTGCGAGGCGTGGTAGGCGGCGAGCTTGGCGGTCATCAGTCGGGACTGCATCTCGCCCAACTTGAGTGCGATGTTGGGAAGTTGCGAGAGGGGCTTGCCGTACAGCACCCGCCCTTCGGCGAACCGCACGGTGTCCTCCACGATCGCCGTGTGGATGCCGAGGGCGACGGCGGCCAGGTTCAGCCGGCCGTACAGGGTCGAGGAGGAGTAGGCGACGTCCAGGCCCTGGCTCTCCTCGCCCAGCCGATTGGCGGCGGGGATGCGGCAGTTCTCGAAGACGATCTCGCCGAAGCTGAAGCCGTGCAGGCCGCTCTGCGAGCCGAGGCTGCCGGTGCGAAAGCCCGGGCGGCTGCTCTCGACCAGGAACGCCGACAGGCCCCTGCTGCCCTCGCCGGTGCGGAGCACCACGCCGTGCACGTCGCCGATGTGGGAGTTGCCGACGAACCACTTGCGGCCGTCAAGGACGTACTCGTCGCCCTCGCGCCGTGCGGTGCCGGTCATGCCGAGGACGTGGCCGCCCGAGTCCGGCTCGGTGACGGCGATCGTCGGCAGCACCTCGCCGGAGGCGAACCGGGGCAGCCAGTACCGGCGTTGGGTGTCCGAGCCGAAGTGGATGACCTTGGCGACACCGAGCTGGGAGGCCTGGGCCATCGCGCCCATCGCGCCGCTGACCCGGGCCAGTTCCTCGACGATGACCGTCTTCGCGAGATGGCCGAGGCCGAGCCCGCCGAAGGCCCGCGGGATGGTGGCCCCGATCCAGCCGCGGTGGGCGATCTCGCGGGAGAGCTCGACCTCGACCGTGCGGTCGGCCTCCATTCTGGCCACCTGCGGGCGCACTTCCTTCTCCGCGAACTCACGTACCTCCGCGCGGAGGCTCTCGTGTCGTTCGTCGGTGAAGTAGTCCATCGCCATGCTGGGTCCTCTCGATTGCGGGGTGGTCGTGCCTCCGTCCGTGCAGCCGAACCGCTCCGGCCGCCCAAGGGTGGGGGTGATGAGGTGGCGGCCGGTTGCCCCGATGCAGCCGGTGCGCGCGGAAGTGCGAGGCGGGATCCTGACGGAAACCGTCCGTATTTTCGGCAGGGCTCATTGTCGTATGACGATCCGGCCCTTCCCAGGGTCGATCTTGGATTGGCGTGAAAGGGATCACCCGGAAGCGGAGGAGGATTGAAGGGCCCCGTCACGGGGGATTGATCATTGCCCGTTTCGCCGCTCCGCCGGGCGCTCCGCCACGTGCCGGTGTGACCGTCCATCAGGCACGAAGCCCGGGTGGGCCGGGAGCGCGAATCGCGACGGACGTCTGATTACATGTGCGCCATGACTGATGTGATGAGCACGCAAGGCCATCCCCCGGGTCTCGCCGGCGAGTCCGACCGGACCCGCAGGCTGCGCGACCTGGGCCTCAACGAACCCACCGTGGACGAGGCCTTCGACCGCTTCGCCCACCTGGCCGCCAGCCTCACCCGCGCCCCGATCGCCATGGTCAACTTCATCAACGACGAGCGGCAGATGTTCCGGGGGCTCTTCATTCCGCCAAACTCCGCCGACGCCGCGGGCGACACCGGCTGCTCCTGGGCCGACCGGGGGATCGCCTTCGATCTGCCCACCCGGGAGATGCCGCTGAGCCACGGCTTCTGCCCGCACGTGGTCGCCCAGCGTTCCCCGCTGGCGCTCGACGACATCCTCGCCTACCCCCGGTTCGCCGGGAACCCGGTCGTCGACGAGCTGGGGGTGCGCTCCTACCTCGGCGCCCCGCTGGTCGACGACACCAACACCGTCATCGGCACCGTCTGCGTGCTCGACCGTGAGCCCCGCCCGTGGGGCCGCGAGCGGCTGCGCGACATCCAGCACCTCGCCGAGGCGCTGCTCTCCGAGATCCGGCTGCGCGACAACCTGATCGCCCAGCAGCAGGAGATGTTCGCGGCCTTCGACGGCTCGCCGTTCCCGATCATGCTCACCCACGGTCCCGACCAGCAGATCCGCTACGCCAACCCCCGGCACGCCGAGCTCTTCGGCGCGGTGGCGGCCCCCGGCCCGATCGGTCGGGCCTACCCGCAGCTCGCCGCGGCCGGGCTGGAGCAGGCGGTGGCCGAGGCCTACCACAGCGGTCGGGCCACCGTCCTGAACGACGTCCGTTTCCAGTCCACCCGGCCGGACGCCCAGCGGATCCACCAGATCTTCAGCTTCACCTGCACCCCGCAGCGGGCCGCGCGCACCGGCCGGGTCAGCGGTGTTCTGGTCGCCGGCATGGACGTCACCGCGCAGTCCCGCACCGAGGAGGAGCTGGGCACCCTGGCCGCTCTGCTGGTCGACCGGCTCCAGCAGAGCGGTGCCACCACCGGCCGCCACGGACTGGGCGCCGGGCAGGCCGGACTGGTTCTCCCCGGCTGAGCCCCGGGCCCTTCGCATCCCGTCCCCCACTGCCACGAACACGGCCATTGTCACGATCACGCCCCACGAACCACGACCACGACCACGACACCCGACCACGACGCCCGACCACGACCGCTGCCGCGGCTGTCGGCCCGGCCACTGCGGCCGGCCCGCCACCCGCGACGCCACGTCCACGAGCGACGTCACGTCCACCGATCCCGCCACCGTGGTGGGGTCGCCTCTCACCCCCGAGGAGAGGCGACCCCACCACGGTGCTTTCCGGGAGCCCGCCGGGAGCCCGCCGGGGCCCGCTGACGTGGCGGTCGCCGCAGCCGGCGCCGTGCCCCCAGCCGCAGCCGCAGCCGCAGCCGCAGCCGCAGCCGTAGCCGCAGCCACCCGGCCGCCGCGCGGGTGAACCGGCCGCCCCCGTACCCCGGACGGGCGCCGCGCGACGACCGCCGATGGTAGGCATGGGCCGCATGGAGTGGTTCGCCGGCTGGTTCGCCGCACCCGAGTACGGACTGAGCCGGTTGCTGGTGCAACGGCTGCTGGCCGTCGTCTACCTGACCGGTTTCACGGCCGCCGCCGCGCAGTTCCGGGCCCTGATCGGCGCCGAGGGCATGCTTCCGGTGCCCCGCTTCACCGAGCGGGTGCCGTTCCGCCGGGCGCCGAGCCTCTTCCACCTCCACTACAGCGACCGCTTCTTCGCCGCCGTGTCCTGGACCGGCGCGGGCCTCTCCGCCGCCCTGGCCGCCGGACTGGGCGACGCCGTCCCGCTCTGGACGTCGATGCTGCTGTGGGCGGTGCTCTGGGTGCTCTACCTGTCGATCGTCAACGTCGGCCAGACCTGGTACTCCTTCGGCTGGGAGTCCCTGCTGCTGGAAGCCGGCTTCCTCGCCGTCTTCCTGGGCAACGCGGACATCGCCCCACCGCTCCCGGTGCTCTGGCTGATGCGCTGGCTGGTCTTCCGGGTCGAGTTCGGCGCGGGACTGATCAAGCTGCGCGGCGACCGCTGCTGGCGCGACCTGACCTGTCTGCGCTACCACCACGAGACCCAGCCGATGCCCGGACCGCTCAGCTGGTTCTTCCACCACCTGCCCGCACCGCTGCACCGGGTCGAGGCCGCCGCCAACCACGTCACCCAGCTGGTGGTGCCGATCGCCCTCTTCCTCCCGCAGCCGGTCGCCACCTGGGCCGCCGTCGTCGTCGTGGTGACCCAGCTCTGGCTGGTCGCCTCGGGCAACTTCGCCTGGCTGAACTGGCTCACCATCACCCTGGCCCTCGCCGCCGTCGACCCGGCCCGGCTCGGGCTGCCCGTCCACCCGCAGGCCTACCAGGGCACCCCCGGCTGGTTCGAAGGCCTGGCGACGGCGCTGACCCTCGCCGTCGCCGGGCTCAGCTACTGGCCGGTCCGGAACATGCTCTCCCGTGAACAGGCGATGAACCGATCCTTCAACCGGCTTCATCTGGTCAACACCTACGGCGCCTTCGGCAGCGTCAGCCGGATCCGCCAGGAAGTGGTGATCGAGGGCACCCACGAGCCCACCGTCACCCGGCAGACCGTCTGGCACGAGTACGGATTCAAGGGCAAACCCGGTGACGTGCGCCGCCTTCCGCGTCAGTACGCCCCCTACCATCTGCGGCTGGACTGGCTGATGTGGTTCGCGGCCATCTCGCCCGCGTACGCCCGGCCCTGGTTCCTGCCCTTCGTCGCCCGGTTGTTGGCGAACGACCCGGCCACGCTGCGGCTGCTGCGCCACAACCCGTTCCCGGACGCCCCGCCGACCCACGTCCGGGCGACGCTCCACCACTACCGTTTCACCGACTGGCACGAACTGCGGGCCACCGGCGCGTGGTGGCACCGGACCGCGCCGCACGAGTACCTCGCGCCGGTCAGCCTTGACACCCTCACTCGTTCCGGTCACCGGCCGCCGCTCGGCCGCCGGAGCCGTGCGGTCCCCCTGGACGGGCCGCGCCGCCGACCGGGTCACCCGTCCGGCCCCGCACCGCACCACCCGCCCGGCCCTCCCGGGTAGCGGCCGGGTGGGCGGTGTGGCACGCCACACCGGTCCGTCGGGCGGTGGGTGCGTGCAAGGCTCGAACGGGCACCCGTATTCTTGGCCTCCACAACCGGCAGCCCGACCGCGCACCCCCCAGCCCCTCCCGTCGGGGCCTCCGTGCGCACCCGGTCCGCCGTCCCCTCGACGCCCGCCCCGCCGCAGTCGCCCAGAACCGGACCTCACATGACAGTGCTTCACTCGCGCAACGCCGACGCCGCAGACGCCAAGGCCGCCGCAGACGCCAAGGACGCCACGGACCCGGAGCAGAGCCGCGGCCAGGCGGCCACGGCGGAGACCGGCCTTCGGGACGACCTCGGCCGCTACGCCGAACTCGGTGCCTTCACCCTCACCGCCGGGACCCACGCCTGGTACGCGGCCGTCGACACGGTCGCCACCCCCGAGGACGCCCGCGCCGCCTCCACCGCCCTCGCCGAGCTCCGCGGCAGCGACCTCCAGCAGACCTGGGAGGCCGTCACCGCGCTGGCCGTCGAGGCCAAGATCGAGGTGCCCGGCAGCGTCGCCGTCGCGGCGCTGTTCGCCGAGACGCTCCAGCGCGTCCACCAGACCTCCGCGATCCTGGTCGCCGCCGCGTACGACGCCGACCTGGACGCCCTCGCCGCCGCCACGGCCGACCGCGCCTGGCGCCGCGAGAACGGCGTCAAGCTGCCCTTCCTGCGCGCTCGCGGGCTGCGCAAGCAGGCCGCGGCCCTGGTCGTCGGAGGCCGCAAGGTCCGCTCCGAGGAGCTGCACGAGGCGCTCGCCTCGGCCAAGGTCGAGCGCCGGGCCTGGGCCGTCCTCGCCCCCTCGGGCGCGCTGCCCGTCCCGCCCGCCGACGGCCCGTCGGCGGAGCGGACCGCGGCGGCGTTCGAGTCGATCGGCACCGGACTGCGCGACCTCGCCCGGCTGCTGCCCGAGCACGACCTGGAAGCACTGCCGTTCCCCGAGCTCATCGATCTGGTGGAGCGCCTGGCGGCGGACGAGGGCACGCTCTACCGCCTCCCGACCATCCGTTCGCTGCGTACCACCCTCGAAGAGGCCGGCCTCACCGACCTGCTCGCCGAGCTCGCCGCCGCCCGTGCCGACCGCCGCGCCGCCGAGGCCGCCTACGGCGCCCGCCAGGCCCTGGCCGGCGGCCAGCGGGACGGGCTGACGGCGACGGAGGAGACGGTCTCCGAAGCGGTCTCCGAGGAGACGACCTCCGAGGAAGCCGTCGGCGACGCCGCAACCGACGAGGAAGCTGTCGTCGACGAGGCGACCAACGAGGAAACGGTCGTCGAAGAGACGGCTGTCGAGCCCGAGGCCGAGCGCGTCGCTGACGCTGACGCCGGGACGGAGCCGGAGGTCGCGGCGGATGCCGAGGCCGAGGCGGATGAGCTCACGGCCGAGGAGCCCGCCGAGGCCCGGCCGCTCGTTGTCTCGCTCCCGTCGCCGTCGCCCGCCGCGGACGACCTGGTGGACGCCGCTCCGGCCGGTCCGGCGCAGGCCGGGGCGACGGTGCTGGAGGACGACCAACCGGAGGTCGCCGGGCCTGCTGTCGAGGACGCGCCGGTTGCCGAGGAGGTGGCGGCGGTCGCCGAGGCCGACGCGCCCGAGGCGGTCGTCGAGCCGGAGCCCGCGCCGGTGGTCGAGGAGCCCACCGCCGTCGAGCCGGCTGCTGAGTCCGAGCCGGTCGAGCCTGTCGCCGAGGTCGCCGAGGTCGAGCCCGAGGCTGCCGAGCCCGAGGCGGCTCAGGTCAACCTCGCGGCCGACACCGACGTCGAGATCGCCGGGCCCGCTGTCGAGGACGCGTCCGAGGCTGTCGAGCCCGAGGCGGTCGTCGAGCCGGAGCCGGCGTCGGTGGTCGAGGAGCCCGCCGCCGCCGAGCCGGTTGCCGAGGCCGAGGTCGAGCCCGCTGAGCCGGTCGTCGAGGTCGAGTCGGCGGAGGCCGTGGTGGACGCCCCGGTCGAGGTCGTCGAGCCGGAGCCGGCGTCGGTGGTCGAGGAGCCCGCCGCCGCCGAGCCGGTTGCCGAATCCGAGTCGGCCGAGCCCGTCGCCGAGGCCGAGGTCGAGATCGCCGTGTCCGCTGTCGAGGATGCGCCGGTTGCCGAGGAGGTGGCGCCGGTCGCCGAGGCCGAGGAGACCACATCCGAGATCGTCGAGCCCGAGGCGGTCGTCGAGCCGGAGCCGGCGTCGGTGGTCGAGGAGCCCGCCGTCGTTGAGCCGGTTGCCGAGGCCGAGGTCGAGCCCGCTGAGCCGGTCGTCGAGGTCGAGTCGGCGGAGGCCGTGGTGGACGCCCCGGTCGAGGTCGTCGCGCCCGAGCCCGTTGCCGAGGCTGTCGAGGTCCTCCCGGCCGGCCGGCCCGAGAAGCCCGACTTCACGCCGGGCCGCCCGGTGACCGCCTACTCGGCCGACGAACTGCTCGCCGTCGTGCGGTGGCTGGACGGGGACGGAGTCGGCCGCAGCGACGAGGAGTTGCTGCGGGCGGCGATGAAGGAGCTGGGCTTCGCCCGCCTCGGCCCGCGCATCAAGGAGGCGCTGGGCGCCGCCGTGACGGCCGCGCGCGGCTGACCCACAGCAACGCCGAAGGGTCCGGTGGAAGCGGTTCGCCGCTTCCACCGGACCCTTCGGCGTACTCGGCCGGCCTTGTTCGTCGACGTGGCCGGGGTTCGGGACGGTCGGGCGCCCGCCGGCCGCACCGGTGACGGGCTCGGTGACGTCGCTGTCGTGCACGTTGCGGGCCAGGCTCCCCAGGGGCAGGGGCAGGGGCAGGGGCCGAGCCGGGGTACCGGCCCCCGAGGCCCCGGGTCCTCCCGTGGCCCCGCCGAGGGCCGGCCGTCCTTGGCTGATGTGACCGCCGTGCCGGCGCCCGGGCGCCGCCGCCTCGGCCGGGTCCGGCGCTCCGCGCGCTCAGCCCCGGGCGGCTCCCGGTCGGGCCCGGGCCAGCTGTGCCGCCAGCAACCGGGGTGCCTCCACCAACGACGGCCCGTACCAGGTCAGATGGCGCCCGCTCAGCAGGGCCGCCGGGATGCCCGGGAAGGCCTCCGGGCCGTCGTCCGCGCCGAAGCGGTACGGCTCGTCCGGGAGGACGATCAGCTCGGGCTCGCAGGAGAGGAGTTCGGGTAGGGGGACGGCCGGGTAGCGGTCGGGGTGATCGGCCTGGGCCGGCTGGACGCCGAGGCGGCGGAGCAGGTCGCCGGCGAAGGTGTCGCGGCCGAGCACCATCCACGGTCGGCGCCAGATCGGGACGACGGCACGTCGGGGTGTCGGCCGGGGAGGGACATCCGCCCAGGCGGCCTCGGCGGCATCCAGCCAGGTCGGGCGGGCGAGCTCGCAGGCGATGGTGAGCAGCCGGTGGAGGGAGTCGAACGCCTGCTCCAGGGTGCGGATGTCGGTGACCCAGACGGGCACGCCGGCGGCGCGCAGCGCGTCGAGGTCGGGGCGGCGGTTCTCCTCGTCGTTGGCGAGTACGAGATCGGGTACGAGGGCCGTGATCCGGCGGACGTCCGGGTTCTTGGTGCCGCCGATCCTGCTGACGGCCAGGCCGGCGGGGTGGCTGCACCAGTCGGTGGCGCCGATCAGCAGGCCGGGAGCGGTGGCGGCGACGGCTTCGGTCAGCGAGGGCACCAAGGACACGACCCGTCGGACCGGGCCGGGGCCGCACGGCACCGGCAGCCCGAGGTCGTCCACCCGGACAGCGGTCCTGGACGGCGCTCCTGACGGCACTTCTGACGGCAGGTCGGACGACTGGTCGCGCGGGGAGGCCATCCGGCCACCCTAACGAGTTCCGCCGTGATCGGACGGGGCGTGATCGGACGGGGCGTGACCGAAGCGGGGCGTGACCGAAGCGGGGCGTGTCCGAGGCAGAGCGTGCGGGGCGATGGTGTGGTGCCGGTCCGCCGGATCGGCACCCTGGCAGGATGGCGGGCATGGAACGTGTACTCGGCATCGGCGGATACTTCCTGCGGGCCGCCGACCCGGCCGCGCTGAGCGCGTGGTACCGCGACTGTCTGGGCCTGGACGCCGACGAGCACGGCCTGTGGCGGCAGGAGGCCGGGCCGACGGTGTTCGCGACCTTCGAGTCCGGGACGGACTACTTCGGGTCCCGCTCCCAGCAGGTCATGCTCAACTTCCGGGTCCGCGACCTCGACGCGATGCTCGCACAACTGCGCGCGGGGGGAGCTGACGTGGCCGAGGAGACGCAGGACATGGCGGGTGTCGGCCGGTTCGGCTGGGTCACCGATCCCGAGGGCAACCGGATCGAGCTGTGGCAGCCGGCCTGACCGGGTGCGCGCGCCGGTGGTGACGAGCCGCGGGTGCGCCGGGATCACCGACCGAACGCCCGGTCCGTCGACGGAAAAGTCGCGGGAACCGGGCGGGCGCGGGGGCCGACTACCTGGTCCGGGCTCGCAGGACGGGTCCGAGCACGACCATTGACCAGGAGAGTTCCATGCGCCCTCGCGTGTTCTGCGGCATCGCGGCCGCCATCGCCCTGTTCGCCACGGCCTGTGGGAGCGGCGGTGGGGGGAGCAGCGCCGGCGGCGACCGGGCCGACGGGGGCGGGCAGGCCACCGCCGCCGGGTTCCCCGTGAAGGTGGCGGACTGCCAGGGCAGGGAGACCACCGTCCAGCAGGCGCCGAAGCGGATCGTCACCAGCAACGCCGCGAGCCTGGAGATGCTGCTCCAGCTCGGCGCGGGCGACCGGGTCGTCGGTACCGGGTTCCCGCCGGGCAAGGGCAGCCTGCCGGCGGCGTTGGCCGAGCAGGGCGCGAAGGTGCCGGTGCTGGGGGACAAGGTGATCGCCAAGGAGAAGCTGCTCGGCTCGGGCGCCGACCTCTACGTGGACACCTTCGGCGCGATGCCGATGATGGGCGCGGCGGGCGCCGGGCCCAGCGAGGAGGAGTTCGCGGCGGCGGGCATCCAGCACGTCCTGCTGCTGTCCACCGCCTGCGCTGGCACGCCGAAGGCGGCCAAGGCGCCGCGCACCGATCTCGCCGAGGTCGAGAACGACATCCGCCGGCTCGGCGCGGTGACCGGCACGGCGGCCAGGGCCGAGGAACTGGTCTCCGGGATGGAGCGGCAGATCGGCGAGGTCCGCACGGCGATCGCCGCCGTGCCCGCCGAGCAGCGGCCGAGCTACTTCCTGTTCGACTTCGACGCCGGCACCAAGCAGCCGATGTCGGTCTGCGGCCGGCAGGTGGCCAACGCGGTCATCACCCTGGCGGGCGCGCGCAACGTGTTCGCCGACTGCGACGCCGACTTCAAGCCGGCCTCCTGGGAGGACGTGGTCGCCAAGAACCCGGACTGGATCCAGCTCGCGGTGCGCAACCGGGGCAGTGAGCAGGAGAACCGCAAGGCCTTCGAGGACGCCGAGGCCTTCCTGCGCGCCTTCCCCGCCACCCAGGGCCTGAAGGCCGTCCAGGAGGGGCACTTCCTGCGGATCGGCTCCGAGGTCACCACCATCGCCGGGGTGCGCAACGCCGACACCGTCCGGCAGATCGCGGCCACCGTCCACCCCGCGCTCGTCAAGAACGGCCAGTAGGCCGTGGCATCGGCCGCCGTCACCGGCAGGCGGAGCCGGACGGGGACGCTGCGCGCCGGGCCGCTGGCCGTCGTGCTCGCCCTCGCGCTGGTCGCCGCGCTGACCGCCGCCGTCTCGCTCGGGTCGGTGGACATCCCGCCCGGCGAGGTCTGGTCGGTGGTCGCCCACCGGCTCACCGGCCACCCGCCCGAGCCCGGCACCCGGGACCTCATCGTCTGGCAACTGCGGGTCCCGCGCGCCCTGCTGGCGGCGATGGTCGGGGCCGGGCTCGGCCTGGTCGGCACGGCCGTCCAGGCGTTGGTCCGCAACCCGCTCGCAGACCCCTATCTGCTCGGGATCTCCTCCGGCGCCTCGCTGGGCGCGGTCGCGGTGATCGTCCTCGGCGGCGGGCTCGGCCTGGAGCTGGCCTTCGGCAGTGCGATCGGGCTGACCATCTCGCTGGCCGCCTTCCTCGGCGCGCTGGCCGCGTTCTCACTGGTCTGGCTGATGGCCCGGCGCGGCGGTGGGTTCTCGCCGCTGCGCCTCGTCCTGGCCGGCATCGGCATCGGCCAGTTCCTCGCCGGCTTCACCAGCTACCTGGTCCTGCAGACCAGCGACGAACAGCAGACCAGGGGCGTGCTGTTCTGGCTGATGGGCAGTCTCAGTGGCGCCGTCTGGGGCCAACTCGTCGTCCCCGCCATCGCGGTGGCGCTCGGGCTGGCGGTGCTGCAGGCCCGCGCCCGCGGCCTGAACGCGCTGCTGATGGGCGACGAGACGGCGGCCGGGCTCGGTGTGGACGTCACCCGGCTGCGCCGCGAGGTCTTCGTCGTCACCAGTGTGCTGACCGGCGTGCTGGTCGCCGTCTCGGGCGCGATCGGCTTCGTCGGACTGATGGTGCCGCACGTCTGCCGGTTGCTGGTCGGCGGTGACCACCGCCGGCTGCTGCCGCTGTCCGCCCTCACCGGGGCGGTGCTGCTGGTGGTGGTCGACACCCTCGCCCGAACCGCCCTGGACACCCAGGAGCTGCCGATCGGGGTGGTCACCGCCCTGCTCGGCGCGCCCACCCTGCTCTTCCTGCTGGACCGACGACTGGAGCGGAATTGAGGATCGCGGTCGAGGATCTGAGTGTCACCCTGTCCGGACGGACGGTGGTGGCCGGCGTCCATCTGGTCGCCAAGGAAGGCGAGATCGCCGGGCTGGTCGGCCCGAACGGCAGCGGCAAGTCCAGCCTGCTGCGCACCGTCTACCGGCATCTGCGGCCGAGCGCCGGGCGGGTCCTGCTGGCCGGCCGGGAGCTGGCCGGGCTGACCGCCGCGCAGTCCGCCCGGCACATCGCCGCGCTGCCCCAGGAGCGCGGCGGGGACTTCGAGTTGACCGTCCGCGAGGTGGTGGCGATGGGCCGCACCCCGTACAAGCGGGCCTTCGCGGGGGACGACGCGGAGGACCACCGCCTGGTCGCGGACGCCCTGGCACGGGTCGAGATGGCGGACGCGGCGGACCGCCGGTTCGCCCAGCTGTCCGGTGGGGAGCGCCAACGCGTGCTGCTGGCACGGGCCCTGGCCCAACAGCCGGACGTCCTGGTGCTGGACGAGCCGACCAACCACCTGGACGTCCGGCACCAGGTCGAGCTGCTCGGCCTGCTGCGCGAGCAGCGCCGTACCACGCTGATCGCGCTGCACGACCTCAACGCGGCGGCCTCGGTCTGCGACCGGCTGCACGTCCTGCACGGCGGCAGCCTGGTGGCCTCCGGGACGCCACGTGACGTGCTGACCGCCGAGCTGCTCGCCGAGGTGTTCGGCGTACGGGCGGCGGTGGTCGAACACCCGCTCACGGGTGACCCGTTGATCGCGTTCGACCACCGCACGCCCGCGTCGTCACCGGCGGGGCCGCCGACGTGTCAGACGGTCTCGTAGTGGCTCGGGCGGCCGTCGCGCTCCACCAGGCGGCCGATCTCCCGGGCCTCCGCGCTGCGCAGCAACTCCCAGCGCCCGTCCGGTCGGTGGAGTACCGCGGAGTGCCACGGCGTCATCCAGGCGTCGGCGGCCTCCAGCAGCCGGATGCCGAACTTCGCCACCCCGACCCGCTGCGGGTGGATGGAGAGCCGGAAGGACCGGGGGTGCTGCTCGGCGATCAGGTCGCCCCAGGCGCGGCTGCGCTGGATGACGCCGTACGCGCGCTGCCGGCAGTCCCGCTGCAGGGCGGAGCGGGTGCCGGTGAAGCCGGCGGTGTCCTCGGTGAGGAACCGGGTGATGCCGCGGTAGAGCCGCAGGGTCTCCTCGTCGGTGAGCACCTGTTCGCGCAACTCCTCCTTGCTGGGCGCGTACTGGGCGTGCACCCGGGCCCGCTTCTCGTCGAACGGCAGGTCGCCGAGGACGGCCCGCAGATCGAAGGTGGCGAGGTGGCCCAGCCCCTCCTGCGTGATCATCGCGGACAGTGCGTCGGAGTACTGGTCGATGTGGTCGTCGGGGACGTGGATCAGATCGCCGAAGATGTGGCCGTCGGAGCAGATCAGGATCCGCGCACCGGGTTCGTAGAGCGCGCCGATCCGCTCGCAGAGTCCGTCGAGGAAGGTGAGCGAGAGGCGTTCGCCCTCGTCGGGCAGATGGCCGAGCACCTTGGCGAGGTTGGGGGATTTGCAGGGGAAGCCGGGCAGGGTGAACACGATCGGGTCGCCGACGGCGACGAAGTCGGCCAACTGCTCCAGCTGGAGCGGGAAGTCGGCGGCGGTGGCGTTCACCTCGGGGTCGGAGGCGCGGCGGTGCGGCAGCAGCAGCTCCAGGATCGCGGCGCAGATCCGCGGCACGGACCGCGGATCCGGGGCGGCGGGGCGCCGAGCGGTGCCCGGCCGGGCCGGGGCGGTTCGCGCGGTGTCGGGGCAGGTGGTGCCCGGGTGGGCGGTGGTGCCGGACTGGGCGGCGGTGTCGGTCGGGGAATCGGTGGCGACGCCGGCGGGCGGCATGGTGGTCCTCCACGGGACGAACGGTGTGCGGGCTTCGGGGCAGGCGGGAGCCACGGCCCGGCGATGGGCGCCGGGCCGGTCAGCGGTGGTGCCGGGGAGCCGTGGGGCGGTCAGGTCCGCTTGTCGTAGGCGACCGGGAGGCGGTTCACGCCCCGGGCGAGGACGGCTGGCACCCAGGTGAGCGCGTCGATCCCCTCGCCGTCCCCGGTGGACGGGCGCAGTCCGGGCAGCCGGGTGAGCAGGGTGGCGACGGCGATCTGGAGTTCGAGCCGGGCCAGGGCGGCGCCGGGGCAGTAGTGGATGCCGTGGCCGAAGGCCAGGTGGGCGTTGGGGGTGCGGTCGAAGTCGAGGACGTCGGCGTCCGGGAACTGCTCGTCGTCGCGGTTGGCGGCGCAGAGCGAGACGATCACGGAGTCGCCGGCCGGGACGGTCGTGCCGTACAGGTCACTGTCCTCGGCGAAGAAGCGCCAGGTGGTGATCTCGAACGCGGCGTCGTGGCGCAGCAGTTCCTCCACCGCCCGGGTGAGCAGGGCGGGGTCGGCGGCGACGCCGTCCCGCAGCCGGGCGAGCTGGTCGGGGTGGCGCAGCAGGGTGATCAGCATGGTGGTGATCTGGTTGGTGACGGGCTCCTGGCCGGCCACCAGCAGCTGGAACACGATCGAGTCGCGCTCCTCGGGGGTCAACTCGCCCGCGTCGCAGGCGGCGACGAGCCGGCCGAGCAGGTCCACGTCGGGCCCGGCGGGGTCGTGGGAGGCGCGCTTGTGGGCCACCACGTCGGCGATGTACCCCTGGAGGCCACGCAGCCGGCCCTCGTATGCCGGCCGGCCCGGGTCCTGCGGGCCGACCGGTTGGACGACCTTGCCCCAGTCGCGGTCGAAGCGGACGGCCAACTCCTGCGGCAGTCCGATGACTTCGGCGAGCACCCGGAAGGGGTAGTGGGCCGCGAAGCCGGCCACCAGATCGGCGCCGCCGGTGTCGGGCAGCTCGTCGACCAGGGCGTCGGCGAGCTCCTGGACGCGCGGGCGCAGGGACTCCACCCGGCGCGGGGCGAAGGCGTCCAGGACGAGCCGGCGCATCTGGGTGTGCTTCGGCGGGTCCTGGTGCAGCAGGTGGACCTGGAGCTGGGAGTGCTGTGGCTCGGGCATGATCGAGGCGAGCCGGCGCCAGCCCTCGTTGCCCAGGGCGTGGTTCTTGCCGAGCCGGGGGTCGTTGAGGGTCTCGTGGGCGGCCTGGTAGCCGGTCACCAGCCAGGCGGCGATCCCGCTCGGGAACCGCACCCGGTGGACCGGTCCGGCCTCGCGCATCCGCCGGTAGAGCGGATAGGGGTCGCTCTTGTACTCCGGCCCGTACAGCGGTACCGGGTCGGGGAGTTCACCGTGTCCGAACGGGCAGCGCGGGGTGTCCGCCGGGCTGCCCGTGGTCGGATCGTGGACGGTGTCGGTCATGCGGTGGTCCTCCGGTCGGGGTGTGTGGTGCGCGCGCGACGGCGCTTCGTCAGGTTCCGGAGCGCCGGGAGCCCGTGGAGCTGTCGGCGCTCCGGGTACTCGCGGTGCTCGCGGTGCTCGCGGAATCGGTGGAGCTCTTGGTGCCGGTACTGCCAGTACTGCCGGTGGTGCCGGTAGTGCGGGTACTGCGGGTGGTGCGGTGGTGCAGGGCGAGGAGGGCCACGGCCGTGGTGGCGGCCAGCGTGGCGAGGACGAGCCCGGCCCGGACGGCCGTGGTGCCGGCGCCGCCGGCCAGCGCGGCGGCGGTGCCGAGGGCGGGTCCGAGGGCGAAGCCGAGGCTGCGGGAGAGCTGGACGGCGGAGCCGGCGGTGGCCAGCTGCTTCGCCGCCGCGGCGCTCATCACCAGGGCCTGCACGGGGCCGCCGTTGAGGCCCATGCCGGCCCCGGCGATCGCGAGCCGCCAGGAGATGTCGGCGGGCGTCCAGCCGGCGTCCAGCGGGACGAGCAGCAGCAGGCCGGTGGCGGTGACGGTGGCGCCGGTCAGCGCGGTGGGCCGGGCGCCCCAGCGGTCCGCCAGCCGCCCGCCGAAGCGGCCGGCCAGCACCATGCCGAGCGGGAACGCCAGCATGGTCAGCGCGGTGGTGGTGGCGGTGATCCCGTCGTCCCGGCGCAGGTGCTGGGCGAGCAGGTAGTGGGTCGCGGCGAAGCCGGCCGCCAGGGCCAGCACCGAGCCGTCCAGGGCGGCGACGCCGGGGGTGCGGAGCACGGCCGCGACCGGCCGTCCGCCGGGCCGGCGCAGCCAGAGCAGCACCAGCGGGGCCGCGGGCAGGGCGAGCAGCAGGAAGCCGGGCGCGTCGGGCGCGAGGGTCAGCCCGAGCAGGACGGCGGCCACCGCGGAGCCGATCAGCGCGGCGTCACCGAGCGAGCCCCGGTCGGGCAGCCGCAGCCGCCCGCCGCGCGGGGCGTGCCGGTGGGCGATCAGCAGGGCGACCAGGCAGACCGGCAGCTTGACCAGGAAGATGGCCCGCCAGCCGACGTGGTCGAGCAGCAGGCCGCCGATCACCGGACCGGTGACGGCACCGAGCGGGCCGAGGGTGGCGGGCACGCTCATCGCGCGGCCGCGCAGCTCCGGCCGGACGGCGGTGGCGGCCAGCACCGGCATCAGCACGAACAGCACGGCGCCGAAGGCGCCCTGCGCGAGCCGGGCCGCCACCAGCCAGCCCGCCCACGGCGCGAGGGCGGCGAGCACACTGCAGAGCGCGAAGCAGCTCACCGCCAGCAGCAGGGCGGACCGGGTGCCGACCTGGTCGAGCCAGCGCCCGGCGGGCAGCAGCAGGGCCACCAGGGGGAGTTGGTAGCCGAGGACGGCCCACTGGGCGGTGGTGGACGAGACGTGAAGTCCCTCGGCGATGTCGGTGAGCGCCAGGTTGACGACGTTCATGTCGAGCATGGCCACGAACGAGAGCAGTCCGGCCGCCACGACCAGGATCCACCGGTCCTGCGGCTGTGCCGGACCGTCGCCCGGCCCACTGCCGGCCGGCGCCTGTCGCGCTGCCATGGATTCTCCTCCGCTGTGCCGTCGCGGACACCGCCTCGGCGGCGGGGTCCGGTACAGCAGTCGGAGCCGGGGGAGCTCCGGTTCCGAACAGGTGAAGGAATTTCCCGGTTGGCCGGAATGTGGCGGCGGTGGCCGATCGTGCTCGATCGAGACCGGTTCCGACTGCCACCGATCGGGATGCGGGCCGTCCCGGTCGCCGATCGACCGCGCCGGCCGGCGGCTGGCCCGGTGGAAATAGCCGTGCACGTTCCGGGGTTGCAGCCAGGCACGACGCACGGTCGCGGCAGGACCGAAAGGATCATCATGAAGATCGGGATCATCGGCGCGGGCAACATCGGCGGCAACCTCACCCGCCGGCTCACCACCCTCGGGCACGAGGTGTCCGTGGCCAACTCACGGGGCCCGCAGACGCTGACCGCGCTCGCCGAGGAGACCGGCGCCACACCGGTCACGGTGGGGGAGGCGGCGCGCGGCGCGGAGGTCGTGGTGGTGACGGTGCCGCTGAAGAACGTGCCGGACCTGCCGTCAGGCCTGTTCGACGGCGCGGCCGAGGGCTTCGTCGTGATCGACACCGGCAACTACTACCCGCAGCAGCGGGACGGGCGGATCGCGGCCATCGAGGACGGTCTGCCCGAGAGCCGCTGGACGGAGCAGCACGTCGGGCACCCGGTGGTGAAGGCCTTCAACGGGACGTACGCCGAGGACCTCCTGGAGCGGCCCCGTCCGCAGGGCGCCCCGGACCGGCTCGCGCTCCCGGTGGCCGGTGACGACGAGGCCGCCAAGCGCGTGGTCCGCGCGCTGATCGACGAGCTGGGCTTCGACAGCGTGGACGCGGGCGGCCTGGACGAGTCCTGGCGCCAGCAGCCCGACACCCCCGTCTACGGACTGCGGGAGGGTGTCGACGCCGTCGTCAAGGCGCTGGCCGAGGCCTCGCCCGAGCGGCCGGCGTCGTTCCGGGCCCAGGCCTGACGGCCACGGGCCCAGGCCTGACGGCCACGGGCCCAGGCCTGACGGCCACGGGCCCAGGCCTGACGGCCACGGGCCCAGGCCTGACGGCCACGGGCCCAGGCC